>JAGVDM010000008.1 GCA_020058765.1 Candidatus Peribacterales bacterium | reverse complement strand
GGCGTCTCTATGCTATCCCAGAACGGATCATCGCGCAGGCGCATTTCTTTTCATTTGCGACTCGGCCAAAGGCCTCGTCGACCCAGCTGAGCTACGGGGCAGGGTGTCTCTATCTATAGTATCGCAAAAAGGGATGTCGCATAGATGCCGTACCTCATTTCACCTCTCTTTTGCTATACTTGCCCATATGCCCAATCGTGACGACGAGAAAGATATTCTCGGCCAATCCGCATCCAACCCGGAACAATATGCGCGAGCAGATCATGGTCGGCTCGACATGTTGCGCAATCTCGTTCGCCAAACGCAGGGAAAAGAAATTACGGAACAACAGGCAGTGCAGCGACTTGATGCATTAAAACATTCGGTGTCGGGTCAGAGTGATGATGAAAAAAAACGTACTGAACGAGTACAACGTGAAGCGGATGCAAAAAATATTCCGCACGCAGCAACAAAAACTCGAAAGCAAGAAGAGGCGGATGCAGTCCTTGGCGCAGACGCAAAACCTACCCCAGAAGGAGTGATCGATCAGAATGCGCGCATGGATCAAGCGCAACAGGAGCTGGAGGACACCGACGAAATGGCGCAGATGGGATAACAGTTTCCTCGTGGTGCAAGGTGCCCTCTTCCTCATCATGAGTACAATGCATGTATGCGATCACGATTCTTCTTCGGTGTGCTCTGTTTTGCACTTTCGGTATCCGCAGTGCATGCAGCCAAATTTGTTGATACGGTCAATCATCCGCATTCATTCTTTATAGATGTACTTGCTGATCACGGCATTGTGCAGGGGTATGGTTTTGGTATTTTCCGGCCGGATCAACCGATCAATAGAGCCGAATTTTTGAAGATTCTCATGCTCTCGGTATTTGGTGATGAAGTAGAGAATGTATACAACACGCGCTGCTTCACCGATTTTACCGGTGAGGAGCAGTGGTTCTGGAAGGTTGCATGTTTCGCAAAGGAGAAGGGGATCATTAGCGGTTACCCAGATGGGACATTCCGTGGTGTGCAAACCGTCAATCTGGCAGAGGCAATGAAAATGGCTACGCGTGCATGGAATATTCCTGTTTCATCTGGTCAATACGCACCTGATTATTGGTACATCCCGTACTTCGAAGTCGCAGCCGAACGCGGCCTGTTCGAATACTTCCCCAGAAGCGGCGGTCACCTGCTTACGCGCAGTGACATGGCGTACTTGATTGTTTCCATGGATGAGCTGATTCAAACAGTGGCAACGTCGAGCGCGTCGAGTGTGCCGTCTGTAAACGCAGTATGTGGGAATGGAGCTTTGGAGTACCCCGAGCAATGTGATGATGGCAATGTGCTTGATAGCGATGGATGCAGCAGCATTTGCGTGGTTGTGCCAGAACCGATCTATCACGGTGCATTGCGTATAGAGCAACGCACTGCGAGTACACAAACTCTTGCGCCGGGCGCAAAGGACATCACACTGCTCGCATTCGATGCCATCGCTGGTAGACAGGATGTTGCAGTAACACACCTGTCATTCCGCGCATTTACTGGATCCCTCACCATGGCATCCAATTACCGGATCTATGCGGACGTAGATGGCAATGGAGATGCTGAACAGCTCATGGCAACCGCTGCACCCGATTCCGGTACGGTGACATTCAGCCCACTGTCCATTTCGGTGTCAGATGGCGCCATGGTACGCATAGAACTGGTGGCCGATTTGCAGACGAGTGTGAACACAGGGGCATTCGGCGTGGAGTTCAGCCTCGATGATCCTCGTTTTGTACAAGCTGTCGGGTTAGCGGATGCTCGTGATCTTTCCGGCATAGAGATCGACAATGCTCCATGTACCGAAACCGCAATTTGCTGGATTGCTGTGCATACCGTGAGCGCGGATGCATTCGATATTCGTGGCCGCGGAAATTTGTTCGTGAGTGCAGATTCCACTCCGGTGCGCAGCCGCATTCTTGTGGAGGGCAACGAATCACCCGATTTGCTTCGGTTGCGATTCCGTGCAACCGGCGAGGCTGTAAAGGTGACGAAGCTACGGATTGTTGCCGATGAAGGAGTCTTCACGCAGCTGCTTCTGGTCAAAGATGGTCAGAGCACAGGTGAAACACTGAGCGTGGCGAGCTGTTCGCCGATTGTGTCGAATCACTTCTGTGCCAGCACATCGATCACCATTCCGCAGAATGCAGAAATCACCTATATCGTACGCGGAATTGTAAAATCGGAGGCACAGGGTCTCGATAGCGGCGAGAGCGTTACCGTGCGTTTGGCCGACGACTCTGCAAAACCTGCGATTACGGCGCGTGGTGCAAGTTCCAAGGACGCCCTAGCGACCAACGATGGAGACAGTTCCGAAGATGGCGAAGTATTCCTTGGGCGATCGATTCCCGGGCCAGATCAGGATATCGTCGGCTCTACTCACGATGTTGCCTACGCCAAGATTACGAGCATTGAGAATGCGAGCAACGATCAGGACCAGAGCCCTGTGCCAACTGGCACACAGACATTTGGTGTGTTCCGCTTCAGTGCCGAAGGCAATGACGATACGGAAGACGGCGTCAGTTCTGTGCTCCTCGATACATTGGTATTCAGTGTGAACGCCACGAACGTGCAGTTCCTCAGTAATAGTTTCAAGTTGATCAATATGGAGGATGCATCACTCACGCATGATTGCTCTGCAACCGGGTACACTGGCCAGATCACCGTTACGTGTTCGGGTCTGGAGGCATCAGATGTAGCAGTAGAAATCGAACCCGACTTCT
The DNA here is from genome assembly GCA_020058765.1 of Candidatus Peribacterales bacterium. Taxonomy (GTDB): domain Bacteria; phylum Patescibacteriota; class Gracilibacteria; order Peribacterales; family Peribacteraceae; genus JAGVDM01. The sequence continues at coordinate 10,167 of JAGVDM010000008.1, read as the reverse complement.
CCATTGAGCTTGGTCTGCGCGGATTCATCGTCAATCCACAGGTCAATAATGGGAGTTCGGTATTGCAAGCATCACTCCAGTCACTCGGCAACCGCAACACTGGCGGTGCCGTGGAATGGGGCGACGGTTCGGCTACCTTTGACTGGGTAGATTTGGATGTGACAAATGTCCCGTCCACAACCTACACCCAGTAATGTTTTAGACTTTTCGTTTCTGCATAGCATCCCACAGCGGATTCCACTTTCCCTTCGTGGGATCGGTCTTTGTAAGGTTGGGATCCTGCAGGAGTGTGCGCAGTTGTTCCTTCGCATGCTCAATACCTATGCCACCCATTGGTAGTTCGGGCAGTACAGCATTCACCGCCATATACAGACGGCTTCTGCGCACCAAATCGTCGGGTTCCACAATAGCATCTACTGCTGTATACAGCTCTTTCCGAGCTCTTTCGCATGTCGCCAGGATTTCCGCATCCGAGAGGATGGGTTTTCCGCGTTCCGGTAATGTGCTCTGGAGAGTAGGCGGTCGCGCGGTGAGTATCGACATAGAGAAGGAAGAAAATGAAGAAGAGTAGTCGATTGTTCGAGGCTGAACATGCAAGTCAAGGCTCTAAGAGCCGCTTTTGCCGGAGAATATGCACATACAAAAACGCCGTTCTACAATGTAGAACGGCGTAGAAAATGCATTTTGCCTATTCCTGTACGAGCATTTTGAATACCCAAACGCTCGCAATACCTCCGGCGATTGGTCCCAGAATCGTTGCAGGGTTGAGTGACCACAGTGCCAGTGCCACTGCAGGGTTCAAGGCACCTGCACCAACAACGCTGGCGATCAGAATACCAATGAGCAGAGAGCCGCCAATGGCCATTCCTGCCGCTGCCTTCTCAACTTTTCCGTGCACGACAGCTGCAATACCAAAGAGGAGTACGAATGTACCAATCGCCTCAAAGAACATTGTGCCGTTGTTGCTCACAACACCACTACCGTTCAATTCGTGGAATCCCTTGAAGATCGTATGTGCAAGTAAACCGCCAAGTAGCTGTGCCACCACGTAGAGTGCAGCTTGTGAGTTGCTGATTTTTCGAATGGAGGCGAGAGCGATAGTGACGGCAGGGTTGATGTGCGCACCGCTGATGTTGCCCGCCACATATACAAACACACCCAGTGTGAGACCCGCTGCAAGCGGTGTAGGGAGAAAGCCGATTAAGTCATGTGTTCCGGCAAGCACGACGAAAGACAGAAGGAAGGTGCCGATGCCTTCCACAATTGCAGGGCGAAGATTCATAAACAGAGAGGGGAGAAGAATTGTTCAGCATTCTACCCGATGCGCAATGCTGCGCTAGCGCTGAGATATTCCTGCATAGTGTGATGCTTCTCGCACAACTCTGTATAGCCAAGGGTACTACACAAGGGTTCACGTACATGGGGAGTCCATCATTGCGCACAATTCGCTACGATCCTCTTCGTGCGTTTTCCGCGGGTCATTGCCACTGGCATTTTGTTCGCATGTGCCGTGGGATGGGTGCCACCAGCAACGGCAGCACCACTCCCTTTTCCAGATATGGAGCGATCGTGGTTTCAGTATCGCGAAGCTGTGGAGTTCCTCAAGAATCGCGATGTCATCCACGGGAATCCCGATGGTACATTCCGTCCTCGCGATCCCATCAATCGCGCGGAATTTCTCAAGCTGGTGTTTGCCGCACTCGGCGGTAGCACCCCGGTAGGCGGTTCGTGCTTCCCCGATGTTCCAGCGGATGCATGGTTCGCACCGTTCGTGTGTGCCGCAGAGCGTCGTGGGATTGTAGCGGGGTATCCCGATGGTACCTTTCAACCGTCGCGCACTGTGAACATTGCAGAAGCAATGAAGATGATCCTGCAGGCAGGAGGGGAAGAAGTACGGGAGGGCAGAGGAGAGAACTGGTACGCGCCGTACGTTGTGGAATTTGATCGGCCAGGCATTGTGAGCGCACATACATTTTTGCCGTGGGCAGAGCTCACACGCGAGCGCGCAGCCGATCTCATTCATCGTTTTGTGCGCTACAAAGAAGATCGCATTACGTATGCGCACTCTGCAGGCTGCGGAAAGCCCGCAGGCACTCCGCCATCCGCTGTAACGGTATTTGGTGCGCAGCGCTCGTATCTTCTTACGGTGCCAAGACGGTATGTGTCGCATGATCCGTCACCGCTTATCGTGGCGTTCCATGGCAGAACGAACAGCAACGAACAGGTGCGGTCATACTATCGGCTTGATCGAGAAATAGAGGAAGCGTTCATTGTGTACCCAGAAGCACTCAAGAATGGCAGTAGTTACAGTTGGGCGGATCCGGGGAACACCGCGTACGAAACGCGGGACGTCGCTTTCTTCGATGCCATCGTGGAGCAGCTAGCTGATCAGTACTGCATCGATATGGATCGCATCTATGTGGTGGGGCATTCCCTCGGTGCATGGATGGCCAACAGCGTGGCGTGCGTGCGCGGTGATGTGGTTCGTGCGTCTGCTACGGTCGGCGGTGATTCCGTGATGACCGATTGCGCGGGCCCAGCGGCTGCAATGCTCATTCATAATCCAGATGACAATCTTGCACCGTTTAGCGGTGCAGAGCGAACGCGAGAGTTGCGCGTGGAATCCAATTCCTGCACGTGGGATACAATCCCCACAGAACCCAGTGACTTGAATTGCGTGAAGCATACCGATTGCAGCACAGGCAATCCGGTGGCGTTCTGCCCGCACGAGAAGGACATTGATAGCCAAGGCAACAACTATCCGCATAACTGGCCGCGCGATACTGCAGCGGCGATCAAGGCGTTCTTCAATGACCTCTAGAACGAAGAATGGCCGAAGATGAAGTGCGCATACTCGTGCAAGTTACAGTTTTTCGATCGCATCCGTGAAGATCACCCGTCGCTTGCTATACATCTTTCGGGCACTGTCCCACGTGCCGCCGCAGGTCACCAAGTTCAGGTGGCGTCCGTCACTCTTCTGGAATACTTCGGGAGCGTATTCGGTAGGTTGGTATGTACGAATTTCTCGTACGACGAAAAGCAGGAACCTGCCGTTGTCTGTTTCAACGGACAGCGTGTCTCCCTTGCGCAGCCGATCCAAATGCTGGAAAACCGCCGTTTTTCCATTGTACCAATCCAAGTGCCCGGCCAGCACGGCACTGCCGATCTCTCCCGGACGTGACCCCAAGTTGTACCAACCGACATTGTCGGGATGGCTAGGTACATCCATTGCCCTCTTCGTCGTAAGGCCGACGGATTCTATTGCGGCATTCACCTGGATGCTCGGGATTCTTAGGCGCACAGGCAAACCCGTTTGCGCCGCTGGTTTTCGAAGGAATGCCGTACCCGGCACCGATCTTCGTAATGCTGCCTTCATCTCTGCGTGAGGAGCGAATGGAAGCAACAAGGCAAAGCATGCACACCCTAAGAACACGATGGCGAGCTTTGCCGTTCTTGTAGGAGTGTTTATGCGCATGCGTTTAGAGCAGATGCAAAAGCTCCGGAGGAACGTTCCTCCGGAGCTTTGAAAGTTTCAATTACTTCCTCGATGCCAAGAATCGTTTTGCCTGGTAGGTCGCGAGTACGAAAGAGAGAGCAATCAATAGGCTCGATGCGCCCCATACAATGCTTGTGGATTGAGGACCGACTCCAGTATTGGGCAGGAGCGGCACTTCGGGGGTCGGCACGGGTGCGGTTGGTTCAGGCGGAGCTGAGGAATGAACGGTCGGAACGACGATTGCTGGGCGGGGGGCGACAACGACCGTCACGAATGCGACGTCGACGGCCGTCTCGTTATTGGCATTTCCCATGGCCGTAACGGTGTTCTTCGTTGTCACATCAAGATTCGCCTTACAGGTGTAGATCCACGTTTCGTTCATGTCGAGCGTATTGTCGTCGTTGATGTCGCCGGAAACGTAATGCACGTCATCGCACTTGTTATCGCTGATCTGCACGTAGTGCAATGCCACGATGCCGGGGTTACTCACTTCGTATGTGTACGTCACCGTCCCTCCGCCATACGGCAGGAGAAACATGTTTGGTGTTTTAATCACATGGATCAACGGTGGTGGAAGCTGTGAGCCAACGTTCACGGTGGCGTAGGCGATATCGTGCGCTGGGAGACCATTGGCGTATCCGATTGCCGTAGCTGCATTATACGTGTGCTGTGTGAGCCAAGCGGTGCAGTGGTATTCCCATACCTCTGTACGCTGCAGCAACGAATCATTATTGATGTCGCCGGAAACATAATTCACGTCATCACACTTGTCGTCGGCGAGCGTAATGTTATCCATCGTGTATTCTCCAGGGTTGGAAACTTTGTAGGTGTACGTGACCGATCCCGGTCCGGGTAAGGCGAGTGGATTTGGAACCTTCGTCACACTAATCATTGGGCTGTGCAACCGTCGACGACCCTCCGTCACAACTGCCACTTCTTCGCTTACGCAAGTCGGCTCGGTGATTTGACTGCTGTCGAGCGTCACTTGGGCAATGCGCGACAATGCTCGGCCTTGCAGTGTTGCTCCCGCTGCGAGCGAGATAAGCTCCGTATCCGTAATGATAGTTCCGACCATTTGGGTACCGGCACCAATCGTCATGGCGGCGGGGATCTGCCAAAACACGTTGCAGGGAGTTGCTCCGTTGATCAGGCTCACCACTGCGGGGCCGGAGGTGGAGATACTCGAGGAGCTGCGGAAGATATATACGCCCGCACCGTCGAGGGTGAGTGTGCCGTTCAGCGTGGTTGCCCCTACAGTATAGAGACCAGGCGTGACAGTATTCGTTCCCGACAGATCTAGGACTCCGTCAGGAGCCTGACCTGCAAGGACACCGTATGCCGTTAAAATAGCAGCTTCGACGCCGGTTCCGCTGTCGATCACTCCATCTACCTGCGTTGCGTCATCCAGATCAGTCACGTTCGTAGCATCGGCACCCACATTTCCCCAGATGTGCGTGGTACCTGCGGCGGAGTCGTTGGTGACACCCGCTTTGCCAAAGACCGCGTAGGTTTCGGCTGCACCTAAAGTGGGCGCAGTTGCCGCATGCGCGACGGATACTCCGGATATGGCCATTGGAATGGCGAGGATCAACAGTAGTATTCCTGTACAAAACCACTGCTGAAGAGATTTCCCCTCGGAGGGAAAAGAAGAGTGTTCTAACATGGAATGTGGGGGAATATGTATGAATGTTCATGTTCACGGTACTCTTAAATGTATAGAATAGCAAACATTCGATGTTTACGCGTGTAGTTTGGAGATTTGATAAGTCGCTGTCATAAACAAGAAGACAGCTTCTTTGTTCTTGAAATGTCGAATTGGTATTTGTGTGCAGAGGGCCTCTTTTGCGAAGAAATTCTTCTATTTGCTCAATATATTCTTCGCGGCCTTTAGAACTTGAAGTGCACAAAGAGCCGTCCATGGTTCTTCTCGTCTACCTCGAAGCGGTGGTACTTGGCTTTTATGTGGGACTGTTGCAGGAACCGTACTACTTTCCTGCGCAGTTGGCCGCTCCCTTTGCCCGGAATGATTTCCACCATGCGAATCTTCTTTTCCACTGCGCGGTCAATCACAGCACCGAGCTCTTGCGCGATTGATTTGCCGTCATTGAAGATCTCATGAAGATCAAGAGTGAGGTGTCCCATGGCTAGTCATCAAGGTGGTCGAAGAATTTTTGAAGCCTTTTATCTGGCACGATCCAGAGGATTGCGACAATGGCAAAAATGACATAGGCGATCCACGGTTGCAGAAATGAGGTGGCAATGGCGAGCAAATAGAGCGCTAATGAAGCCTTGCCTTTGGGATCTTTGCCAATTGCTTTTGCAAGGCGGGATTCTTTTCCTTCATTCATGATAATCCTGCTCTGCAGGATGAAGTACGCACATGCGGCCATAAGCAGAACGATTCCGTAGAGAACTGTTGGCAATATGCCGCCAACGCTTCGGCCGATCCAGCTGGTGGCAAATGGTATGAGCGATAGCCAGAAGAGCAGGTGGAGATTCGCCCAGAGCATGCCTCCCGTGATGGTGTCAGTAGCGTGCAAGAGGTGATGGTGATTGTTCCAATAGATACCGAGGTATAGGAAGCTCAAAATATAACTCAGAAGTGACGGGAGAACGCCAAGAAGCGCATGCAGCGTCGCGTCGTTCGGTGGATGAATTTCCAGCACCATAATGGTGATAATGATGGCGAAGAATCCATCACTGAAGAGCTTGATACGTTCGGTTTCAGAATGAGAATGATGCTTCATGTAGATAGTGTAGGGTTGTTGCTTCCCAAGTCACAACATTCGTTTGCTGCCTTGCGCAGCGATGCCATCCAGTAATTGCGTTTGTATACGCGCCCGTTGAACCGTGCATAGTTCGATTTCTTCTCGAGCGAGAGAATCTCGAAGAGGGGGTTATAGGTCTTGCGGAAATCCTCTTCGCTAAATACACGCTCCACCAGATTCATATCCGGATTGCGATAGGTGTCGTATTCCTCCCCAGGGAACTTCGCGAGGAGTGCTTTGGTATTCTTGTCTCCATCTTTGCACAGGCCGCGCACGAGCGCGTGACCACCGGGCTTGAGCACCCGGTGCATTTCTTGCAAATAGATGGCACGCTCTTGTTCGTTCAATGAATTCGATGCCATAACATCCAGTACCAGATCGATGCTCACATCCCCCAATGGGAATACCTCGCCAAAGCTGCGCTGCAGGTACGTTACTGTTACGCCTTCTTCCGCTGCACGCTGTTTGGCAATGGCAACGGCAGTAGGTGAAAGCTCAATCCCTGTCACCGTCGCTCCTTCCTTCGCCATAAAATTCGCGTTCTTGCCAATGCCAGACCCTAAATCCAGCACGGCAAGGCCAGGCAGATCTTTCTTCTCTTTCCTGCGCAACCATTTCAGGTACTTCAAGACACTTCGTTGTGGATCATCACCCACGGCAACAAGCTGCGGATTGCGATACTCCTTTTCCCAGGCGTCGAGTTGGGGCATGACGGCAGATTACTGTGTGCTCGCGCAATTGAACATCCACTGCACGCCGAATTTGTCTGTGCACGAACCGTAGTACGCACCCCAGAACATCTTCTGTGGCTGCATTTCCACTTTTCCACCAGCAGAGAGCAGTGCAAAGAGCGTGTCTACTTCCTGTGTCGTATCTGGCTCCAGATTGACGTACACATTGTTGCCCACCTGCAGCTTGAAGCCCATGGATTCCGGTGCATCGGTACCCATGAGAATGTACCCCGGGTAGATCTCCAGCTGCACATGCATTACTTGGCTCTTTGCTTCGTCGGGAATCGGCGGTTGTCCTTCTTGTACAGGAATGTCGCTAAAGCGATGGATGCCGCCCTCGAACTCTCCGCCGAAGACGGATTTGTAGAAGTTGAAGGCTTCTTCGGTATTTCCTGCGAAGTTGAGATAGATGCTTACGCGTGGCATGGCGAGAGGGGAATCTGCACGGATTGTAGATTACTTCTGTATCCAGAAGAATACAGCATATAGCCCAACAGCGATTCCTACGATCAAGAGGGTGGTGACGTATGGAAGGAACACAGCAGACCAATATGCGCCGATCGCTATACCGATGCAGAACACCGAGAATTTCACGATACCAATTTGCCACCATGAGAGCATTTTGCTTTTGAAGAGGGACATAGGAGTGATGGGGATGAAACAAACCCACAGCCTACGCGTTCCTGCAGAAAACGTCCATCTGCATTGCCCACTAGGGCTGCATGCTCGTAGTGTGGTGGCGTACATTCATGAAAGACATTCCCGATTTCATCGCCGGCTTCCAGCAGTTTCGGGCGAAGTATATTCACGGGGAAGAAAGCCTCTTCTCTCGCTTACGAAAGAGCCAAAATCCACGTGCACTTGTGATTTCCTGCTGCGATTCTCGAGTAGATCCTGCGCTGCTTACCGGCGCCGATCCGGGGGATCTATTCGTCATACGTAATGTGGCGAACCTTGTGCCGCCCTATTCCAACGAGGCGCAGGCACCTGGTGTGCGTTCCGCAATCGAGTTTGCGGTAAAAGGCTTGGGCGTTGAACGCATCATTGTGCTCGGCCATTCGGGTTGTGGCGGCATACAAGCGCTCATGGATGGGGAACACACGCAGTTTGAGTTCATTGCCGCTTGGGTGGCGATTGCGAGTACCGCGCGCGAGCGTGTGTTGCGTGATATGCCAGACGCATCACCCACAGAGCAGGCCAGAACCTGCGGGCAAATCGCCATCACAGTTTCCTTGCAGAATCTGCTCACGTTCCCGTGGGTACGTGAACGGGTGGAGCAGGGGAGTGTGTCCTTGCATGGATGGTATTTTGATATTGATGCAGGCGAACTCTCTGCGTATTCCGAAGAAGCACAAGCCTTTACAGCGCTTGTCGCGGAACAGGGGTGATATGTTCTGCGACAGAAAATGATGAAGTGCAGTGGGACACTGCCAGCTCTTGAAGCATCGTGGAATACATCGGAAAAGGGCTACAAAATCTGCAATATAGCCCATACTATGGAATGAGTATGACGAGTCCCCACGGAGAGAGCCGTGAAGAGTCTTCTCTGCGCAAAGAAACGCTGCGACGGAGAACCTTCGCCATTATTTCTCACCCAGACGCCGGCAAAACGACAATTACGGAAAAACTCCTGCTCTATGCGGGCTGCCTTGATGTGGCAGGCATGGTGCGTGGACGACGCAACCAGCGTGCAGTCACTTCCGACTGGATGGAGCTGGAGCGTAAGCGTGGCATTTCTGTTACCTCCACTGTTCTCAGCTTCGAGTATCAGGGTTTTCATATCAACCTACTCGATACACCCGGACACGAGGACTTTAGCGAAGACACCTACCGCACCCTCATGGCTGCCGACTGCGCAGTAATGGTGCTGGATGTTACCAAAGGAGTGGAGCCGCAAACCAAGAAGCTCTTTAAAGTCTGCGTACAGCGCAAGATTCCCATCATTACATTTGTGAACAAATTGGATCGCCCCGGAGGAGATCCCATCGGCGTCTTAGGAGAAATTGAACAAGTACTGGGTATTGGTGCTTCTCCCCTCAACTGGCCGATTGGAGAAGGCGCAGACTTCCGTGGTCTTTGTGACAGGCGCAGCCGTGTCGCTACCGTTTTTCAGCCAGACACCACAGCGTCACTGATGGTTCCATCAGAATCTGTTCCGCTCGATGATGCAGAAAGTTCCCTCCTTACACAGGAAGAACGCGAATCTCTTCAGAGAGATTTGGATCTTCTGGATCATGCGGGTGAACCATTTACTCGCGAGCGGTTCTTGGAGGGTACTGTTACTCCCGTTTTCTTTGGGAGCGCTCTGACCAACTATGGCATAGAAGCTTTTTTAGAAGCCTTTCTGGATCTCTGTCCGTCGCCGGACATGCGCCAGGAAGACATTCGCGCACGCACTGAGTTTTCTGGATTCGTCTTCAAGCTGCAGGCAAACATGGATCCTCGGCATCACGATCAGGTGGCCTTTCTTCGTGTGTGCTCCGGTATCTTCACACGGGATATGGATGTAACCAACGCTCGTACGGGCAAGAAGCTCCGCTTGGCGCGTTCGCATCGCCTATTTGCACGTGATCGCGAGACGACAGACGTGGCCTACCCGGGCGACATTATTGGTCTTGGTCATACGGGGGATCTTCGCCTTGGCGACACGTTGTATGTGGGTACTCCCATCCATTTTGCATCTATGCCGCGCTTTGAGCTGGAGTGTTTCGCGCGCGTGATGTGCAACGATACGCTCCGCCGCAAACAGTTTGATAGAGGGCTTACCCAGCTCACGCAGGAAGGAGCTGTTGAAGTGCTACTCAACGCCCGTTCCACCCAACGGGAACCGATCTTGGCAGCAGTCGGTCGCCTGCAGTTTGATGTGGTGCAAGCAAGGCTCCAAACCGAATATGGCGTGGAGACACAGCTTGCACCGCTGGATTACCACATCGCGCGTGAAGTGAAAGGCACTCTGCGTGATGTAGAAGCTTTACAGCTTCCATACTCCGCCATGGTCACCACAGCGCATGACGGCCGTGTTATCATTCTCTTCAAGAGCCAGTGGGACTTCGACTACTGCAAAAAGGGAAATACGTCTGTTGAGTTTGTCACGCCCTAAGTCTGTATATGCCAAGGAGTCTTTTCTCCTCGAAGGCAGACCGTACGAATTAGGCCACGTGTATGTTGGCTG
>JAGVDM010000003.1 GCA_020058765.1 Candidatus Peribacterales bacterium | reverse complement strand
TGGAGCGGATGACGGGGGTCGAACCCGCGACCTTCGCCATGGCAAGGCGACGCTCTACCAACTGAGCTACATCCGCGCGCAGAGCCAGATGCTACGGAGACTGCCTCGCGGATGCAAGCACGAAGCCTCTTTCTTGGCTATATCGGCTTGTAGAGCGTTGTTTTGGCCTCGTATTTGCGGGGTGTTTATGGTACAATATTTTGATGATTTCTTTTTGGAAGCACATCCGTTCCGTGGCCTTCAGGCTTGCTGCAATGGCGGGGACACTGCCACCGAGCGCATTTGCTGACGATGCAATGGTGCGCGGAAAGGTGCCACTTTTGGAACCGATCAGCGGCCCGAATGAAATTACCATTGGACCTGGGCTGACCACGTGGTTCAACTACTTCAACTCCACGCTCCCGTGGCTCTACAGCGTTGCCGTGGGTATTTGTATTCTCTGGATGCTCTACGGCGGCTTCTTGATCATGATTTCGAGCGATCAGGCCGATAAACGCGCCACTGGAAAGGCGAAGATGATCGGTGCCATTCTCGGCATTGTCGTTCTGTCATTTACTGGAACAATTCTACGAATTCTGAACGATCTCTTCTTTGACTAATCATGTTTGTACTCTTCCTCATCCTCGGGGGACTCCTGCACGCAACGCCAACGTTTGCGGCAGGTGGGGCAAGTCTTGCCTGTACGCTCGTAGGTGGGTGCTCGGCGGAGAACAACGCACCGGCAATCCTGGGGAGTGTGGCAGACCTTCTTGTAGCTGTTGTCGCGGCAGCAGCTGTCGTATTTGTGGTGTGGGGAGGCGCGCAAATGCTCATTAGCGGCGGTGATGAATCCAAGATCAGCCAAGGACGCAATTCGATTTTGTATGCGCTCGGCGGTTTTGCTCTAGCGCTGCTCTCACAGACGATCATTTCCTTTACTGTGGGGCGTGCGAATGCAGCTTCGGGTGGTGGCAATCCATTCCTCGCGATTGCGACTATTGCAGTGGACTTCATGCTCGTGATGTTCAATATCACCTTCACCATTGTGGCGATGGTCGCAGGGTTGCGCCTTGTACTCGGTCGCGGCAAGAGTGAAGAAACGGACAAAGCTCGTACCATGCTGCTCTGGGCAATTATTGGAGGTATCCTCATCAACATGTCGCGTCCGATTGTAGGAGCTGTTGTAAATTTGAATTTCTAATGTTCACACTACTTTCATTATTGGCTTCACTCATCCCGTCTGCGCAGGCAGAAGATTTTATTTACCAGCAATACTGCGAGACATTGCACCCAGGTTGCGGAGCGGGGAGTGCATTCCTTATTCAGTTTGCTGTGCGCGTGATCGATATCGTTTCCGAAGTCATCGGCGGTGCTGCGGTGGTGTTCTTCCTATGGGGTGCGTTCAAAATGGTGACTTCCGGGGGGAGCGACGAAGGACGGAACGAAGGAAAGAACATTATGATCGCTGCGGCGGTTGGTGTTGCTCTTGCCATTCTCGGCGAGGGATTCGTGATGTTCGTGGAGCAGTTCGTGGCAGATGCGACGGCGTAATCAGCTTCGTGTTTCCGCTTCACGGTCTGGCGCAACGTCGCTAGGCTGTCTTACGCATGGGCAAGCGCCAGTACATCACCACCGCGATCGACTACCCCAACGCTGCTCCGCACATGGGGCACGTGCTGGAGAAGGTGCTCGCCGACGTGTGTGCACGTTGGTTCCGTTTACGTGGAGATGAGGTGCGTTTCCAGATTGGTACCGACGAGCACGGCATCAAGATCCAGCGCAAAGCCGAGGAAGAGGGGGTTACCCCGCGTGCACTCGTGGATCGCAACGTTGTGTTGTTTCAGGATCTCTATACACGGTTGGGTATTTCCTACGACAAATTCATCCGCACGTCTGCGGACAGCGGCCACAAGGCAACGGTGCAGGCGCTGTGGAACAAGCTCAAAGATGCCGGCATGCTCGAGAAGCGCAGCTACACAGGGCTCTATTGCGCCGGCTGCGAGCGCTTTATGCCCAAGAAAGATCTAGAAGACGGCAAGTGTCCAGTGCACCACACCATTCCGGATGAAGTGACTGAGGAAAACTGGTTCTTCCTGCTCTCCAAAGACACCGAAAATCTCCGGAGTTTGCTCACGAAAGATTGGGGCAAGGAAGAGTACCGCATCGTGCCCGATTTCCGTGCGAACGAAACACTGTCGCTCTTGGATCAGGGGCTCGAAGATGTGTCATTCTCGCGCCCAAAGACAAGCCTCGCATGGGGCATTGATGTGCCAGGTGACGAAGATCATGTGATGTACGTGTGGTGCGATGCACTCACCAATTACATTTCTGGCCTCGGCTATTTTACGAAGAACGAAGAGCGTGAATGGTGGGACGATGCAGTAGTCACACATGTGATTGGCAAGGACATCACGCGTTTCCATGCGCTCATTTGGCCGAGCATGCTCAAAGCAGCAGGTGTACGCATTCCGGATCGCTTGCTCGTACACGGGTTCCTTACCAGCGAAGGCGAGAAGATGAGCAAAAGCCTCGGCAACGTGGTGGTGCCTCAAGATGTGATCGACAAATACGGCGTGGATGCACTGCGGTTCTACCTGAGCCACGAAGTTCCGGTTGGGCGAGATGGGGATTTTAGCTGGAAGCGGCTCGAGGAAATGTACGATGCCAAGTTGAGAAACCAACTTGGGAATATGTTGAATCGTGCACTCGTATTATTGCGGAAAGATGGTGGTGTTGTACAGATTCCGACCGATGAGGAGTCTGTATCGCAGACAAAGAAGCTGTGGGATGACTTTGCTCAACAAATGGATACTTTCGAGTTACATGCAGCGATGCAAAGCCTGACCGAAGCAGTATCAATCTTGAATGGTGCATTTAATGATCGCGCTCCTTGGACAATAAAAGACGATGTAGAAAAACGCATCCAGACGCTCGGGAACTTTGCGGAATGTCTGCGTCACATAGCTCTCATGCTGCTGCCATTCATGCCGGAAACTGCGCAGAAAATCAGTACGCAGCTCGGTGTGTCATATGCCGCCAAGATGCTTGATCACGATTTTGTGATTACTGACGACATGAAGCAGTGGGGCAGTCAGAAGGATTGGAAAACCGTGGGTGAGCCCGCAATCCTGTTCCCGAAAATCGAGGACTCGGTTGCACCAAAGGCGTGACGGAGTAGTCTTATAGCGCTCTCAGTAACAGCCATTTTCAGCACGCATGTGCGAGGACGACCGGCGAAGGGAGCGTTGATTACTTTCCTACCCAATCTTTCTATGTTTGATCCAATGGCAGAGCTCACAGGCATGCCGTCCGATGAGGGCGACCAGCATTCTTCTGGCGAAGCGCCACAGCAGCGCAGTCAGGCACCTCGCCCACCAGCAGGTGGCGGAGGTGGCGATCGCCGTTTTGCTGACGAAGTGCACAGCATCACTATCCACGGGCGCCAGCGCACGTTCTACATCGACTTAAAGCAGTCCGGGAACGGCAAGTTCTTCAAGGTGAGCGAGAAGTCTCGCGGTGGCCAGAAGACGACGATTATGTTCGACTCCGAAGATCTGGAAAAATTCATCCAGGCCTTCCAGGAAATGCAGAGCCACGTCTAATATTTCTCTACGGTGGAAGCGCTCCAGCCGGGCTATGCCCGGCTTTGCGCTGCCTGATTTATTCGGCAGAATCTTCTGTAGTGGGTTCAAGGTGTTTCATGTCTTCCTCTGCTGTGTCTGTGAGCCCGAGGCCATCCGCCGGGAGCACATAGCCGTTCACATGCGGGTTGATAAGCATGAGCAAGTACACGAGCTTCCCCGCCTCAGCGCGGGTGATCGACTGCTCCGGTCGGAATGTGCCATCTGGGTAGCCAGTAAGCAGGTCGTATCCCACTGCGAGCTCGATTGATTCGCGAAACCACGCATCCACTGGTACGTCGCTAAATTGTGGTGCGGGAATATCGTAGTCACTTAAGGGTTTGAGCCGTGCTGCAGCGAGCAAGATCTTCACAGCCTCGGCACGGTTCACTGGAGCATCGGGTCGAAACGTACCATCTTCGTAGCCTTGCACAATGCCTTCACGCATTGCGCTGTAAATAATGCGGCGTCGCTCAGCACGATCTGCTGGTTCGCGAGGGCGAACAGCGAGTGGTACATCGGTGAAGACTGTTGCAGGTTCCTGCGTATCCTCCACTGTTATGCAGCTACTCAAGAGCGCGAGCTTCAGTAATTCGAACCGTGAGATCGCTCGGTCTGGTGCAAAAAGCCGCACATCGCCTTCGGCGTATCCATCAGCCAAACGTGCGCCTGTTGGTTGCACTTTCACGCGTTGCAGTCGCACGGCATATCCCTCCGCCCAGTGCTTCGATACATCTGCAAACGGTTGCTTGGGTGAACCGAATTCCAAGCAGGGATTCTCGAGTGGTTCTGTGCCTTTTTCTACTTCTTCGCCATCAATGACGCCGTCATTATCGGTGTCGGTATTCATAGGGTCTGTGCCGTAGATGAACTCGTCGATATTCTTGAGGCCATCTCCATCGGTATCCTCTTCTGCATCTGCGCGGAGCGTAGGGGAGAAGTTATACTTTTCTTCGTATTCGTCGGGCATGCCGTCTTCGTCCTCATCGCGGCTGTATTCCCGATCGAGTGGATAGCGATCGTCTGCGTCGTTCGTTCCGTCTTCATCTGTATCGGCAGAGGACGGGTCGGTGCCCATTGCCTCTTCCTCGCCATTGGTGAGCGTGTCGTTATCGCGGTCGAATGTGAGGTCATCCTCCTGCACGTTCGGATCGCGTCCATTGGCAATTTCCGCACCGTCGGCCTCACCGCCGCCGTCGGTATCGGCGTTCTGTGGGTCGGTGCCACGTGTGATTTCCTCCGTGTCTTCCAAGCCGTCGCCGTCGCTATCCAGTGCCGCCAGTGCGGCAAATGGATGGAGCAGCAGCGCTGCAGAGAACAGGAGTGATGCAATGCGCATTGCCCCAAGTATACGCAGTTCACGTTCGGGGTCACTGCCTGCGTCCTCGCTGCCACTCTTCGCCTGTCATTACGCGCTTGCCGGCAGATTGAATCTGCAGCACGTAGAGTGTTGTTCCGTTGCTGCAGGGGAGCGCGAGCGCGGAGCTTTGCGGCTCCAGGCTTGTTGCGTGCAATTTCACCTCTTCCCCCTGCACTGAGCAACTCACACCCGGCCACGGGTGGAGTGCGCGCACGGTGCGATCAATTGTTTCCGCATCCATCGTGGTCGGATCCACAATACCGTTCTCACGCGCGAGCTTTTTGCAGAAGGTTATGCCATTCGCAGATTGTGGCGTGGGGGAGAGCGGATGTGTGAGTACCTGCACAAGGAGTGTTGCAGAGAGTGTGGCGAGCTTGTCGTGGAGCGTTGCTGTTGTTTCCCGTGGCAGCACAGCAACGCGTTCCTGTGCGAGGATGTCGCCCGCATCTAGCTCGGCGCCCATTACCTGGATGGTGGTGCCTGCTTCTGTGTCTCCCGCGAGGATCGTGTGTTGCAGCGGGGACGCGCCGCGCCAGCGGGGGAGCAGGGACGGATGCACATTGATTGGCGAAATGCGTGGCAACGTAAGTAGTGCATCCTTGATGAGTTCCCCGTAGGCAACGGTGACAAGGTAATCCGGTGGCTCTGTGAGCACGGCAGGCAATTCGGTATTTACCTGTTCTGGTTGAAGCACTGTGAGACCAAGCTCCAGTGCTACATCCTTTACTGGCGGTGCAGTGAGTTCCTTCGTGCGTCCCACCGGTCGATCTGGCTGCGTCACGACGGCGGTGATCTGCAGATCTGGACACGCGTGCACAGCGCGCAACGCCGGGATGGCGAAGGCGGGCGTGCCACAGAAGAGAACGGTTTTCGGTGCGGACATTGGCTACAGCATAGAGTATGCTGCTACTCCATGGCGACGCGTCCCGAAACAATCGGCACTACCGTGCGGCAAGTGATCTCGCCCGCACTCCGCGAATGTCCCCCAAGCTGCGGTATTGTGACCATTACCGAGGTGGCGGTGTCCAAAGATTGCTCGTACGCCACCGTGTACATTAGCGCACTGCAGTCGCCCAATGACGCCTTGGCATACTTGGAAGAGAAGCGTGATGAGTTCCAGAAGACATTGTTCCATGCGCTCCAGCGTTTTCGCGCGCCGATCATTCGGTTCCGTGTTGACCGAGTAGCCGAGAAAGTGTCGCGCATTGATCAGTTGCTCGACGAGGCTACGTAGGGGTAATTCTCCTTGGCGTTCGTTCGTCATGCGACAGCTTTGGATTGTGCGCAACTCCAGCGCATTGCCGGCTTTGCGTGTCAGCGTTACCCTCGCTCCCTTATGGTGCAGATCGAAGACGCACGGTCGGCGCAGGAACTCCTCTCCACGGCGAAGCGACTGTTGTGCATTTGCCATCGCAATCCAGACGGCGATGCGATCGGCGCTTTGCTTGGTATTGGCGCACTCCTCGAGCAGGCGTACCCCAACACTCGGGTGACGGTGCACTGCGTGGATCCCGTGCCCGATGTATTCCGCTTTCTCCCGGGTTCCGGACGTGTGCAAGGGCCACCAACGCTTCTGGAAGGGGATGCCGTCGTTTTCGTAGATAGTGCTGAGCCCAAGCTCACCGAAATGCACGAAAGCCATCCGCAGCTTTTTGATCCTACTACAAGGAGTGTGAACATCGACCACCACCCAACGAATACTCGGTTTGGAACGGTGAACATCATCGTGCCCAATGCTGCGTCTGCCTGCGAAATCATTGTGGACCTGGCGGACCGTCTCGAGTGGCCGATTTCGAGCGACATTGCCACGTGTCTACTCACGGGCGTGTATACCGACACGGGTGGATTGCTCCATAGCAACACTACAGCTGGCGTGTATCGTACGGTTGCGCGCTTGCTCCGCGCCGGTGCCAGGCGCCAGGCAATTGTGAATGCCGTGTTCCGCACGGCAAAAGTCAGCACGCTCAAGTTGTGGGGGCGCGTGCTCGAGAAAATTTCCATTACGCAGGAGGGCGCAGCAATTTCCGCAGTGACAGAAGGGGACTTCCGCGCCACGGGCGCCGATTATTCCGAGCTCACCGGGGCAATCGATTATGTGAATGCTGTTCCTGGTATGCGCTTCTCCCTCATCCTCTCTGAGCGTGATGGCAAAGTGAAAGGATCGCTCCGTACGCTGCGTGATGATGTAGACGTGGCTGCCATGGCGAGTCGTTTCCATGGCGGTGGGCACCGTAAAGCTGCTGGGTTTGCGCTCTCTGGCAAACTGCAGCCAGAACTACGCTGGCGTGTGGTGGAAGATCAGGTAGCCGAGACACCACTCATCGAAGATGCACGCTAAGACGCTGCACCCTCTTTCTTTTGTTCATCTTTTGGCGGCTGCTTTTTGGGTTGTGCGAGGTAGGGGTTCGTCGATGCAGAGTCCTTTGTGGAGGACTTTGTAGAGTCCTTTGCAGCGGGCTTTGGAGCAGTATTCTTCTTCGCAGCTGCTTCTTTGGTAACACGCTCTGCTTCGGCAGCCTTTTGTGCTGCAAGCTTCTCTTCTTCTGCGTGCTTGCGCTCAGCCTCATTGAAGATGCGCTCATTTTCCTCTTCTGATTCCGAAAGCATGATCTTTCGTTCCACATGCGGTGTGTGATCACCGCCTTGCATTGCTTTTACCACTTCCATCACGCGTGCATTTGGTGGGCGATCCTCGTCTTTCTTTGTCGAAGGCTTTGCTGCTGTCTTGGTGGGGGCAACGGACTTCTTTTTTTCATTGGATTCCTCACCCTTCCCTGCTTTTGCAGCAGCAGCATCGATTTCTGCGATGCGCTTCTGCTCCTCTTTCTCTTTCTGCTTCTTGAGCACTTCATCTGGCTTCGTTGTAATCAGCTTTTCTTCCTGTGGGCTCGCTACAATCTGGATCGCCACGTGCTTGTTGCCTGCGAAGAACAACCCTTGTCCTACATCGGAGTTGAGCAGCAGATACTTCTCACCGTCGGTGAGGTAGAAGAGCTTCTGTAGGTTATCCACTGCCGATGCAGATTGCTTGAGCAGAATCTGGAATGCGGCGTTGGTAATAATCGGTTTACCGTACGGGGAATTCACGAAGTCTTCCACGTCCTGCGTGATGGTAGTAATACCAAGGAAGTACTTACGTGCGCGTTTAATGAGACCATAGAGGAAGCGTGCGGAGTCCTCGTGCTGCATGAGGTTCCACGCCTCGTCGATGATCATAATGCGGCGCTTGAAGTCTGCACGGATGCGGTTCCAGAGAAAGTTGAGCACCACGTACATGGCGATCGGACGGAGCTGTTCTTCTAGGTCGCGGATCTGGAACACCACCATCTGCTTGTTGAGCTCAATATTTGTCTGGCGATCGAAGACCCCAGAGTAGCTTCCTTCGGTGTACTTCTTGAGTGTTTGCGCCATGTGTTCGCCGCCATCTGTTGTGGTGAGCACATCTACGAGCTCGTGCATGGTTGGCGGCTCAAAATCGTGCGGGTTCGGCGTGTCCATTTTGATCTTCTTCAAGGCGTATGTATCGAGGATTGCCTTGTCGAGCACACCGTCCTCCGCTGGGGTGAGCGTACCAAGCATGAGCTTAAAGAGGCCGTGGAGGTTGATGACTGCGGATCGCAGAATCTCACCAGGTTGAGCATCTTCTCCGCGCACTGCATGTGGCAGATCGAATGGATTGATGCGGTGCGAGCTCTGTAGCGAAATGGGAATATGTGTGCCGCCCACTGCTTCGGCTAGTTCGACGTATTCGTTTTCTGGGTCGATGACGAACACTTCCGTGCCGAACATCATCGAGCGCAGAATTTCGAGTTTCACGGTAAACGATTTACCCGCACCGGAAGTAGCGAACACCGTGGCGTTGGCATTGGCCAGATCGAAGCGATCAAAGATCACCAAGCTATCGTTGTGACGGTTGATGCCGTACAGAATGCCGTGATCAGATGTAAGGTCGGAGCTAGAGAAGGGGAAGCTCGTCGCAAGCGGCGAGGTGTTCATGTTGCGTGTGATTTCCAGCTCATCCAAACAAAACGGTAATGTGCTCACCCAAGCATGTTCCATTTGGAAGTGTGCTGGCTTTGTGAGCACCAATCGTCCGCCCAGGAGCGATTCTATATCCGTCTGCAGCTTTTTGAGTGCTTTAGGATCTTGCTCGTAGAGCGTGATGTACATACCGAACTGGAACAGCTTCTCGCGGCCGCGAGCGAGCAGGTCACGCAGTTCTTCTGCGTCCTGCAGTGCTGCTTCCAGCACCGGGTCGCGAACGATGCCGCGCTGTTCCAACATACGGATCGATGCGCGCATTTCTGTTACCTTCTTGCGCAGCATCTTCATGATGATCTTGTTGCTCGATGGGTAGATGTAATGCGAGATGTCCATCTCTGCATCGAAGTTGATCACCGACGAGAGCCAGTTCGGGTACAGGTAGTTTGGCCAGTTGTGCACGTAGAGTGTGCGCGAATGGCGCTCATTGATAATGAGCTCGTCATTGAGCACCTGCATGCCTGCAGGAGCGATCAGATCCAGAGTTTTCTGCAAGCCTTCTTCATAGAGCCGCAGAATGTCCTTTTCATCTGCTGTCAGAGAATCACCATCTGTAGCACCCTTGAGCACGCGCGTGGCCTGCGTATGCAGACCGAGCAAGTCATCAATAGCTGCAAGTAGAATGGGGTACTGTGCCGGTTTTTGCTGTGTGTTTGGTGTCATTGAATCTCTTGATTATACCTTTTTTTGGCTTCTGGATCAATCCAGATGCGCCTATCGGCTTGGGGAAACGGTATTGCTCGGGAGGATGCGCTCTCGCCAGCCTCCGCCATCGTTAATCAGCTCCAAATCGTCAATTCCAGGCACTTCTACCACTTGTAGGCCGGCAATGAGGATTGCGCGGTTCTGCTCAATGGCATTCGCGCGCTCCTCGGCGACTTCCATCAAACGTTCATAGGGATCCAGAATGTCGCCTGTTTGCTCGAATTCGGCTTCCAAAGCCGCGAGCGACGACTTTGCTTTCACCAGTTCTTCTTGTTTTCCCCCTGCCAGTTCGAAGTCTTCTTCACGCAGTGCATTCTGCACGACACGTTCCATGTCGCGCACAACGGTGCGTTGCGCCTTCTGCCGCTCATCTAGGTTTTCCTCCAGTGTTTGAAGCTCGGTAATTTTTCGGCTCGCAAGTTCCATAATGTTTCGCAGCGATCGAACGTATGTATCGAGCGCTTCCGCACGATCCCTGCTGCGATTCATGCTATCAAGTACATCCACCTGCAGGATGGATCCAAATTCCTTGAGGAGCGCAAACGTTTCACTCGACTCGGGTGTGGATTGCCCAAGGAGGATCTGCTCTAGCACTTCAATGCCCTGCATTGCGGCTTGTACTGGTATGAATGCGCCCTGCGCCAAATAGAGGCTCACGTATACGCCGAGCGTCGCTGGAGGGCGTGGGCCACCCAGCTTCACTGTGGGTCCGTTGAGCAAGAGCGAAATATACGCACCAGCTTTTGCACCAGTAACGTCGAGCGCAGGCACTTCATCCGTGGATTGCACTGCCCCAGAACCAGTCACGGCACCAGTCCCCCCAACGGGGGATGGGGAATCGGACGTGGTCGCACACCCCGCTACGAGGACGGAGAGTGCAAGGACTGCAGCGGTGAATCGCTGAGAAAACATCATAGTATTGTACCATTTTTCGGTTTTCTCTTCAATGGAGTGATACTCTTGGCTTTCCTACTCGCTTTTCCGCTTTCTGTTCACAGAAATTCGCCATGGAATATGTACAGAATAGTTTGCATACATTTTGTGCTCAAAACATGAGGAGAATTTTTGAGCAAGATCAATTTATGTAATCAAGTAGCGATATGCGTTTTCACTGCTATATTTGCAGCCAATCCTTGAGTATAACTTTTGATCATACATGGTAATTAATCGGTGGAATTCGGCCATCCAAAACGCCCTCAAAAAGACGAGGGGGCTCAATGATGTTGTAGTCACATGGAGCCGCCCGAGCGACGCTGCGCATGGTGACATTGCTACGCCGGTTGCGTTGCAGATTGCCAAGCAGGTGGGGGCGAAGCCTGTGGAGATTGCACAGGAATTGCTCACGTCCCTCCAAGGGCAACCGGGCGTGGAGAAGGTGGAGATCGCCGGACCGGGATATATAAACGTTTGGTTGAGCCCAGAGGGGCATTTGGAGCGATTGCAGAGCAGTATCGTTGCGAGTGAGGCGATTGCAGAGCGCAAGGAGGCACCAGTGATCGTGGAGTACTCCCAGCCGAATATTGCCAAGCCGCTTGGTGTGCATCACTTAATTGGGACAGTTGTTGGGCAAGCGACAGCGAATTTGTACCAACATGCGGGCTACAAGGTGATTCGCTGGAACTACATCGGCGACTGGGGAACGCAGTTCGGCAAACTGGCCGTTGCGTATGAAAAGTGGGGAGGGAAAAAGTCCGTCAAAGATCATACGATCGATGAATTACTCGCGCTCTATGTGCGGTTTCATGATGAGGTAGAAAAAGATGCATCGCTCGAAGAACAGGGTCGAGAGGCGTTTCGCGCATTGGAAAGCGGAGACAAAACACTTCGCACATTCTGGGCAGATGTTGTCGCAGTGACAAAAGCGTCATTGGCAGATGTATACAGCCGCTTGCACGTTCGCTTTGATCTAGATCTCGGCGAGAGTTTCTACGAAGACAAAATGGCACCCGTTCTCGCGGAAGGAAAAAAGAAAGCAGTGTTCACCGAGGGCGAAGGGGGAGCGCTCATTGTGCAATTCCCGGAAGACAAGAACATGCCGCCGTACTTGGTGCTCAAGGGCGACGGTGCAACGCTCTACTCCACGCGCGATCTGGCACAAATGCGTTACCGCATTGATACCTATAATCCGCAGGAGATCCTCATTTTCACCGATATCGCGCAGAAGCTGCACTTTGAGCAGCTTGTGGAAACATGCGTCATGCTTGGCTGGGAGCTCCCGCGTTTCCAGAATGTGCTGTTCGGTCGCATGCGGTTTGCAGACTCGTCTATGAGTACGCGGAAAGGGAACATTCTCAGTCTTGAGCAGGTGCTCCAAGAGGGAGTAGCGCGTGCTGCCAAAGTGATTGCCGATCGCGGTGAAGCGATCCAGACAGATGATGCAGATGCTCTTGCCGAAATGATGGGTGTTGGCGCACTTGTGTACGGCATTTTGAGCCAAAATCGCAAGCAGGAGATTGTCTTCGATTGGGAAAAAATGCTGAGCTTTGAGGGCAACAGCGCCCCCTACCTCCAGTACACGCACGCCCGCGCATGCTCAGTGCTGCGCAAGGCGGAGATGGAGACTGTTGCACTCCCCAAAAAGGCGGAGGCACTCTCCGCGCATGAACGTGATGTAGTGAATACACTCGTAGGTTTTGCAGATGCGCTACAGCAGGCACGTAAAGAGCACATGCCGCATATTCTTGCGAATTATCTGTACGCGCTCTGCCAGAGTTACAACGCATTTTATAACGCCGATCCGATTTTGACGGCGCAGGGTACTACGCGTGATCTGCGCTTGGCGCTCACTTCCCTTACGGCCAAGGTCCTCCGCTGTGGAGCAGAACTTCTTACGCTCCGCATGCCCGACCGCATGTAATCATCTTTTTTTCTTTTCTTTCCCATGTACCGCTCTACTCTCCGTCGCCGGCATCAACATGCGATTTCCTCCCGATCGCTTGTTGCGTTCCTTCTCGTTTCTTCCTTCGGAATTCTGTTTGTGGGGTGCTCGTCTAATGAACCAAAAGTTACCGCACCGCTCGAAGAAGAATTCACCTTCACCGAACAGGATCTGGAGCGCTTCCGTGAGCTTGCTCGGCAGGCGCAGGATGATGTGAGTTCCGCGACTGCAACAGGGAGCTTTGTACCGCGTTTGGATGGCGGTACCGGCGCTACGGCTCCTACTACGCCGGGGCAACCGCTGGTGCTTGATCTATCGCAGGTGTCCACCTATGAAGCACTGCGCGCTACTGGGGCGGATGCGGGGGCGAATGTCTACCGTGTAACAAACGTATTCCTCAATGTACGGCAGAGCCCTGCTGTTACTGCCGCTGCCGTTGGCAGATTGGAGCAGGGGGACACTGTCGAAGTATTGGATTTCGCCGATGCCGCATGGGCTCGTGTGAAACTTGCGGATGGTCAGGAAGGGTTTGTTTCCACGCGATACATTGCAAAACTGGTTCCCGAGGAGCGGCTTCCAGAAGAGAAAAAAGCATTCGAGGGCATGTACTTCGTGGACTTCGGATTCCTCAACGTGCGCAAATCACCAGACTCCCAAAGCGAGCTCCTTGGTGAGCTGGCGGGTCAGGCAATTATCCGTCCACTCAGTATGGATCAAGTATGGGCGAGAATTTCCTTCAACGGTGGTGAAGGATACGTCGCTTCGGAGTATCTGTCGCCGTTCCTGCCGAACTTCCTTGTGCGACAAGATCGCTACGCATTGCCAATCTTGCACTATCGTTTGAATCAAGAAGGTGTGGTTGCGGCACTTGGTCGACATGTCGATCGTTTGCGCGCGGATGGGTACCGCATTTGGACACTCCGCGATCTACGTGAGCTTGTGCTCGCTCAAGAGGAGCGGGATGTACGCATTGAGCCACGCACTGTGGTACTCGCGATCTCGGATCTTTCCGCAGAGAATTTGCAGCAGGTTTCTGACCTGCTCATTGCGAGAAATGCACCTGCAACCCTCTTCCTTCCTGGCAAAGAATTGGGGATCGATGGCATTACAGAGCGACAAGTGGTTACGCTCATTGCCAACGGGTTCGATGTGCAATCCGGTGCGCACTCCGGTGATGACCTGCGATCAATGACCAATTCTCAGGTGGAGATCGAACTGCGCCAGAGTAGGCAAATGCTCGAGGATTACACTGATCGCGAAGTCTTTGCTGTGTCGTACCCATGGGGTGGCGTGAACGAACGTGTTACGCAGGTTGCTGGGCAGTCCGGGTATCTGTTCGGTGTAGGCGCAGCACCAGCCGTTGCGTTTACACGCAATGAATTCCTGCAACTCCCAAGCTTGCTTGTGAGCGGCAGCATGACCGAAGACGACATGCTTGGATTGCTTAGAGGGCAATAGTTTAACTCCCTGTTTTCTTCGCCACTTCGCGCACGCGCGCATCGAGGCCGCGTAAGAGCTCCGTGAGCTCTGCGGCTTCGTTTGGTGAGAGCGAGAGCACCGGCTGCGATTCCACGTGGTGTGCGTAGCCGGCGCGGTGCTGCCACCACAGAATGCGTTCATACACTGTGCGCAGTTCTTCCATCTGCGCATGGCGCTGAAACTTCAGCACATTGTTGTCTGCCAGGTAGGCGAGCTTTTCTGTTGTTGGCGTCGGCGTTTGCTGTAGCAATGGTTCGCCATTTTCTGCCAAACGGAGCGCTTGCATGAGCTTCCAGTAGCAGAGCGTTTGCACTGTCCGCAGTGGGCCGTGTTTGAGTGCTGCGGCGCCAGTTTGCGTGTCGTAGTACATCTCCCGCTTCTCTAGGTCGTAGTGCTGCACATCTTTCCCCTGGAATCGGTCGGCGCCGCCTCGCGTGATGATTTTGCGCGCATCCTTGTGTCGATCATCTTCCAGGGCAATCAGCTTCTTGCCTTCTGGTCCTTGAATTTCGGAGAGCAGGCGTCGTTTTGCCGCAGGGATAAGCCCACCTTCATCCACTCCGAGTGGTAGCGCATCGATGATGCGCGACGGCCACGCCTTGAGTGCTGGATTATCGTTGAAGTGCAGGAAGTTGGATGAGGAGAATGTCTTCACTTCCACATGCGAGAAGATGCCCGTGCGCATAAGAGGATCTTGCGCGTCTGCATGCACCATTCGGGTCACAGCATCCTGCGCGGTAATATCCGCGATCTCTTCGGAGATTTCCTGATGCAGTTCGAGGTGAATGCCGTTGTGTTGCTTGCGGACGTACGCCACTGTTTCGTAGAGCGACGGCAGACATTTTTCCAATCGGCCATCACTGCCCACTGTTGCCAGCGTCACATCGATCTGGTGATCGCTATCGCCAATGTCTTCCTGAATGCGCGTGCGTACGAGGTCAATCACCTTCTGCATTTCCAAATACCGTACGGCAATCTGCCGCAGCTGCATGTTGAATTCGCGATTTGCTACTACATAGTCGGCAGTGCTGGCATACGACAGGGGATTGGGGATTTGCAGATCCTCCGGAATACCAATGGTGCCGCGCAAACCCATGAGTTTGGATAATATGGCACTATAATGCGTATTAGTCAACTTCTCAGTTGCTTGTGTGGGCCGGAGTTCTGGGGATTGCAGCGACATGTGTACCACGGAAAAGTCGCCCTCCTGCTGTTGCGGGAAGGCTGCGAGTGACACGTACAGTTCTACAATTACAGCACGTGCAGCCTGCCCTCCGCGCGAATGACGCGGTTCATTGGGGTCGGCTTAATTGTGCAGAAGCTGTACATCTGCAGGCACTGTATCGATCCTCTGCGGTGTGTGTCAAACAGACTTACTGCTGACCTTGCATCTGTCGGAACCATTCATTCATGGCACTGCTATCGAACCCCTCGAAGAACACTTGCGCATTACCTGTTGCCACGTTGGATGCCTGCTTAGCAGCTTCTGCTGCAATTTGCTGGAGCAGTTCATCGCCGAAGTTGTACACGTACCAAGCGCTCCCGATGAAAATGATTATGGGGATGAGTCCAAGAATGCTGTGGAATGTACTGCCCCACATTCGTAGGCGATCTCGGTGATTCATCTGACGAAGAATTTCGACGACTTCGTCGATCTTTTGCTCGGTGGTCATGGGCTCGGGGATCTTCTTGGGCATACGTCGCAGTGTAGTGTGTTAGAAGCCACGGCGCCACTTTCGCAGTGTTTCAAATGCGCGCGTAAGGCGGTAGACGGGCGAGAGTGGTAGATCCATGCAATGCACAATTGGCAGTGGTTTTCCGCCGAATCCGGTTTTGAATGTGGTCACACCAGCAAACGGATGCTTGGGGTTGATGATGACTTCGCTGCCATCGTCCATCACCTTGCGCGGAGCAATGCCCCAGAAGTTGTAGATCGCGTCTCCACGGCGGAGTGCATCACTGATGGCTGTCCACTGCAGTAGGTAGCTTGCGGGGATTTTGGGATGCGCGTGCGTACTCGCTCCGTGGTGGTAGCTGGTGATTCCTCCAAAGGACATGTGTACCGATGCAGCGACTGGTTCACCTTGGTACCGCGCGACGTACACGATCGCCTCGCCCTGCGGTGCGAAGTGCTTCACCTGGGCTCGAATGAAACTGTCGCGGTACGGAACAAATCCATGGCGCTTTCGTGTTTCCTCCTGCAGATGGAAGTAGATATCCAAATCATGCATCGGATCATCCGAAGCACGCACTTCTACTCCTTCGCGTTCTGCGCGACGTACGAGATTCCTCGTCGTCTTGCGCATGTCGGTCATAATCTCCTCTTCCTTGCGTGCTGGAGATTCGCTAATGGCATCTTGCCAGCGGTCGTGCTGGCGCAGCGGAATGTACCAGGTGTATTCCGAAAGGAGGTGCAGCGGTGATGGTAGTGCACCATGCTCTCGCAACGTGTGTGCGAGCGGATCACTTTCACGCCAGAACGGACTCATGCGCACGAAGGAGCAACGATGTTCTCGTGCTACGTCGTGCAAGGCATCAAGGAATCCGGGTAGTACGTTGTGATCCTGCAGAATTGGGCCGTACTGCACCATCAAATGCCGGCCGCGCCGTGCCGGCACCACAATTGCTTGGCAGATACCAACGATCGCTCCATTCGCACGTGCTTCTAGGCGGATCGGTTCCTGGCCAATATCGCGATATACCTCGCCCATTGCCCAACTCTGGAGGAACGGGGAGAACGGATGCCCCCGGAGGAATGCATCCCATTGTGCGCGATCGGCGGCCTGCGCAATCGTCATCGTTGGCTCAAGTATGCAGCAACTTCTCCAATGCCGCGAGTAGTCTGTCTGCGTCTTTCACGGTCATGGTGGGGTGGGTGGGCAGGCTCAAGATGTGCGATGCAATGCGTTCAGACTCCGGGCATGTGCCGCGAGGGTAACCCGCTGCACGCTGATCCGTTGTTCGAGGGTTCACCACCGCACCGCACCAACCGTCATCTAGGTGAATATCTTGGCGCTTGAGTGCCCGACGAATACGTTCAGCATTGGGGAGCAGCAGGGGGAACTTCTGCAATGCAGGGGAAGAAGCAGCTGCTCGAGGTACTTCTGCGTGCAGAGTGTGTACCGCTGCAGCGTAGCGCTCGGAGAGCATATGCCTGTGTGCATTGATGCTGCGCAGCTGTTGGAATTGCAGCAGCGCCATTGCCGCGCATGCATTGGGCAATGCATATGCGCGTGCTGTCATGATTCCCCGGCGTTCCTCGGCGGTGAGCACGGGCGGGAGCAGCCGAAAAAATCGTACGATGCGCAAGTAGAGCCTCCCCAAATGTACTGGCCACAAGAACTTGGCTGTGGCATAGCGCAGGGGGTAGCACACAAGTGTAAATATCTCCCACTTCGAAAGTGTGGCAGCACTCTTCTCGATACCATCCAAGCGTTGAGCAATGAATGCGTGCTGTGTGAGAACCGCGCCGCCGCTTACGCCAGAGATCGCTTTATCTCGACCGAAGCTCAGGAGAACTGCATCTGCATGCAGCCCTATGCGATCGCTCAATTGCTCCGGCAGAATGTGTGCACAGTCTTCAATGAGTGCGATGTCGGATTCATCGCAGATAATCCGAAGTGCGCTTGTATCTGATGGAATACCGAACGTGTGCTGGCAAATCACTGCGCGGGTTCGTCGTGTAATCGCGGAACGTACAAGGCTTGGGTCGAGCCCAAGCGTGCGTTGGCTGATATCCACGTAAATAGGTGTGCCACCCGCCGCACGGATCGCATTGGGCACCACGGCGCAGGTGAATCCTTGCAAAATCACTTCGTCGCCAGGTTGGAGCTCCAATGCGGTAAGCAAAGCCCACAGTGCACTGCGGCCGGAATCGAACACATGCACATTGCGGCTGTACTGCTTGGCGAGCGCGGTTCGCAATTCTTCACGTGAAGGGCCGTGCTGCCAGAGCCATGGCTGGAACTGCAGCCGGAACGCTTGGAGCACTTGTGATTGCAGCGCAAGCGGCCCGAAGGTGTGGTGGATAGGTGTTGTCACGAGGTGGGCGCGGGGGAGTTCGGCAGAAGCGATTGGATGGCGCGAGGTGACATTCTGCCTACGCAGATGAGCAGCGCTGTCGGTGCAATGCGCGGTGTCGTTTTGTCGTACAGTTCAACTTTCTTTCCGTAGCCCTTCTCTACCATGCGGCGACAGTGCGGCGACAGTACGATAACGCGATCGAATACTGGCGCTGCTGCTGTGCCGATTTCTGCATGGATTCTATCTTGGCTTTCCCCGAGTTCAATAAGTCCGCTGAAGAGCAGTACTTTCTCTTCTGCGGGTTGATTACGTGCCCAGGCAATTGCAGCAAGCACGCTTGCTGGGCTCGAGTTGTGTGTGTCATCGAGTATGAGCGTGTCTTGTTCTTTGCGTACGGCAAACGTATGCGCTGGTGGCACAAAACTCCGCAATCGCGCTGCAATGTCACTCGTCTTCATGCCACATGCGCGTGCCGCAGCGATGGCGAGCAGCACGTTGGTAACGTTGTGTGTGCCGTGCAGCGGCACTGCGTAGTGCGTCTTCTCGATGCGGAATGCGATACCGTCTTCCGTTTCTTCAATATCAAACGCCTCCATATCTGCCCGACCACCTGTGCCCACAACGGTTACAGCGCACTGTGCCCTACTGCGCAGGCTTTCGCAGAGTGTATTGTCTCCATTCAGGAACGCATGACCGTCTTTCGGGAGTGCGGCAATGAGCTCTCCTTTTGCTTGGCACAAACGCTCTTGCGAACCAAACAGCGCAATGTGTTGTCTCCCTACCGATGTCACAATCCCCATTGTTGGTTGTGCTACTTGGCAGAGGAGGGCAATTTCCCCCATGCGGTACGCGCCCATTTCTACAATGATGATTGCAGAGTCAGTGACAGAAGGAAGTGTACGGTTGATCCACTGCGCCACACCGATTTCCGTATTCACGTGTGCGGGTGTAGTGAACGGGTGCTTCTCTGCGAGTACGTGGGCAAGCAGTTCTTTGGTGGTGGTTTTTCCGGCGCTCCCTGTAATGCCAATCACTACTGTTTGTGCGGGGAGTGCGGCTCGTACGCGCGCTGCACGCCGCAGAATGTTGCGCTTCAGAATGGCGTCCACTGGGCGCCACAACAACCAGGCGACAGCGACGCATGCTGGTTGGAGGAGTGCAACAGCAAGGAGCCACGCTTCCCCTAGCGTGAGGAGGAGTACTCCGGCGACTGTGGTGGTGCACAAAAGAGTGGTAGCGGTAATGAGCACCGCTTTCATTGTCCATACGGGCATGGGTTGTCTGCGTAACACAATCTGCAGAACGGAGAGGCAGGCAATTCCTGCGAGTGCGCCCGTCCATACCCATGGCATTGTTGCTTGCAGCGCTATGCCGAGCACAATGGCACATGCAACAATTGCTGGGCGCAACATTCCGAAAAGCTGACGCAGAATACCCTCGGCACGCAGATGCTCGCGCAGGCGATCAATACGCCATTCTTTGAGCTGCCACAGACGCACAAACGTCAGCATTGGCGATGCAGATGCCCCTACGGTGAGGCCGACGAGGATGGGAGCCAGATCGATGGACATAGCCTAGCGTGAACGCGGCATTTCTCCCATTGCTCCAAAGGTGTTTTCCGCACGGTGGCAGCATTGTCTGGGATGGCATTTTCTGGTACACTGATCAGAAAACTTCCTTTCATACACACACCCATGCGTTCCCTCCATACTCCCGTTTCTCAGGAAACATCGCTCATCGTATTGCTTGCGGCACTGATTTCCACCGCGGTCACGGTTGTTGTGCCAGCGATTTCCGCCATCCAGGCGGCTCCGGCGCACTACTTTTACCTCACAGCGAGCATTGCAGATGCCGATAGCGACGGTATTCCTGATGATCAAGACGCGACGCCGTACGGTGTGCGCTTGCATGGGGCTGCCGGTCGGTAAATCTGTATCTACTGCTGGAGTGCTGCCACAACGATTGTGGCAATCTCTTCGGCGCGGTCACGGTGCACACCGTGTCGCACGCCTGGGTACACGTTAAGCGTACTTCCGCGAATGCGCTGTTGCATGAGTTGCCCATCCGCAAGCGGGGTCATGCTGTCGTCTTTCCCCCAAAAGAGCGTAGTGGGAATGCGAATGTGCTTGAGGAGTGGTCGCAAATCTTCACGGGTAACGAGGATGAGTGTCTGACGCATAACATCGGATGCCCGTTCGTAGTCATGCACACGCACCAGCTTGTAGAGCAGTCTTTTTGCGAGTGGCTGCAATGTGCGCAGTCCAGGGATTGCGAGGAGTACTTTTCCGCCTTTTGCGAGGAGCAGACCAAGAAGACGTTTGAAGTGCCGTGTACGACGTATGCCTGCAGCCGCACAGAGGAAGATATGCAACGGCTCGCGCGTGCTGGTACTGCTCGCTGCCCAGCGGTCGGCGAGCTTGATGCATATGCGACCACCGTGTGAATGTCCAAAGAGTGCGTAGGGTCCATCTACATGTTCTTGAATGTACTGCTCCGCCCAGTCCGCGTAGTCGTCGACCGACCAAGGGCGATCTGGCTCGTCGGCATTCCCGAACCCCGGAAGGTCGGGTGCGAGGATGCGCACGTGTGATCCTTTGAGCGCATCGCGCAATTCCCGAAATGAATCTTTCGAGCCGCCCCAGCCATGCAAACAAACGAGCGTGATGCTCATAGCCCGCAGAGTATAGAGGATCATTGGCTCCGCAACACCCGTTCTTCCTGTGCTCTGCTACGCTGTGCTGCATGTTTCTCCTCGCGTTCCGGCATGCGGTGATCATCGCCTATCTGTGCATCACCCTTGGAGGGTTGGCGTTTACGCTGTGGCGCATAGAAATTCCTCTGCTGCGAACATTTGCACGCTTCAGTTATCAGACGATGTCTCCGTATCAGGGCTACCGAACGGTGCATCAAGATCTTGTGCTGGAGGGGCGCACGGCAACGGGGGAGTGGGAGACCATTTCCGTTGAGCGATACTTGCCTGGGCGTCGTGGAGAGCGATTTGTTCGGTCGGGTTTTTTGAGTTTTGCAAATCGTGGTGATGCCGCGCTTCATGCTGCATATGATCGCTTCGCGCTTCGTGTACAACATGCAGAGGTTGCTGCAGGTCGTTCATACGCAACTGTGCAGGTGTATCAGGAGCAGTGGCCGATCTCGCCGGATGGCATCGATGCGCTGCGCATGCCGCCGCACGTTGTTCGTACGCTTGTTGGCTCCACATGATTCTGCGATGTGCAAAACAGTGGGATGCATGGTGGTGTGCGGCTGTACCGCCGCATGCACTGGCGATTGCGCGGATAGCAATTGGCTCGTTCTGGTTGCTGCTCGCACTAGGGTACGCCCCTGTCCTCTTCGTCTCCTTTTCTTCTTCGGGTGTTGCTATGCCACTCCTTGGCGATGGTTACAGTGGCATGCAGCTCTTCGATGCACCAAGTCCATTCATCGTAACGGTGCTCTACGCACTGCTCCTGGTCTGTTTGATCGGTTTCATTGCGGGGTACCGGATGCGCGTATGTCTGCTAGGCATCCTCGTGCTGGGGCTAGAGTTCTGGCAGCTCTCGTTGCATGTGTTCCCTGCAACTATTCATCGTATTTCGCTGTTCTTCATCCTCGTGTTCCTGTGCAGTGGAGCTGATATGGCATTGTCTCTACGCATGCACAGAGAACGAGGTACCTGGCGCGCATGGGAGTCGGTATCACTTCTCCCGCAGCGGTTACTCGCTGTGCAGATTACGGCAACGTACCTCGGTGCCGCGCTGCAGAAGCTCTGGTTGCCGGGGTGGGAGGACGGTGGAATTTTGCGGGCATCACTTATGAGTAGTTGGGCGACGCCACTCGCGTTCAGAATCGTTCGTTGGGACATTGCTCCGTCGCTGTATGACGCAGCCGTGCCAGCGATCATTCTGTTTGAAGTGCTACTCGCAATGAGTTTTTGGATTCCGCGCGTGCGCTGGATCGGCTTTGCGTTCGGCGCAATGTTTCATATCGCCATCGCACTGCTCCTCTCCATTTGGTCGTTCCTCGTGCTTATTCCGCTGTATGTCCTGTTCCTTCCGCCTCAGCAGGTGGCCGCATGGTTTGGCGCTGCAAAAACAGGTCGGCGTTCTGCTCAATGACCGCACGTGCTATTTGTGCGGGATCCCACGGGTAACGATCTTGCCGCAGTGAGTGTGTTCCGCCATGCAGTGCAACTCGTGGTTTGCGGTATCCTGTGAGTTCGATGTTCTGGAAGTCACGTTGCGGATCTTCGCCCTCCGCTCGACGGCGCGCGAGCATGTGGCAAAGGTATGCGCGCAAATGGTAGATGGTGCCTCCTACTTCAAAGAATGCATGTAGGTCGTTCTCCGTACGATCGCGGAATCGTTGCAAATCCTGATCCCTGCAAAATTCCACCGATGTGACATTCGCAACGTTCCTCACTACTTCCGCACTCACATCGCACAGCAGATCGAATGCGCGACGTTCGAGCTGCGCACTCTCTTGCAAGAGTTCCGATGTGGAGTATTCCCGGGGCACTGCGGTACGCTACCGAAGTGCGCGAATGCCTCACAAGTATGTCGCACGGTTTCCATGGAGAATTTTTCTGGGAATTTTTTGCGAGCACGCAAAATACGCAAAATGCACTTTGGGGGCGATTGCGTATATTTTGTGCAACTTTGGAATTTTAAAATGCATCCAAAGTGCACTTTCTCTCCAAAGAATCTATTCCCTTCGAAAATAATATTGTTACACTCCGCGTCATTATGATTGAAAAATTTCCCTTCAAAGGACACATCCTCCTCCTCGGCTTTGGAGGCGTGGCGAAGTGCACGCTTCCACTCCTTCTCCGTCACCTGGATATCACGCCATCACAGATCACCATTATGGATATGGTGGATGGTCGTGAGCATGTGAAGGATCTCCTTCCTCAGGGGCTCACGTTCCGCGTGGAGCAACTCAAAAAGGAAACAATGGGCATGCAGCTCGCACAATCTGTATCTCGCGGCGATCTGATCATCGACCTCGCATGGAATATCGCCTGCACCGACATGCTCGACTGGTGCCACAAGAACGGCGTGCTCTATATCAATACCTCTGTAGAACTGTGGGATCCCTACGCAGAAAAAGAGAATGCCGATCCACGGAATCGAACGCTCTATGTTCGTCACATGGCAATCCGCGATCTCATGCGTAGTTGGGCGAATGAGAGAGGGCCAACGGCAGTGCTTGAGCATGGTGCAAATCCCGGTCTCGTGTCGCACTTCACCAAGATGGGTTTGCTGGATATTGGTGCAAAACTCTGCGCAGAGAAGCCCAATGACCTCCGCATTCATGCTGTTGAACATGCAATGCGCTACAAGAATTTCGCTGAGCTCGCCGCATTGCTCGATCTGCGCGTGATTCACATTAGTGAGATTGATACTCAGCGTACCAATACACCGCACAGCGTAGATACCTTCCTGAATACGTGGAGCGTAGAAGGCTTTTACGAAGAGGGGATTGCGCCTGCGGAAATTGGATGGGGAACGCATGAACGATCCATGCCTGAAGACGGCTTTGCGCACGCATCCGAGCCCAAGAATCAAATCTGTTTGCAGCGCTTTGGTATTAACACATTCGTGAAGTCTCGTGTGCCGAGCCAGGAGATTGTAGGCATGGTTGTTCGTCACGGCGAAGCATTCAGCATCTCCGATGCACTCACTCTCTGGGATGGTGACGGCACGGCGCTACACAGGCCAACGGTGCACTATTCCTACTGCCCGTGCCCGGAGGCGATTCGCTGCCTAGAAGATCTGCGCCAACGTGAGTATGTGATGCAGGAGAAGTGGCGTGTGATGTCCGATGAAATCACTGATGGTGTGGATGAGCTAGGAGTGCTGCTCATGGGTCATGACTTCACGTCTTGGTGGACTGGCACGGTGCTCGACGTTGCAGAAGCCCGTCGCTTGGTGCCTGGGCAAAACGCTACCACTCTGCAAGTGGCCGCGTCTGTGCTTGGTGCTGTGACATGGATGATTCGCCACCCCAACGAAGGCGTGCTTCTTCCTGATCAGCTTCCACACCGCGATGTGATGGCAGTTGCCACCCCATATCTAGGCAAAGTGCTCTCGGTTCCATTGGACTGGACGCCTACGGGGCAGCCTGCGGACGGCAGCACATGGCAGTTCACCAACTTCCTTACAAACGAGAAGCCGCACGGAAAGGTGTTCAAGCCGTAATCAGCACCCGAACTGTCCTTCCACGCAGGGGGAGATACTCGGCTCGCTCGTGGGTTCGCCGGGTTCCGATCCCGATACGATGTAGTCTTCCACCTTCGTGGCATTCCACTCATGTTCGTGGTTCCACAAGTTCCAGAAGTGCCGCCACTCGTTCCAGCCAATACCAAGGTGCTGCACATACACGTCATGTTCCGCGAGCATGTTGCCGATCTTGCGACCTGTCATGCATGGCATGGAGTAGCAGTATACGATGACGTGCTTCTCTGGAGAGAGTGCCTTGAATGCACCAACAATGCGCTCCACATCTCCATATGCCGATGTATCTGGATCGCTGTAGGCGGGAATGTTGATTGCTCCTGCAATGTGCTCTCGCTCGTACTCTTCTTGGCTACGGAGGTCGACTAATACGTAGTCGTTCACGCGTTCATCCATCTTCGTTCGCAGGCTATGTGGGCTCACGTGTACCGCGGTCTCTGTGCGGTAGAAATCACGAATCAGATCTTCATTGCTCGGTGCAATGAGTTCCGGCAATGCGGTGGCCAATGCGCCACCAACAAGACCCGAGATGACTGCAATGAATACTGTGGAGAGGTGCTTCATGGACGGAGCATGGCACAAAAGCGTGATATAGGGAATATGCGCTATGTACCCTCGGCGATGTAGCCGATCAATTTCTGAATCTTTCCGTTACGCATTTCAAAGACATCACAGAAGATGAGTGGCAACTTCTCGCCCGATGCCTTCTGTGCGAGAACCGTTCCCTCGGCAATCACCACGTTGTTTTCTTCTGTCATGCGTTTGATAGTGACAACTGGCGCCCCAGAGAATGCAGGGTTTTCGATTTCCTTATCAAAGGCCTCCTTTCCAACATGATGAAAGAATCCTGGCATAACCCATTCGACATCCTCAGTAAGGCAATCAAGAATCTGAGCATGGTTCAGTGTGTTGAAGCCATCGATGTACTGCTCGATCGTTTTTTTGTTCTCACTCATGTTTCAATCGTATCATCACACAGCAAGTTACTACAGTTTGTAGCATTACGGACTCCTCTGTGAGGACTGCGATCCAAGCCTTTTGCGGCTCCACCGGTGGCAACTGAGCGAGCGTGGCTTACAAGTATCGTGGTGCCACGGACCATTAGAGATGATTTTTCTACTTGTGGTCGAGCCGAGCACCTTTCTCATCAGGGCAAATCTCGACTCTGTGGATGTCCAAGCGGGTGTGAAGGATTGTAGTGTGAGCCAATGCCATTGGGGTATTGAACATCGGCAGCTACAGGAGCCTGTTCGATGATGTAGTCTGGAATATCGTACTCGGTCCATGGGTGCCGTTGTGCCAGTATCCATCCGCTATCTTCGTGATATTGGAGTATCCCCATAACACTTCCCCGCGTCTTTTCGGTCCAAAACATTACAGAAGGACGTCCATCAGACCCCTCAAAGATGGGTGACAATTGAATGGTGGGGCCACGATATTCAGTCGGATTTTGCATAGTGGGTCTAATACATCTTGATGGTGCCACGGACCAGGATTGAACTGGTGACCCCGGGCTTATGAGTCCCGTGCTCTACCAACTGAGCTACCGTGGCATGTCCCTACAATAGTGGAAAGATCGATAGCCAACCGAGCACAGTTTCTTTGATTGCGCGTCTCGCAAGCGTCGACGCGGCCAACTGAGCTACCGTGGCACGCGCCGAATTATGCAGGAGCGCCATCGCTATGCAAAGCGAGAATACGGAACTTTTCCCTATTCTTGGCTTGTCAATTGCCCTCCCACGGCACTAGCATGGGCGCGTTATTTTCCCCCATTTCCATGAAGAAGTCCGTATTTGCAGCGTTCTCTGTCGCAATGCTCCTCGCAGCATGCAGCCCAGCACAGCAGCCATCCGCCGATGAGGCAATGGAAGGCGAAGCTATGGAAGGCGAACATGTTGTCCCAGATGGCACCGTGATGAAGGATGAGGACATGGCAGCCGACGAGGCTATGGTTGAGGGCGAGGCCGAAATGGAGGCCGGCGTCCGCGTGATGCAGGAAGAGGAAGTCGAATAAATTTCCTCACTCGTCATTCCACAAAACCGGCCGGGCAATCCCTGGTCGGTTTTTTTGTTACCCGCGCAGCGCCGCGAAGCACACGTATCCTACGTAGCACGCGAGGAGCAGTGCTCCTTCCACGCGTGTAATGATGTGGCCATCGCGCTGCCGCCAGAAGAGCAGCCGTTTGTGAATGCCCCCTGTATGGATGAAGAGGAACAGCAGTACCGCAGAGCCGATCACTACGAGCAGATCGGGATTGATGGCAGCGGAGAATGGTAGTGGCTGAATGACGGCGCTTGCGCCCAGGATCCAGAAGATATTGAAGATATTGCTGCCCACAATGTTCCCTACAGAAATATCTGGCTTGTGCTTGAGAGCGGCAATGACCGAGGTCATCAGCTCGGGGAGCGATGTACCCACGGCAACAATTGTAAGGCCGATGAGCGCTTGGCTAATACCGAGCAGCTCGGCAATCTGGGTTGCTCCTCGTACCACGAATTCTCCGCCTATTCCTAGGCCAACAAGGCCGATGGCCATCATGCCTGTTGCCATGAGTGTGCTGCGCTTGGGGGCAGAGAGGTCTTCTGCTTTGCCAGCGCTTGCCATGCCGAACGTGTAGTAGAGGAAGATGCAAAAGAAGCACATGAGGATCAGGCCGTCGCCTCTGCCGATTTCCGATGCGCTATATCCATCAATCAACTGGTCATTGGCCATAAGGAACAGTACAAGTGCGGCAAGGATGGAGAACGGGATTTCCTTCAGCACGGTGCTCCGTTGCACACGCAGCGGGAAGAGCATGGCTGCCACGCCCAAGATGAGCAGTGTGTTGGCGATGTTGCTCCCTACAATGTTGCCGATGGCGATGTCTGCATTGCCCCGCAAGCTCGCAATGATGTTCACGATCAGCTCTGGAGCTGACGTACCGAATGCCACAATCGTAAGACCGATTACGAGATCGGGAATGTTCAGTCGCTGTGCGATGGACGATGCGCCGTCTACGAGCCAGTCGGCTCCTTTGATGAGCAAGACGAATCCGCCCAGAATGGCGGCGATGGAGAGGAGAGTAGGCATTGCGCGACAATGTAGCACTCATGGGTTGCCCAAGCGAGTCTTGCCGTTATGATGGGAGTGAATGACGAGCAAGCACCCTACTCCTCCGGCAGATGACAGCGCTGCGGCAGCCACCACTGGTGACGATGCCGTAGCACCACCGGTGCAGGAGTTGGAAGCCGCTCGTGCAGAGCTGGCTCGCTTGCGAGATATTGCAGGTCGGTCGCAGGCAGATTTGCAGAATGCCAAAGAGCGCCTCCAGCGTGAGGCGGCAGATATTCGCCTCTTCGCTGCTGCCGGCATCGTCGAGCGCTTGCTGCCAACGGTCGATAACTTTCGCAGAGCGTTCAAGCACTTGCCCGCGGAGCTCGCCGATGCGGAATGGGTAAAAGGCGTACAAGCAGTGGAGCAGGATCTCCTACGTCGGCTCGAAGAGGCAGGCCTCAAGCGCATGGAATGCGAAGGGCAACCAGTGGATCCCGTACGGCACGAAGTATTGCAAGCGGGTCCCGGCGCTGTAGATGTCATCCTCGAGGTGTTCGAGGATGG
The DNA here is from genome assembly GCA_020058765.1 of Candidatus Peribacterales bacterium. Lineage (GTDB taxonomy): Bacteria > Patescibacteriota > Gracilibacteria > Peribacterales > Peribacteraceae > JAGVDM01. The sequence continues at coordinate 88,165 of JAGVDM010000003.1, read as the reverse complement.
GTATGAATTCAACGGGCGCGTGCTACGCCCCGCCAAAGTAAAAGTAGGCGACGGCAGCCAGGCCTAAGCGAGTGCTGCGATGGATTCTGCGAACACGCGCCCTCGTTCTTCGAAGTTCTTGAACATGTTGTAGCTGGGTGATGCTGGAGAAAGCAGGCACGTAGTTCCTTTGGGTGTGTGCAGTGCGGCAAGTCGCACGGCCTCCTGCATAGTTGGCGCATGCTCAATGTGCGCTTTTGCCTTGGCACTGCGCAGTGCCGCTTCAATTGTTGTGCCGCTATCTGGTACCAAAATCACTGTGGCGATCGTGGAATGCGCAATGCGTTCCCCGAGTGGGGCAAAGTCGTAGCCGCGATCCTGCCCGCCCAAAATAATGCTGCCCACGTGTCCGTCGAGCGCATCAATTGCTGCAATGGCAGATTCCGGTGTGGTGGAAATGGCGTCGTCCACCCAACGAATGCCCTTCGCTTCGCTCACCAATTGCAGGCGATGGGGGAGCGGCTTAAAAGAACGCAGAGCGCTTATGCATGTTTCCACCGGAATACTGAGTGACCGAGCCACCAAGAATGCCGCACCCATGTTGCGCAGATTATGCGCCCCAATGAGCTGTGTTTCTTGTATGGCAACGGGACAGTCGTTCATGGTGAATGGTACTTTGCGTCCTTGGCTTTCCTCGGCGATCATGCGAGCACCTTCCGATGCCGCATCGTAGAAGATCACATCTTCAGGTTCCTGAAAGCGCCCAATGTTCGTTTTTGCATCGCGGTAGGCATCCAGTGAACCGTGGTAATCCAAATGCTCCGGGAAGAACGCCGTGATCACGGCCATCGCAGGACTAGAATGCACATCCATGAGCTGGTAACTGCTCATTTCGTGTACGAAGATCATGCCGTCTTTGGCTGCATCGATGTGGGCGATTGCTGGTTCGCCAATGTTGCCTACAAGCAGGCTCTCGCGGCCGCCCTCCTGAAGAATGTGATGAATCAGGCTCGATGTAGTGCTTTTGCCTTTTGAGCCCGTAATGCCGATCACCACTGCTCCTGTTCCTGCAACAGTATCCAAGAAGATCTGTGTTGTGTTCGTAAGTTTGTCTTTTACAGCGTGCAGCGCGGGCTGTGGTGGAATACCCGGCGACCGGATGATCACATCGAAGTGCTGCAAGTTCTGGAGCCAGCCTTCACCTACTTGCTTCCCGTGACGCTCTGGAACACTGATTGTGGAGTTGATATCTGCAATCGTCACTTCTGCCTCTGGCGCATCGCGCTCAATGGCGGCAAGCATCGCCCTGCCCTCTCGGCCAAAGCCGAGAATGCACACCTTTTTGCCGCTCAGTTCAGACAAGCGCATGGAGATATGCAGGAGGAACGGCGTGATCGTCGCTTGGTTCGAGTGCATCGGCAATGAGTGCATCCGCATCGGCAATATCGCGCCGGCATTCCGCTTCAAACAGCTGCATTGCCGCAGTGTGGGCAAATGCTTCCTGCCGTGCGGCGAGTAGGAACGCCGCACGTGTTTCCTCCGGCGTGCCCACACACTCAAACGGCTTATTACCAGATACACCCAGCAGCTCGTCGAACGTTGGCAGCAGTGCATCGCTCTCAAACAGATTGGCGCCAAAGGCGTTGATCAAATCGTCGGCTGGCACCCACGCTGCGAGCACCGCGAATGCGAATGCGCACTTGGGGCACGCCCCGCACCAGCGTTCCTTTGGGCGTTCCTTGAGCACACGCCAGTTGGCGTTGCAGCTTGTGGTAACCGGGAAGTACTGCGGATACTTGCTGAACGCCTGTGCAATTTTGAGCTCGCTCCATGGCCGTAGCAGGCTGAAGTACTGCACATCCGTAGTGACGAAATCTGCAAGGTATTCCTGGAACATCCGCTCAAATTCCACGCTCTTGCTCCACTGGTGGTTTACTTCCATACCCAAGTACTCCACGTTGCCCTCGCTGGCACTTTGCTCATTGCTAAACGCCACGGAATCGAACCCATACAGGAGTGCCACCAACACAGAGAGTGCAGAGAGGTACCCCGTAATAGGCACATGACCGTTGAGTGCACCCTGCGCATTGAGGTCGAACAGCGCACCAGAGAGGTGACGCTCCACTGTGAGCATCGGCACACCCGCAATCCGCGCAGTCTCCGTAATAATCGGGTGGCTACCCATGCGCAGGAGCGTGACGTCGAACCCGGCAGCCTTGAGGAGCTCCACTGTTACCGTGGAATCTTTGCCGCCACCAATTGGCACCAGCACGCGCTTACCCGCTGCACGTGGCTTGCCATCTACTTCTGGCGTGTTGCTCGCTGTTGCGGGGAAGGCAATGAGCCCACGGAAATCTACCTTGTTCTTGTAGAAGAATTCTCCCAAACCCTTTTGGTACACGGTGTTCCAGAATGCTGCACGCTCCGCAGTGAGGGGTGCAGTGTGTATTGCAATTGTCTTGGGGCAGCAGGTTTTGTAGTAACTGGCCCCGCCAAACAGGTGCAGCGTATGCAGTGCCCGATCCACCGTATGCTCGTCGTACCGCACCATTCCCTTTGTGGGGAGGAGCAGCTTTTCGGTGAATTCGGTTGTGCCATCCAGGTTATAGCGCAGCGAAACAGTGCCGCTTTCGCGGTCGAGGTCGTACCCTTCGAAGGTGAATGTATTGAACTGTTTCATGTAGATGCAGCATACCCGACTTTGTCGCGTTTACCTGCACGGACATTGGGTATTTTTGCGATGAGCAAGGAACTACCAGGGTACTGCGCGCAAAAGTGTCTTTTCCCTTCATTCTTTTCCTTCCATGAAAAGAAAGAACCAAAGAAAAATCACCGCAAAATGATGCTCGCAAACACTCACCATACGTACAACAGTCCTGCAGTATGTTGCGTACAGCAGTCTTGATCTTTGTTTGCTGCGCACTGCATTTTGCGGGTGTGGGGAACGAGTAATGAAATACCGTTCATCAATCGCGACATTGATTGTGAGCGGTTGCAGCCTCCAATTGCGGAGCGTGGCAAAAATGCGGAGCGGCGGAGCGGAGTGGGATCATTTTTGTAGCGGAGCAATTGGGAAAGGCTGCTCCGTGAGCAATCACAGGAGCGAACCTTTTTGGTTCTTTTTGGGTACAAAAAGAACAGAGGGAAGAAATATATGCGTAACCAAAAATTCATGAGATGATCTACGCAGCCCTTTGCCATGGTGGCGGAATGGTATACGCGCGCGACTCAAAATCGCGTTCTCGCAAGGGATTGAGGGTTCGAGTCCCTCCCATGGCACCACTCACTCCGAAAGCCCCTGTCCCACTGCACTGAACACGACTGTTGACCGGGCACGCCAGTCGCGGCGGCGTTGGCGGTAATCGTCTGCTTCTTGCTGCGTAAGCGCACGTTGCTGTGCAATGGCTTCCAGTTTGTCCAATACCGTGAGGTCTTGATTCAGTGACTCAACGTACTTTTCTAGCAGGGCATATTCCTCTGCAAGTTCGGGCACTCTGCGCATGCGGTCGAGCAGATCTACTGCTTCGCGGTAGTTCTCGCGCATCTCCAAATGCGTCTCTTGTATATGTGGCAGCAGATGGGTGGTGGAGCCAGATGCTGTGGGCTGCAGCACGGGCGTAGGTGTGGCCGCTGGTTGCACGCATGCACTCAATACACTGCAGAGCAGGAGTGCCAAAGCTACAGAACGCGTGTGCACGATATGTATGGTGCCACACGTATTAAAAGGGTTTTGTAAGAATACGCACATTTGTCCGTCTTCGTGTGTGTAGCACTTCCCCCTTTTCGTATGGATCTTCTTTGGATCATCATTATCGGTATTGTTGCAGGCTGGCTTGCCGGCGTGCTTGTGAAGGGTCGCGGGTTCGGCCTTATTGGCAACCTGATCCTGGGTATCCTTGGCGCAGTGATCGGCAATGCCGTGTTTGGCCTGCTGAACCTGCATGCCTACGGCACGGTTGGTTCCCTCGCCATGTCGGTTGTGGGCGCCATGCTCTTGCTGGGTCTTGCCGGTCTCGTTCGTCGTGCTGATTAATTTTTTCTTTCTCCCCCTTTTTCCCATGGAAAACACGCAGAATCAGAATGCCTTCGTCAATATTCTTGTGGCGATTGTCGCCGTTGGTGCAGTGGTCTTCATTGCTTACTCCGCCTTTCAGTTCTTGGAACAGCGCGCGGAAGACACACCGCAAAATCCTTCCGTGATCAATGTGGATGTACTCCCTGATGCCGATCAGGGGAGCGACACCACTGCGCAGTAATCGCTCTCATTCGATTTTCTCCTCCTTGTTATGCGTTCCACTTCCTTCCCATACCTTGCGCTCTACGCGCCTATGCTCGTAGGCCTTCTGCTTACGGGCTGCATAGGCAACGGATTGCCTGCGCCCATTAGCGATGCGCGCACTCGCCCTACTGCACTGCTATTTGGCATGTACGTTACGCCCGATGGCGAGCACAACCCTATCGATCCGCCGGAACGATTCACCGGCTACCACGCGGGGTTGGACTACGAAATTCGCGAGAGTGAATTGCGTACAGATGTGCCGGTCTATGCTATTTGCGACGGCTCCGTGCTCTACAGCGGCTTTGCCGAGGGGTATGGCGGTTTGCTGGTACAGCGATGCATGATTGAGAACGAAGAGGTGACTGTGCTCTACGGCCACTTGGCACAAGAGGACATGATGCCCGAAGGCGAAACGCCTAAAGCCGGAGAACAACTTGGCATACTTGCCGCGCATCGCACGCTCTGGAGCGGGTGGAACCGCAAACATCTGCACCTCGGCATTCACCGCGGTGCAGATACAGATATGCGCGGCTACGTGGAATCCGCCGAGGAACTGGAGGCGTTCGTCAACCCCGCGTCTGTATTGCCACGATCAGCAACGGGTCGCCCTGTATCTACACATCGTGTAGTGGGGCCGACCACACGCGATGAAGCTATTCCTGAGGAACGCTTCGATACATCGTCTACGTCTTCTGTTTCTTCTTAAATCGTCCACTGATCGTGGATGATTCCCACGAGCTTCCAGTTGCCATCGTGCTGCTTGAGTACGAGGCGCAAGCTCTGCCAATCCATTCCTTCGTACTGTGGATCAAAGCCTGGGAAGTGGTACTCCACTATCCGGGCTTCTGGTCCGTAGAATTCCACAGCATTGTTGATGCCATTGCCGCGTGATTGAGGATCATCCCACAGAACATCTTCTGCTTGGGTGAAGTCCTGCGTCCAGACGAACTGATCGATGTACTGGGAGAAGGTGAGGCCGATCGGATCACCAGATCCATCAAAGCTGCCCCACGTGTACACGGTGTCGCCCTCGTACTGAGTTACAATGTTCTCGGCGAGCAGCACGATGTCGCTTTCCTGTACGTATGTGTACGGCGTAAAGCGCACACCATCTACAGGGTGTACGTACTGTGCAAATGCGGCAATGTCCTCGGACTTCAGTGTCATCAGAATATCTTCTGCGGTTTGCTCAAGACTCAGTGGTTCTTGTTGCACTGGCGGTACCGGTGGCTGCTCGGGCTTTTGCGGTACGGCAGGAGTGCACGCAGCAAGCATTGCGGTGCAAAGAATCAGTGAGGAAAGGCGCTTCATGACGGGAGTGTACCACTTTCGTCGTTGATCAGCGATTGCTTGTAGTGTTGTAGTCGCGCATCGAAGCCGCCGGGGATGTCGCGCATGCGGAGTTTCTGACGGTCATACGCACCTTCGGGCACACCGCGTGCCCCACCGACGATCGTTGCGAGCGGCACAACGTCCACTTCGCCGTGTTTGCGCACAATCGCCACATCGCGAATGCCTTCGTTGGCCAAGTGCGCTGCCGTAGCGCCTACTTCTTCGCAGAAAATAATGTCTGTAGGAGTGGGTGGTAGTCCGCGCAGCTGCTCGGAGTCGATAGATACGGCGCGCGCAGGTAGTTTTTCGCTATTGATGTGTGGGAACTGGCCAGCCATTTGCTCGTTGAGCTTGCCCGCAAGGTAGGCTGCCGGGGTGAACCTGCCGTTGTTGCCGTTCTCGTCTGTGGTCTTTACATCTTTTTCCTCCACACCTTCCGGTACGAACCCTTCCCCCACGCACACGATCACGTGTTGCTGTGCAGCATACAGATCCACTATGCGTTGGCAGATCTCTTCTACTGGCACGGGTTGCTCGGGGATGAGCGTGTAGTCTGCGCCGCCAGATTTGCCACCGCGGAGTGCCAGCCAGCCCGCTTCGCGCCCGGGCACTTGCACCAAGTTCACCCGCTTGTGGCTCATGGCATCGTTACGAATAGTGCGCAGGTTCCACGCAATATTCGCTACCGCCGTGCGGTGACCGAACGTACGCTCGGTGCGCAGTAGGTCGTTATCAATCGTCTTGGGTGCCAGCACGATGCCTGGCTTCTGCACCTTGCCGATCGTATCCATGGCATCGATGGCATGTTTGGTACCTGCTGCAGATCCGTCGCCGCCAATCACGCAGAGTGTTTCCAGGCCGTACTCTTCTACATATTCAGCAATCGTGCGTGCGGCGCGCTCGGCATGCTGTGGGCCAATGAAGTCTCGTGAGCAACCAAGCTTGGAGCCATGACCATTAAATAGCTCCTGTAGCTGAAAGCGCGTCATGAGTGGATACGCCGTGAGCTGTTGCTTTACAAGCAGTCCGTTGAGCCCGTTGTGGATGGGGTACACCTCATTTCCATCATCCTGCGCTTGCTCAATAAAGCTGCGCACCACCACGTCTATACCCGGGCAGTTGCCGCCGCTCGCGAGGATGCCGAAGTGCTTTCCGTTGCTCATGGGCTGCAAGAGAGAAGGGGGTCACTCTAACTATCCAGGCGAGACGTGCAAGCATTCCGTATACTTCACGGCGTGCGCATTGCATCGCTCTCGCCGGCCTCTACAGAAATTCTGTTTGCATTGGGCGCAGGGGAGCAAATTGTGTGCACGGATCAATTTAGCAATGAACCACCCGCCGCGCGTGCGCTTGCGCACTTGCGCGGCATGACCGACGTGGACGCGGAAGCACTGCGCACGCATGCCCCGGAGGCAGTGCTTCTGGGTACATCCATCCAGGCCAAGCTCGCAGAGAAGCTACGCGCAGCAGAGCTGCCCGTGGTGTATCACGATCCGCGCACGCTTGCGCAGATCTACGAATGGATTCGCCTGCTTGGCACAATTGTTGGGTGCGACAAGGCGGCAGGGGAGCTCATCTTGCGCATGCAGCAGGGGTTCAACGACATCAAGCGTAAAGGTGCGCTTTTGCCGCGCAAGCCGCGTGTGTACATAGAAGAATGGCACCAGCCGCCGTTTGCTTCGGGCAACTGGGTGCCCGAAATGGTACGCATTGCCGGTGGTGAGCCGTACCCCGTTGCCGCAGGCGCGTTGAGCCCCGAGGTGACACTCGCGCAAGTGCAGGCGTTCAACCCCGAGCTCATTGTGGTGAGTTGGTGTGGTGCGGGCGCACTCGCCGATCCAACACTCCTCACCAAGCGCCCAGGGTGGGATGCACTCCCGGCCGTGCAAGCAGGGTGCGTGCGCGTGATCGATGATTCGCTCCTCAACAGACCTGGTCCACGCTTGCCCGAAGGAGCGGCACGCCTGTTTGCGTGGCTGTTTGAACTGCTGCATTGAGCAAGAGTGAGTTTCAGTCTTCTCCGTCTACCTGTGTTTTGCGGTGCGCCGAGTATGCTGATCGCACATCTTCTCACTTCTTTTGATCCATGCCCGCTTCTACGCCGTACTCCCGTTTTCAAGACACGCTTTCTGCAGTGCTCAAAGAACTCGATCTTGCCGATGGCGAGAATGATCTGTTTGCCGAGCCGCAGAAGACACACAAGAAAGATATCACCATTACGCGCGATGACGGGAGCAAAGAGAGCTATCACGCATTCCGCGTGCAGTTCAACAATGCCCGTGGTCCGTACAAAGGCGGCATTCGCTACCACGCCGAGGCCGACGAAGAAGAAGTGAAAGCGCTTGCAGCGCTCATGGCCATCAAGACCGCAGTGGTAGGTATTCCCTTTGGCGGAGCCAAGGGTGGTGTGCAGGTGAACCCCAAGGAGCTCACCAAGCGCGAGCTGCAAGCGGTGTCTCGTGAGTACGTTCGTGCATTCAAAGATCACTTGGGGCCCGATATCGACTGCCCCGCACCCGATGTGAACACCACACCAACGATCATGGCGTGGATGCGCGACGAATATGAACAGCTCACGAACAGCTACAGCCCGGCGATGATCACTGGCAAGCCGATGTCCTTCGGCGGATCAGTTGGTCGCGATACTGCTACTGCTCGCGGAGGGTTCTTTATTCTGCAGGAGCTTGTGAGCCGCGATGCGCTGGACCCCGATGAACTGAAAGTCGTTATTCAAGGGTTCGGGAACGCTGGTGCGCACATGGCGCACTTCCTCCACAACGCTGGCTATACAGTCGTTGGCATTTCCGATTCACAGGGCGGCGTATATGCAGAGGAAGGTCTCGATCCGGTGCGCATCGAAAAGTACAAGCACAAGACCGGTTCGGTAACGGGCGAATACTGCGAGGGGTCTGTGTGCGATATCGAACGCATGAAGCTGGATAACGTTCGCAAGGTCACCAACGAAGAGCTCCTTACGCTGCCGTGTGACGTGCTTATTCCCGCTGCGCTCGATAACGTGATCACCAAGGAGAACGCCAAAGAGATCAAAGCGCGCTATGTACTGGAGCTTGCCAACGGCCCCACTACACCAGAGGCCGATGCCATCCTCGAGAAGCGCGACATTATGGTGATCCCCGATGTGTTGGCGAATGCCGGAGGAGTAACGGTGAGTTACTTTGAATGGTCACAGGGCAGGAGCGGCGAACAGTGGACGGCCGAACAGGTAGATGAGCGCCTCCGCCGCGTGATGCTGGATGCATTCACTGCGGTACGCCGCAAAGCCCGTCGTCAGAACATGAGCTTCCGTCATGCGGCATTCGCCGTGGGGATCGAGCGCATGCTCGATGCCATGCGCGTACGCGGGTGGCTCTAACGGTTTTGTCACAATCAGATTTTCCGAGAATCGGATTCTCCGATACTCTAGTGGTGTCTCTTTTTTCTTCGCTCAATGTACGACGTTCTGATCATTGGCCTAGGGGCCGCCGGTTATACCGCTGCGGTGTATAGCGCCCGCTACAAGCTTTCCACGTTCATTGTGGGTGCCGAAGAAGGTGGCATGGGCATGACGGCTGCCGAAGTGGGCAACTGGCCTGGCGACATCGATGTGCGCGGCCCCGATCTTATGGAACGATTCAAGAATCACGCCCTCAGTTTTGGGGACTTAGTCACTCACAAGATCGCGTGGGTGAAATCCATCGAAAAGATCGATGGAGGATTCCGCCTCCATTTGGAGAGCGGAGACACTGTCGACGGCAAAACAATCATCTTCGCCATGGGCTCTAGTAAGCGCCATTTGGGTGCACCCGGCGAAGAGGAATTCTCTGGCAAAGGAGTGACGTACTGTGCCACGTGCGATGCGTTCTTCTACCGCAACAAAACGGTTGCGGTGATCGGTGGTGGCGATAGTGCAGTGGAAGGTGCTGCGATCGTCGCGCAGGTGGCCAAGCAGGTGTACCTCATCCATCGGCGCAGCGATTTCCGAGCGGAGCCCTACTGGGTGGATCGCGTACAATCACGCGACAACGTCACGTTCGTGTTGGAGCGCAATGTTGCGGAGATCGTGGGCAACGAACGCGTGACAGGAGTGAAGCTCGACAAGCCGTTTGAGGGGCAGGAAACCCTCGCGGTGGATGGCGTATTCATCGAGATCGGATCGTTGCCCTCTACGGAGCTTGGCAAATCACTCGGGTGCGCATTGGATTCCAAGGGGTTCCTGCAGGTAGATGGAGCCATGGCGACCACGGTGCCCGGCGTATTTGGAGCAGGGGATGTCACGAGCGGCAGCAATCACTTCGCACAGTTTGCTACTGCTGCGGGTGAGGGCGCCGTAGCGGCCAATAGCGTGTTCAATTACCTGCAGTCTGGCGGCAAGCACGAGGGTGGGCACATGGCCTAAGTGCGCCCGATTTTCGGGTTTTCACTTGCAACCGTCCAATTCCTCCGTATCCTTTGCCCGATATGCCAAGAGGCAAGCGAACAGTGTTCGGCGTGTACTGTAGCGAAACGGGCGACCGTCTGGGGTCTGTGCGTTTCCACAAGCAGGACAAAATGGGTAAAGCCTGGAAGGAGCATGCAGCAAAGCTCATGAAGTACTCACCACGCCTGCGCAAGCGCGTGGATGTAAAGCTCAAGGAGGAGCGTCATTCTTCGTAAGGTCGCGCTGCAGACGAACTGCGGGTACTATCGTTTTGTCATGCCTGACGTCTATCGCAGTTGCGCCTCCATCGCCGTGTTCCGGCCCACGAATGTTTGTAGCCCAGACGGCTGTGGGCAGGTGTATGAAATTCTGCTTCTCCATAAGCCTCGTAAGAACGATTCCTGGCAGCTGCCGCAGGGTGGTTGCGAGCAAGGGGAAGACATTACGCAGGCTGCCGTGCGCGAATTGCAGGAAGAAGCGAGCCTCACGGTAGACGTATTCGGCAAGAGCGCGCATGTGTATCAGTACGATTTCCCGTCGTCCTATCGCCGCTTTCGACCCGATCACGTTCGCGGGCAGCGCATCGAGTTCATTTTGGCGTTGCTCCAAGGTGAGCAGCAGGTGCAGGTAGACGGGAAAGAGATCGACGGATTCCAGTGGATACTCCCCGAGCAACTTCCACAGTTCCTCAGGCGCAAGGCGTACTTGGAAGTCGCGCAGGCGGTGGTGAAAGACGGCCTCACGCACCTCGCTGCGTAATTCTTTGCCATGCGTCTTACTCGTCTCATTCTCGAGCAGTTCCGATCGTACGATGCGCTCGATATCAGCTTCCCGCAGGCGGGGAGTGACGTGCATGTGCTGGTGGGCGAGAACGCCGCTGGCAAAACCAATATCCTCGAGGCGATTTCGCTCCTTGCACTCACCAAATCCTGCCATGGTATCGACGACGAAGATCTCATTCGTTGGGGGAGCGGGCATTACCGCATTACGGGGGAAATGCAGGGGGCAGATCAGGCCGCGCAGCGCTTGGAAGTGGCGTGCCAAATAGCTCCACGCCGTCGCAAGGCGTGCTTCCGCAACGATGTGGCGCTGCCGATCAGCGATGTGGTGGGGCTGCTCCCTACCGTGCTCTTCCTTCCGCAGGATTTAAGCCTCTTCTCTGGCCCGCCGCAGCGACGTCGGCAATTCCTCGATCAGCTGCTGTGCCAGGTGTCACCGCAGTACCTCACTGCACTTTCGCAGTATGCCCGTACGCTCAAGCAGCGAAACAGCCTCCTCAAAGAGATTGCGCAACGCAGAGCAGACCCCGCCGTACTGGATCTGTGGGATGGGCAACTCGCACTTGCTGGAGCCGAGGTAACGTTGCAGCGTCTGGAGCTCATTGAAGTGCTGCAATGCACGTTGGCCGAAGAGCTCACGGCACTCGGGGAAACGTGGCAGGAAGTGCACCTTTCCTACGAACGCAAAGGCGAGGCACGTACTCCTGCAGATCTCACCGTAGAACTTACCGATCTCCTCCGCCGTCAGCGTGATCGCGACGTGCTACTGCAGGCAACAACGGTGGGGCCGCACCGTGATGACTGGAAGCTACTTGCCGATGGTCGATCGTTGCCGAGCTTCGCTTCTCGCGGGCAGCAGCGTGCCGCAGTGCTGGCACTCGTATTCTTGCAGGTGTCGTACCTGGAACTGCGTCGTGGTGAACGGCCGCTTCTGCTGCTCGATGACGTCTTCTCGGAACTGGATACTGCCCATCAAGAGGCACTGCTGCAGAGCGTGAGCGAGCACCAAGTGTTCATCACGAGCACGCACGTGCCCGATCAATTGCACGGCGCACAGCTGCTCTCGGTGCAAGAGGGGATGGTGGAGCGCATGAGTACTGTGGCTTAGCGCAGCGCCTGCATGGGCGCATGGAGTGCGCCATACACCGCCAGCGCCAGCGCGTCTGCCGCATCGTCGGGTCGCGGCGGGCTTTCGAGTGTGAACATGCGCATGAGCATTTCCTGTATCTGGCGTTTGTCCGCATTCCCGTCTCCGGTAATGGCATGCTTGAGTTGCATGGGGTTTGGCTCAAGCACGGGCACGCCGCGCGAGGCCAGCTGCTGCAAGAGCACGCCGCGGGCATGCGCCACCTCTATGGCAGACTTCTCATTCACCGAGAAGTACACGCGCTCCATCACCGCGTATTCGGGGGCATAGGTGTCCAGTAGTTCGGCGAAGTCCTTGGCGATTTCGGCCAGCCGATCGCCTAGGGGTACCCCCGGCTTCGTCTCAATGGTCAGCCATTCCGGTGTACCGAAATTCTGCGGACTTTTGGCATCCAGAAGCCCAATACCTATAGTTGCTACGCCGGGGTCGATGCCGAGAATTCGCACACATTCATCGTGCAACTTTTCAAAGATTTCGGCAAGTATGGCGAATTGCCGGAAATGCGTTTTTTTGCTACAATTAGAGGAAAAACACACATTCTATGTCTGAGAAACGCCCACGTTCACACCGGCACTTCGTGGCAATTCCGTTGTTTGCACTCGCGGTGTTGCTCCCCACGGCACACGGTGCCCTGCGCGGGGCATTGCTTGGTGCAGATGCACAGCCTCCACGGTCGGTGGAGATCCTCGAAGATCTTTGGGCACTACCGCTCCCGGGTGGTCAACGTGCGCTCCTCTACGATGGAGCAACAGTAGAAATGCACGAAGGCACCCCCGAGCTCTACGACGGTTCTGGCTTGTTCGCTGCAGATGGGTTGCTGCATGTATCACTCGGCAATGGTCGTACGGTGCAGGCGCTCGATGGCCTTGTGCACCTCACGCGGTACGACGATGCCATTGTGGTAGCAGCGATTTCCACACCCGCACTCGTCTCCATACACGAGAAGCGCGTGCTCGTGGCACCAGGAAGGCAATGGCGGAGTGATGGGTCTCCTCTTCCATCCGAGGGTGCAGGTCTGCCGATTTGGCTGCGTGCACGAGAAACGAGCGCGATCCCTCGTTCCACGCTGCAGGAACAGGTACACAATAGTGCGTTGCTCCCGGTAGCTGCCGAGCCGCATGTGCAATCGAGCGGCGGTCTTTCGTTACTCCTTCCGTCCTCGGTGCCGCTGCTCCCTGGCGCTCGTGAGCGTACAGACAATGCGCATCGGCAGGACGCCTTACGCAATCTTGCTGCTGCCGTAGACGCACGGCGCAGCGATACGGTTACAGAACAATTGCAGCAGGGGATTTTGGCGGCATCACTCCATTTGCCAGATGTACAGCAGGCACTTGCTGGGTTGCTGCTACAGTCCGCTGATCATGCGGATAGTGCAGCTCCTCTTGCCGCGGCTCTCGCACGCAATCCAGATCTCTGGCTCCTGTGCACGCTCCACCCACGGGTGAGCGCAGTGACAGGCGTGTTCGCTGAACCGCTCCTCACAGGAGACGCACTCCTCATTGATACGCTCATGCTCCCTGGTGCTGATGTTCGCTCCGATCCGTTGGGCGACATGGCGCTGCGACGCTGGGCCGAGCGTGCAGCAGATACACTCCTCGATACTGCTGATCCGCTTGTGCTCCTGGAGCCGTTTGTGCACCAAATGGATGGCCACATAGAAGCGCTCATGGCTATGGAATACCCAGAGCGCGCACATGCATTGGCAGCCAGGGCAATCGATGTGGTTAGTACGCATGTGCGGGCGCTGGATCCGGCATCGCTTGCCATACTGGATCGTTGGCAGCGATTGGATGCGGTCAGCACTGCGCCGGTGCAGATGCAGGATATCGCGCCACCTGTGGAGCCATCTGAATCTGCCAAGCCGGGGGTATCCACTGCGCCCGAACAGCTCGCCGAAAGAACAGTGCCCGATGCAGAGGTGGAGGCGAAGGTTCTTGCACTACTCGCAGAGGCAGGAGCGATGTTCACGCTCACCACAGAGGTGAGCATTACCGGGGATACCACAGCGGATGTACGGAAAATCGTGATCAGCACACCAACACGTGATCGTACGTTCTCTTTCACGATCGATGTTGAGCGTCGCACAGTTCGTTCTGTTGTAGAAGCAGGAACGGAGTACCTCTACGAGCTGCCATTGGAGCAGTTCATGGCGTGGGCTCGTTCGGATACGTAAGGTAGCTATTTATCTTCGTCGCGCACAGGTTCTACCTGTGCCATGAGCCGTTGAATGTGTCGCTGCAATATTGATGGGTTTTCTTCCTGCGGGGTGAGTGCTGCCCGCTGCAGGAGTGCTGCGTCTGCGGCGCAGTGATTACAGATGCCCTCGGCGAGCCTGCGGGTTTGGCGTAGGAATGTCATGGCAGGGGAGATGTATTTCACCCGATCAACGTAGGACACGTCTTCTGCAGCGCTTTCGCCAATGTCGTTATCGGTAATGTTCTGCTCCTGCGCTGCATCGGTGAGTGCACTCTCTGCAACGTCACCATCATTGGTGTAGCCCGCACTCTCGCGAATAGATGCATCGCGCACATCCCTGCCCTGCTCTTTGCCGCGCTCTGCTTCTTCCACCATGTCGATCTCTATGCCTACCTTCTCTCGTAGCGCATTGCGGGTCGTGAGGAGGATGGCATGTGCAACGAAGGCATTGGCTATCCTGTTGCCGCTCTTTGGCAGCATCGAGAGAAATCGTGACACCTGACCCTCGGCCAACTCCGGATCCGCACAATAGGTATCGATGAGTGTGATGAACGATGTTTTGAACGTGCGATCTTCATCGGTGGCACCGCTGCTCTCCTCAAAATCGCGCAGCGCATCCTCGGCATTCATGCGCAGGAATTCCGCGGCAGCAGTCGCTTTCTTCTGTTCTTCTTCCGAGAATGCGGAGGGGATATCCATATTTTGAAGCATATTTCATACTGTATATATTGATTTGTCAAAAACATACCGGGCAATCCGGAGATGGAATGGTGGGCGATCGCAGACTTGAACTGCGGACCTCGACATTATCAGTGTCGCGCTCTAACCAGCTGAGCTAATCGCCCGTGTTGTGAATGATAGTGTGATTGCCCAGCGTGAGCGCGACAGATCGCGTTCTTTTTATGGCTCGGATTCTCTAGAGAATCCTCGGCCCAGCTGAGCTAATCGCCCGTGTTGTGAATGATAGTGTGATTGCCCAGCGTGAGCGCGACAGTGTCGCATCTTTTCTTTATGGCTCGTGCCGCAAGCGGCACTCGACCCAGCTGAGCTCATCGCCCGTTCATGCAATGAGCACCACGCGCAGGCGGGAGCCTGCACGTCGCGTCCATCATACGAATCGGGTGCACTGCGTCAATCGTCTCCTGCGCGAACTGGTACAAAAAAGGCGGGGTCTCTGACCCCGCCTTTTTGCAATACAGAGTCGATTACTCTGCGCTTTCCTCCGTTTCGGTCTCGGTTTCGACCTCCGTTTCGGTCTCAACCTCGGTCTCTACTTCCACTTCTGTCTCAACCTCGGTCTCTACTTCCACTTCTGGTTCCTGTACGGCAGCACGCTTCTGGAGCGTGGAGCGCATGAGCTCTTTGCGCTCTTTTACCTGCAGGCGGAAGTTCTCTTTCTGTGCGCGGCGCGTGTTGCGGACATTCTCCATCAAGTCACGACGATCAGAGCGCAGTTCATTGATGAACGTCTTGCGCTGGTTGCGGTGCATGCGCTGCAGTGCGCGGCGCTCGTTGCCGAGGTCGCGTACCGTGGTGCTGCGTGCTTCACCAGGAGTGGACTCCATCACGCGCTGCTTTGCGGAGCTGCGGAAGGATGAGCGCTCCTCTGCCTGCGTAGAGCGCAGATGATTACGATTCAGGCGCGTCTGTGCGATTTCGCAGCGCATCTGCTCGCGACCCGTGAGCGTGTCGCATGTGCTTGCTGCCATTGCAGCTGGTGCTGCAGTGAGCAGCAGGGACGTGGCGGCAATCATTGCCGGTACGGAACGTTTCAACATGAAAAAAGGGGGAAATTGGCGAAAGTGTAGCAAACTTCCGTCAGTAAACCAGATTGCAGGTTTCAGTGCTCTCAATTCTCGTAGATTTCCGTCACGCTCTCGCGACGTTCGATATGCGTGACCACTCGGGCAAGCAGGGGTGCAATAGGGAGCACCGTCATCTTGGCAATGGAGTGATCCACGGGGACGCTGTCTGTAACCACGATCTCTGTAAACCCGGCTTCTTTGAGGTTCTTTTCTGCATTACCCGAGAGGATCGCGTGCGTTGCCGCAGCGTAAATTTCCCCACTCGCTCCACGCTGCTCCAATGCACGTTTGGCAGAGAGCAGGCTGCCTGCGGTGTCGATCATGTCATCGAATAAAATGCAGGTGCGCCCCTCAATATTTCCTACCACTTCTACAATTTCAGACTTCTGATGTTCTGGGCGGGTCTTGTGCAAGATCGCCAGATCGGCACCTAGCAGATCGGCAAACTTCTTGGTGCGCTTGGCTCCGCCCACATCCGGGGCAACGATCACGGGGTTTTTGAGCTTCTTCTTACGGAAGTAGTCCGCGAAAATCGTGCGAGCTTCCAGTGCATCTACAGGGATGGAAAAGAAGCCCTGGATCTGGCTGGAGTGTAGGTCGAGCGTAATCACGTGGTCTGCACCAGAGCGCTCCAGCAAATGTGCTGCGAGCTTGGCGGAGATCGGTTCGCGCGGCTCGGCTACACGATCCTGCCGTGCGTACGGGAAGTAGGGCACAATCACGTGTACCGATTCCGCAAAACTCAGCTTTGCCGCTTGGCACATCAAGAAGAGCTGCATCAGATCTTGATCGGGGTTGCGGGTCGCCGTTTGCAGAATGTAGACGTCTTTGCCGCGTACAGACTCGCCAAACTTCACATACTGCTCGCCGCAGCTGAAGGTTTTGAGCTCAATTTTCCCCTGCGTAGCGCCCAAGGCCTCTGCGAGCGCGGTCGCCAGTGCCGGATGGGAAGATCCTGCGAAGAGTTGCATGTACACTACTAGTATACCGAATGCGCGTCCGTTTCTCCACCTGTATCGGCACCCCCGTCGTCTGCGATGCAGTCGATGAAACCCTTGGGCAGATCGCCCGAATACTCATCCACCCGGATACAGGCCGTGTTGAGGGCTTCTGCATTGTGAATGCGCCCATAGATGACGGCACGCCGTTCCTGGCTGCAGACGATATTCTCCGGTGGGGGACACAAGTGCACGTGCGTGACCCGGATGCCGTGTACCCACTCGAAGAGCGCATCCGTCTTGCCGCATTCCTGGATGATCCGCGCACGGTGCTGGGGCAGACCATACGTACGGAGAGTGGCCGCATACTGGGCGTATGTAGAGACGTGCAGTTCAATACCGATTCCATGCGCAGCGAATGGCTCTTTCCTCGCCGATGGTGGCGATGGGGTGTGCCCATTGCACTCTCTGACGTGGTGGAAATTACACCCAAGGCGATCATCGTGCGTGATCCGCCTGTGCCAGTTCCTGTAGAAGAAGCACCAACTCTTCCTGTAGAGATCCTGCCGAGTATTCCAGAGATTGGGCCGGTCACGCAGGAACCGGCGTAAACACTCTGTACGAAAAGAGCCCCGGGTTGCGGGGCTCTTTTGAATGACGATGTGGATCTCTTACCCGACGAACGTGTCCTGTACCCACTGCACGATCGCACCGGCAAGCAGGATGAGGATAAGACCAATGATTGCGTAGAGCACCATGTTGCGAGCCTTCTCGCGCTGACCTTCGTCTGCACCGCCAACGATGAGGCGAATACCGGCAACCACGATCACGAGCACCGCGATGATGCCGAGGAAGGTGAGAATACCGAAGATAACGTCGGTAATAGCCTGGTGAATGTCGCCGCCGCCTCCCGTATCTGGGATTTCACCAAAGTCCACTGCGAGCGCATTCTGTGCGCTGGCAAGTGCGAGCATCGGGGCAGAGGAGACCCAAGTAGCAATACGAGAGATGGAGAGCTTCATGTGCAAAGAGAGGAAGAACAACCGCTATTGTTACGCGGTCGATGAGTGCTTTGCAAGCCGCGCAATGCTCGTGGCATCCAATGGAACTTGACCGCATTGTGTCTTTTGTTTCGCAGTAGACTATTTTCCCTACTCCTTGCTCCCACTCACAATACCCACGGTCACGAGCAATGCTGCCGGGAGTACAAACCACAGGTCTTGGTACAGCACCATGGCCTGCATGAGCTGGCTCTGTGCCAAGATGGGCGCGAGGTTCGGTGCAGTGGAGAGTGCGGGCGATAGGAGTTGCCCTCCCGCAACGAACGTGAGGAGTGTGGTGAGCAGCAAGCCTGCTGTTACAAATCCAAAGAGTCCCGTGAGAATGGTATTCGTGATGCCGCTGTCATCGTTGCCGTAGGCAACATCGAACCCGCCGCGGATGGCGAGCAGAATGATGGTGCCTATAAAGATGAGGAGCTTCGTGCTGTCGAGCACCGTAATATTAAGCACCAATCCAAAGGACGACAGCAGCGGCTGGGAATTGGCCGAGAGCCGCGTGAGCACATTGCCCGTGGCGAGCCCGGCCACGATTGCTATATAGGTAAACACAATGATCTTCACCGATTCATGCTTCCCGATGATGAAGCTGTAACTCATGATCACCCCGAAGAACACAATCACCACCAGGTCCCAGCTGAGCGTCACATTCATGGAGCCCATCGTAGCGCAGTCTGCACTGCGGGGGAATTGTCGCGGAATCCGTCGCTCTCTCGCGGGGTATTGGGTACAGTTTCCGGCGTGAAGCACGGGTTCCTCCTTATCGATAAACCGGCAGGCCCCACCAGCCACGACATTGTGGCGCAGGTGCGTCGTATCCTGCACGAAAAGAAGGTTGGGCACTTAGGCACGCTCGATCCCGCAGCGTCTGGGCTCATGGTGCTCGCGGTGGGTGCCAAGGCACTCAAGGTAGTAGAGTTCTTCAATTCGCTCTCCAAGGAATACATCGCCGATATCGAACTGGGTTCGGTGAGCAGCACCTACGATCGCGATGGCGTGATCGAAGAGCTCACGCCCAAGCCGGGGTGGAAGCAGCCAGACGAAGAGCAGGTGATCCAACTCCTGCGGCAGCAGTTCACCGGCAAGATCGATCAAGTGCCACCCGCGCACTCCGCTGTGCACGTGGATGGCAACCGCGCTTACGTGCTCGCGCGGTTGGGGAAAGATGTCACCATCCCCTCACGCACGGTAGATATCACTGCGTGCGATCTCCTCTCGTATAGTTACCCAAAGATCGTGCTCCGTGTGGGGTGCAGCAGCGGCACATACATCCGTTCCATTGCACATGATCTTGGCCAACACCTGCGTTGCGGTGCGTACCTCTCTGGGCTTCGCCGCACCAAGGTAGGGGAGTGGTCGGTCGATTTCGCAGTATCACCAGAGAGTGTGGGCTGGTCGTTCATTGTGCCCCTCAAAGAAGTACTCACGGAGTTCGATGGCATTGAGCTCACCGATGCAGAAGCAGAAGACGTGCGCCACGGGCGCAATATCAAGCGTGAGGTAAAGCCAGATACGATTGCCTGGCACAACGACCTGCCCTTTGCAGTATTGATTCCTGCAAAGGACGGTACGCAGAAAGCACACGCGCGGAAGGTATTCTAATTGTCTCCTATGAAACTCATAGTTCGACACATTCTCGGCGCGAGCGCTCTCTTCGTTCTTGTGGGGTGCATGTCTGGCCCCTCCTCTGGCAATACGCCGCAAGAAATGTTTGAGTACCTGATCGAGAGACCTGTTCCCTCTGCAGTCACCGATCTGCAAGGCGTGGGTGACACGTGGCAGGGGTATCAAATCTGGTTACGCTTTAGAGCGACGGAAGAGTACGCCGCAATCCTTGGTACGAAGGGATACCGAGAGGTTCCCTGCAATGATGTGGAATCCAATTTCATTCTTCCGGAGAACTACGATCGCTTCTCGCCCATGTGGGAACCCGTTATGGACACATGCTTTGAAGGGGAGATCCTGAATACGTGGGGCAATGGATATCACGTGTTTGGCTTCAATGTTGTCACTCGCGATATACACTTCTACGGCACGGCGCCGTGAGCTGTTTTGCTGTGCTGGCTATAGATGGCACGCAGTAAGGTGCAGGCGAGGAAGATGTTTTAGTTACTCTTTCAATGTAACTCGCAATTTTTAGATAGTTGATGGAGATGCTGGGAGAACGTTGGAACTGATTTATGACGAGATTCTTCATGGTTTTCTGCGTTCCCAAACTGGAAAAAGTTGCTTAAAACTGCTATAATCATAAAAATGATTAAGCACATCAAAATTGAGGGGAACCGTGATCTCGACGGCGAAGAGATCGGCATTGTCGTGAACAATTCCGATGACGAAGGCAGCGCCGAGGTGGGAGTGAATTGCAGAGACGCGGCCTACCATATTGGAACCCATGTTCATGACCTGTTTCGCGGATCAGGTGCGCGACTCAGAGATGAGGCGCACATTGATTTCTCCGTCAAAGATACACCGGGGAATAGTGACCCCAAGGCAAAGAAGCTTGAAGCGGTCGTTGAATCGGCAACGGAGGGCGCCGACGCCGTGCAGAAAATTTTGGAAAGCGGAAAAACGCCACTCTCACTCGGTGGCAATCACACACGCGGCCTCGACGTGATCGGCGCACTGCGCTACTGCCATGAGCATGGTATCGAGATGGGTCTTATTTGGGTCGATGCGCACGCAGACCTCAACACGCCGGAAACGACGCCATCTGGAAACATTCACGGCATGGTATCGGCAGTGCTCACGGGCAGGGGCCCGAAGGAACTCATTGACCTTCTCAGGGGAGCGCCGTTCCTGAAGCCCGAGAACATCATGTATATCGGCTTGAACGACGTGGACGATCAAGAGGGAGTGCCTTCGACCGAACGGCAATATTTGGAAGAACTCAAAATTCTCGGCGTGAAAGCTTACGAGATGGATGAGGTGAAGAATCCCGAGAACGAAGATGAAATGCCTCAGCACATCCTTGATGCGATCACGGAGATGGGCGCACGATTAGAGAAGAAGGGGGGCAAACTATGGATCGAACTCGATGCCGACGTCTTTCGTAAAGAAGATATGCCGGCAGCCGTTATGGACAACGTAAGGGGCGGCATGCGCGTCACACAGGGGTATCACCTCTTCGATCATATCGGTTGCACGACGAAACCGCTCGGCATGGGCGCGTCAGAAATTTCGGGGGACAAAGATTCAAATATGGTGGGAGCGGAAATCATCGCGCGCTGCGTGGGCAAGACAATGGGTATCAGGGAACCACTCTATGACGAATTGAAGAGGCAATACCCTGACAGTGCCAATGTGTATACCCTCGACCCGGCGAAGGAACAGTATTACGTCGGAAGCAGGCGATTCTACAAAGAGCCCGGATGTGAGTACGTGGAAGCCGGCGGCAATAAAGACTGTTTCGTGGTGAAGGACGGGCAGGTGATTGAAATCAAACGTTTTGCTATCCAGGCGGATCCGCAAGACATCGCGCTGGGCACGCGCATCAGGATCAGTGACTGGGGAAGTCGATATCTTGGGCAAGGCGAAGGAACGATAGAACGCATCATCATTCCCTACACCGAGCGCGAAACTGATCACATCCTGACGGTGCGCATGGACGATGGACGCACAAAAAAACTGAAAATCGGCGAAGTGGAAATTCTTAGTTAAGTGGTGGGTCGGGCGGGGGTCGAACCCGCGGCCAAGAGATTAAGAGTCTCCTGCTCTACCACTGAGCTACCGACCCACGAGGCACGCAAGAGTGTAACGAATGTGCGGTGTCGCGCAAATGAATGTTCCGACTGTTTGTGACTATACTGGTCGTGTGTCCCACTACTTCTACCTCGCTCGTTGTGCAGATGGTTCGCTCTACGCGGGCACCTGCATCGATCTCGCGGAACGCGAGGCCAAGCACAACCTCGGCACCGGTGCGAAGTACACGCGCAGTCGCCGACCGGTGCAGATTGTGTACCGCGAACAATTCGAGACACTCTCTGAGGCGCGCAGCCGCGAAGCCAAGGTAAAGCAGCTCTCCAAGGAGGAGAAGGAGGCGCTCTGTCCTCCAATTCCGGATATTGCTAAAGCATAGTATTTGTTTTATAATATATGAGTATTCCCCCTTTCCCGTATGACGAAGAAAAGCCTGATTCTCGAAGGTACGCTCCCTCCGCCCGAACCTGAGGATACCGAACTCGCTATTCCATCTGGAGATGAACCGGATGGTGTGTCCCATATCAGTGCGTATGAAGAGTCTACGATTGCTCATCGCTTGAATGCGGAGACTGCGGAGGACGTGCATGTCATTGTGCGAGGCAACATGTGCCATGTCACTGGTGTTGTGCAGGAAGAGAACGTCGAAAAAATCCGCTCGCTTCTCACGGGCATGGGTATCAACATTGTGCAGAAGAACGTAGTGAAGAAGAATGATAACTTCGCTCCCGGCACCGTTGTCATGGTGGACCCCGGCAATCTCGATTCTGATCAGCAGTATCAACGTCGCGAACTCCTCGGCAAAACGGCTGACGGTGATTATCGAGCATGGAACGCGGAGCTCAACAAGGAGGAAACAGTGACCGCGCAGAGCATCGTCGCCGTCGTTTCCGACGCGCCGAATCTTCGCACGCTCAAGGATCCAACCCCTCCTCCGGGGAAAAAGTCGTCACCACAACGAGACTTTCTAGGGAACTAATCGTTTCCCGCGTCGCATATAGCTCTACGTAGATTACTCTGCGTCTTCTTCCAGTACTGCACCCACGCTCTCCATGCAGTTGCGCTGGATAGTGCGCCAGTCGTACGGGAACACATGTGTTTCCAGTGCGCGTACGAGCGCAGCAAAGCAGTGCCACTTGGTATTGTCGTCGTAGAGGAAGCTGTTTCCTGCTTCTTGTACCGGGTTGTAGTTCTTGAGTGCTTTGCAGCTTGGTGCCACTGGTATGGTGCCGTACTGCAGGGCGGTTTCCAGTTCACTCATGCCAGTTGGATTGCTGAGGAAGAGTGCCATGTCCGCAGCGGCGTACATCTTGCGGCGGCCTTCGTCTGTATCTTTGATGATGGCAACTCTGTGCCCCTTTTCCTCGGCTAGCTTGGTAAAGATCGCACCGTACTCCTCGCTGCCTTTTCCGAGCACGAGCAGAGCGATCCCTTGGGAGAGCAGGCCGGGCAATACTTCCTTCAGCAGTTTGCCGCCGAGCTCTTCTGTCATGCCTGTTGGAATACACAGCATCGGCATCCGTTTCTCTGGAGCCCAGCCGAGCTCCTTCTGCAACGCGAGCTTATTTTCCACCTTATGCTCCAGCGTCTTCACGCTGTATTTGCGCGCAATTTTATTGTCGTAAGCGGGGGAAAGGGGGGTCATGAGAGCGAAAGTGGATATGTGTATGTTTCCCCTTATTCTAGCGGAAATCGCTCTTCTGGAGAAGCCTCCATATCTTGCGTGTTCCTCTGACTATGGGGTTGTATATTTGTCTTCCACAGAGTTGTGCAGATGGGCTATTTGGCGCACCCTACGGGTACCTGTTTTTGGTATGGAACATTTGGTTCTGATCGACGGCCACCACCTCATGTACCGGGCATACTGGGCTATTCCCCGTACGCTGCGCACGCGTGCAGGTGAACAAGTGAACGCCGTGTTCGGCGTGGCGAGCATGCTCATTTCTATCCTTGCGCAGGAGAAGCCAGATGCCCTGCTCTTCTGCTTCGATGAAGGCGAGGAAACCTTCCGCCATCAGGAGCATGCGGAATACAAAGAAGGCCGGGCGGAAACACCCGACGACTTCTACGTGCAGATCCCGCGCATCTTGGAGCTCATCGATACGTTCGGCATTCGCCGCGTGTCCGATAAAGGCTACGAAGCAGATGACCTGCTTGCGACCTACGCAGTTGCTGCCGAGAAGCAGGGGATGCGCGTGACCATTGTGAGCGGGGATCGCGATGTGTTTCAGCTGGCGACGAAAGACATCATCATCGCTATTCCGCATAAAGGGTACCAAGCCGCAGAGCGGCTGGATCCGGCAGGTGTATTGCAGAAGTTCGGCGTGACTCCTGCGCAGGTGCCTGCGTTCAAAGGGCTCTCTGGCGATAGCTCAGACAACCTCCCTGGCGTGCGCGGTATTGGCCCCAAGACCGCATCGGAATTGCTCAAGAGCTACGACTCCCTCGAAGGGATCTACGAGCACCTCGAGGATATCCGCCCCAGCGTCCGCGAGAAGCTCGTTGCCGATCGTGAGCAGGCATTCTTCTGCCAACGTATGGCGGTTCTTAAAACTGATCTTCCATTGCCGATCCCTCTGGATGCTCTAGCGCTGGAAGATTTGCCAGTGCCACTCATTCGGGAATTCTTTGGCACGATGGAATTCACCATGCTCAGCAAGCGGCTCCAGGCGCTGGCTACGGGCGAATATGGTTCGCACTTCTACCTGGGGGATGCATCGCAGCAAACAACAGAGAGCGAGATCGAGTCATCGCGTGAACAGTTGTCGATGTTCTGAAGCCAAAGAATCGTTGTGATGATCTTCATAGCTGTTCACTTTTTGCGTTCATCACATTTTCGAGGAAAATTGGTTGATCAACAATTTTATATCTTCCCTACATAGAGGGGAAAAGTCTGAACAAATCCTATGAACATGTTTCGATGATCTGTTCATGTTTGGTGTACAGAAGCCGCTTGCAGCCGCTTTCCTACGGGACGTAGACTCTGCTCCGTTCTCACCTTTCCTACTCGACATTTCACCAACTTTTTCATGCCACGAGAGCGTGTTATAGCCAGCTTAGATATCGGAAGCGCCAAAATTCGCACTGTAGTTGCCGTTGCCGATGGGCAAGGCGATCGTGAAGTTCCCAATATCATTGGTGTGGGGCTCTCCCCATCACTCGGTATTCGCAAGGGTCACGTGATCGACGTGGAGGAACTCATCCACAACATTATCTCCTCACTCGAGGATGCTGAGCGCATGGCCGGCGTGCCGGTGAACCATGTGTTCGTTGGTATGAGTGGAGCGCACATTGAGTCGTTCGATAGCCGCGGTGTCATCGCCATCTCCGGATCGGAGATCTCGGTGGATGATGTTGCTCGTGTGCTTGAGGCAGCTCAAGCCGTGAGCATTCCACAGAACCGCCGCATCCTGCACATCGAACCGAAGACCTACTCGGTCGATGAGCAGACTGGTATTAAGAACCCTGTGGGCATGACGGGCATTCGCCTAGAGGTGGAGGCACACATCATCACTGGTCACGTGCAGCACGTGAAGAACATCGAGAAGTGTGTGGATCAGGCTGGTGTAGATATCGACGATATCGTGCCAAGCACGATCGCTGTTGCGGAGTCTGTACTCACCAAGCGCCAGAAGGAGTTGGGCGCCGTGGTGATCGATGTAGGTGCAGGGTGCACCAGCATTGCCGTGTACGAAGAAGGAACCATCCTCCACTCCTGCACGCTCCCAGTGGGCGGCGAGAGTGTCACCAACGACATCGCTATTGGTCTGCGTACATCTATCGACACCGCAGAGAAGATCAAGATCGAATTCGGTTCCGTGCTCCCAGAGGAAGTAGGGGAGCGCGAAATGATCGACCTCTCTTCGGTGAGCAAAGTGGACACCCAGACTGTGAGCAAGCGCTACATGGCAGAGATCATGCAGGCGCGGTACTTTGAAATTTTCTCCCTCGTCAAAGAGGAGCTCGTACGTATTGGTCGCAGCGGCATGTTGCCAGCTGGCGCGCTCCTTACAGGTGCAGCAGTCAAAGCACCTGGTGTGCTCGATCTCGCTCGTGATGTGTTGGGTCTGCCTGTCCAAATGGGCTTCCCTGTGGATATTGGTGGAGTGATCGAAAAGGTCGATGACCCAGCCTACGCCACTGCGCTCGGTACGCTCGTATGGGGTTTGCGCGAAGGCAACCAGCCATCCCGTATGGGGTCGTTCAAGTTCGCTAAAACTGCAACACAAGTCGGTACGTGGTTCAAAAGTCTCCTTCCGTAAATCTTCTGATTCCCTCTCGTTTCCCTCCCCATCTCTCTCATGTCAGACACGCTTCGTAACCTGTTCAGCGGCTCCCGCCCCGGCGGCATGCAGCCCCCGCGCGACGACAGCGCGAGTTCCAAGGAAGTCCGTCCCGATGTGCTGGCCGGCGCGACGATCCGCGTGATCGGCGTAGGTGGCGGCGGTTCCAACGCAGTGCGCCGTATGGTGGAAGCCAAGGTGCAGGGTGTGGAATTCGTAGCGGTGAATACGGATATTCAAGCGCTGTACCACAACCCAGCGGGTACCAAGATCACCATTGGTCGCGGTACAACTCGCGGGCTTGGTGCTGGTGCCAATCCAGATATCGGCAAGAAGGCTGCCGAGGAGAGCACAGAAGAACTCAAGGCTGCACTGGAGGGTGCAGACATGGTCTTCATCACCGCCGGTCTCGGTGGTGGTACGGGTACGGGGGGTATCGGTGTAATTGCCGATTTGGCTCGTAGCATGGGTATCCTTACGGTTGCCGTTGTCACCAAGCCATTCAGCTTCGAGGGAATGAAGCGCCGCAAACAGGCCGATGAGGCACTCGAGTCGCTCCACGACAAAGTCGATACGCTCGTCACGATCCCGAACGACAAAATTCTGTCGCTCATTGATAAGACGACACCACTCACCGAAGCATTCCAGGTAGTAGACGAAGTGCTGCAGCACGCTATCGAAGGTATTTCCAATATCATTACAGTGCACGGTCTTGTGAACGTGGACTTCGCCGACGTGAAGACCATCATGCAGGATGCCGGTACCGCACTCATGGGTATTGGCTACGGCACCGGCGACAGCCGCGCCGCAGAGGCAGCACGTGCTGCAGTGGATAGCCCGCTCCTGGAGCTCTCGATCGATGGAGCCAAGGGAATCCTCTTCAACATCACGGGAGGCAACGACCTCAGTATGTTCGAGGTGGATGAGGCAGCACGCATCATTACCGAGGCCGCGGATTCCGATGCCAACATCATCTTCGGTGCCGTGATCGATGAGAACTACACTGGTGAAGTGAAGTGCACGGTGATCGCTACGGGCTTTGAACAGCGCGAGCTCGGGGGCCTGGCAGCATACGGCTCCACAGCAAAGCGTCCGCTTGCCGAGGCACTTGCACGCAACACGAGCAAGCCCCAGGAGGCAGCAAATCAGCGCGGCATTCCTACGCGCAGTTCCACGCCTTCCTCTTTTGAACAGAACACTGCTCCAAAGTTCAACGAAGAGGAGCTGGAGGTTCCCGCATTCATGCGCAAGCGCGTGACGGGTGCGAAGGATTAATTACAACGCACGCCGTATTTCCCCGTAGAGACGTGCCGGCGGCACGTCTCTACGGGGTGTTTGCATTGTTACGCGTGCGTACCCGTGGATCCAAACCCCCCACGCGTCTGTGCGCCGTGGTCATCTACCTCTTGCCCTGTACTGTTCGTGTCACTTTATTGACAAATAAAGTATACATGATATCTTGAGGTGAGTTCTTTCCAGTCCGGCAGTTCTATTTGAAACGGAGGTGTTTGATGAAGTGTCCAAGGTGTAAGGGCAAAAAGACGGTACTGAGTGGTGGTGGAACAAATCACTGTGGTCGCAGTTTCTCCGAAGAGATTCCCTGCCCCCAGTGTAATGCCTCAGGGGCAGTTCCGCCCGCTCGATTGGGCTGCTTGCCCGTCATTCTCTTGGCAATTGCTTTGCCTGTTGCCTACGCAATCATTTTCAGCTGATTCCCCCGAATCATATTGACTGCTGATTGCAGGAAAGTTCTAAAACTCCTGGCTGCATTCGTGCAGCCAGGAGGAGGTTTCTGGCTAGATTTATGCATCGTGATGTTGAAGAATTGATCGGCAGAACAAGTACGTTTGTGTATCCAGTCAGTAATGGTGCTTCGCTTTTCTTAAAACTTGAAAAAGAAAATGCTGGTGGCAGCATGAAAAGTAGAACCGCAAAACATTTACTTTCTGTCGCAGAAAAAGAAGGTCGTATCCATTCTGGCGGCACAGTAATTGATTGCTCAAGCGGCAGCTATGGTATTGGATTAGCGATGCTAGCTGCTGCTAAGGGTTATAAATGTATTTGTGTGGTTGCTGACGATACGCCTCCTCAAATTATTAGTGAAATTAGAGCATATGGTGCATCACTAATCGAATGTCCAGTTCCTGCGAATCAGGATAGTCATGAAGTGCTACATGCGAAGGCAACTGAGATCACGAGGATTGAATCGAATATTTACTATTTGGATCAATTTCATTCTCAAAAAAACGCAGAAAGCTATTTACCTCTTGTCCAAGAGATAAAAAGAGATATAGGAGATCAAATCGATGGCATCATAGGCTATTTAGGCACGGGTGGATCTGTAGGTGGCACCGCCACTTTTCTAAAAAAAGAGATAAAGCATTTGCAGGCTATTGGTGTTCAGTATGGTAATGCTGATACAAATGACGCAAATGAAGATGTATCAGAATTTCAGGGTGTTGATTGTATTGATTCTGTAACCTTGCCCGATTCGTATAATACAGTAAGGACTATTGCGCGCCGCATGGGCATTCTTTTGGGGCCTTCTTCTGGGGCTGTAATCTTGGCAGCCCTGCGTCGTATCGAAATCGATGCACAACAAAGAATTGTTGCACTGTTATGTGATGGGGGAGAGAGATACCTAGATACGATCCATTCTGATGAATGGATGGAAGATTTCCATCTTCACGATGCAGATGTTGTCAATTACATTGAGAGGATGTCTAAGTTCTCAAGATAGAATTACTCCCCGTGGATCCAAACCCCCCACGCGTCTGTGCGCCGTGGCCATCTACCTCTTGCCACTCTGCCTGATCCACTCGCACAAAGAGCCCTTGGGCAATGCGCTCGCCGCGTTCAATGGTCACGGGTTCTTGGGTGATGTTCTGCACCTGCACGAAGATCTCGTCTTTTGGTCCATGGTAGTCCTGGTCGATGACGCCAATGGAGTGCGGGCACACCAGGCCTTTCTTGCGCGCTAGCGACGAACGTGGGAGTACGAGCAACGCGTACCCTTTGGGTACCTGCACAATCACATTGCCTGGCACGAGCCCAATCGCGCCGGGCGCGATGACGGTGTCTTCTCGCGTAATAAAATCAAACCCTGCTGCGCCCGTAGATTCGTAGCGGGGGAGTGGGAGCGATGGATCTATACGTTGAATGGCGATGTGCATCGCAAAGAATCATGCGTGACTTGCACCTCGTTTACAATAGCGAGGAAGCTACTGCCTGAGTGATGTGCGCACAGCGTCGACGCTAATGTCTTCGCTGCGCTCCTGCAGCAGGCTGTTTCCATGAGACTGCAGTGTGCGCGCGAAAACAGAAGGGTTTCCATTAATGGCTTTCAGAAGCCGTTGTTCGAAGATTGGTGTAGCGGCGAAGAGTGCCTTCTTCTCCTCGTCGCCCGTTGGGCGTTTGCCGCGCAATTGCCCCAGGTACTGGTCGAGCGTGACGGTATTCGCTCCACCGGCTTTGCCCCCAACATCCACGCTTGTAATGCCGTAGTTCCGGAAGATATCCACGGCAAGCTTGTTCATTTGGTCGCGGAACATGGAAGATGTTCGCCCCTCTCCCGAAGGCATTGTTTCGTTTTCCACCTGTTCCCAGGTGAGCGACTGGCGGCCTTTGCCGTCGTTAGCCGCTTGGATCGCAATGTTATCGAAGTGAATATACGCCATGAGCGATCGGCCAAGTTGCGTGGCATCTTTGGAGGTAAAGCGCGCTGTTCCATCTTGGTCGAGCTCTGCAACGCGAGCGTACGTCTTAAACAGCGTATTGAAACCAACGTACGAGTTCTTCAGTCCTTCTTTGGTCATGCGCTGACGCTGACCGGAGAAAGCCTGCAGCATTTCTTCGATTCCTCCGTAGTCCAGGAAGGCCATCAGCATCGGTGCGTCTTCGTGGTCGATCTGTTCGCCGGAGCGTGTGATCACCTTTGTCACGCGCTGGCGGGTGGATTCGTCGCGAGCGAGCTCTGTTTCCAGGAAGAGCGTAGTCTTCATGCCCGGCTTAAACCGATTACCCGATTCAGTAATGCGTTCAGACAGTATCTTGATTTCTGCAAGCGTGTTGTTCTGGCCGGCGAAGTAGTCGATGAACGGGAAGCTCCCGAGCACTTGGTTGTTGAGCACGTTGAGGCGTTCGAGCGGCAGCAGGCCTTCTGCAATACCGCGGATGAGGTAGTAGAACTTGTCTTCCATTGTCATTTTTCCTTTCACCATCGCGAATTCCAGCAGCTTCTCGTAGAGGTGCGGGTTCACGTCCTGCGGAGGTGTTTCATTGCGTCCTTTGCATGCCGTATACGTTCCCAAGATACGCTCTAATTCCGCGCGCATTGCGCCGCTATTCTGCGAGAGGGTATCCACGTACTCGTTAAACTTATCACGGTTGGTGTTGAAGTTGCTGTCGTTACTCGTCTTCCAGTCCAAGAACTGGTCGCTGTCGTCCCAAATATCCTTTACTAATTTGTTGAGCCAGTTGTTACGCAGCACAATGTCACGCTTACACTGCTCTTTTGGCATTTTGAACTGCGACAGACCATTGAGCAGATCCCAAATACGCTCATCGCCCCAGTCGATACGGCCCTTGTCTGCCAGCAGGAAGAAGATGGCCTTCGCCTGGTCTTTGTTCGTCTGAATCTTGCTCAAGATATCCATGAGCTGGTAGGCATCCTTGTTTTTGAGACCCTCCTTCCACACGTCCACTTCTTCATCTTCGGCCTGCTGCTCACGTTTTTCGTTTTCTTTCGCGAGCCTTCCTAAGTAGCGGAGCCCCGGGAGGTCGTTTTCTGGAATATTGCCAAAGAGCCCCTGCGCCACGCCGCTACGCGTCTGTTTGCTGCGGCGGTTCCACATGCGCTTCACGTCTTCAATGGAGTCCTGCACCAGCAGGTACACATCAAGTGGGCTCATGAAGGCGACGTTACCCCAGAAGGCTTTCCATCCCGTAATGTGCCCTGGTTTTTCATCTGTGAGGTCGTGGAGCTTGTTGTCAACGTTTTGAGTCATATCTACTAAATCTTTTAATCCGTCTTTTAGCTTGCTCACCTGCGCGATGAATACTGGCTGCTGCTCTGGGTTGGGGAATGGCTGACCATTCACCGTTTGCGAGCGGAAAATATCTATAAGGTAGTTGTAGACCTGCTTTGATTCACCGATGGTCGTGTCCAGATCGCCTTTGTAGTACGGCTGTGCTGTGCAGAACTCCTCTAGTTTTACAATCATCTTCTGGCAGCTGTGGAGCTTGCCCTTCATGTCTATGCTACCGCCTTCGTCTGCCGCTTCACCGCCTTGCGCAGGAACGGTCGTTGCATTGGTACCAGTTGCAAGCGCCTGTGTTGCATCCTGCAACGTGGGCTGCCCGGCTGCAGTTTGGAACATCTGTAGATCCTGCAGATCAGCGCGGGTCGTTGCGGTTGGGTCACGTTCTGCGATGCCGCGAAGGTTCTCTGCGAGTCCGGCATTCTCTACCATTGCCATGAGCTCGCGCTCTCCTGCGATGAGTTCGTTCTGCGGCTTGCGCTTCCAATCCACGTAGCGGTTGAGCAACTCCTCTGTGAGGAGCTCGTCTTCCAGTGCTTGTGCTTCTGCGGGGTCTGCAGCTTGCGCGCGAATCTTCTCGCGCTGATGCGCAATGCCCCACTCACCTGCATGGCGGCGGAGCACATCGCCAAATGCGGGGTTGCTCTCGCGGAGTACCTCGAACGCTGCGCGATGCAGGAATGGGAACACTCCTGCTCGGCGCGTGAGAATATCCTGCACGGCGTGTTCACGCTCGTGACGAACTAGATCGGGGATGGATGCCTTCTCGCGTGCGCAGCGGTCACGGTTCACCAGAATGTCGCCGCTGGCCAGGTCATATGCTGCGAGGTTCCGCGTACCCGTGCGGCGCTCGAAATCCTCTTCTGAGAGCACAAAGTGCTTCATGCGGCGCATGTCTGTGAGGAGCAAGGCTGCACGTTCCAACTTGCGTGTTTCTGCTCGCACGTAGCCGAGCCCTGTTACTGTCTGTCGCTGCAGCTCCGCTTGGCGCAGTTCCTGCTCCAGCGTCTCTGCACGGTTCATAACGTGCTGACGCACGTTGAGCAATCCGGACACACCATTCCCAATTTCGGGTATGGCAACGATCTCCTGTGTTGCCGCCTGCAATCGTGCACGTGTTTCCTGGATCACATCTAGCACAGTTTTGTCTGGTTGTGATGCTTGCACGCGATCTTCTTCGTGTAGCGCATGCGCGTTCATTGCTTGTGCAATTCGGTTGCTGCGCAGACTGCGCACCATGTGCTCCAGCGCACGTCGTCTGCTCTGTGTGTACTCCACAGCATTCACACCGCGGGGGTTATGATCTGATACCTGTAGATCGGCCTCCAGCGTGGTGAGTGTTGCAAATACATCCGGTGTTCCAAAGCACTGTGCCAATTGCTGGCGCTGATCTGGCGAGGCGTACTGCTTGTGGAGCAGCTCGTGGAGTTCACTGCGCATAGCACCAGCCCATTGCTCTGCGGCTTCTTGTTCTGGGCGTAGTGTGTCCACCACGGTTTTGGGTGTGCCATCGGGGTAGCTGCGCATCTGCGACAGCCGTTCCACCAAAGCACTGGCATTCATAATTGTGCCGGGGTCATTGGCATTGATTGTGTCGCCGCTCTTCGCGAAAGCGATCGTGGATTCGGTTTCCTCGATTTCGCGAGCAACGGCGATGGCACTCACGCCATGCTGCGCCTGGAATGCCGCTTCGCGGTCATCCTGATTTTCTGGCGTGATGTCCTGCAGCAACGATCCGTAGCGCTGTTTTTCTTCGGTGAGCCATGCATTGGTTTTCTCCGCTTCTTCGTTCAGTTGCGCATCTAGCACCCCAGCTACTACAGGGAGCGATTTGCGCAGTTGGTCGTAGAGCTGCTTCTGCACGCCAGAGAGATCGCCCGTACGCTGCAGCATGGTGCGCAGGTGTTCGTTGCGTGCGATTTCCGGCAGGTTCCATTGATCGAGCTTGCGCTTGTTTTGGATGTAGCCGCGAATGCGGCCGAGGAGCATTGCACGATCTGCATCGGCAACCTCTGGGACGCCAAGCGTGGCACAGAGTTCCTTGGTGCTCGCGGTACGCAGCCAATCGTCCATTGTACGAGACTGCAATGACAGCTTCTGCTCCTGTGCGTCCACGGCGTGCGTGAGCGCTTCATCGTTCTGCATATGGCGAAGTGCCACTTCCTTGAGCTCTTCGAATTGCCGGATTTTGCTTTCCAGCATCTGCGTGAGGAGCATGGCCATGCGTGTGTCCATGGTGGAGAGCAGTGCGGAGCTACGCTTGCCTTCCGTTTCGAACGCCTGCGATAGCAGAGTTTCAATATCCGCAGTCTGCTCAATTTTGAGCGCACGGAACTCCGGGTGCTGTTTGAGTAGTCGCTTGAGCTGATCCTCACCAAGGATGCTTATGAGTGTGTCGGTGAGGTATGCCGCACCCATCGTGTACTGATCAAGAAGTGCGGTGGGCACATGGCGCAGAATGCGCTGGCGTCGTTCCGAGGTCATGCCGGCCACATCGTTTTCCATGCGGTCCTGCTTTTCTTGCGGAGTGCGGCCACGTTCAAGTGCGCTTCGCTCGGACTCTGGTGTTGCAGCCCGATCGTCGTTCTTCTTGCCTTGCTGCTTGCATGCCAAGCGGTTCTCCTGCGAGCAGGGCGAGAATGTGAAGGCGAAGTGTTCGTGGTACTGCTTGTGCAGCATGTTAGATTTTAAGGATTCTTGTAATCATGTCAAGTGTGTCTTCCGTGCGGTGTGTTTGCTCTGAAACGTACTGCGCCAATACGTCATGCACGTCTTCCGGGTTGAGCGATCCCAATTGAATACGGCACTCCTTGGTGGGTGCATGCTCTCGTTCCAGGTGTAGCTCGATATAGTCTGGTCCGCGAAGCATCCAGAACCCTTTGCACTGTTGCCATGGGGTGAATATTGCGTCGTACTGGAATCCTCGATCTGTAATGGTAATGCTGTGGTTTGGCATATCCCTGCGGTGTTGCCACACGTAGATACCCACGATGAGCACAATGAGCCCTGTGAATGTCCACGCCTCTGTCCAGATGCTGTATCCGATCAACCCACCAATGATGGCTATACACCCGAGGTACCACTGCACCGTTCGCGTGTGGTGTGGGTGGGACGGTGCCGTCCATGCAAGCAGGTGCTGACCCGGAGGAGTGGAGAGTGGTGGCATGGGTTTTTGTATGAAGAAATCCTCTTATTGTAGCGGAATTCTCGTTTCTTTTCACTCTCCCGTACCTTGCGTAAATATATATTTGTTTTCTTGCAATACTTTGTTCTTCGTCTCCATGGAACCGATTATGCAAACCCGCTTCGCTTGGTGTGCGGGTGGGGCCAAGAAGGGTGGTGGGCAATACAAGATTCGAACTTGTGACCTCCACAATGTCAATGTGGCGCTCTAACCAGCTGAGCTAATTGCCCGTTCTGTGAATGCATTCTTGCTCAGAGGCCGCGCCAGTGGCGTCTTTTCTGTGGCTCGGATCCGCAGGCGGATCCTCGACCCAGCTGAGCTAATTGCCCGTTTCAGCGCGCAAAGCCTACCAACTCCTCTCGCAAGCAACAAGCAATGGAGCCAGAATCCACTGCTATGGTGCCATCACTTCTCGATATGGTCTTTCCGCGCGTGTCGCTCGGTGGTGCAGAGGGTGCACTGGTGTCCGATGCGGAAGTGCTCCAACTACAGCAGCAATGCCATAGTGGCGGGTTTCCCGTACAGGTGGATGGGCTCGAATGTGTGATTGCTGCTGCATCGTACGATGACGCGCCGCTTGTTCGAAAGGCAGTGCACACGCTCAAGTACAAGCGCATTCCCGCCGTATACCACGCACTTGCACTCGCTATGGATCATGCGCTGCCTGTAGCTTCTACCGATGCGACGGTACTTTGCCCGGTTCCGCTGCACTGGACTCGCCGTTTCTGGCGCGGATTCAACCAAGCGGAGCTGCTTGCAGAGGCACTCGGGCACTATCGCCATATGCCAGTGTGCTCCGTACTCAAACGTCGCCGTCCAACAGGGAGGCAAGCTCGCCGCGGTCGCAAGGATCGGCTGGTCGCAATGCAGGATGCATTTGCTGCCCGTACAGGCTTTGCTGTGCCCAAAACAGTCATACTCATTGACGATGTTGTCACCACAGGCGCCACACTCTCGGCGTGTGCTGCAGCGCTTCGTGCTGCGGGTGCGCAGTCTGTTTCTGCATGGGTTGTGGCTCGTGCTTGACGTGTTTTTTTCACCTTGCTTCATTTCGAAAGGAAGGCGCAAGTGAGGCAAGTGGAAGTTGGTGTGGAAAACTTTTCTGTTTTCCACATCATCTCTAGTATCGCCTCCTGTCTCTTTTTCGCGCTTTATGACAATTCTCCTCTCAGCGCTGGCATTTTTCCTTCTGTTAAGCGTCCTGATCATGATTCATGAGTGGGGCCATTTTTTCGCTGCCAGACGCGCTGGAGTGGTGGTGGAGGAGTTCGGATTCGGTTTGCCGCCCCGTGCTGTGACATTGTTCACACAAGGCGGGACAAAATTCACGATCAACTGGATTCCGTTCGGTGGTTTTGTGCGTCTGAAGGGTGAGAATGCTATCGATGCTCGTGAGCACACACGCCCCGGCAGCTTTGGTGCTGCGTCCATTCCCGCACGTATCAGCATTCTTTGTGCGGGCGTATTCATGAATTTCCTGCTCGCGCTCGTCATCCTCACGTTCGGGTTCTCCTTTGGAAAGTGGATCCCTATAGCCGTGTACACATCGTTGCCTGCTTTGGAGGCTGCAGCAGAGGATGGTCTCATCAACCTCACGCTCGGCGTACGCATTGATGATGTAGTGAGTGGTGGTGGTGCAGCGGCAGTGGGTGTGCCAGAGATGAGCATCCTCACATACGTGGGTGACCAAGAGGTGACGCGCCCCGAAGATGTTGCGGGTATGCAGGAAGGCAAACGGCAAGTGATCTACACCGTCTTGCTCGCGCCGGAGTACACAGAAGAGCAGAAGTTCACCGTGACGCTCTCAGAGAAGAGCGAAGCGGGGATTGTGATGGCGCTGGTTCCGTTAGTGCTCGAGGGCACGGCTCAGCCTCTCGGCACGGCGTTCCTCACCGCACTGTCGGAATCGTGGCACATGCTCGTGCAAACCGTGCACGGCATTGGGCAGCTCTTTCTCTCGCTTGCATGCCTTGATCCAGGTGCACCCTGCGGCACGGTTCCAGACGGTATTTCTGGCATTGTGGGTATTGCGCAGTACACGCATACCACTGTGCAAGAAGGCTTTGGTGCGTACTTCCGTTTGGTGGCACTGCTCAGCTTGAGCCTTGCAGCGCTCAATATTTTGCCGCTCCCAGCACTCGATGGTGGGCGTTTGCTCTTTGTGCTTGTGGAGTTCATCCAGCGCAAACCGGTCAATCGCAAGTTTGAAGTGGTTACCAACGGCGTGGGGTTTGTGTTCTTGCTGATTCTACTCGTCTTGATTACCTACCATGACATCCTCCGCCTCTTCTAGCGTTATCGATGCACCGGCGCGCGAAGATCCCGCAGTCCCCGTTACGGGTATGTCGGAGTTGTGGCTCGCGATTCTGCGTGAGCTCGAACCAAAATTGCAGCGCAGTCAGTTCATTACGTGGTTTCGCGATACAGCACTACTCACACGCGAAGGGGCAACCATTGTGATCGGGTTGCCGATCCCCATGGCACTCGATTGGCACCTGCAGAACTACCGCAACACCACACTGGATGCCGCCAGAATATGTGATTCCACTATTGAAAATGTCGTCTACAAAGTGGATGGAACGCTCAAAGATAACCGCGAACGTGCTGTGGATATCCTAGAACATTTCCCCGAAAAAAAGCGTCGCAAACTTCCAGGCAAGCAAGAGGTGAAGATGGCAGAAGGCATCGTGAGTAAGATCCTCAATCCCAAGTACAC
This sequence comes from Candidatus Peribacterales bacterium, assembly GCA_020058765.1. Taxonomy (GTDB): domain Bacteria; phylum Patescibacteriota; class Gracilibacteria; order Peribacterales; family Peribacteraceae; genus JAGVDM01. The sequence goes on along the minus strand of JAGVDM010000003.1, from coordinate 51,317 downwards.
GCTGGAGAATTTCGTCGTAGGATCGCACTCACGTCTTGCGAATGCTGCGTGTCAGGCCGTGGCCGGCGCGCCGGGTGGCAAATACAACCCGCTGTTCATTTACGGTGATGTGGGTCTCGGCAAAACCCATCTGCTACAAGCCACGGGCAATGCCATTCTGCGGCATATGCCGCGTGCCGCTGTGGTGTACACCACTACCGAAGACTTCACGAATCAGGTGGTGGAAGCCATTCGCTCGCAAAAAATGGATCAGTTGCGTCGCCGCTACCGATCGGTGGATGTGCTCATCATTGACGACGTACAGTTCCTTGCAAACAAGGAGCGCACACAAGAAGAGTTCTTCCACACGTTCAATTCTCTGTACGAAGAACGAAAGCAAATCATCCTGTCGGCAGACCGCCCACCGCAGGAGCTGCAACTGGAGGATCGCCTCACGTCTCGCTTTGAACGCGGCATGATCGCCGACGTGTCTGTTCCAGACTATGAAACACGCCTTGCGATCATTAGTGAGAAGGCCAAGGAGTATGAGATGTTCATCGATCCTGCCGTGCTGCAGTTCATTGCACAGCACGTCACTCGCAATGTTCGCGAACTGGAGGGCATTCTCATGCAGGCGTTCGCGCTCTACGAACTGGAGCAGCGCATGCCTACGGTAAAGAGCATCGCCGAGATCATGCGCAAGTTGAACAAAGATCCGTACGAAGAAGAGGAGTCTGTCGGATTCCAAGTGCAAACACGCCGCGCTCCCACATTCCAAGATGTATTGGAATCCGTGAGCCGCTATTACTCCGTGTCGGTGAATGACATGCTCGGTGCGTCGCGCGTTCGCGAGATCCTGGTGCCGCGGCAGATTGCCATGTTCGTGGGCAAGGCATACCTGCGTATGAGCTTTGTGCGCATTGGTGAAATTTTCTCTGGTCGCGATCACACCACGGTGATGAATGCGGTTACGAAGATCGAAACGAAGATGCAGGATGATCCGCAACTACTGCGCGAAGTACGCGCAATCGAGCAGGAATTGGGGCTCGGTCGATAGACTGCTTCCGGCGCGCAGCGCTGCTGGGGTCATGTGCGTATTTCCGTGTACTTCGACGTTTCGGAATTTCCGCTCTCCTGATACGCTGAGCTTGATGGCCGATATCGCCCCCATGACCGATCTCGAAAAACTGCGTCACTCCACCGCGCACGTGCTTGCGCAGGCGGTACTCAAGCTCTACCCCGGCGCGGAGCTCGCCATCGGTCCACCGATCGATTTCGGCTGCTACTACGACATCCGTTTCCCGCAGCCCATTACCGATGCGGAGCTCCCGAAACTCGAAAAGGAAATGCGTGCGATCGTGAAGCAGCACCAGACGTTCGAATCCGAAGCGCTCTCCATTGCCGATGCGGTCGCCTTTTGGAAAGAGCGCAAGCAGCCGTTCAAAGTGGAACTCGTGGAAGACTTGAGTACGAAAGGGGAGACGCAGGTGACCCATTACCGCAACGTTACCGCCAAGGGCGTAGAGACGTTCGTGGACTTGTGCCGTGGCGGGCACGTGGAGAATTTGAAAGATATCCCCGCCGATGGATTCAAGATTACGAGCCTTGCCGGCGCCTATTGGCGCGGCGATGAGAACAAGCCGCAGCTCACGCGTATCTACGTTGCAGTGTTCCCATCCAAAGAGGAGCTCGACGCGCACATGCACATGTTGGAAGAAGCCAAGCGCCGTGATCACCGCAAGCTCGGCAAAGAAATGGATCTGTTTACCTTTAGCGAAATGGTGGGTGCCGGGTTACCGCTCTGGACACCCCGCGGCACCATCATTGCCGATGCGCTGGAAACACTCGCCAACGAACTGGAGGCACAAGGTGGGTACAAACGCGTGCGCACGCCGCATATTGCCAAGGGCAAGCTGTACGCCCGCACCGGTCACCTCGCGCACTACAAGACGTCCATGTTCCCGCCCATGCAGCTCGATGGCGAGGAAGAGGAGTACTACCTCAAGCCGATGAACTGCCCGCATCACCACGAGATTTTTGCGTGCCAGCCACGCAGCTATCGTGATCTCCCACTGCGGCTTGCAGAGTATGGCCACTGCTACCGATTCGAAGATAGCGGCGCGCTCTTTGGGCTTATGCGCGTGCGCTCGCTCACCATGAACGATGCGCATATTTACTGCACCGAGGAACAGTTCGAAAGTGAGTTCATGGCTGTGATCAATTTGTACCTCAAGTACTTCGAGCTGTTTGGTGTTGAGAAATATGTGATGCGCCTGTCGCTCCATGACCCTGCCGAACTCGGCAAGAAGTACGTGAACGCACCGGAGCTGTGGCTGAAGACAGAAGACATGGTGCGCAAAGTGATGCAGAAGGCGAAGTGTGAATTCGTTGAAGTACCAAATGAGGCTGCGTTCTACGGCCCCAAGATCGATGTAGAAGTGTGGAGCGCCATTGGCCGAGAGTTCACGCTTGCAACGAACCAAGTCGACTTCGATGTGCCAGGCAAGGTAGGCCTCTCCTATGTTGCTGCAGACGGCAGTCAGCAAGTGCCGCTCTGCATTCACCGTGCGCCGCTCGGCACGCACGAGCGCTTCATTGGGTTCCTTATTGAGCACTTTGCGGGGCACTTCCCGCTGTGGCTCGCGCCCGTGCAGGTTGCCGTCATTCCGGTTGCCGGAGCGCACGAAGGATATGCCAAGACAGTACTCGATGGGTTGCTCTCTGCGGGAGTGCGTGCGGAGTATATGGATCCAGGCGAATCGCTTGGCAAACGTGTGCGCGAAGGTGAACGCATGCGCATTCCGTACCTCCTCGTGCTTGGTGATAAAGAAGTGGAGAGCCAGTCTGTTGCACTGCGCAACGTGCACACAAAAGCGCAGGTGACGATTCCGCTTGCGGAATTCACCCAGAAGACCGTTGCCGATATTCAGGAGAGGAAACTCCATTCTTCCTTTTAAAGAAGAGATAAAATTTGAACAATACTATTGTTCAATACCTCTCTTTTCCCCGCTGTACCGAGTACCGATTCGTTCTCCATTCTGCTACGCTGACCCGCGATGTTTGAAGCTTTCTCCGTCGGTCCCATGCTCATCTGGACCCGGGCAGTGTTCCTGCTCATTGGGGTCTGGCTCTCGTTTGAATTCTTCCTGCGCCTCTCCAAAAGTGCGCGCTTGTCGCTTGATCATTTCCGCGAGCGCGGTTGGTGGTACCTGGGTGCGTTTCTCCTCGGTGCCCGGCTCTTTGCTGTGCTCGGGCAGTACCGCGTGTACATGCGTGATCCACTGCGGCTCTTCGTGCTCTGGGATGGGGGATTCAGCTTCCTTGGCGGAGTGATCGGTATTGGCGTACTGCTGCACCTGCTCACTCGCAGTCATCGCACCACGTTTCTGCAGTGGCTGGATGTCATTCTCCCTGCTGCATCACTCGGCCTCGCATTCGATTGGCTTGGGAAGTTCGCGTCTGGCCAGGCGTACGGTCGGCCAACGGACTTCTTTTGGGGTGTGACGTACGAGGCGATGCACGTGCGCTACGTTGTGCCAGTGCAGCCCGTGCAGCTCTTTTATGCCATCTTCTTCTTCGCACTTACATTCCTTCTGCTCATCATCCGCAAAAATGCGAAGCGTGCTGGATCAGAAACACTTGCAGGCATTGTGCTCGCGTCGATTGTGACGTTCTTCTTTGAATACCTTCGTGGTGACTTCAGCATTCCCGTGTTCGCCACACAGCTCGACTTCGTTATTCTGCTCTTGCTCTTCGTGAGCTTGGGGCTCTTTGCTGTTGTTGAGCTCCGGCTCTCACACATGCAAATGTACATATACGAAGGCTTCCTGTTCCTCTGTGTTACAGGATATGTGATTGTGCGTTCGTGGCTTGCACTCCCCAGTTTTGAGCTGCGATTCAGTCAGTTCCTCGCTGTGCTCGCGTTACTCGCGACCGTAGTGTACGTTATCGTCCATCGTCGCAAATATCCTCACCTCTAACCTATGCCGCTTCCGCCCGCTCTCCAGTCTCTCTTTGAACCATGGTTACTCTTTTTAGCGGATGATCCGTTACTCCGCTTGCTGCAGGCGGGGATGTTGCTCATTGGTGTAATCGTCATCTTCCTTGTGTTCTTCACTACACGAGACATTCTGCTTCGCACGAATTCCTTTTTCTACATGTTCGTGAGCATCGTGCTAGTGGCGGCGCTACCGGTCGTCGGTTTCTTTGTGTACCTGCTCATTCGCCCTGCTCGAACGATCAAGGAACGCGAGCTCGAAAAGAACGTCGCCATGCTGGTTGCAAAACTCACTGCAAAACCTGCACAATCTCCTGCCAAGCCTACCAAGGCGCAGGAAGACAAGAAGCCTACAAAGAAGAAGTAAGCATTTCTCCCTCTCCGTATGACGCTCCTCTCCGATCCGCTCACGTATCTGTTCTATCCCAACCCGGGCAATGCCGCATTCACGAGCCCCAAGGCGTTGGCTCTGCTCATCGTGTGTGCTGTGATGCTTGTGGCATCATTTGCTATTCGTCGTTGGCGCAACAAGTTGCAGAACAGCGTTACGCGCAAATTGAGTAAGTCATGGTCGAGTGCCAGCTTTTGGTTTGGTCTCATTGGCCTCTTCCTCGTCTTCGCACGCATTGAGGAAATCGGGTACATCTCCATGCGTTTTTGGTGGGTTATCTGGATTGTTGCGCTCGCATTGTATTGCTTGCTTCAAGTGCGCATCTACAGAGCACGTCATTACGAAGTGCTGCCAATGCAGCGCAGTGAGGACCCACGCAGCAAGTACTTGCCTGGCAAGAAGCGACGATAGATCGCGCGTCATCTGTGCCATCGGGCGAGCGCTTTCTCTTGCGCCGCTTGCTTGATGCGTCTTGAATGGTGCGCGACGGCGATGTGGTTCGCACGTGCCCGCCGCTCATTCGTTGCATCATGCGTACACTCACGTACAAGAACATCACCTGGCACGATGATCCGAGCCCAACAGAGAACGAGCTTGTGAAACTGCAAAAGCGGTACAATTTCCATGAGCTCGATATTGAGGACTGCTTGAGCGAACACGAGCGACCGAAAGTAGAGGAATACGATGAGTACCTTTTCATCGTGTTCCACATTCCGTATTTGAGCCGCACGACACGTCGCATTCTCAAAGAAGAGGTGAACATCTTCCTTGGGCAGAACTTCATTGTCACATTGCACGAAGGCAAGATCCCCATTCTCGATTCCCTCTGGAATGATCTGAAGGCCTCCAAGGTAAAGCGCCATGAGTACATGGAACATGGTACGGGGTTCTTCCTCTATGAGCTGATGCAGCACTTCTTTGAAGATGTGTTCCCGCTCGTGGATACCATCACCAAACAGCTCAGACGCATGGAAGATGAACTCTTTGAGAGCGAGGACGAAGTTGACCTGCTCAAAGACATCATGTTGCTCAAGCGTAACATCATCACCATGCGCAGCATCTTGCTCCCACAACGCACGCTCATTGCCGCACTGGAGCACAAGAACAAGAAATTCGTGTCCGATGATCTGGCACTCTACTTCGATGACATTCTGGATGCCGTTGAACGACAATGGTCATTGCTGGAGACCGCCAAGGAAATGAGTGACTCGCTCCAGAGCACGCACGAATCGTGGTTGAGCCACAAAACCAATGAGGTCATTCGCATTCTCACCGTGTTCTCGGTCACTATGCTCCCGCTCACAGTGATCACAGGTCTCTATGGGATGAACGTGGAGCTGCCCATGCAGGAACATCCCTTTGTATTCATTGGTATTGTGGCAGGAATGGGTCTGCTCATCTTCTCGATGATTGCCTATTTCATCCGTCGTCGGTGGTTGTAATCCCTGCTGTACATTCGATTATCAGGGAATGAGTTGACTCCAATGCAAATGGGGGAATAATACTCCCTCCTATGCCACTTAAACACGCGCAAGAAACGCGCCTCGTCTTTCTCCTCGGCTTTGCAATCGCTCTCGCGGGTATTACGTGTGCTGTATTGCCACCCCTCCCGAGCGGCATTGTGCCCTGGGTGGTGGCGATGATCGTTGCTGTGCTCTACCCCATGCTTCTTTCTGGTATGTTGCGCCGCAACCGTGCGGACAACACGTTCCGTCGATTGCACTGGTTCCCTGCGGGCATGCTGCTGCTGTGGTTCGTGCTGCAGGGTGGAGCCATGTTCTTCCCAGATCTTGCCATCTTTGCAGCTTGGTACGCCTGGGGGTGGACACTGCCTCTCGTGGTGCTGGGGTTCTTCCTGCTTCTCGTATTCTGTTTGCAGGTAATCCGGCAGCGAGTGGTGCGCATTCTTCTGCTCGCGTTGCTCTTTGTGCCGTTTGCTACGGGCGCCCTCGTTACCGAGCAGCAGGGGATCGATCTTCCTGCTCGTGTAACGGCATTCGTAAACGCGCACCGTGGCGATGTGCTGGCGTTGCTCCCACAGTGGGGTAGCGGCTCCGTATCGTCTGCACCATCTGACCTTATTGCTGGCAATGCTGTAAGCTCGTCGATTTCCGAAGATACAAACCTGGATCCTTCGGATGATCCACAGGAAGAGCGCTGGCGCGCATCGCTCAGAGCACTCAAGGAGCGCATGGATCGTGTGATGATGGAACGCTGGAACAACACGGGTGCCGACAGCAGCGTATCGAGCACAGAAGGTACTGGTTCGCTGATTGCCGTAGAGCCAACGCCACCTGCGCCGGAACCTGAGCCTACGATCACTGACACGGTCACGGATCCTACACATCTGCCCGCATCGGGCATGGAGCTTGGATTCCTTGTGGTCACACTGATCGGCAGCTATTCCGCTGCGGTGCACGGCCGCGCAAAGAAGCGCTTCCTCGCGTAAGGGTTCACTCTGCTATACCTGTGCTATGCTGCGGTCATTCTTTCCGCATGCATGCATGATTACTATTCGCTCTCTCCACGCACGGCAGATTCTGGATTCTCGGGGCAACCCAACAATCGAGGTCGACTGTGAGCTTTCCGATGGAAACTTCGGTCGTAGTGCAGTGCCGTCTGGTGCATCTACCGGTTCGCACGAAGCACTGGAGCTGCGCGATGGCGATCCATCAATGTATGGTGGAAAATCTGTGCGTAAGGCGGTAGCAAACGTCACGAACGTGATCGCTCCCGCACTGCAGGGCAAGGATATTGCAGATCAGCGCATGGTGGATGCTGCGCTGCTCACACTCGATGGTACGGCAAATAAGTCTGTACTGGGGGCGAACGCCATTCTCGGTGTATCTATGGCAGTGTGTCGCGCCCGAGCCGGCGCGGAACATCGGCCGCTTTTCCGTTCGCTTGCGGATCAATTCGAAGTGGAAGACCCAACGCTCCTCCCCGTGCCGCTCATGAACGTGCTCAACGGAGGCAAGCATGCCGATAGTGGACTCTCGTTCCAGGAGTGCATGATCGTGCCGACGGGGTTTGAGACTTTTGCCGATGCGCTGCGTGCTGGTGCAGATATTTTTCATACACTCAAAAAGCTCCTTACGAAGGCGGGGCACAGTACATCCGTCGGCGATGAAGGAGGCTTTGCCCCCAAAGTGAAGGATGCGACCGAGGCGTTCTCATTCCTCGTACAGGCTATTGAGGTTGCTGGATACACCGGCAAAGTACAGCTCGCAATCGATGCGGCTGCGTCCGAATTTTGTAAAGATGGTATCTACGCTGTCGATGGTCGTTCGATCACTTCTACGGAACTCACGTCGTACTACGGTGAGCTCTGTGCCAAGTACCCGCTTGTGAGTATCGAAGACAGCCACAGTGAAGATGATTGGGATGGCTTTACTGAAATGTTTGCGGCGCATGGCGATGCATTGCAGCTTGTTGGCGATGATTTGCTTGTCACCAATGTTGGCCGCATCGAAGAAGCGCTCAAGCGCAAGGCGGCGAATTCTGTGCTCATTAAGCTCAATCAGATCGGTACAGTCAGTGAGACTGTCGATGCGATCCAGCTCGCGCAACAACATGGTTGGACTGCCGTGGTGAGCCATCGTAGCGGCGAGACAGAAGATACCTTCATTGCACATCTCGCCGTTGGCCTCCGCACTGGGCAGATCAAGACGGGGTCACTCTCCCGAACAGACCGTGTGTGCAAATACAATCAGCTCCTGCGCATCGAAGAAGAGCTGGGTAAGAGCGCGCAGTATGTGTCACCGTTCTAATTCAGGTACTGCGTTCTTGTACTTTCTTTGTCAGCTAGACAAAGAAAGTACCAAAGAAAACTCACCGCGCGCCAACACCTCTCCGCTTGCCCCTTCACCCCCCGTGGCGCGCGGCTCCTCCAGTGCGAGAAAAGATACTTCTGCCTTCTGGCTAATACCGATTGGGTTCTGCATACTCTCCGTCGTTGTCGGATACCTGTCGGCAGATAGGTAGCTCAGTTGGGTCGAGGATCCGCTTGAGGATCCGAGCAATACAATAAGTCGCATGCGCGTCCTGGCAGCAGTATCTTTTCCATCATCGTCGGGATGTAGCTCAGTTGGCTAGAGCGCACGCCTGGGGGGCGTGAGGCCGCAGGTTCAAGTCCTGTCATCCCGACCATTTCCGTCTTTCCATCCGAAACAATTGCCATTCCTTTGGCGGTTTGCTTTCATAGTTCCTTCGCCCTTTGGACTCTTGTAATTTCTATGAAAATGTGTCATAATATACTGTTAACCACATGAGTGTGTCCCGAGACGATCTACAGGCAGCCTACGCCCTCATCCAGGAGCATCATCGCATCCTGGTGATCCCACATGCGAATGTGGATCCAGATGGCTTGAGCAGCGCTCTTGCTTGCTACCAGATTTTCCGCGCACTGGGCAAAGACGTCACTGTGGTATGCCCCGATACGCTCCCGAGTTCACTCGAGTTTTTGCCCGGGTTTGAAAAGCTCACACAAGAATTCGAGGGGCATCAGAATTTCGTGATTACGGTGAATCTAGAAGGGGGAGTGGAGGTCGATAAATTGCGCTATACCGTTGAAGACCACAAAGTGAATATCATTGTGGTGCCCAAGAAGGGCGCTATCCGCAGGGAGCAGATTTCCTTTTCCGATGGTGATGGTCGGTATGACCTCATCGTTGCGGTGGATACTGCAGACCTGCACCTATTTGGCTCTGCCTATACCGAGCACATTGATCTGTTTTCCTCGGTGCCGATTCTGAATATCGATCATCACATCAGCAATACACGATACGGCCAGATGCACATCATTGATCCCACGGCGGCGAGTGCAACCGAGGTGCTCTATCAGTGGTTCCGCCAAGAGCCCGAGTTTGCCAAATCGCTCACCGCAGATGTAGCAACACTGCTGCTCACAGGTCTCATTACCGATACACGGAGTTTCCAGAACCCCAATACCACGCCCCGTTCGCTGGAGGTTGCCGCGGAGCTCCTTGAGCTTGGTGCCCGCCAGCAGGAGATCATTCAGCATATTTACAAAACTAAGCCACTCTCGACGCTCAAGATCTGGGGGCGCGCACTCAACCGCATACAGGTTGATGCGGAGTCTGGCATTGTATGGTCATCTGTCTCGCGTGAGGATCTTGCAGAAATGGGTGCCAAGAGCCGAGAAACGCATGGCATTCTTGATGAACTGATTTCCACTATCCCCGATGCAGATGTGCACATCCTCTTTACTGAACTCGAAGAGGGCGGGCTCAAGGCGAGTATGCGCTCTTCGCCTGGACTGAACGTGAGCAAGCTTGCAGGTGAAGCGTACGGCGGCGGCGGTCATGCGCAGGCGGCCGGGTTCCGCGTAGCGCAGTTCTCCAATTTTGAGCTGCAGGTAGTGGAGTGTGTCCAGAAATTGAAAGAAGGTATTGCGCGGCAGAGACAGGAGTCGCAATCACTTCCTCCGTCTCCATTGGTGCTCCCCGCTGCACCGCAGGAATCCGCACCAAAAGAGGGAACATCTGAGGCGATACAACCTCTGTCTGCGGGCAGTGACGTACTCCGAGAGCTCACCACTCCTCCACCAAGCACACAGGAGCCTGCATGAGTCCGAAGGGCATTCGCTTGTGATCTTCGCCGCATGCACTAGACTGGGAGCGGTCCTTTTCGTAGTTTTCCCGTTTAATTATGCGCCTGGTGAAGGTGGCCAAAGCATTGAATATGACCGGACAGCAGCTCCGGCACGAGCTTGAGAGCGTCGATTTCGGCGTAAAGGCGACTGACCGTGAAATTCCCGACTCCCTCGCGCAAGGTATTGTGCGTTTTATTGCACGGAAGCACGGCCTTGAGGTGGATATGGATTCTCTGGGGTTTGAAGATCAGCCGGAAACGGATAACGAGTCACCACAAGCATCTGCCGAATCACCTGCTGCAGCTGCGCCTGCCAAAGAACGACGCGACGAGGAGAGTGTGTCGAGCGAAGGTCTCAAAGTCCTTCGCAAGCTCACGTTAGAAGATGTATCCAAAGAGGCGATTGCCAAAGAGAAGAAGAAGCTCGATGCGCAGCAGCCTGCCAATCGGCGTGAGTTCCAGGAGGCACAGCAGGAGGATCGTGCGGCAAGCCGAGTGGCTGCCGGAGAGAAGAAGAAAGAGGCTCTTGCCGTTCAGGAACAGATCAAGCAGAAGCGCGGAACGGTTGTGCTCCCTGCGCAGCTCACAGTGAAGGAATTCGCAGAGAAGGCCGGTGTGCAGATCCCGCGTATTATTCAGGCATTGATGCAAAACGGCATCATGGCCACCATCAATCAAACAATCGACTTCGATACTGCCGCCATCATGGCTGCGGATCTCGGTATAGATGTGCAGCGTGAGGAGTCTGTTGCGGATGTGGAGCATCTGCTCAGCAAAAACCTTGCAGAACTCCTGAAAGAAGATGACCCAGCGAAGCTGCAGCAGCGCCCACCGATCATTGTGGTCATGGGGCACGTCGATCACGGCAAAACATCCATCTTGGATGCCATTCGCCAAACCGATGTTGCAGCAGGTGAAGCCGGAGGTATCACGCAGCACATCGGTGCGTATCAGGTGGCACACATCGTGCAGGGCTCAGGGGAAACCAAGCTCCTCACGTTCCTGGATACACCGGGTCACGAAGCATTCACTGCCATGCGCGCTCGTGGTGCGCAGGTCACAGACGTTGCGGTGATTGTGGTTGCTGCAGATGAAGGTGTGAAGCCTACGACGATTGAAGCAATCAACCATGCCAAAGAGGCAGGTGTTCCTGTCATTGTTGCGATCAACAAAATGGACAAAGAAGGCGCTGATCCCGAGCGCGTAAAAGGGGAGCTGGCTGGTCATGGTTTGCAGGCGGAGAACTGGGGAGGGGATGTGCCGATGGTGCCATGTTCCGCAAAGAGCAAGCTCGGTATCGATACACTCCTCGATACCATTCTACTTGTATCCGATCTTGCGGAGCTCAAAGCCAATCCTGATCGTAATGCCGTTGCTACGGTGATTGAGAGCCACTTGGATCCGTCCATGGGTGCACTCGCCACGGTCATTGTGAATACGGGTACCTTGCGCAAAACCGATGCGTTCATCTGCGGCCGCACGTACGGCAAGATTCGCGCCATGATGGATGCGCATGCTGTGCGCACGGAAACAGTCCGTCCTTCCGGTGCGGTGCGCATCTCAGGATTTGAAGAAGTGCCACAGGTGGGGGATATCCTCCAAGTGATGCCATCCGAACAGGAAGCTCGCTCTATGATGGAGGAGGTACGTCGTCGTGAAGAGCAGCGCGGTAAGCGTAGCTTTGCCGACCTTGTGAGTCGCCTGAGCGAGGGCAAGGTCACGCAGCTCAAAGTTGTCCTCAAGACAGATACGCAAGGTTCACTTGAAGCTGTGAAAGAGGCACTGAGCCGCCTCGCAACCGAAGGCCTCAGTGTGAAGGTGATCCACGGTGCAGTAGGCGCTGTATCCGAGAACGACATCATGATGGCTGCAGCCAGCGAAGGTGTGGTGATCGGCTTCCATGTCACTGTTCCGGGTTCCGTGCAGCAGACGGCCGACAGAGAGGGTGTGCAGGTACGTGAATACGATGTGGTTTACACTCTGCTGGAGGAAGTCGATGCGCTCCTCAAAGGCTTGGTTATTCCGGAGGAAGAGGAGAAGATCCTCGGCCATTTGGAAGTAAAACAGGTCTTCCTCACGAAGAAGTCCGAGCAGATTGTGGGAGGCAAGGTGACAGATGGTGTCATCAAGCGCTTGCCATTCCGCCTGCAGCGTGATGGTCAATTGGTGGGTACTGGTCGTATCACGTCGCTCAAAAAGGTAGATAAGGACATCAAAGAAGCACCGGAGGGCAGCGAATGCGGCATGCGAGTAGACACTACCTTGCTCATCCTCGAAGGCGATGTGCTAGAGGTGTACTCCAAGGAGCTCAAGCGACGGTCGTAAGTATCTCCTACTTTGGTGCCAGCTTTTGCAGTTGGTGTGGCCCGAGGTTTTTTTCGAAGTACTGGCGCATGATGATCTGAGCATCGCGGTTGCGGCTTGTGGTCACTATTGCCGCAAAGGATGCAAAATCTGCTGGAGTATTCGCTTTCAACTTCGCATGCACAGGTGTGCCCTCTTTTGTAAGGAGTTTCACAAATGCTTCCAATCCCTTGCGACGCTCTTCTTCCGTTGCGCCCTTTTCGATAGGCCGCATCAATTTGTTGTAGTTTTTTACATCATTCTTGCGGAATCCGTTCACTTTCAGTGCAAGATCAGACCAGTCCTTTGGCTGCTCATGGAAGTCATATACATCCGAAAGCCGTACGAATTCCTCACTCAGGAGCGGCTTTACTTGGTCAATCACTGCGTCAAACTTCCCCTTTGGCATGCCGTTTGCACCCAAGAGTGCCAGGCCCGCATAGGCAGCTACTGGCCAGTCCACCACGCGCTTGTTGCTCAAGAAGGCAGTGACTGCCATGCCGCTCGCAGCAACAGTACCAAAGAAACGTGTAGTGAGACCCAGTTGTGACCAGCCCTTCTGTGCACCTGCAACTTCTGGTGTTATGCGTGCGTCGGCTAGCTTCGCTGCAAGATTCGGGTCAGCAGGATCCAGATTGCGCATCTGCTTGAATGCAAGTTCCGCCTTAGCAATGGGATCAATGTCCATCACGCCGTCGTTTGTGGCAGACCACGACACGTCGCCCACGGGTTTGTCTCCGTTCACAATGAGCCCGCGCAATCGTGCCAAATATTCCTTCTGCGCAGGTGTGGCAATTTCCATGTATGCATCAATATCGCGCAGATGGTCCACCAATGCCCCGCCTACATGTACCCGCGAAATCTTCTGGTAGGTCATGAGCATGGGCGTGGTGATCTGCCCCTGTTTGTTTGGGCGCCCTGGCGCAAAGACCTTAAAGAGACGATTGATCATCTCAATGGCTGTTTGTGGGAAGGCCAGCTCATTACTGCGCTTGTGTAGCTCCGTCCACAGACCTTTTATGCGTCCATTTGTTTCTGGAGAACGCAGGAAGTACTCCATGCGTTTGCTCACAAGCTCGCCGTACTCCATGTGTGCATTGCGCATTTCCTGCTGGCGCAGTTCCTCTGTATGCGCTGCATCCATGGATCCCAGTAAGCTCAGCTTTCTGCCTGTGCTAGGCAGCACACTTCCTTCGAGCTTTTCAATATCTGCTCGGAGAACATCCATATATTTTTCCCCGTTGCTGGGCTGCACGTTTATTTTTTCTACCTGTTCGCCACTCATAGAAAGAGAAGGGGATTACTTCGCGAGTTCTTCTTCAAGGCGTGTTGCCAGCGCATCGAGGCGCTCGGGATCACGCATACGATTGTCGCCGAGCGTGCTGGATTGCAGCGCGGCTTTGATATTGGTGATGCCGTTCGCTCGGTTGCTCCTGAAGAAGTTCGTTAGCTCTTGAATCTCGGCTCCAGTCGCATCTCGTGTATTGAGAGCACTGGTAAGGTCGCCAAGCTTTTTCGCCAGTTCGCCTTCGTTGCGTGCCAGGGCGCTGTCTGTACCGCTGTCTCGAGAGGTGGGTGCAGCGAATTGTTTCTTCGTGTCTTCAAAGTCGATTTTGCCCGCCGAGTTGATCATGAGGTTCGGGTTACGAGCCACAGCAAGACCGGCATCGCCGCCAATTGTTTCCAGGATCGATTTATTCTTCCCGGAGCCCATAGGCAGGATTGGCAATGCAAGCGGAGCCTTGAGGCCGAACTTGAACCAGTTCTCGCCTACGCTCTTAAACACGCCTCCTACGCTCGCGTAGAGGGTGTCGATCTTGAGTGCACTGAAGAACCCAAGCCACATAATGACAATTGCAGCGAAGTTCCAGAGGAGCACCCACAGGTTCTTCACACCAGGAATGAGCATGCCGTGATCCTCACAGAGGAATTTCAGCTTCGCGTCACCGCTGGGGCAGGGCATTCCAGCGGTTGCCGCGTTGATCATAAGAATACCAACGACCAACGGAATGGCGACAGCTGCGGGGAGGAACGCTGCAGCGAGGAACTTCTTGAAGATCATGTTCATGGTGTTGAACTCACCCATTTTGTCGCCCATCACAAAGCCAATGAACATGAATGGCATGAATGCCACTGTGAGCCAGATCATCACAAGCCGCACAACGAAGACCGCCGCCATGGCAAGGAGCGGAATGAGGGCTGCGAGGAAGATTGTGAATGCGAAGACGAACTGTACGAAGAACCGTCCCAATTCCTTAATACCTGCCCACGAGCCGTCGGCTGGGCCTGGTTCTCGGGGCACCTTTGCGAGTGAAAGAATGCGCACGTGGTTCACATACAATCCCTGGAGCATGCCGTGCCCCGTATTGATCGATGGGTCCCATGGTGCAAGCTCTACACACACCACTTCACCCATTGGTTTAATATTGGGGTTCGTGCTTGCTCCAGATTTGCATTCCGCTGGAACAGGTACACCTCCACCGCCAGTACGCGGTAATTTTGGGTACAGCCACACGTTCTTGATGACAGAGCACGGCTTTTCTCCACCTGCATCATCTGTTGTTTTACAGTCGATTCCGATAGTGGAGGGGATTTGGTAGATCGTTGCAGTGAGCACGTTTGCAATGTCGATGATGACGCGTGGGAAGAACCAGGAAAAGTTTACAAGGATCACTGCGAGCACGAACTTTCCAATTTTCTCTTTGATCATTGCGGTGCCGCCGTCTGGATTGATCACGGCGTAGAGCGCTACAAAGATCAGCATGAAGGCAAGAATCGTGTTGGTGATTCCACGTGAAAGCTGCCAAATTTCGAGCAAGGTATTTGTTCCACCTGCACCGCTGAGCACTACCATCATGCGTTCCGGGTCAATGAGGGCGGAAACAAATTGCAGGATGATATGCATTAAAAAAATGCACACATTGAAAAACAGTCCAAGCTTCTCCAGCAGCTGTGCGGTACTGAGTGATCCTGAGCCTCCAGGAGCTGCTCCAGTAGCCTGCGCAAACGCCATGCCTGTGCCGAGTACCCCTTCGGTCACGATGTACCAAGAGAGGATCAAAGAACCGAGTAAACCGAAGAAGATTTTTGTGTGTGAAGGCATCAAGACAGTGTAGCAGTTTTCGCCTTCAAAGACAATCCTCCCACCCAATCCGCCTTCCTGAAGTGACGAACGAATGTACTCGAGAACATAAAATAGGTTCAGTTGTGAGTATAAATTTTGATCAACATTCAATCATTTTGCAGTCAGTATTATTAATATTTGGCTTTTTAAAGCCAAATAACCTGTTCACAAATACTGAACATTATATCGATCAATTTTCTTGCACTACCAATCCATGTATGAGTACAGTTTGTGAACACGCACTTCGCTGCGCCGTATGTCTTCCTCTGTACTTAAAGCATTGTTCAGCTCCCAAACGAGAGTGAAGCTGCTCTCTACATTCCTGCTCCATCCCGAGCAGGAGTATTTCATTCGCGAGCTGACACGCTTGCTCAACGAGCAAATCAACTCTATTCGTCGTGAGCTCGAGAACCTCCGCCGCGTGGGTCTTGTAAAGGCACGCCATCGCAATCGCAAGAAGTACTACCGTGTGGATACGGAGTTCTTCCTTTATACAGAGCTCAAAAGCATTTTCGCCAAGGAAGTACAGGCAGACAGTCCAATTGTTGCCTCCTTAAAGAAGCTCCCACATGTAAAACTGGTAGTCCTTGCCGGCGCCTTCGTGGGCACCGAGAGCAAGGTGGATCTCCTTGTTGTTGGAGAAGTAAAGAAGGAAATGCTCGAGGCATTGCTCTTGCAGGATCCTACGTTCAAGAACGTGAAGTATTCCATCTTCACAGAAGGAGACTTCCTGTACCGCTTGAGCCTCCGGGATCGCTTTATCTCTGAGATTACGAACGATCCACGGCATTTAATGGTGATGAATGCTATTCAGCAGGAAATGGCCGACGCGATCGCGAAGTAGCTCTCTGGTAATTTCTACGGATTCCACTTTACTCCGCAGCAGCCCGACTGTAGGCTCTGTCCGCTTTTATGTCTTCTGCGCTCATCCAAGCACAGTCGGCAGCCTTCAAAAAGGCTCGCCCCGATATCCGTCCCGGGTTCACCGTGCGTGTGCACGAGAAGATCCAGGAAGGGGAGAAGGAGCGCGTACAGATCTTTGAGGGATTGGTGATTTCTCTGCATAAAGGTCATGGTCCTGCCGATTCTACAATGACGGTACGCCGCATTGTTTCTGGTGTGGGTGTGGAGAAGATCTTCCCAATCAACTCCCCGAACGTGGAGAAGATCGAAGTGAAGAAGGTGGCGAAGGTTCGCCGCGCGAAGCTGTTCTTCCTCCGTGGTCGTCACGGCAAGTCCGCTCGCATGAACGAGCGTTTCACCACTGCAGGTGAATTCGCAATTCCAGGAGAGGATGTTCCTGCAGAAACAGTAGAAACAGTAGAGAGCGCAGAGTAAGACTCTCCGCTACAGTATGAACGATGCGCTGCGTGCTCGTCGGGAATTACGGCGTGGGGAACTTGGGCGATGAGGCGCTCAAGGGTTATTTTTTGCAGCGATTCCCAGAGGTGGAGTGGGTGACAGTGTCTGTGCACCCTGGCGCAGGGCAGGTTCCCCGCCTTCCGTGCGGTATACGTTCGCTCTTTCAGCCATGGTGGAGCACCGTCAAAGCCATCCGGCAGGCAGACGTGGTGGTATTTGGCGGTGGAACACTCTTTACGGATATCGAATCGGTCTATGCGTGCATTCTCTGGTGGTGGCACGTATGCGTTGCGCGGGCGCTTGGCGCACGCGTTGCTTTGGAGTTCCAGGGGATTGGCCCCTTTCATACCAAGATAGGCGAGTGGTTTGCTCGCTCAGCAGTGTATAGGTGCCACCATATTTCCGTTCGTGACAAGCACTCGTATTCTCGCGTCGAGTCTTGGAATTTGAACAGAAAAATTGTTCAAAC
Organism: Candidatus Peribacterales bacterium; assembly: GCA_020058765.1. Taxonomy (GTDB): domain Bacteria; phylum Patescibacteriota; class Gracilibacteria; order Peribacterales; family Peribacteraceae; genus JAGVDM01. Next base: position 34,039 of record JAGVDM010000003.1, on the reverse strand, counting down.
TTTTGATCCTGTTATTTTGCTTCTGGAAGACAAGAAATTCGATGTAAGAACAAAAAATATATTCACTGTTATACCACGAATGAACTCTGGCGATAGTTTCCGCAAACGCGTGCAAACGTTGCTCAAGGAACACCCGGAGTGGACCGAGGTGCGCATTCTCTCCCTCGCGCCAGATGACCCGCAGGAAAAGCAGTATTGCGAAAGCATCCGGGCACTGTGCTCGGTTCCAGCGCAATGCATTGGTGTTCGGACTCTCGAAGAGCTCACGAAGAATGTGCAAACCGCATCGTATGTCCTCTCTGAGCGTTACCATGGTGCGCTGGTGGCTTTGGGGCTCGGTGTGCCATTCGAGGTTGTACAGCAGAAGCAGGAAGACAAACTCTCGTCGCTTCGCAGCCAAGACGCTGCCATGTGTCGGGCGCTAGCCCAACAGGGCGAATCCGAATTCCGATCCTGGCTACAAAGGTAGAAGTGGCAATTCACCCTTCCAGAGCTTTGTACATTCTGCTATACTTCTTTGATGGCAACACCCAAAACAATCGAACCGTCTCCCGAGCGCCCAAATGAAGGGTCGTCTGCGGTGACAGATGCCCTTCTCCGCAGAGAACAAGAGGCTGCTGAAAACGCTCTTGATACGCTGAAGAGATACTTGCCTGCTCAGTCTCACAGTCCATCTGCCACATTTGATGCTGAGACGCCTAATACGCCGACGCCAAGTGCATCACCCGAGTCCACTATTGTCGTACCACCTCGTACAGGAATTCTTCCGGCTGCTACCCCCTCAGATTCTGCGCAGCCGGCAGCAGCACCCCCTGCTACAGAGAAGCCAAAAGAAGAGGGAGTCCTGCAGCAGGGATTGGATTATGTAAAGCGCATGCCTCATGAGGCAATGCTCGCGATTGCGGCGCTCACTGCTGGCGCATGGTTCTTCAGCCAACCCAAAGAAGGCGATTCGTGGATGAAGTCCGCTTTACGCAATGTCGTGCGCTATTCCGGTCTAGCTGTACTTGGCGCTTGGGCATGGCAGAAGTACGCCCCCTCTCTGCAAGCCAGCGAGAAGAAGCCGGATGTTGACCCCAATTCCATCCCAGACGAGCCGCCGCCTGCTGCAGGAACGTCTGACACGATTCCCCAGTCTCCCCAAGCTCCAGCCAAGGTACCGCCTGTTGCAACTAGGTCTGAAACAATTCCTCAGTCTCCCCAAGTTCCCAAGCCCCCACAAGCTCCAGCCAAGGTACCGCCTGTTGCAACTAGGTCTGAAACAACTCCCCAGTCTCTCCAGGCTCCAGCCAAGGCACCGTCCGATCGCATGGTAGTGGGCATGATCAATGGCAATGTGATTCTGTGGGCGGGCCAGGACAAGTATGTCATCACCAAGGATGGCGCTTCACTTGAGTCATTTGAGGAAACGGGTGACGGATACCTTGTGCAGGGAACATCGTTCGGAGTCACTGGAGTAGGGCGCGTATCCAAACAAGAGCTCATTCGTACAGTTCGACAGAACCCTACAGGAAAAGTTCGCATTCAGGGTGTTGTGCGTAAAGCGGATAACCAATCGAATTGGGGCGTCATTTCTGCCGCTCTCACCCTTGCGGCAAATAATATCTTTTCGAGTGCACCGAAGCCGATTTCGAATGCAGATGGCAGCCAGTGGCAAGTTTCCACGGAACTGACGTTCACAAAATTACCACCGCGCAATCGTTGATTTGTTCCCTCACACTAATTTCATTAGATTGCCCCTATGCACACCACTCTCTACCTCACCACCGAAGAACAGAACATGTTTCGTGCTCTGTCCAATGATTTACAGGATGGTTGGATAGTGCAGGATACTTCGCTGGTACTGGAGGATGACCGCACAATCGCTGTGCGTGCACACATGGCACAATTTGATAATCCAGAAATGCAAAAAGCAGCCGATGCACTTTCGAGTGCAACGAAGGCAGAGGAATTTTCGCATATTGCATCGATGGTACGTTTTGATGCTTTCGAGCCTGAGCAACTGGCTGAACTCTTTTTTGTCCTTGGTGTGAAAACCATGACAGGATTCATTGGTTATCTTCTCCTATCCGCGTCTAAGGACGAAGATATTGAGGCAGTCGCCTATATCTCCTCTATCCGCACACTCCTTTCTGAGACCAATTCCGAACCAACTCTATGACCAGAGATATTGCGCCAGATGCACCACAAGTATCTGCAGCCGAGCAGAGAATGCTTACTGACTGGGTGTTTCGTGATCGCGAGAGCATGGAGCAGAGATTCGGCATGGAAATGAGTAAGATTATCGCATTGTATAATTCCGATGAGGGAAAGAAGCAGCTGCTTGAGCAAATGAAGCTGATGGATCCAAGTCTCAATGGAGATGTGGATCACGCTGCCGATCTAGTGCAGGAGAATATTGAGCAGCTAGAGCATAAAAAGAGCTTTTTTGAGAAGGTAATGCATTTGCCTATCGATGCAGCGCATGGGATTGGCAAGGCGGGAGAGTTTGTATGGAATCATAAGCTTTTGGCACTCGCTGCTATTGGTGTTGCCGCATGGCAATTGCCGAATCTCTTGCGCATACTCGCAAGTATCGAAGGGTTCGAGGCGGGTGGTGCTCTTGCAAAGAGTGGTGAGTACCTTCGCTCCTTCCTTCCATTTGCAGCAGGGAAAACAGGTGTTGTAGCCGATGCAGTGATACAACCACTGCCAGGAACGCTCTAATTGAGCCGTTTGATTTTCACATTCATACAAATACACCATGGCGGAACCCGAAAAACCACAGGGAAATCCCGCATTCGATCGCTATAGCGATGCGCTTGGCAAGCGTGACGAATCGTGGAAACTGCCACGCAGACGAGAGGGGGCACGTGGTAGTGAGGCGGTTGGACCGATCACACAGGAGAAAGTTGACTCTGTCATCGAGGCGATGAGTAGTGATGACGATATTGCTGGTGTTGAAGAGATGTATAACTTGCGTATTGCCTATGAAGAGCGGCAGCGTCTTGCACAGCATGTGCACGGTTCCCGCAAAGAAGAGATGCAACTGGCGGAGGTACGCATTGAAAATCTTGAAAGAAATCTAAAAATCATCCAATGGAACCAGCAGCTTATTGCCCGTTATACGGCACTGAAGGCTGAGGTGGATAAGCGCGGATTGACGGTGAATGTGGACCCGGCAGCGCAGATGAGCGCAGAGCATCATTTGTCTGAGCTCGATGCTACCCTGCGCACTCTAATGGCATTCAAGGAGTTTCGTATGCTTTCACTGCGTAGGAGCGAAGGGAAGGCTGTAATGGATGCGCAGTTTCGCGAAGCATTGGCAGCGCTTCCGTCGGAAGTGACTGGAGTGCTCAAGGGCAAACCAGCCAAAGTTGTAATCGACCAAGCAAAGTTTCGCGGCATGGATCCGAAAGCTATTCTGAGCGATACCGCGCTGGCGGAGGCCGAAACCATGCTCGATAGGCAGATCGAATTGCTCTTGTCTTACCAGCAAGGCATGCCCGGCATTCGTCCGGAGCATGCGGGACAGAATCCTGTCGATGTGTTCTACACGTCGTATTTGCAGGCGGTTGCGGAATCGTCACGTGTTGAGGAGCTTCGTCTCAATACGGATATGGAAGAGAGCGATCAAAAGAAAAAACTCATTCAGGAACAGCGGGTATTCCGCACGTCACTCACTGAGCGGTACAAACAGTATCAACATGATGTACTCCAGCATTTCATCGGCGGTATTGAGCAGATTACGACGGGTATGTTTGATACCGAGCATGGGAACGAGAGTGATGCACCAAAAGATTGGTCTGCATTTCTTGCAGAACATCCTGAGCTCAAGGGGGATATGGAGCGCCAATGGAATAATAGTAAGTCCATCATCACCGAACATCGAAAGCTTGTAGACGATGTGTTCGACCTGAAAATTACAGATATCGATGATTGGAGATATATTGGTGAAAATGCCTATAAACATGCACGATTCGGTGGAGTGATTCAGTTGATTGATGGCCTCGCTCGTGTGAATGCCTTGCCGAAAGTGCTGAGCAACGAAGTGGCACGGACTGCATCGCAGGCAGTGGCTGGAGAAACTGCGACGGATTATGTGCTCCCGAAGGTGACGTTCCAACAGGAGGCGCACCGCTTGCTGCAAAATGTACGCAAAGCGTGGCAGCTCCCGGATACCGTTGATGTGGTTCGTGACGGCAAGAAGAGCACAGAGCCTTTCGATCCGCTGAATGCCGATCACTGGGATGCGATCCCGGAGGAGCAATGGCAGAAAATTAACGAGCGCATTAAGACCACCAGGGAGGCACTGCTGGCACGTGAGGATGATGTGAAGAGCAAACTTGCTGTTGTGGAGTCCGATGCTGTACTAGTCGATCGTCTATGGAAGCTAAAGCACCCCATGGATCTTGTGGATGTGAAACCAGATCAGGAACTGTACGACAAGCTCTCGTCTGGGGAAGTGAAGCTGGCAGATATTATGAAAGATGAGGAGGCGCTAAAGCGCAGCCCCGCTAGGCTTGCTGCAGTATGGCTGTATGTCATCCTCGAAATGCAGGCGCATGCGGGAGAGTACGCAGAAGCGGGTGGCGTATTGCAAGAAGATCTCTTTCGTTTGCAGAATGAAAAATTGGATGCGAATCGTGATTTGAATAATGCCGCCCGCGACAATGAATGGCCGTGGTGGGCATATGCGCTTCTTGCGTGGTACGGCAAAAATATTGTGCTTTCCGTTCGTCATACAACACTTGTGAATAGTATTCCGTTTGTAAAATGGGGTTACAGGCTCACTGTGGGTGCAGGATACGAGGCGGCACAAGACGTTGCACGTCTGTACAGAGCAGGGGAATACGCACTGTCGCCAGCAAGTCGTACCGCAAGTTATCTCAATCGATATGCGGGCATGAAGGCAGTGGAGTTCGCTGATGATGCAGAACGTGCAGCAAAGGCTATTGAAGGATTGCGTGAAGCAAAGATTCTCGCACAGGGTCGTTCTGCTGTGCAGATGACGAAAATTGAGCATGCAATTGCAAGGGCACACAATATTCCGGCGACCGGTCCGGGGGGGACATGGTTAAGATCAGATTTGGTGCAGAAGTGGAAAATTCTTAAGGAAGCAGGTCTGCAAGCAACTGAAATTAAATATCTCCTTCGCAACGGCTGGTGCGGTCGCGAGGCGGAGCAAATTGCGATGCTTCTTGCACGCAATGGTGCGCCGATCCCCAAGAGTCTTGCCGCTGCAGGGAGTACAGCCGATGATCTTGCTCGTTGGCGGGAATTTGCAAAGGCATCCAATCTTGAGGGTCGCCTAGCTGCACAATCTAGTATGGACGCACTCGAAGTGGGCGGGCGCGTACTTGGTGGTGTTGCGCTCGCATGGCAGGGATACGTTGCTTTCGAGCGATGGCAAACGGCAGTGGCAACACCAGAAATTGTGGAGCAAAAGAAGCAGTATTTGCGGAATACGCTTGTAGGGAATACGGAAGTGGGCGAACCAGGCTTGGGGTTCAAGGCAGGGGAAAAAGATGGTGAATATGTACATGAGGCTTCTGGTATTTCGATCAGTCTCAAATCACTGGAAGGTAGCTTGGATGCCGAAACATATGCACGTTATGCAGAGGCAATTAATGCCAGTGCTGGTGTGGCGATCCTTGCTGTCTCCATTGTGGCTGGTGGTCCGGTTGGGCTCGTCATTGGTGTTGGCGGCATGATTATTGAGGTAACGATCGATGCCACAATTGGCGAGTGGGAAATGGGCAAGAAGAAAGAATTTTTGAAGAATGCTCCGGCATGGTTGCTCACGGCAATTTCTGTTGCAGGCACACTGAACGAATCATCGTTTAGTATGATAAACGGTCTTGCTGATGATGAATGGTCTGACTGGATGGCAGATCTTTCCCAGGAGGACAAAGTAGATATTCGCCATAAGCTCTTGTTTAGCGCTCTCTGTGAAGATCTCAGCCAAAACGCCCCCGGCGCAATGGGTGATCTTTTTGCAGAGAAACAGGGCGCGGGCGACATTTCATTTGTCGACACCTTTTATAAGGGTGATTTCCAGAGGATTGTATTGCCACTCTTTTATGCTCGTCTTGCCGAGCAGTTCGACAATACGACGGCGGTTCGATGGAGCGGCTCCATGCAGCTCAAGGATGTACTTCTCAATCCGCTCAATTCTGTAAGTCCGGTCAAAGGACGCCAAATGGATCGGTTGATCGAGGCGCAAGTTGACCCAAAAACGAACTTTATCGCCCGTGCGACGCCATTACAGATTCGCACAGCATTGCGTGATGCTGTGGTGGCATACATGCCGTATGTACATGCAGCACGAGCGTTACACATGCGCCAGCGCCTTGCGAAAATCCGTAGTGAAAAGGGTGTAGATGCCGATGAGACGGTTTCAATCGGAGGACGTGAGATCCGGTTGACGGAGGTAATTGCACTCCTGAATACAGAGGTGGTGTATGGCACTGCAGAAAATGGCTGGAAACCACGAACAATTGGAGACGTATCCGATGAAGATCTTGCATCATTGAATGTACCGTTTTCCGAAATGGGTTCGACAGATCGAGCCAAGCTCTACGGTCAGTATGTGCAGGATCCGCTTTTGCGCATGAAGCTTGGATCGCTCTATGAACAGGAGCCTGGCTCTCCTGATTTCAAGGAGAACTCTCGCTCCGAGGTACTTGCATTCTTTGCTATTCACCAGCAGACAAGCCGTGGGCAAGCTGATGCGGAGAAGCGCGCATCTGCAGGCGCAGTAGTGTACGCACCTGAACTGCTAGGTGGCGGCCGGTTTGCTCCTCGCGACTACACACTGCAACGGATCACGGAACAATCCGCGATGTATTTCGCCAAGCATCCAGGTGGTGGATACGGACGCGTTCCCGAATGGGAAAAGAAACTCTTTCCGGATTGGACCGTTACACGTGTTGCCCCGAACGGCACTGTTGTTGCCTGCCCACGTCCCCTCGTACTGATCTCGGAAAGGAATACTATCACGACCGATGGCGCATTTGATCACACTGCACTTGCGACCCAGCTCATGGATATTGCACCCAAGGCCGAGGATCCGTATTTCCGCAACAGTAATCTAGAAGCGGTCACACTCGATTTTAGTTCGTTCACATACAATGAGGGTCTCGGTGGGCGCATGCCTAGCAATCTTGTGCAGGCAACGTTCTTTTTCGTGGATAGTGAAGGAAGATCATACACTCTCCGTCGGTCAATTTTCATTGGAAAAGAGACAGTAAAAAAAGAAGGCAAGTGGGATCGCGAGTGGCGCTACACGCGCGGTTCTGACATGTATTATCACGCCTCGGAATTCGAGCTCGATCCGAAGAACAGGCAAATGCGCGAGTGGGTTGAGTTGTCACTTCGTGACCGCGTCACTGCAGATGCTCTTTCGCGTTCGAATGAACGCGGACGCCCGAGTGCTGAATTTGATCCCCACAGGCAATTTTTCCGTGCCGATCATATCGGCAGTGCACTGTATTCCGGCGAGACGGTGCAGCCTGCACTGCACCTTTCCTTGCCTGCAGGTGTGGAAATTACTCCCAACTCTCCAGCGATGCGCTTACTTGCCGCTGTGGCGAAGACTCGCCAAGTGGATCCAAGGCTCCCCTACGAGGCAGATCCGTCTGCGGTGTTCGTTGAGTTTGACCTTCTGCCGGATGGCACACTCACGGCACTTGCGACTCATCTGGAGAATTATGCGAGCACATCCGATGATATTCCCAGTTTCAGCGATACAGATGCAGTCGTTCGTGTCCATCGGAGCGCTGCGTCGCTGCGCTACACATCGGCAGGGTATGCGTCTCGCCCCATTCAAGGTCTGGAGCAACGTACATATCTGCGCGATTGCCCTTCGCTTTTCAAGTATTTCGGTGATCGCGAAGCGATTGTCACCGAAGCATTCAATGCACCGAAGCGTCAAAGCCAAATGCTCCTAGAATCCGCCACACTTGGTTACCTCGGTGAGGGGTATGCCGATATGCTATCAGACCGTTTCGTCACACTTCCTTCAGGTGAATCGCTGATTGCCCTCGATCCGAAAACCACAGCACTGTTCATTTCTCGAATGCCGTCTGCGAAGCAGGTGGTTCAGGTCGATCGCTCAGGAGGTAAGGAGCAATTCTATCTGCGTCCTGCATCGTTTGACAGGATTATTCTGCACCACGACGACAATCGTGCCGATCGAGAATACACGGTTACGAATGCGTATGACCTTATGGCAGATATCCGTTTGAACCCTGCCGAGCGTGAGCGGATTATCGATCTCTATTGCACCCCGCAAAGTGATGCAAAGGCAACTCTCACGCGCCTGCTCGGTCTCTTTTCTCATGAAGTGCAAAAGGACGGCACTGGCAATGTCTCCTCTGCACTCGTAGAGTCCCTCGTTCCACGTTACGAAGCTGCAAAAGATAAAAACCAATTCCTTCGCGGAATGTTCGAACAAATTCTGCGCGATGGTTGGATTAACAAGGGGAATCTCGCTTATCTATCGCAAGCGTTACCTGTGAGCTTGCGAGAAGGCGCAGTGACTGTGCCTGTGACGACTCATCACTCAGTTTCGGTGTATTTGCACGACAACCGTCTCGTTGTTGTGCCTCCGCTTAAGGATCGCACACGGTATGATTGTCGACTTGCAGAATTCACCGAGCGTCCGGACAACGGATACAATTTCGATGAAATTCAAGCTGCCTACGAAGCTGGTAAGCCCGTGACACTCGTTATCGTTGGGCAGAGCCCGTTGGACGGAAAAGATTCTGAGGTCACACGTGTGCCACTGAATCTGCTCACCCGCCAGCGCGATATGGAGAAAGTGCGCTCGCGATCTGTGTCTGATGATGGTGACTTTGTCCGTGCGGGATCGCGTGAATTCCGCCGCGTGAGTGATCTGATTATGGGCAAGGAAGTGGTTATGAACATGGGCATTGGTGACTCTGGACGGGCGCATGATGTGCGCATCGACGGCGCTATTGCTCGTCAGTTTGGTCCACATGCCGTCCTTCTCCGCGAGATCGATCGGAATGGGGGCATTGTTCGAATGAAGTACATTGGCAACGCTTTGCAACTTTGGGATGCATACGGCCGGAAATTGCCTGCAGATATGAAGCAAGACGAATTGCAGCAGTATGAAAAGGATCTTTCTGCAGACAAACGTGCACAGCGCGAAGTAATGATTGCGATAGATCGATGGACAATTGAGCAGCTTACAAGCCCCGTAATTGCCGAGCGAACTAGCGAGGACTTTGTGCTTCCTGTACGACGCATTATTGATCTCTTCCCCTGTACTCTTAGTGTCGAAATGCAGCAGAATTCCTTTCTGCGCTTCCGGTCTGAAGTGGAAGCGGCGTACAAGGATGCAGCAGATCCTACGATATTTCTGCAGACGCTCTATCGAGAGATGGAGCAGGCTGCCAAGGGAAAGCCAATCGTCGAAGGTGCTCAGCTGAATGCTGTGCGAGCAGCTCTGGGAATTCCTGAGTACAAAGAGCAAAAGTAGTTTTGCGGAAGATCAATGATCCGCTGGTTTCCAAGTGCGCCTACCCTTAGCATGGGTGCGCAATATGGACATCCGCAATTTCTGCATCATCGCCCACATCGATCACGGCAAATCGACGCTTGCCGACCGTATGTTGGAAGTAACCGGCACCAAGCAGATGCGCGAGATGAAAGAGCAGTTGCTCGATAGCATGGATCTGGAGCGAGAACGTGGAATCACCATCAAGCTCACGCCGGTGCGCATGCATTGGAAGAGTGTACAGCTCAACCTGATCGATACGCCCGGTCACACCGACTTCCGCTACGAAGTGAGCCGGAGCCTCGCTGCTTGCGAAGGGGCAATCTTGCTCGTCGATGCCTCGCAAGGCATTCAAGCGCAAACACTTGCTGTGCTCTACATGGCACTGGAGCATGACCTCAAAATTATTCCTGTACTCAATAAGATCGATCTTCCTGCTGCAGACCCGGAGCGTGTGAGCGAGGAAGTGATGCGCTTGCTCGGGTGCGAAAGGGAGGAAATCCTTCTGATTTCCGCCAAGGAGGGCAGGGGAGTGCCCGAAGTGCTGGATGCCGTCATTGAGCGCATTCCGGTTCCGCGTGGCAGTGGAGGCACGGGCACGCGTGCGCTCATCTTCGATGCGGTCATGGATCCGTACAAAGGTGCAGTCGCCTACGTTCGCGTGATTGATGGCGAGCTTCGCAAGGGCAGTACTATTCACCTGCTTGGCACGCAGTCCAAGTTTGAAATGCTCGATGTTGGTCACTTTTCACCACACTACGTGTCCGATGGCTTGCTCCTTGCGGGCCAAATTGGCTACATCGTGACTGGTGCAAAAGACGTGGCGCACGTTCGTACAGGAGACACCGTCGCTTCCGCACCCGATCTGCAGCCATTGCCTGGTTATAAGCATGTGCAGCCGATGGTGTTCGCTGGCTTGTATCCATCGGAAGCAGATGATTACCCCAAGCTCCGCGAGTCGTTGGAGAAGCTCGCGCTCAACGATGCCGCACTGAGTATGGAACCAGAGCGCAACGTTGCACTGGGCAACGGTTTTCGCTGTGGCTTCTTAGGGCTGCTTCACATGGATATTGTGCAGGAGCGCCTTGAACGTGAGCATGATTGCGATTTGATCATCACTGCGCCGAGCGTGCTCTATGAAGTTGAACTTACATCGAGTCGCCCGGCAGAAATTATCCGCTCCAGTTTGCTTAAGCCAGACGATCAACAGACTGCCCTCCTCTCCAATCCTGCGGATTTTCCGGATCCTGCACACATCAAAGAGGTGCGTGAGCCGTGGGTGAAGCTTGAGGTGGTATGCCGTAAGCAAGACGTTGGGCCGGTGATGACGTTGCTGCAGGAACGGCGAGGTATCTATATTTCCCTCGAATACCTCGATGCGGATCGCGCACTCCTCCACTTCGAAGTGCCGCTTGCCGGCATCGTGCTCGACTTCTTCGATGCGCTCAAATCTTCCACGTCAGGGTATGCATCGATGAGCTATGAGCCGCTTGGCTACCGCAGCGGCGATCTGGTGAAGATGAGTATTCTGCTCCTTGGTGAACCCGCGGATGCACTCAGTACTATTGTTCATAAGAGCGAGGCGCAGCGCGCCGGTGCCGTGATTTGTAAGAAGCTCAAAGAAGTTATTCCCAAGGCACAGTTCCAAATCCCCATTCAGGCGGCAGTTGGCGCCAAGGTCATTGCTCGCGAAACAGTTTCCGCACTTCGCAAAGATGTGACGGGCTACTTGTATGGTGGAGACGTAACACGTAAAAATAAGCTGCTCGATAAGCAGAAGAAAGGGAAGAAACGCATGAAGCAGATGGGGAAAGTAACGCTCACACAAGATGCGTTCCTCTCTGTGCTCAAGCGCTCGTGACCCATCTACAATTCCCGCTCCGATCCGCATTCATCGCCCTGCCACTAGAAGGTGCAGTGAAGCAGCGTTTCTATGCTTTGCAAGAAGAGCTGAAGCCGTTTGAGGATTTCCTGCGTTTCCAACATCCAGATTCCCCTCACCTCACGCTGTACTACTGGCCTACAGTACTGAAGATCGAATACGATGCGATGATTCCCCAGGTTGCGAAAATTGCTGAACGCACTTCTCCGTTTACGTTGCAGATCAACGGAGTGGATACGTTTGGGAAAGCAGGGGATGAGCGAGTACTTTTTCTTACCGTGGCTTTTTCCCCTGAGCTGGCGACACTCAAAAAGCTGTGCCCTTGGCCCAACCCCCCGGATCAGCCATTTCACCCGCATATTACCGTTGCACGCATAAGTCATTCGCAGAAATTCGCCGTGCATCGCAAGCAGGTGATGAAAGTCTTCAATGGGTTTGGTGAATCATTCTCCGCAGAAGGCATACGGCTCTACGCCGAGGTAGAGGGGCGCAAACAAACGCCACTCCACACCTTCGCATTTGGGGTGTAGATCATTCGTCTTCTTCTCGCTTTTCCTTTCGCTTGCGCTCTTCAATAAGAGATTTGCGCACTTTCCCCACAAACGGTTCAAACACAGTTTGCAGTATGCTCGCTGTGAGTGGCTGAATGCTTTCGTACGGCACAGTTTTTCCTTGTAAACGGAAGAACTCCTGCAGCACGAATGTGGTGAGCTGGAGTACGGTTCCGTCGATGTTCTTCTCATCGACCATCAATTTGAGCAGGATCTGCTCCGGGTCGAGCGAGAGCACAAGCTGCATGCGCGTAATCCATGTAATGAGTACTTTGTTCCCCGCAACGTCGAGCCCATTGCCCGGCGCAAGAGCCAGGGATTGATCCGCCGCCTCCTCAGCAGACTGTACGTCACGCTCGGCAAGGTGTTGCGTTACTTCCGCGCGCGATTCCTCGTGGATGAGCGAGAGGATTGCCAGAATGAATATGCTTGGGCAGTCGCGAGCGACCAGGCGCGAGATGAGCACGAACAAGTGTGCGTGCTGCTCGTTATCCAAAAACTGGATGATGATCTGCGCAACGCGGTCGTCCTTCTTTTTCGACTTCTTCTCCTCGCGGCGAATTTGCTGCATGCCTGCTGCAGCTGCGGCGAACCGCTGCTGCGCTTCTTCGCTTAAGCCTTCGGATACTTGTCCCGATTCCTGCGGGCCAAATGATTCTGATGGTCCTCCGAATTCAGACATGATGAAAGAATGCTACAGCAGGATGGCGATGCTGCACACGGTTTTCCGTGAACTAGCTTGCCAGAGGCTCGACGTGCACGAATGTGCAGCGCTCGCGGCGCCCGTTGAACTTCTCGAGGCGCTTCTGCGTGAACATCACCTTGCCGTTCACAGATGCGTGGATCGTCCAGTCGCTCCCTACATGCGTGTTATCGCCTGGGCGGTACCAGTAGCCTTTCTGACGAATGAGCACCTCACCGGCGTTCACCGTTTGTCCGCCAAAGCGCTTCACTCCGCGACGCTTCGCGACGCTATCTCTGCCGTTTTGCGTAGACCCGCCGGCTTTCTTATGAGCCATATTGCACCGATTTTCGCGGAATTCCCTTGGCCATGCAAGAAAAAACATGCAGAATGCGCCAGGTTTCAGGCGTGACGCGGGGTGGAGCAGCCTGGTAGCTCGCGAGGCTCATAACCTCGAGGTCGCAGGTTCAAATCCTGCCCCCGCAACCAATTTCTCGGTTGTCCATGGAAGGAGAGTTTGTGGTCTATATTCTCAGGAATGCACAAGGCATGCGATATATCGGTTGCACGTCCGATCTTCATCACCGCTTTGAGGCACACCAGAAAGGTTTCTCTCGTTTTACAAAAGGGAGAGGTCCATGGTTGATTTTTTGGCAGAGCAGATCGTTGTCTCATAAAGAGGCATTACATTTAGAGAGAACGATGAAACGTCAGAAAGGAGGCGTAGGATGCGAAGCTCTCATGCGACAATATTCGTGAGGCTCATAATCCCGCAGCCGCGGGATCGCAGGTTCAAATCCTGCCCCCGCAACCAATTCAGCTGTGTGTCTTCTTTACGGGGAATACTGCTTTTTTTTGTGATTACCCGTTCTGCCGTAAGAAGTTCTGCCGGAGCTCACGCATGGCTTCTCGTCGGAACAAGTAGAGCTTCCAGTGCTCCAGTACGGGCATTTGGCGCAGCATTTCAAAGTACGCAGCTTCCTCCTGATCCGTCACGGTGTTGGGATCCGGGGAGAGTGAGCCGGTGCGATCGACAGTATCTCGAGCGATCACGAGTACATTCTCGCCGGGGTTGACCATGCCGAGCTGTTCTTTGGCGTACTTGTCTTTGTATTGCGCAGAGCGGTAGTACTCCAGCTGACGCTTCTCATCTTCTATACCACTGCGCAGATCTTCATTGCGCTGATCAATTTCTTCCAACCGTTGCTCAAAGAGCGTGTTACGGTAAAACGAGAGGGCGAGACCGAACGCCATGAATCCCACAACAGTGAGACCCACGACGATCGTGATTTGCTTGCTGACGGGTTCAATGTGCCGGTATGCCATGGGAGCGCTGGTCAACGTACTGGTTTCATTCACTATTGCCAATTGCCTTCCTGCGGTATTCTCGTCGTCTACCCTGCATATGAAGATCTTCTGTTCCGGAATTGGCGGCATTGGCCTGAGTGCGTATGCAGCTCTGCGGGTGCAGCAGGGGCATACGGTGCACGGCAGCGATCGCAGCGAGAGTCAGATCACGCGCGATTTGGAGGTGTTGGGTGTAGTGGTTTCCCTGTTGCAAGATGGCACAGCACTGTCTGCAGATACCGATCTTTTTGTATATTCCGAAGCGATTCCGAAAGATGCACCTGAGCGCAAGCGCGCCGAGGAGTTGGGTATTCCGCAGCAATCGTACTTTCAGGCATTAGGAGAGCTCTCCAAAAATGGGCGTGTAATTGCGGTATGCGGTACACACGGTAAATCATCCACCACCAGCATGACCGCCAAGGTACTACTGGATGCCGGCCAAGACCCCACGGTCGTGGTGGGCACACGCGTGCCAGATCTAGATGGCCGCAACTGGCACCATGGAAGAGAGGATCTTTTTCTTCTGGAGGCCTGCGAATACCGCCGTTCGTTCCATTTTCTCTCGCCGGATATTGTGATCATGACAAATGTGGATGGGGATCATTTCGATGCGTACGGCGATCTTGCGGAATACCAAGACGCGTTTGTGGAATTTCTCCGTCGGCTTCCCGAACACGGCGTGGTGATTACGCACGGCAGCGATCCTGATTGCCGTCGGCTTGCCGAAGCATCGGGTCGTCGCATGATTGATGCGGATGCATTCGAGCTCCCCACACTGACAATTCCCGGAAAGCACATGCGGCAGAATGCGCAGCTCACGCTCGCATTGGCTGCACACCTCGGCATTGCTGATAGCCCTGCTCGTGGATCGCTACAGGCATACCGCGGGTGTTGGCGGCGATTGGAGCGAAAGGGTGTGTGGAACGGTGTGACGGTTTTTGATGACTACGGTCATCACCCAAAGGAAGTACGCGCCACGCTCGCAGCGATACGTGAAGTAGCAGGTGCCGCACGTCTTGTGTGTGTATTCCAGCCGCATACCCATGCGCGAACGTTTTCCTTCTACCAAGAATTTGTCGAATCGTTTGCTGATGCGGACGTTGTGATTGTGCCGAATGTGTACGATGCACGAAGTGATATAGAGCGTGACCACGTCGATGTGGAGCGCTTCGTTGCGGATCTGCGCGCACAAGGTATCGATGCGTACAACGGCGAGTCTCTCGCGCACACAGAGCAGATGCTTCGCAGTGCAGTGCTACGTCCTGGCGATTACTTGCTCTGCCTAGGCGCAGGGGATGTCACGAAACTTGCATCCGCAATGGTCGATTAATAATCCCGAGACTGCCCCGTAATCTCCGGTGAGTTTTCGAGATACTCCTCCATGGCAATGGATACCATTTTTGCAAGCTCTGCGCGATTCACGGGGTCGCCCGGTCGGAAGGAACCGCTCTCTGCACTCACGATACCCACATCAGTTGCAGTTTCGATGCAGTCGGCATAGGGGATTTCTGGCGACACGTCACTGAACACTGTTCCCGTTGGCCAGAGCCGCGGTACGTTGAGTGCCTGCAGGAGCGTAGCGACGACTTCCGCACGTGTTGCGGGTCGGGAGAGATCGGTACGACTGTCGCGAAAGGCGAGCCAATGCATCGATTCTGCGGAACGAATGTACTGTTCGAACCATGTGCCCGTTGCACTGGTGTTCCGAAGAGCGCTGCGTTTGGCATCGTCTTCGTTGATGCTTGCAACTTCGTGTGCAACTTTGGCAAGCTGCGCGAGTGATACGGGATCGCCGGGGCCAAAGCGCCCCGTTGGCACTCCATTTTCATCGTTGTATCCGGACATGATGCCCGTGCGTGTCATGGCATGGACGTACGTTGCAAACCATTCATTGAGCGGCACATCCTCAATGGGTATCTGCTTTCCGTTGACCATCATGGTAACAAATTGCAGTTTTTTCTCTGTTGTTTCGTTGTTCAACGCATCGAGCGCATCGCACTTGAAGGTAATGTGGAAGCCAATACGACTGTCCTTTACTAGGGTGTCTGACTTGGGTTGTGGCTGGGAGCATGCCGCAGGCAATTCGTACTGCACTGAGTACTGCCCTCGCGGGTACAGTGGATAATCCATTGGCGTTTCACCTTTCTCGATGAGCCCGTTTGGTCCGCGGAGTGTGAAGGCGATGTTTGCAGGATCGCTTGTTACGGAAACGAGGCCGGTAATTGTGTACGCGTACACGACACTGATTTGGATTACATCACCCGCCGCAACGTCGAAGGTTATCTTGGGTGTCTCGGAGCGCAACTCCTCCGTGCCATTGCGCGTCATCACAAGCTTGGCTGTGGCGCCGTCCGCATTGGTAATGAAGATGGTGTACCGTCCCGGATACATCATCTCGTTGATGTAGCGTTTTGTTTTGCCTACTTCGATCTTGGTGTTGTCTGGCCGAATGAGTGTCCAAGTGCCGATTGCGTGGCTGAGCTCTGCATCTTGCAGCACTTCGATGGATCCGGTTTCTGGTGCATCTTGTGCGAGGGAAGTGGGGAGAGCACAGAAGAGTATTGCCATCGCGCTCGTTACTGCAAACGAGCGGCGAAGAGCTGCGGTCATTCGGGTGGACATGGCGTGACGGGGAAAGGGGATCGTCGGAGTACCGACGCAACTCCCGCACTCTACCGCACTGTCTTTCGGTGCACCACTGTTGCAGCAATAGCTGCTGTGATGCTGATCACAATCACTGCAAGCAGGTCGAGGCGGCTACCTGTTGGTGGTAGCACTGCAACGCCCAGTGTCGTCTGCGCAGAGAGCACAGATGTTTCGGGGTTGATATCGTCACCTGCTATGCGTGCAGTGAGCGACATTGTTGTTCCGGCTTTCGTATTTGGCTGAATGGTGACTGGCACCGTTACGCGCCAAGTTCGACCAGCGAAAAGTTCATCCACAGTCCACAGAGCAGTGTTTGGCGATGCAAATGTGCCGTCTTGCGGCAGTGCTTGGGGCAATGTAATACCCACATCGTTCGCATGCAGGCTCACGGTGAGATCATGTTGCGTGCGTGTATCGTGATTCCAGATCTCTACCGTCACTGCTACCGTTTCGCCGGGAATTGTTTCTGTGCGAATTGCAGCTGCACGGATAGTGACCTTCCCTTCATTTTCGGATGGAGCAGGCACGGTCAGTGCGAGAGCAGATGTGCTCATGCTGAGGAGTGTCACTCCGGTCAGGAGGCGTGCAATCGATCGGTTGATCATAGAGAATTGAGGGATTGGCTGACCATTAAACAATAATTATTGTTAATTGTCAAACATTTCAAGAGACCACAAAATATTCACTTCATAGCCAAATGGATGGTATTACCACTGGGAATCCAGTGCGTGTGACCACTGTTCCACAAGTGGGGCGATTGCCGACGTAAGCAAGGCAGTATCGCCGCGCTGTACGTGCAACATTCCATCCGCGCTCGTGTGGCCAATGGCTACGGCCTGCATGTCTTCTGATGCTACGGTATCGAGGAATTCCTTCTCCTTTGCCGCAGGCACCTCTAGCAGGAAGCCACCTGTTTCCGAGAAGAGAAGCACGTCGGTTCGCAGTGATGACGAGAGTGCGTCCAGATCAATCGAGAGGCCAAGGGTGCCGCCAATCTTGCGTTGCGGGAGCAGCATTTCAAACAGTGCCATCAAGAGTCCGCCATCACTAATGTCATGTGCTGCTGTTACTGCACCACTGCGGATCGTGCTGGTTACCAAGTGGATCTGCTTGGATACTTCTGCAAAATCAGGTTCAGGTACATATTTGCCGAGTAGTGCATTGCGAGTGCTTTTTGTGAGTCCTTCGAGCACGTCGTAGTAGAGCGAGCCACCGCATTCATCTTTGCGATCACCTACGAGGTAGATCGTAGAGTCTGCATGTTTGATTTGCATGGTCACGGCTTTGCGCGCGTCGGGCATCACGCCCGTGCAACTCACAATGGCAGTAGGGTCTATGGCGCTGCCATCCGGACGGCTGTTATACAGGCTCACGTTGCCTGAGATAATTGGTACAGGCTGCCCTTCTACCGTTATATGTGCAGAGGCATCTGCAATACCACGAGTGCCTTCTGCCAATTGCCACAGTTGCTCGGGGATTTCTGGATTGCCGTAGTTGAGACAGTCGGTGAGTGCACGTGGTGATGCACCGACTGATGCCACGTTGCGCATGGATTCCACTGCGGCATTGGCGCCCTGCCAATACGGTGAAATGCGGCCGTAGCGGCCGTTGCCGTCTGCGGCAATCGCCACACCTGTCCACTGGTGTTCTTTGGGAAGCGCATCCCACCCCGGGTGCGTGCCTTCCAGCACGTAGCTCTGCAGATCTTGTAGTGGCGCGATCACCGATGCATCTGCTTCTCCTGCTTCTACCACGCCATTGCCAATCACGGTTTTATCGAAGTGGAGGAATGCGGGGCTGCGACTGCAACCGTTACGGTGTGTGATCATTGCTCGGAACACATCGGCAACAGAAAACGTTTTGCCATTCACCGAAATTGCGTCGTGCTCGCAACGTATGTTTGGTTCATCCCCTGTGTAGGCGATAGGTGTTGTTGGGCGGTTGTACTGCAGACCACAGGTAATGTCGTGTGCTTTTGCTTCGCACACGAGTTCTCCTTTGTGTCGCACGCGGTACACACCACCGTGCGTCACTTTGCCAATCACGCTTGCACGAGCGTTCTCTGCCACGCTCGGCAGATCCCATGTGACGTTGTAGTGCTGCAGAATGTGCTCTGTAAGATCGGGGTGGCAAATCCAGCAGAGGCGCTCCTGTGTTTCTGCACACGCAATCACTTCCGATGGCAGATCGGGGAGCGCGGTGTGGACGTTATCAAGATTGATCTCCGCGCCGAAGCCCACATCGGCCACCTGCTCCACACTCGCACACACCACACCGCCTGCACCCAGATCCTTAAAGCTCACACGGTGGAGGTTCTTGCTGGCAACCAGCCAGTCGAAGAGGGCATATGTGGACGCCAGAATGTGACGTTCAAGGAACGGGTTTGGTTCCTGCACGGCGCCGCTGTTCTGTTCGCGTTTGTCTTCCTCCATAGAGGCACTAGCGAATGCTGCGCCGCCAAATCCGCTGCGGTCAGTTGGCTTTCCTATAAGGATAATATCGTAGCCCACATCCGCTGCTTCCTGCGGTACGTAGCTGTGGATCACTTCATCCTCGCGGACAATGCCCACAGCAATGGCATTCACCAGGCAGTTGCTGTTGTACCCGGCATCGAACTGCATGTCGCCGCCCAAGTTGGGTACGCCAAGTGGGTTGCCGTAGCCGCCAATGCCTCGCACCACTTCGTGGGCGATGGTCTTGCTCTCTTCCGTTTGCAGATCGCCTAGGCGCAGCATGTCGAGGCACCCAATCACGCGTGCACCCATGCACACCACGTCACGCACAGTACCACCGATGCCTGTTGCCGCTCCTTCGTAGGGCACAATCTGCGATGGGTGATTGTGTGATTCATGTGTAACAACAAAGCCCCAGCGTTTGCCATCGGGCGAATCGGTAATCGCCACGATGCCGCTATCTTCTTTGGGTCCCAAAATAATGTGATCGCCATCGGTGACGAATTGGCGCAGGAACGGGCGAGAGGATTTATAGCTGCAGTGCTCGCTCCCCTGAATTCCCCAGATGACCGCTTCTACAACAGTAGGGTCTCTGCCAAGCAGCGTGGAGACCGTTCGTGCTTCTTCCACCGTTAAGCCGATCTTGTACGTTCCAAGAAGGGTTTTGATTTCGGCGTCGGATGCGGTGGAGAAGGGGAGTGTGGCGGGTGATGGCATCTGTGCTGCAAGTATGCGGGCTGCTTGCGTTCGCCGCAAATAGGGAAATGCCGAATTGCGGAAACGGAGAAGAACGACACTTCTGCATTTCTGCATATCCGCGTATCCTCACTGTTGTGCGCCTTCCTTTCCGCCTCCCATTCCAGCAGCACCGCCTCGTAGGCGGAGCGCTGGTGCTTGCAGCAACACAGTTCGCTGCTTCGATCGCGGGTCTTGTGCGCGATCGTACACTCACTGCCACTTTCCCAGACCTGCAGGTGGTGGATGCCTACATCGCTGCCTTCCGCCCGAGTGACTTGCTCTTCCAGGTCACGATCATGGCGGGGTTCTCTGTGGCACTCGTACCGTTGCTTGCAGGGCATCATGGTCGAGGGGACAGCAAAGAAATGGGTCGCCTGCTTGGCGGCGTGCTGGGTCTTGCTGCCTGCGTTTTTGGTGCGGTTGCCCTGGTACTTGCGGTCTTCTTTCCCCAGGTTGCGAGGTACTCCGTGCAGTTTACCGGGGAGACATTCGATCTGTATGTGACGTTCGGTCGGCTGGCGCTGCTCACCAATTTCCTCTTTGTCTTTGGGAATGCGTTTGGGCAGTACTTGATTACTGTTCAGCGGTATTGGATCTACGGCCTCACGCCAGTGCTCTACACACTCGGAACCATCCTGGGGACAATGTTTCTTTCTGGCTCAGAGGCATTTGGGCCACTGGGGCCCATGGCTGGATCGGTGATTGGTGCTGTGGCCTACGTACTGCTGCGGGCGATTGCCGTACTCAAGCATGGCGGGTTCTTTCGCCTGGGATTGTGGCACCCAGATTTGGCAGAGCTTGGCTGGCTCATGCTGCCGCGCATGCTGGCGCTTGGAGCGCTGCAGTTTCAGCTATTGCTCTTCGATGCGGTTGCATCTGGCCTTTCCGCTGGTTCGGTAACAATCAATGCGTACGCGCGGAACTTCCAGTCGGTGGTGGTGGGTGTAGTGGGCATCGCTCTCGCCCAGTCGGCTTTTTCGCTCATGAGCCAGTCCATCGCGCGTCGCGAGGAGCAGCGGTTTTGGGTCTATCTGCGCAAAGGCACGTTCGTCATGCTCGGCCTCACGATCCCTGGTGCCATTGTCCTCACAGCACTCGCACCAATAGCTGCGCGCCTGGTGCATTTGAGCGATCGGCTCGACGTATTCTGGGTCTGTCTTGGTCTGTATGCAGTGAGCATTCCGTTTGAGAGCATGAATCATCTGCTGCTCCGTGCGTTCTATTCCCTCAAGAGTAGTGTGAAGCCTGCTGTATTCAGCGTATGTAGCGGACTCATTGCTGTGGGGGCATCGTGGTTCCTCGCGCCACACTATGGCGTCTACGCTCTCGCGCTTGGGTTCTCTGCAGGCCAAGTGTTCCAGATGATTGGTCTTGGCCTCTTCCTTCCAAGTGAGGTCCGTACTGCCCTGCAAACCGGGCCGTGGTTCGGGAAGTTGATCAAAAAATTTGTTCCAGGTAAACCTCTACCTGAAGAACAAACTTTAGAACAATAAATTTATTCAATGTAGAATGGAGAATGCAGCTGGATTCTCCGTCTGTACGTCGTGTTCCTCTACGGTGTCTACGCGAGCTGCGGGTGGACCTGTATGGAGCCAGGACGCAAATTGCGTAAGTGCGTCCGTACTTCCTTCGGCGTGTACTTCTACCGACCCATCCTCCAGATTCCGCGCCCACCCTGTTATCCCCAATGCTTCGGCACGTGTTTTTGCAGATGCACGAAAAAACACACCCTGCACGTTGCCAGTAATGCGGTACAAGCGGGCAAGAGTGCTCATGCCTGTATACGCTCGCACAAATCGAGCAGGCTCTCAACTTTCTTTCGCTGCTGTTCGCATTCATGTGGCACGAGCGGTTCGAGTTCGAACAGCAGAGATCGTGCCTCTGCTAGTGCTGCAGGACCATGAGAATCATGCAGGCACTGCACAACAGAGTAAAAGAGCTTATTTGTACTGTCGACTGCGTCTTTCACTGTATGAGCAGGAACAGAAACACCTTTCTCCAGGCGGCTCTTGAGATCTGCGATATCTTGCTTTGCAGCTTGCGTGCAGATATCGACGTTGGGAGGGCGGCTGTTTCCGATCATTTCTTTTTCACCTGAGTGAAATCAAGCTCGACCGGTGTTTCGCGGTCGAAGATGAGCACCAGCACAGTGAGTTTCCCCTTGTTCACGTCCACGCTATCCACCGTCCCTTCGTAGTTCTTAAATGGACCATCGATGATCACTACAAGGTCACCTACCTGGAAGTCGCTCTTGAACTTGGCTTCCTGTTCACCAACACGACGCTCAATGACACCGAATTCTTCCGGAGTCACAGGCACTGGAATGTTGCCTGAGCCTACGAATCCCGTCACGTTTGGCGTATTGCGGACGAGGTACCAACTATCGTCGGTCACGGTCATGTCTACAAGCACGTAGCCTGGGAAGAGCTTCTTTTCTTCCTCTACTGGCTCGCCTTTCCGGAATGTGAGCTGCTTTTCCTTTGGCACTCGCACATCGAAGATGTAGTCCTGCATACCAAATGTTTCAGCGCGCTGGAGGATCGCTTCACGCACGCTGTCCTCGTACCCAGAGTAGGTGTGCACTACGTACCAGTTTCGACCGGCATTGGGGTCCTGCTTTGACATGGGGTCTACAGAAAGGAAAGTAGGAAGTTCACCAGTCGACCGAGGCCGAAGTCTACAAGGCCGAACGCAATAGAGTTAATCAGCACGAAGACGATCACAATGATCGATAGGCGCACTGCCTGATGGCGAGTAGGCCAGCGAACTTGGTGCAGTTCTGCGAGTGATTCCCGAACGTAGGTGGTGAGAGCATCCATAGAAAGCGATTCGAAAAAGCCCCCGAAGGGGACATACCTACTATACGCCCCGGCCCGCCGAGTGCAAACATTTTTCCGGCATCATAGGTCGTATTTTGGGGGCTCAAGGGCGTGGATTTTCGTTATAGGCAATGCAACAAACCACACTTTTCCCTTAATGTTGTGCTCGGGAACGAAGGATGTTTCTGCGCCACCAGACAGAAAACTGCGAGAATCCAGACTCCCTTGGCGATTGTCCCCCAGTACGAAGTAATGACCTTCCGGAACGGTATACCGTTCCTCGCGGGTATCTCCGCTACTAGGAGGGTGACGGTAGGTATGACCCAGATTGTTCTCGTCGAGGTATGCTTCGTTGAGTTGCACCAAATCGCCGGACTGATCGACATATACGTATCCGTTGCGTACCACGACTGTATCACCCGGCGTGCCGATTACGCGCTTTACGTAATGCTTCGTTTCATCACTCGGTGGACGGAACACCACAACGTCACCGCGGTCGGGGTGGCCGATGTGGTAGGCGAGCTTGTTGATGATGATGTATTCCTTGTTCTCTAGCGTGGAGAGCATGGAATTGCCTTCCACTTGGAATGGCGATACCAAAAACGTGCGGATCATCGCCACAATGGCGAGGATAATGACGATATTCAGGAGGACATCCAGTGTGTGGAACCACAGCGAATTGCGATTTCCGATCATCTGGAGCACTATACCCGCTTGCGTGCAGGTTGGGTAGGGAAGATGAGGGATATTGGGTACACTCTATGGTGCATATGCTCCGTGCATGGTTGTTCCATCGGCATCTGGAAGAGGACGAGAACATTATCCTGCTCGTGCATAAACACTGGCTGCTTGGTGCTCGTCATCTGTTTTTTCCTGTCAGTATATTCATTGGGTTGCTTGTACTGCTCGGTGTCGCGTTCAGCGTGCCGGTGCTTTATGTAGTTGGCGTACTCGCAAGCGTCACGCTCGTGTGGATGTTGCGAAATTTTTTCGATTACTACCTCGATGCATGGATTCTTACCGACAGCGGCATTATTGATGTGGAGTGGCATGGGTGGTTCCATCGCCAGTCGTCGCGCGTGCTCTACAGTGACTTGCAGGGTGTGAGTTACGAAATTCAGGGCGTGTGGGGCACGCTCCTGCGTTACGGCACCGTAAGTGTGGAGAAGATTTCCACTGGCAGTGAAATTTCCATGGACTTCGTACATCATCCTCGCGCGGTGGAGCGCACGATTTTGCAGTGCATGGAGAACTATTTGCACAGCAAGAATTTGAAGGATGCCGGTGCCGTGCAGGAATTGCTGGCAACAGTTGTCGCTCGTGAGCTCCAGCGGAGAGATCTCCCTCGCGGTGATGCGTGATCTACTGCCCGTCGTTGCGCTCTGCCTCGTTGCTGCAATTTTGCTGATGGTATTTATGTGGTGGCGATTGCGATCACGAGATCGTTTGTCTGCAGCGGCGCAGCGGGAGCTGCGCGCGCAGTGGAAGCACGCGCAATCTTTGCAGGATCCCGTCCGTCGCGTGCTGGAAGCAGAAAAGGTAATCGATCGGTTATTGCAAGCACTGGGGTATACCGGGAGCTTCGGTGACAAGTTGAAAGCTGCAGGGCCCCGCCTGCCCAATCTGGATGCACTCTGGTCGGCACATAAACTGCGCAATCACCTTGCCCATGTGCCCGGTGCCACGGTGTCCAACGGTGATGCGAATCGCGCACTTGCTGCTTTTCAAAAAACCTACACGCGCTTCGTGCGTGACTGACGTTCCCGCCTTTCCTCTCTCTGCAGTACACTGCTCTCATGCGTCCGTCGCTCGTCATTGTCGGCCTAGGGAACCCTGGCAAGAATTACGAGAACACTCGTCACAATGCCGGCTTTCGTGCCATTGATGTGCTGTCGCAGGAGTTTGGAGCAGGGGAGTGGCAGCCGAAGGATAAATTCCATGCGCACATACAGGAGGCACGAGTGGTCACGGTGCCGGTGCTATTGGTAAAACCGCAGACCTATATGAACCGTTCTGGGGAGGCAGTGCAAAAGCTTGTGGACTTCTACAAGCTCAACCACGCAGAGCAACTCCTGATCCTGTGTGATGATATTGATTTGCCGCTCGGCGAGCTGCGCCTACGCAAGAAAGGTGGCCCCGGTACACATAACGGACTCAAGTCCATTGTGCATGTGTTCGGTGAGGACTTCCCCCGCCTGCGGATTGGCTTAGGGAATCACCCACCTGCAGTGGATCTCGCTGCGTGGGTGCTCAGTGTGTTCCCGAAAGACGACGCGCACGCCATCGATACATCGCTCGCAACATTACCCGATATGGTTCGGCAATTTGTGTTGGGTGATGCTTAGGCAGCTGCATTGCGCTGCATGCGCAAGGCGAGCGCACTCCCCACTCCTGCTGCAGCAAGCATGAGTGTGATCCAAAGTGCAGGCGGTACGCGCAAGGGTGGCACTGGAGTGGCAGTGGGTTTTGTTTGCTGAGTTGCAGAAGGCTGCACTGCCTGCGCCAGTGGTACGTGCAGGCGACTGCGCGCTTGATCAAGCGCAAAAACGAAGGTTCCAATTCCTGCCTGCGGCAGCGTTTCGATCACGTTTGTGCCTGCTGTCGCCTCTGCAATGAGCGTGCTGTTGCTGCGCACTACCACTTGCCGCTCGATCACCGTGCCGTGCGTAAGGTTATCGGACACGCGTGCTCGATACTCCCCTTGCCACTCCTCTCCGGGTGCGAGCGAAGGGATCGTCCACGCGATGCTCTCGCCAGACGTTTTGCCTTTCATTGCATCGCGGATAGTGATGTCCTCACGGGAGAACCGATCCTCCACAACGAGATTTTCTGCTGGCTCGTTCCCATCGTTTCTCACCTGCACGGCGTACGTGATCAGGCTCCCTGGTTGCACTTCGTCCTTGTCTGCACTCTGCTCGGCAGTGAGTTCAATTCTTGTTACGTTTGCATCATCTTCTTGCGGTGCGTACTCTCGCCTAGAGAACAGCGAACGTCGTGAAGACGATGAGCTGCTTGCTGCTTGTGAATCAAAGAAATCACTCTCGCTCTCTGGCGATGGTGCGATGACGGGGAGCACCAGCTCCTGCCGGCCAATACCCGATTGCGCACTGAAGCGCAGCACAGTTCCCGGCTGCAGTGTAGGGTCAACTTCTACTTCCACCGTGAGTGTCTCCGTGTCGTCTTCCTCGATGACTAAGCGATCAAAAAGCACCAGTGTTTCATCGAACTGCTCACCGCCTTCGGATGCAGAAATGAATCGGGTGCGTGGGTCGATGTACGCCTGTACATCTACCTGTTCGTCGCGCGTTCCCATATTGCGCACTTTGAGCGCGTAGGTCACCGTACTGCCCGGCTCTGCAGCCCGCACGTCTGCAGATACGAACATATGCATCGGTTCGCGCCCTGCGTTCGGCGCCCATACGGGGAGCCGATGTTCAAATATCGCTGCCTCCGAGTACGCCGTAGAAGTGAGCACATCTCCCCGTTGCGCAGATCTATCCACTCGTGCGCTCGCACTGAGTGTGCGCGTTTCGTACGCCTTGAGCTCAATATCGCTCCATTCCACTTCCGTATCGCTTACTGATCCGCGATTGGCTGCGGAGAACACTTCGATGCGTTCATCTGTTTCCAGCGTCACGTTTACACCTGTGACTTTCCTGCTCCCCTTGTTGGTGATTGCAACCTTCAAGATGAACGGCTCGCCTGGTTCCACTTGTGGGGTATCGGCGAACACTTCCAGCGTGAGGCGTCGATCATCGTCGTTATTCTCGTCGTCTTCGTTCTCCACCTCTACGGTTGTTTCGGCAAAGCCGCCACCGGCGACTGCCGTGGCATAGAGCGTGCGACCGTCTTCCGCATCTTCTTCCACGCGTGCACTTACCGTAAAGGAGCGCGATGCCCCTGCGGGAATGGAGAGATCCCGCCACTGCGCGCCATCTCCACCGCGGCGACCGCCACCGGAAACCGAGAGAACTTCTAGTGCATCATCGAGTGCCAGCACTACTTCGCCCTCCTCTACAGCAGCGCCGCTCGTGTTGTGTACCTGTACCGTGTACACGAACGTTTGACGTGGCTCCACAATGGATTTGGATGCTTGGAGAGACACCGAAAAATCCTGCGCCGCAACGCCGACGGGCACGATGCATGCTGCCACTACTAGGGCGTTTTTCAGGAGGAAGCCGCTCGCAACGGAGAAGAGAGAATGGCGCATGGAAAGGAGTAATCCTAGGTATCGTTTTGCGTCTTCGTCAATTCTGTGGACTGAGTACAACTTGAATTGATGTTAAGATCTATGTTCTGATCACATCGCGACCGCAGAATTTCTGCCGATACCCATTTGTGTTTTCTTCAGATGAAAAGCATCTTTCTCTCGTTTTCACTTCGGTATATTTCTTGAATATATTTTGTATACACAAAAGCCCCCTCATCGAGGGGGCTTTTGTTCTTTTCTGCGTCGACCCGTAGGGACTACAGCAACATTCGCTTGCCGAGCACGCTGCCTGCGGTCATACCGAGCGTGATGATCGTCGTCCAGAGGACGAACGATGTGGCTGCTGCGCTGCCCTGCGTACCAGGGAGGATGCGCGAGAGGTTTCCATTGCTGCGGTCGAGGCCGCCGAGGAAGCTCACGTCACCTGTCTGTGGTAGGTTCTCGATCACGTACACCTGTGTGGAGTCTGTTGCGGTGCGGTCGAAGCCGAGGCCGCGCACTTCCACTGTGTTCGTGATGATCTGACCGTGGCGCATCGATTGGCTTACGCGGACACGGTAGCGAATGACACGAGTTTCATTCGGTCCGAGCTGTGGAATATCCCATCGCACGCCGTTGCCCGTAGAGATACCGCCGGCTGGGTCTTCTACCGTGAGGGTGCCTGCTGTGAAGCGATCCTCAACGCTAATGCCCGTCGCGATGCCATTGCTCATGTTGCGGATTGTGAGGGTGTAGCTGAGCGTAGAGCCAGGCTGCACTTCGCCGCGGTCTGCCTGCTTGTCGACAGTCACAACGCCCGTGCCAGGGTTTGGTCCCGGTGGGATTGGGTGACAGTTTGGTCCAGTACAGACTGGTGGGACGTAGCCGTCATCGTCGACGTTTGTGTACTCCGTCTCTTCCACGTCGCAGCCGCGTACCTGCAGGCGCAGGCGGTCGCC
This sequence comes from Candidatus Peribacterales bacterium, assembly GCA_020058765.1. GTDB lineage: Bacteria > Patescibacteriota > Gracilibacteria > Peribacterales > Peribacteraceae > JAGVDM01. The sequence continues at coordinate 6,268 of JAGVDM010000003.1, read as the reverse complement.
AGGCTGTGCTGTGGAGCGCACGCGTACATCCAGGCGGAGCGTTTCATCGTCGTTGCCTTGCAGTACAACATCTTCCCATACAACTTCTTCGTCATCCTCATCGGTGCCGTTACCGGAAGCGTCGAGGAACACGGTGTCGCGGTCGATGAATGCACGAACGTCAAGCGTGCTCTGCTGTGCGCTGTTGTTCACAACGCGGATGCTGTAGCTAATCTCGTCATGCACATCGACTGGATCCTTGTCGTCGGTGACAGACAGGCTTACGTTGCATGTTCCATTGTTGTTGCCCTCGTCGTCTACGCGCGTCGTTTCGTCGTCGATCACGTTGTCGAGCGTAGCGATGGACTTGAGGAGTTCTTCATCCTGCACCGTGGATTTCACACAGACAGTTGCCGTGCGCGTCACGCTGCTTGCGCCTGGGACATCCACGTCCGTCCACGTGACCGTGCCGTTCGTGTGCGTGCCGCCGTTCGTTGCCGAGGAGAATGTTACGTCGCCATCCAGGTAGAGGGTCACCGTCTTATCGTTGATCGCCGTCGTGTTTGGGTTCGTCACACGTACGTTGTAGTCGAAGCACTGGCTTGGCTTCACTGGATCAAGCGAGTCGGTGAGCACTACCGTGAGAGGGACAACGCTCGAGGACGAGCTTGATGAGCTGCTCGAGGAGGAAGAGCTGCTGCTTACCACACCGGTGAGTTCTTCATCGGATGGAGAGCCGAAGGCGATGGACTTGAGTATGTCGCCGTTCTGCAAGTTCGTGGAGGCCTTCACACTGATGACGAATGTCACCGTGCCGTTGGCTGTGAACGGAATGTTCGTCCACTTCACAACGCCGCTCGTGTGGGAGCCGCTTCCTGTTGTGGAGAGGAAGGCAACATCTGGATCGAGTGACAGTGTGACCTGATCCTTCACGATCGCTGCATTCACCAAGTTGGTGACCGTGAGGATGTAGTCGAAGTTGTCACCAGGATTGATCGGATCCTTGCTATCGGTGAGTATCAGGCTGAAGCGCTGATCCACGGAAGAGCTGGAAGATGTGGAGCTCGAGGAGCTGCTGGAGGAAGAGCTACCAGGAGCCTCGTCCTGATCCTGCGGGGATACGCATTCTGGATCGCCGCTGCCGTCGGCCTTGAAGTCGATCTTGCCGTCAGCATCGTCGTCGATACCGTTGTCGCAGGCAGTTGTGCCTGTTTCATCGGTGTCTGTTGTGCTGCTGCAGCCTGGGTCTGCTGGGAAGTCGATCTTGCCATCGCCGTCGTTGTCGACGCCGTCGTTACATGCGGTGGCTACGTTGATCTCATCGTTATCCTGTGCACTTTGGCAGCCTGGATCAAGTGGGAAGTCGATCTTGCCGTCGTTGTCGTTGTCCAAACCGTCCTGACACTGCGCCTTCGGATTCGTTTCATCGTCGTCCGTTGCGGAGCTGCAGCTGAAGTCGGCTGGGTAGTCTGTCGCACCGTCACCGTCATTATCGATACCGTCGCTGCACTGTGGCGTAACGCCGCAGTCTACAACCGTGTCCACTGTCTGGCTGCGGTTGTTGGTTACGATCGGATCGATCTCCTTGGCGGAAACGAATGCCTGGTTGCGAATCGTTGCACCGCATGTTGCGTTCTGCGGTACCGTGAAGGCGATGGTGAATGCATGCGTTGCATTCGGAGCCAGCGTGAGGCCTTGCTGCTTGCAGGTCACTTCACCTGCAGCAAAGGTACAGCCCTGGCTGGATTCTGCCGCGTTGAATGTGAGGCCGAACGGAGCCGGGTCAACCGCAATGATGTCTGTTGCGGTGCCTGGTCCTGCGTTCTTCACCGTCACGGTGTACTTGAGTACGCCGCCACGAGTGATGGTCGTTGCACCGGTCTTGTCGACACTCATATCTGCAGTCTGAGCAGTCGCATCCGTCTCATCGTTGTCCTGGTTGCTTGCGCAGCCTGGATCAAGCGGGAAGTCGATCTTGCCATCGTTGTCGTTATCCAGACCATCCTGACACTGTGCCTTCGGATTGCTTTCGTCATCATCTGTTGCTGAGCTACAACCGAAGTCTGCAGGGAAGTCCGTTGCACCGTCGGCATCGTTGTCGATACCGTCGCTACATTGTGGTGTCTGCTGACAGTCCACGATGGTCGTCACTTCGCCGCTCACGTTGTTGCCCTGGTTCGTATCGAGCGTCGTTGACTTTACGGTTGCCTGGTTGCGGATCTGTGCGAAGCATTGGCTGTTCTGGCTCACTGTGAAGCTCACTGTGAACGTCTTGCTCTCGGCTGCGTTCAGGTTGAAGCCCTGGCAACGCACCGTGTTGTCGTTCGCTGTGTATGCACACTGTGCCGTAGTGCCCGTGTAGGTGAGGCCGAATGGAACAATGTCCTCAATGATCACAGCTTCCGCTGCATCTGGGCCGTTGTTCGTTGCCTTGAGCGTGTAGGTGAGCGTGCCGCCCTTCGTTGTTGTAGCTGGGCCGGTCTTCTCGATGCTCACGTCTGCGCGCTTCTGTGCACACTGTACGGTTGTGGAGACTTTGGCGCTGGTGTTGTTGCTAGAATCAGGATCAGAGGAAGACGTTGCTACCGTTGCATGGTTCTCGATCACGCTGCTGCATGGCATTGTGCTTGGCACGTTGAATGCGAGCGTGAAGGTCTTGCTCTGGTTCTTCGTGAGTGTGAGGTTGTCACATACCACGCTTGTGCCGTGGAGCACGCATTCGTGGCTCGATGCACCAGAGTTGAAGAACAACCCGGCAGGGATCACGTCCGCTACTGCAACGTTCGTTGCAGTGTCTGGACCAGTGTTGGTCACCGAGATCGTGTAGAGCAATGTTGTGCCCGGTTGAATGACCGGTGCGCCGCTCTTCACGATGGAGACGTCTGCTTTCAGCACGTGCTTCTCGTCATTGTCCTGGTTGCTTGTGCAGCCCGGATCCTGCGGGAAGTCGATGTAACTGTCGGCGTCGTTATCGATCGTGTCCTGGCACTGCGCTTTCTTATCACCTTCGTCGTCATCCGTTGCGCTGTCGCAGGCGAAGTCTGCAGGGAAGTCGATCGCACCGTCGCCGTCGTTATCCTTACCGTCGCTGCATTCTGGCTCGTCTTCATCGTTATCTGTTGGGCCAGTGCATCCTGGATCCTGCGGGAAGTCGATCTTACCGTCGCCGTCGTTGTCCTTACCGTCGTCGCACTGAGGACCGTTTGGATCACGCTCGTCGTTGTCGTTGCGATCCGCGCAGCCAAGATCGTTCGGGAAGTCGGTCTTGCCGTCGCCGTCGTTATCCAGACCGTCGCTACACTGGGTGCAGGTCACTTGTGTTTCCTGCTTGTCCCATGCCAGGTCGTTTGTACCCTGGAGTAGATCCACCAAGTTTACGATGAGCGAGCCGCATTGGCGATTCTGCGATACCGTGAAGGACACGGTGTACGTCTTGGTTGCGCCAGCTGCGAGCGAGAATGTTCCGCACTGCACCTCGTTACCCTGCAGCGTACATTCTGGGGAGGACTGTGCTGCGTTGAACGTGAGGCCAGCTTGAATCTTGTCGATCATCTTCAAGTTGTTGATCGGCAGATTGGAGTTGTTCGACGCTGTGAGCGTGTAGGTGATCACTTCACCCGGCTTAATTGTTGCAGGGCCGCTCTTATCCACAGAGAGACCTGCAGGACAGTGGATGAACGTAGAGATCGTCGCACTTTGGTTATTGTTCGGATTTGGATCCTGTGGAGATGTGGCTCCTACCGTTGCCTGGTTGAACACGTTTGTGTTGCATTGCAGACCTACTGGTACATCGAATGCGACAGAGAATTTCTTGCTCTGTCCGCTTGGGAGAACAGAAACGCCGCAGAGGATCTGGTTCGCATTTGGTGCACATTCAGGGGAGGACTGTGCAGCGTTGAATACCAGTCCTACAGGGATGTTGTCGCGTGCGAGCACGGCATCTGCCTGCTGTGGACCAGCGTTGCTCACCGTGATTTCGTACACAGCTACACCGCCGCGTACTACTTGGGAAGGACCGGTCTTCACGATACCAACGTCTGCACCGAGTGCCGCGTTCGTCTCGTCGTTGTCCTGTGCACTTTGGCAACCTGGATCAAGTGGGAAGTCGATCTTGCCATCGTTGTCGTTATCCAGACCATCCTGACACTGTGCCTTCGGATTGCTCTCGTCATCATCTGTTGCAGAGCTACAACCGAAGTCTGCAGGGAAGTCCGTGGCACCATCACCGTCATTATCGATACCGTCGCTACATTGTGGAGTGACTGGGCAGTTCACAGTCGTGAACACGTCGTTACTCTGGTTGTTGCCTGAGTTTGGATCGGTTGTGGACGTGGATACGCTTGCACGGTTCACGATGGTCGTGCCGCATTGCGTGTTCTGCGTTACATCAAATGCGATCGCGAACGAATGGCTCTGGTTGGCAGGCAGGGTGAGGTTGTTACACACCACACTGTTGCCGTGGAGCAGACATTGCGCGCTGGATTGTGCTGCGTTGAACACGAGGCCTGCTGCAGGGATTGCATCCGATACGGCGACGTTACTTGCAGTGTTCGGGCCGTGGTTTGTTACGGTCACCGTGTACAGCAAGGTGTTGCCGCGCTGGATCTGACTGATTGCGCTCTTAATGACGCTCAGGTCTGCAGTCACGTTGTTGAACTCGTCGTTGTCCTGCTTGCTTGTGCAACCTGGATCTTGTGGGAAGTCGATGAAACCGTCAGCGTCGTTATCGATACCGTCCTGACACTGTGCCTTCGGATTGCCTTCATCATCATCTGTTGGGCTGGAACAGCCGAAGTCTGCAGGGAAGTCAGTTGCACCGTCGTTATCGTTATCAATGCCGTCCTGACACTGAGGAGGTGTTGGGTTACATGCCATCTGAATGAAGTTCTGCAGGTAGTTCACTGAACCAACACCTGCATTACCTTCCACGAATACGAAGCCCTTGCCATTCCCTGCAGGCATCCAACCTGCGTGGCAGCGGCCATTGAGGCTAAATACACATTGTGCAGGTGAGGAGATGCTTACGAGATCTCCCGGCGAGTTGAGGCCGGTATTCGAGAAGTCGAAGATCTTGCCCTGCAAGAATGGGTAGAGAGCAGTATTCGGCGTGTGGGTACCAGATTGTGTACCGAAGTACGTACCGGAGTACGTCATGTTGCTCTGCATGTAATTCAGAATGTCGCGCGTGCCAGCGCTTGCTTCATCGGCTGTTGGGTTGTCCGCTGCGAACGTGAAGTTCACGCCATTGTCGAACTTGCCCTTGAGTAACTGCTTTTCGTTTGTGGTGAGCGTGCGGAATGGACCGGAGTTGAGGTTGGAATCACCGTAGATGAACAGCTTGATGTTGCTCAGATCCTGAGACGTAAGCGTGTTCGTGTACAAATCAAGATCGCGCAATTCGACGCCAGATGGCAATGTGCTTGGCAGTGATGCGTACTTTGGTCCGGCCTGGTATGTGGATGCGCGAGCAATCACACAAGTGTCTCCGAGCACTTCATCGTCGTCCGTTGGGGAAGAACAACCGTTATCGGCAGGGAAGTCCGTCTTTCCGTCGTGGTCGTTATCAATGCCGTCGCTGCACTGTGTTGTTGGGCATGTTACAAGTGTCGATACGCTTGGGCTCTGGTTATTTGCTGGGTTCGGATCGGTGGAAGAAGCCGCAACTGTCGCCTGGTTCGAAATGTGCGTGTTGCACGCATACGTTGCAGGGATGTTGAAGCTGATCGTGACGTTCTTGCTCTGGCCGCTCGTGAGCGAGAAGTTATTGCAGAGAATGTTTGCACCATTCTGTACGCAGCTTGGGTCGGACTGTGCTGCGTTGAACGTCAAACCTGCAGGGATTGGATCCTGAATCGTGACGTTTGTCGCGGTGTTCGGACCGTTGTTTGATGCGGTGAGGAAGAACTTCACGATGCCTGTGCTGCGAGGCACGGAGCTCTGTACTGTCTTGTCGATACTGAGGTCAGCGCTAATCACGTTGAACTCGTCGTTGTCCTGCTTGCTGGAACACCCTGGGTCAAGCGGGAAGTCGATGAGGCCATCGGCATCGTTATCGATACCGTCTTGGCACTGTGCCTTCGGGTTCGTCTCGTCGTTGTCTGTAGGATCGCTGCAGCTGAAGTCCGCAGGGAAGTCCACTGCGCCGTCGCCATCATTATCGATGCCGTCGGAACACTGTGGAGTAACGCATGTCACATTGGTTGTGACAGATGATGTCATGAGTGGAGCGTTCTTCGCCTTGGCCGTTGCCGTGTTCACAACGTTCTGGTTACACAGACCCGTTGCAGGA
>JAGVDM010000009.1 GCA_020058765.1 Candidatus Peribacterales bacterium | reverse complement strand
TCCACCATTGTGATACATTCGACTAATGCCCCCCAAATTTTCGTTTCACTGCCCGTAAAAGATCCAAAGAAGTCGATCGCGTTTTCGAAGCTCTCGGTTACAGGAGCAACCCTGAGTTTTCTGATGAGAGTGCAGGGGGCATTATTACCAGTGACACCATTTCAGTGATGCTTGCTTCACAAGAAAGATTCAAGGATATTTCGCCCAAGCCACTCTCCGATGCCACAAAATTTTGCCAAGTATTGCTCAGTCTTACCTGCGATAGCCGCGAAGAGGTAGATGCATTGGTGTCGAAGGCAGTCGCCGCCGGAGGATCAATAGCACATGAGCCTGAGGACTACGGCTTTATGCATCAATCGGGCTTTTATGACCTCGACGGTCATGGTTGGGGGCTGACGTGGATGAGCCCGAGTCAGGCGTCGTAATCAGTGACCGCTACCCGTCATTCTCTTGTCAGTGTTGTGAGGTCGCACCTACACTCACGCCATGCTCAAAAAAATCCTGATCGCGATGCTCACGCTTGTTCCGATTGCGGCATCTGCTGCATTCCCAGACGTACAAGCAGATTATGAGTACAAGAGTGCAATTGAATCGCTGCAGTTCATGAAGATTCTGCAGGGTTTTCCCGATGGATCTTTTCGTCCCCTGCAACAAATTTCCCGCGCAGAATTCACCAAAATCGTCATTGCTGCTACCTTCTCATCCGAGGATATTGATGCCTGCCAAACATCAGCGCTGCCATTTACCGATATCGACAAGCAAGCGTGGTATAGCCCGTATTTCTGCATTGCTTTGCGAGAAGGAATTGTGGAGGGGTATGCAGACCAAACACTCCGACCGGGCAATCCGGTCATCCTCGCAGAGGCAGCAAAGATATTTGCAAAAGCATATGATCTAACGGATCTCACAGACGCGCACGTTTGGTATCGGCCCTATCTTGAGGCCATGGAGCGAAAGCGTATTATCCCTGCGACCATTTCTACGTTGGATCAGCCACTCAACCGCGGCGAAATGGCGGAAATGATCTACCGTTTGGAGTTGGGATGGACCATGGGCAAGAGGTTTGTGCATTTTTTGAAATTGGATCCAGCGAACGCTCGTGTAGTACAGAAGCTGTACTACAACAAGAAGCACAATTACACCATTGTGTTACCACACGATGTCACTGTGACCGGGGACGATTTCGGGGGCATCGATCCACAAACAGCTGATCGCGTGATCATTGATAACGTATCGATTCGAGCTATCGACAAAGCATCTGTGGGTAATAGTGCAGACGGTCAAAGGGTGCTCAAAATGTCGCTTAATGAGTATATGGAGTATCTTCGTGAAAAGAACCCAACGATCGCTTGGGAAGACTCAGGCGTAACAATCGCTGGTCACGACTCATATCTCTTCCATCTTACATCTCTCACTACAGAAATTGGCTCAGTATCCTTCGAGCCAGGCATGGCTTCGATTTCCCTATTCACCGATGGCACCACGAAGTACATGGCAATCATTCATGGTCATGTTGGTCTCTTTGGGCACCTAGGGAATCAATTCCAGAAGGATGGAGGATATGGTTTAGATATTCTCCGACAGTTGCGATTCACAAACCCACCAAGCAGGCCAGCAGCAACGCAGGGGGATGCAGGGAGCATTTCTCGCAATATTCAGCGTTTAAACGACATGAAGGTGTTCAAAGATGCACTGTACGCTTTGGCGCTCAGCGGACAAGTGTTGGAAGGGGTCCCGGAGGGTACATGGCATGACGCAAAACCCATTTGCCAGCCAAATGCAGCAGAAACTGCCTGTCGCGAAGCAGGGGGGATTGTAACGACCGCACTCTTATCGATCGGCATTGAGAAATTGCCAAACGATCCCGCGAATACTTCAGAAGTGGTCACGGGGTATCTTACATATGTAGAAGCCGGTCATAATGGTACGCAGTACGTACTCGCTCCTCACGCTGAACTCGGTGAATGGCTGATGTTCTAAGGACCGACGCTTACCTACGATCAGGCTCACCATACCTTGCCTGTACGCTAGTGGCCGTATGCTGACGATTTGTACGATAACGGATATGCGAGTGCAAGCGTGTAGTTCGAGAATGGTTTGATACAATCCATGGTATCTCCACCATATCCCTCTTTCGTGCTAAGATTGTTTGAACATGGCAACTACCAAAGTCTCCACTGGCATTCTGCACAAAGTCCCCGCGGATATGCAGGAGGCTTTAGTGAGCAATGCGGAGATCTTGGAGAAGTGGAATAGCCTCACGCCAATCATGCGCAACGAGTGGATTTGCTGGACGACGATTGTGAAGAAGGAAGAAACGCGGAAGGACCACATCAAACGGATGCGCGAGGAACTCCTAGAAGGAAAGCGCCAACCCTGTTGTTGGCCAGGCTGCCCGCACCGCAATAAGAACGCGAAGAAGTGGTTTAAGGGCATGTAGCCTGTTGCAGATACTTTTTAAAAGGCGCCGCAACTGCGGCGCCTTTTTTGGAAGACGTACAAATTAGTGCGTGTGCGCTAGGCCGCCCTTGTGACCCTCTATCCAGAACACGTCGGTAATCACTTTACGACCCTGGCCCAGATTGCGCTCGAACACGTGGCCTTCCACATTCTGACCCCATTCAGAAGGATTGTTCCAATCCACGTCGACTGGGCGAGTAACTCCTGCACCATTCACAACACTCTGCAGAGACGTATTGATGCTATCGAGGTGGCTGTAGATGGTGGCGAGCAAATCGTAGTCGTGCTGGTTTGGGTGACGATTGCTCTCGGGCAGGTTGGTGTAGTCCATGCATGTATTCAGGTTGGGGTTGGAGAAGTTTTCGTCCTGGTGCCCCATGCCGAAGATGTGGCCAACCTCTTGGCATGTCACCAAATCACGCCACGCGGCGGTGTTGTACTTGTTGGTATTGAAGTACGTATCGTTGAGCTTTACGACGCCTTGGGTAATGTGGTCGCCATTTATCCAAATTTGCGCAATTCCTAGCCAACCATTCTTGCCGTATTTGGAATTACATACCTCTGCGCGGCCGGTTACAGGCTTGCAGTTCTTCGGATTCGTTTTACCGGCAACGACTGTTGTATTCAGCACGTCGGAAACATTCCAGTCATCACGTGCCTGCAGGAGATGTGTGTCCCATTTGCTCGTGACGTTATCCCCCAGTTGGAGCACGAGTGGATTCGCGGAGCGACCCCAGTGATAGTTCCCCCACGTATGGTTCGCCAATGCTGCGCTACTCATAAGGAGGCTTGGCAGTGCAATGCCTGCTAGCAATAACATTCTCTCTTGCATGTTTTTTGGGGGAAAGTGTGCGTCATCATAGGCTTAGCTGCACCAAATTCACAATGGGAGCGCGTATTCCGGATGTTGTGAGTAATTGACAAATGTAACAAATAGTATACATTGCATTCCATGATCACCATGGTTGGGAATGGCGATATGGAGAATAGTGAGCAGATCGCACACTACGGTTTGCACATGATGATTCCTGCGCTGGAGGGAACGAAGGCGGAGTACATTGCCGCAAAGAATCTACGGTCGCCGTCCTTTGTGCGGCACCCCGATTATCTTGCTGTTACCCGCGATCCAGAAGATACGCTCGTGCACGATCATGGTCGCCATGTGCTCCTTATGCGCAGCGGAGATCACGTGCCAGATGACACGTTGATTTGCGATTACAACGTTGGTGCGCGTGCACTCGCGCGCGCTGGCATACACACAGATATTGTCCGCAAGATTCAGCAGCAGCTCCCGATCGATAATCCAGACACGGCGGATATTCTGGATGAACTCGCCAACGGCTTCAGCCTGATTGCCGCGGCGATCCAGAACAATGTTCCGGTGCTCCTGCGCAATGGGCAGGAGTGTTTGCGCAGATCCCTTCCTCACGCTGCCAAGGTGATCAGTGGAGAGGTGAAGCATGAGCTGTATAAGACGCTCGTCTGCGGCCATCACGAAATTCCTCCGCAATCTCGATCCAGTATCCAGTGGGATGCAGAGGGTCTGGATGCACTGGTGATCGGTGCCAATACTGGGCATGCGCGCAGTTTGCTGAACGTCGATAGCAACACTGCAACGAGAGAAGAGCTTGAGGCGGCGCTTGGTGGCGTGGGTCAGAGTACAGAGCGCGGGCTGCACTTTGCGTCATTCGTGCCCAATCAGTAGAGCAATGCCTTTGTGGTACTTGGGAAATTGACTTTGTGATCGGCAGTACATTGAATATGCCTTATGAAGAACAACAACAAGAAAGGTATCGGTTGTGGACCCATGGCGGCATTCATCATCATTGTGCTGATTCTGTTCATAGTCGGTTCCAACGAAGCGCTGGGGTACTACTTCAGCCATTGCGGTGATATGGACATCTTTGACTGCCTCATGGGTGGCCTCGAAGAGGATGAACCCGAGGAAGGGTCAGTCACTGCAACGGGCACCTATGAACTCAAAGGCAATACGGTAGATGTCACCATGCACATTCCACTCACGGGTGGTGCAGTCACCGGAACGGTGTCGGGTACGTGCGATGGTCGGATCACCGGCACGTTCGATGGCGGTGCAACAGGCAGCATTAGCGGTTCCATGAGTGGTGCGTGTAGCCCGTTCTTTGTGAACATTCCCGCGGGCGCCAACTTTAGCGGTTCGGTGAACAAGAGCAGCCGCACAGTGCAGTACGGTTTCAATGGGAGCGGCGGCGGGTTCAATCACAGTGGCGCAATGACGCTCACGTATCCGCAAGCCGCAGCGGAGTAGTTACATCTTCCTGCTGTCGTATGCCCAGTGCAGCACGGCTTGCCGTTGTCGGCGCCTGCAGTGCACGTCACCGCGGTCGCAGTTGCGCATGATCTGCACAATGTGGCGCTTGATCGCGAGCCAGCGCTTGATCTGTCGTTCGTCTTCCTCTGGCATGCGGCGGCCCATGTAGTAACGGCAGTACCACTGGAACCACCCGCGAGGATCAGCCGGATGGATCCAGCCGCGCTTCTGCCACACGGCGAGCGGTTGGCTCGCGTTGATGCCGAAGCAGTTGAGGTTGGCATGCTTCTTTCCATTCGGTGATGTCTTTGCGTGCGTAAACCAATCCGGCGGGAACTCGTCTTCGCAGTCGGCAAGGTACGTACCGCCAAACACGCCGAGTGCGAGCATTTCTTTCGGCGTGAGATCGGGCTTGAACCGCGGGTCAAAGTGCTTGCCCATTGGCTCGGTGAGCACATAGGAAGCAGTCTGCATGGTGTCATGCACCCGGATCGTGTGCGGTCGCTTTGCAGGGAACGTGTTCATGCCACGCTTACCACAGCGGCCTGAACTTCTCGCGGTTGATCCACAGGAAGTACGCGTTGAGCACGAGCAGGATGTACGCCATCACCGATGATGGACCGATGGGCGTGGGATCCAAGAACCAGTGGAAGAGCATCACGTTCACTGTGAATGGTGCGAGCAATGCGGCCGCGAGAGCGGTCTTGTTCATGATCATGAGCAGTGCGCATACGCCGCAGAGTGTGGCGAGTACTGGCATCATGAATCCGGTTTCCATCATGGCGCTCATATATGCCCAGCCTTCTGGCGTGGGGTACATGTCTGCGGTTGGTGGTGGGAACACACCAAGCCCGCCAAGTACTGGCATAACGAGGAGCAGGATCAGGAGGATGCGCAGGACAAGTGTGAGGATCTTCATACAGGTGGGGGAATGATTACGGTGCAGTATACATTGTTTTCAATGAGAAAAAGAAAGCCTCGAACGCGGGGTTCGAGGCTTCTTCGTTTTAGATCCTTTTCATCGGAATTACGGATTGATCGTGATGCCTTCGAGCTGGTTGGCTTCGAGGACTGCGCTGCTCACGCGCACTGCTTCCAGTGCGTGGGGCAAGTGGACGAGCCGCGGGTCGGGCTTGTTGCCCGATACGTACAATCCCACGGCCTGGAGCTGGTCGATAAGCTTGTGGTTGGAGGGGTAGGAGAAGGTTTCGCACTGCTTTTCGCCCATCTGGGCGTAGTACAGGCGGTCTTCACCGTCCACATCGAACACGAGTTTGGCCTTGTAGGCGGGCGCACCCAAGCGGTGCGAGAGGAGCAGTTCCACCCGGCGTTCCTGCTCGAAGCTCACAAAGGAGCTTTGCAGGAACAACCGAGTGTTGCCGGTGTTGGTGCGCAGGTTCATGCTCGCACTCGCAGTCGAAACCGGTTCCAGGGGGAACGAGGTATCCTGCAGGTGCGCCTCGCGCTGGCGCTCCGCATTCACGAAGGTGACGTAGTCGAGCATCGATCGTACCGACATGCTCTCGATCTTCTGGTTCAAGCGAACCAGGGTCAGCAGGAGTTGGATCGGGTGCGTCATTTCGTCTTCGACGCTGCCTGCGGTGGGACGCGTATCCTTGGTACGATCTTTGCCCCAAATGGAGCGGCCTTGGGTAATGCGGAGGTCATGCTTTTGCATGAGGCTCACCAGCTTCTCCACAGCTTGGGAGAAGTTGATGAGGTACCCGGTGGTGCATGTGTGCGCCTGGTTGAGCAAGCGTTCCGCATCACTCAGGTGTTGCACGTCCACAATCGGTTTCTCCGCGAACAGATGGCGCACGCCTCCCGCAATCGCAGCGTGAAACACGCTGTAGTGAGCAGGGCTGTTCACCAGATTGAGGCACATGCCCGGCTTGCGCCGGAGCGCAATGTTGATGTCGCGCGTCACTTGGATTGCCGGGTACGCATGTTTGCATGCCGCCAGTGCCTCTTCCGAGAGGTCCACCACGGTCATCTGTTCGGGAGGCAGGCCCAAGTTGGCCAAATCCCGAACGTAGAGGCGGCCCATCGTTCCATAGCCCACGATCAATACCGGCAGCACAGACTCAAAGTTCATCGATCTTCCCTCTTCGAGTAGGTCCAAACACAAAGGAATCCGTATTCCGATGGTTTTAAGGACCGATAAAACGAATAATGTTACTATAAATTATATTGTTATTTTGTCAATAACAGTCACGCCGCGAAGATCAATGCTTACGGTATTACGCGTCCTTCATTGCAGGGGCAGGGAGGCGGAATATGTGCTGCGAGAAGTACGGAAATCGTGCCCGGCGTATTCTGCGTGGGTTACACTCCGTTCATGGCTTACAAGGTAGCGTTTGAAGAATTTGCCGCTCTTCGCGCACTCAATACACCGCGCAAGATTCAGGATTTCCTCGATAGCATTCCCATGAACTTCGAGCCAGAAGGGGACACATGCATCTCTCCCCGGCGCGTGCTTCGCGAGCGACGAGCACATTGCATAGAGGGTGCCATGCTTGCAGCAGTTGCATTGCGTATGAACGGAGCAAAACCGCTTCTGCTCGATCTGAAGGCGAATGCCAAAGATATGGATCACGTTGTTGCGCTGTTCCAGTTGCAGGGGTGCTGGGGCGCAATCAGCAAAACCAATCACGGCGTATTGCGGTATCGCGAACCGGTCTACCGCTCGGTGCGCGAGCTTGCTATGTCGTACTTCCACGAATACACCAATGACGACGGTTCCAAAACCCTTCGGTCGTTCTCGGTACCGGTTAATCTCTCGCGGTTCGATGCACAGGGCTGGATGACTGCAGAAGATGACGTGTGGTACATCGCCAATGCGGTGGATACTGCTCGCCACTATCCCATACTCACGCGTGGTCAGATCGCCAAGTTGCGCCCTGCCGATAGCATGGAGCGAGCTGTGGGAGCCATTGTGGAGTGGAAGCAACAGCAGTGATCAATGCGCCTGTTTGTGGTACACTGTCTGGATGTCACTCAACAGCAAACAACAGGAAGCTATGCGGCTGTTTCGGCTCGCGAATATCGATGCAATTCGCAGCGATACGGCTTTGCCTGAAGAGGTGAAGCGCGCACTGATCCAGATGCGTAAGGCGGTACGTGATGATGCCGAACGTGTGGCAATCATTGAAGACGTACGTACTGCTGTGGCGCAGGCACGCACGGAGCATGCAGATGAGGCAACCATTACCGAGCGCGCAATCGAGGCAATGCAACAGGCGCAGGAACGGGTGACACAACTCCGTCGTGAGAACGCAGCGCGTATACAGAAACTCAAGATCCCAACAGGCAAGAGTGCCCGTCGTAGAAACCGTAATCCGCTTACCTCGGACATCGAGTACCACGGTGAGTAGCGGTCGTGTGCAGTTTGGTATACTCACTCCATGGTCGATCGTGCAGATGCCCCATTGCCCATTGAAGAGGCGAAGCTCTACATAGAGAGCTTTACTGCCCTCGAAGATTTACTTTCAAACCTCTCTCCAGAGGAGCGTGAGCGGCTCAGGGTCAGTACCGAAGCACTCGCGGCCATCCGTCGCACGATCGATTTCCATGATCGATTCGCATTGTTTCGCGAGCGACTCCCCGTGAGTAGCTACACCAAGGAACAGAGAACGTTCGAGGCACAGGGGATCATCCGCGACAACATTGATGCAGTGCTCGACTGCGGAAACCTTGTGCAGCGTGTTGCGCGTGCGGCGTAAGAGGTCGGTGCTTTACTTACAGCCGCCGAACATGCATTTCATGCTATTGAGCATGGACGTCATGCTATTCATGAGGGAGTTCATCATGCTCGTAAGCGAGCTGAGCATAGAGCTGAGCATTCCTGTGTCGAGGGCTGGAACCTGGGAGGAAGCAGCAGAACTTTCCGTGGACGATGTACTCGATGACGAAGACGACGAAGACGATGGCACAGCCGGAACTTCTTCTACCTTTTTAGGTTGTGTGATCACAGGCGCCACCTCCTTTTTCGCTTCGAGCGTTGGTGCAGGCGGTGGAGCATCGGTTCCGCAGGTACCAGGCACAATTCCATCGAGGAGCGATGAGCACCGCTGTGGTGCCACGCAGTCGCTCGGCGAATAGCAAATACTCTGTGCAAAACCTGCTGTAGGCAGGAGCAATGTAATAAGGAGGAGAGGGGTGCGCATTGGCAGAGCCTACGGGAAGGAAATCTCTCTCACAATCCTGCTTTCCAGGTTTTTTTGCGGTACTATGGCGCCGTGGAAGCTCCTATCCTCATTACCGCGTTCTACAAATTTCTGCCGCTCGCTGCGGTGGAGGAGTTACATGCCAAGCTGCAAGACTTCGGCACAGAGCACGGCATGCGTGGTCTAGTGCTGCTTGCAGAGGAGGGCGTGAACGGCACGGTGTGCGGTACGCCTGAGGTGATTACGGAGTGGAAAGCGCTTCTCCACGAGCTCTTCGGTGCAATCGAATGCAAAGACAGCACAGCCGATCGCCTTGTATTCAAGCGATGGTCTGTGCAGATCCGCGACGAGATTGTGGCGATCAAACAACCCGATGTGCAGCCCCGCGGCGTACACAAGCATCTCACTCCCGAAGAGTGGCACGCCACATTGGAGAAAGAAGATGTCATCGTTCTCGATACTCGCAATACGTACGAAACAGATATTGGTGTGTTCGAGAAGGCGATGGATCCGCGCATCAAGAACTTCCAGGAATTCCCCGAATACGTAAAAAAAGCCAACCTCCCCAAGGAGAAGAAGATCCTCATGTACTGTACGGGTGGCATTCGCTGCGAAAAGGCGCTCCTCGAAATGGAGAAGCAGGGCTATGAACATGTCTATCAACTGCAGGGCGGCATTCTTGCATATCTCGAAAAATTCCCGCACGGGAAGTTCCAAGGAGAGTGCTTCGTCTTTGATCACCGTGTTGCTGTAAACCAAGAACTCAAGCCTTCCGCTCGGTATAGTCTCTGCCCGCACTGCGGCGATCCGGGGGACGTGCATGTCGCCTGTGTTCGTTGTGCCACCGAGTGTGTCATCTGCGCCCGGTGCCAGCAGCACGACGCGTGTCGCACGTGCTCCAAAGAGTGCAAAAACAAGCTTTTGCCAAAGAGAATCGCCGTTTGTTAGGCGGATGGGATGCCGGCAAAACCCGCTCTTAGAGCCTTGTTTTGCATTTTTCCATCTGCTATACGTCCGGCACGTTACGGCCCCCCAGCGAAAGCAGGGCCGCTGTTCTGTCATATCGACGGCTTTTTTGCATTGGAGAATGCGATGAAACTGAATCTGAAGGTGTGCGTTGTGTGCGGGTTGATCACAGGTCTCGTCATTGCT
This sequence comes from Candidatus Peribacterales bacterium, assembly GCA_020058765.1. GTDB lineage: Bacteria > Patescibacteriota > Gracilibacteria > Peribacterales > Peribacteraceae > JAGVDM01. The sequence goes on along the minus strand of JAGVDM010000009.1, from coordinate 32,447 downwards.
CTTGGCACCTGGTGCTATGGTGATGACGGCGAAATCGATCCGCTTTGCCCCCTGATGAAGGGGCTGGTCTGGTCGCTCATTCTTGGGATGATCTGCCTGTGCGCCGCCACCGAGCACGACCCAGACAAAGAGACAAATCACCCCGAACCGTTCTTCCCCATGTTGGGCAAGAGTCTGGCGTTCGGCCTCGCGGCGTGTGTACCGTTTGGTATCTGGCAACTGTGCTGCATGTGCGGTTAGGAGGATGAATGTATCGAATGATTCTGTTTCTCGCCGGAGTGTACTTCGGTGCCCTGATCTACGCGCTCGTTGCGTTGGAAAAGGGATACGTAGTCTTCACCTGCACCTGGCAACCACAACTGTCGCTCTGCGGCGGAATTGGTGCCGCGGTGCTTGGGTTGTACTACTTCTTCGAATGGGGCGCGATCCGCTTTGTTGCAGATCCACCCTTCCGTCGCTCTACGCTCCTTTGCGACACGGCTGCCTTTACTGGCGGAGTGCTGAGCCCGTTCGCGCTGCAAGCATTGCTTGTAGCACTGTCGTAACGCACCGCCCGATCACGCAAAGGATCGGGCTTTTTCATGCACACTAAAGTGCCTGTCTCCGAAGAGTCAGGCACTCGTATCGCATCGTGGCGAATAGTTTGCGTACGCATAGGACTACCTATGGGTAGGGGGTTTTTGAAAAGAGACTGTGACTAACCAAACACACCGATCCGGAGCCAACCATTGGCTACGAGTTCCGCTCTCAAACCTGCATCGATTTGCAGTGAGGGTGTGAACACGTTGATCACGTTGTTGGCACGGCGATCTTGGGTGAAGACCGTTCCATTGTCGGACACCGTGCGAACACGGTAGAAGATGCCGTCGATACCTGGGTAGGTAATGCGACGCATCTCCACGGTTCTGCCGTTGATCACGGTTTGACCGGAAAAATCGCTGTCGCGAACACCACCGGGGTAGCTGGGAACATCGCGGCTCTCAATGATGTCTTGCGGACGCATATTGAGGATGCGATCCAGCTTTTCACCATCCTGAGCAAAGATGCGATCTACGGCGTTATCCACGCCTGGATCGAACCAATCGGTTCCCTTGCCTCCAATGAGGCGGTCGGCGCCAGTGTGGCCATTGAGCACATCTTTTCCGCTACTGCCACGCAGCACGTCGTTGCCGTTGCTGCCAAACAGGCGATTGGGGCGTTCACCCGTAATCGGACCTGCCTGGAGCACGTCGTTGCCGTTGCCGCCATACAGGCTGCTCGGGCGCGTGCCACTGGTAATACGGTCGGCTCCGTCGCCACCGTGGGCTACGAGTGCTCGCGGAACACCGGTTGCAGTGAGCACATCGTTGCCACCTTTAAGGTAGGCCACCATGTGCTGCACGTTTGCAGCAGTGAATGAGCGAGACTGCCCGTTGAAATTCGTGTGAATTTTCCCGTTCCCGAAGGAGACGAGTACCGTATCCGATTGCTCGGTTCCGGTAATTTTCAGCACGCCATTCACAAGGCCAACTGCCGTCATACGACGATCCTCCATCGCCTCGAAAGACAAGGAACGACCGTTGCCACGCCGTTGCGTGGACTTTCCAAATTGCGTTGTCATAGGACAACTCCTCACAAAAAGACACTACACAAACCTTTCGCCGTTGATGCAAAAGATCTGGGCACATTCGAAAAGCCGAATATGCTCGCGTAAAGTATAACAAATATAGCATTTTGTCAATATTTGGATCATTCAACCATGCCACCAAAGGAGTAAGGTTTCTGTGTGCGTTTTCTCCCTCTTTTCCTTCTTCTCAGCGCTTGTATGTCTGCTGTTCCTGCACCCGCTCCATCCGATCCCCAACCTGTACCAGGAGCAGGTGATTGGCGTACCTTCGAGAAGCCAGAGGAAGACGAGCTGCAGGAGATGCTCACCGATATCCAGTACGACGTGACCCAGCACGAAGGCACGGAGCCTGCATTCAGCAATGACTATTGGGATCATCATGATGAAGGAATTTACGTTGATGTTGTTTCAGGTGAGCCACTTTTTAGCTCCACCGACAAATACGATTCTGGTACGGGTTGGCCGAGTTTCACTAGGCCGCTCGTGCCAGAGAACATTGTGACCGACACAGATTTCAAGCTTGTGCTCCCGCGTACCGAAGTGCGCAGCAAGTATGGTGATTCCCACTTGGGGCATGTGTTCGAGGATGGGCCGGAGCCCACAGGGCTACGCTACTGCATGAACTCTGCATCACTGCGTTTTGTCCCTGCTGCGGAGCTTGAGGAGCAGGGCTACAGCGAATTCGCGCCGCTCTTCGAATGATGGTGTTTGCAGGAAGTTTGGTATGATCCATTACATTCCTCCCTCATCTTATGCAGTTCATCCTCTTTGTATACGCGGTAGTGCTCACGATTTGGATCGCGCAACTCTCCGGGCGCATTGAACGCATCGAAAGAGGGAAGCCTGCCGTACGTCCGGCTCCAACACCGAAGCTTGCGGCCCAAAGCGCAGCCAAAATATCTCCTGCGCCGCAGGCAACTCTGCGCACAGCGCCGCCGCAAGTGCGCTCCACAGCGCCGAGTGCATCATTCGAGGAAACAGTTGGTGCACATTGGTTCCAGTGGCTGGGTATTGGCGCACTGATCATCGCCCTCGTGTTCTTCCTCAAGTGGGCGTTCGATAACGGGATCATTGGGCCCTCAGGTCGCACCATGATTGGGTACATACTGGCGATCGGTGCTATGGGGGCGGGCCATGTATTACGCAAACGATACGGTAGTTGGGCGCTCACGTTCACTGGTGGCGGTGCACTCGCGTCGTACATCGTTACGTGGACCGCATTGCATCGCTACGGGCTCATGGACGAATCGGTAGCCATGCTACTCAACATACTTACAACCGTTGCCACCTGTGTGCTCGCCGGTCGCTACAACGCACTTGGTCTCGCACTCTGCGGCATCATTGGCGGTTTCTTTACCCCAATACTCACAGGCAGTGAAGGATCTGTATTCATGTTGCTCTCGTACGTGCTTCTGCTTGATCTTGGCGTGCTCGTTCTGGCGCATATGCGTCGTTGGCACGCGCTCAATTTTGCCGCATTCATTGGTACGGCATTCTGGGAAACATATGCATTTGTGTTCGAAGCAGATGCGTCGCTCCAAATGGGCATCGTATTCATCGCGCTCTTTGCGTCGCTCTACCTTGCGATTCCGGCCGCATATACCTTGGTGCGCAAGCTTCCATCGCAGGATGCCGACATTAGTATTCTCATTGCGAACGGTCTCTTCCATTTCGCGGTTCTCATGTTCTGGCTGAGCGAGCATTCGACCATTTTCGAAAGTGTTGATGCGTTCTGCGCAGTCATCTTTGGTCTGGCTTTCGGCGCATACAGTGTAGGCGTGTACATGCGCAATCCGCGCGATGCTCGCCTGCTCGTTACGAGCCTTTCGCTCGCAGTGCTCTTTGTGAGCATTGCAGTACCTATGCAGTTTACGGGCATATGGATTCCGCTCATTTGGAGCATAGAAGCGGCGCTCTTGCTCATTGCTTCCATGGAGTTGCAAGGGCACACACTGCAACGGTTTGCATGGCCGGTCATGGGCGTTGCGTACTTCTGGTTCTTCTTTGTTCCCGATGGCAGAGAAACATTGCTCTTTTCCCCTGCGGGTTTTTGGCTTGGGCTCTTGTGGGCAGCAATGTTCATTGCATTCGCGTTCATGGCTATGGAACGCGCGGGAACGCTCTCTGCGCCTGTGCTCGCCTTTGCTTTTGCCGGTGCGGTGTTCCTTACTGTGCTGCTGTTTGCGCATGTTGCCTTGCCCGCTCGCTCAACGCTCTCATTTACGCAACGCTTGATCGAAGCAGGCGCGCTCATTGGTGGCGGGTATCTGGTGCTCGCGCAAGCTAAGCGTAAATGGCAGAAGCTCTCGGCAGACGAAAGGCACGGCATGGTTGCCCTTGGCATTGGCGTGCAGATTGTCACGGTAAGTTACCTTACGGCGGAGTATCTCCGCGGTGTAGATGACGGCTACCTGCTCTCGGGAATCGGTTCCAAGTATCAGGCCAAGCAGGTTGGAGTATCCATGCTCTGGGCAGTGTACGGCGCGCTCACCCTGATTGCGGGGTTTGCCATTCGCCTTGGAGCGCTGCGCTCCTTCAGTGTAGGTCTACTGCTGCTCGCAGTTGCCAAAATGACACTCGTGGATTTCTTCTCGCTTGGCACGGGGGCACGAGTGATTGGGTTTACCGTGCTCGGCATTCTGCTCGTTGCGGCATCCTTCCTGTACCAGCACTTTAAAAACGAGGTAAAGGGCTTCCTACAGGGCAAATAAGGAAGTACCTCTTCGCTACTTTGCTGCGCTGAACAGCACCGTGAATGTTGCTCCTTTGCCCTGCGTACTCTGCGCGGCGATAGACCAGCCGTGGAGCTCCACAATCCGTTTCACCAGCGAAAGACCCAACCCAAACCCGCCTTGCGATCGGCAGGGGTCGGCCTGGTAGAAACGGTCGAACACGCGATCAAGCTGCTCCTTGGCAATCCCAATGCCTGTATCTGCAATAGAGAGCGAACCTTTCTTGAGAGTGATGGAGATAGTTCCACCTTCAGGTTTGCTGAACTTGAGTGCGTTGGCGATCAGGTTCCCTACTACTTGCTGCAGCAGCATTGCATCGGCTTGTACTCGTATATCGTCTGCAATAGATGCGTTGAGCGTAATGTTCTTCTCCTTCGCCATGGGGCGATACTTCTCTACGGTCGTGTGGAGGAGTGCGCTCAGATCTACGTGTTCCAAGCGTAAGCCGAGCGCATCCAAACGAGTGAGTTCCAGCAACCGTTCAGTGAGTGACGCAATGCCATCGATGTCCTGCTTGGCGGATCGAATGCCTTCTTCAAACTTGCCGGTTTGGAGGGCAAGGTCGAGTGATGATCGCACTGCCGCAAGCGGCGTGCGGATCTCGTGGCTCGCATCCTGTGTAAACCGCTCCAGCCGCTCCATCATGCGCTCCGCGGGTTTTAGGCTGCTGCGCGCAAACAGCAAACCCACGGCGAACGTGAGTGCAGAAATCGCTAACGTTACGATCAGAAAAATGAGCGCGCGCAACGGCAGGTCACTCCTGCGCAGTGGTTCCATTCCGGCCACCTGCACGTAGCCGATGGTTTTGCCATCGCGGATCACCGGGCGACTCACAATCATGTATTCCTCATCCTGTATGCGTACAGGCACCACTTCTCCCTCGATCATGGCAGGCAGATCGCTAAACAGGTTGCCGCTGAACAGTGCATGACCGTCGGGTTGCAGAATGCGAATGCGCTCGCGCATCTGTAGCGGCAGTACTACTGGCTGCCCAGAGAACACACCCTCTGCATTATGAATGATAGGGTTGAGCGAACGGATGAGGCGCTCTTTGCCCATGCGGCGACTATTGCTGTAGTCCGCGAGCAAAAAGAGCGATCCGTTTACGAGCATCAATAGGCACACGAATGCCGTAAAGCGCAGCGCGATGTTGTAGCTGATGCGTTTGAACATAGGTTACGCGTCGGGGATAACGTACCCCTTTCCTGGTACGGTTTCGATGATGTCTTTGCCGAGCTTTCGCCGGAGGTACGCAATGTGCACGTCTACAGTCTGCGAGAAGAGCAGGTCATCGCGCCCGCCCCATACATGCTCAATGATGCGTGGGCGCTCTTGTACTCTGCCTTTGTGTTGTAGGAGGAATTCCAGCAAACCGAATTCCTTCGGAGACAGATCGATAGTCTTCTTCCCTTTGCGCACTTCGCGCTTTTCGCTGTCCAGTGTCACGCCGCCTGCCGACAGCACAGGCGAGCGTTCTTCCGCGTGCCGGCGCAGCAATGCGCGCACGCGGGCGAGTAGTTCTTGTAAATCAAAGGGCTTGGTGAGGTAATCGTCCGCACCAATGTTCAGCCCATGTACGATTTCCTGCTGCTTTGCACGTGCCGTAAGCATGAGAATCGGCATGTTTTTTTTATTCTCACGCAGCATCCTGCATACCTCCATGCCATCCATTCCCGGCAGGTTGATATCCAATACAATCAGATCGATCCCTTGGGTTATGGCGACTTCGTAGCCTTCCGTGCCATTGTGGCACACGGTCACCACATAGTGCTGCAGCTCCAGGAATTCCCGGATGTTGCTCGCGATTTTCGCCTGATCTTCAACAACGAGTATGTGCATTTCGTTTGCCCATAGCCTAGACCTGTGGCCTTAAGAAGGCATTAAGGTTCTGCCGAATTCTTCGATAGCAAAAACGCCCCTTTTGGGGGCGTTTTCACTCTATATCAATGTTTACTGCATCATCAGTGGCATCGGCTGCCCTTGGCCTTCTGCTTCCTCAAGCAATTCGGAAGCGAGCGGTACTACCACTGGGGTGGGGGAGTAGTAGCTCGGCGGGTTCACCGTTTCTGCAACCGGGAAGATGAGTGCAGGCACGAGGAGCTGCTCCATGCTGCCGTTATCTTTGGAGCGGTAGTAGCGGGCGAAGCCCTGTGTTGGGGTACCGAGTTTTACCACAGTCTCTTCGGTTTCACCGGCACCTTCCTGCTCGGCCATCATGATGCGCATGTCGCCTGCGGCGTTATTCATGCGCTCAATGAAGTCAGTGATTTGCTGCGCGCTCTTCACTGCTGGGTACGCGGACTCATCGTACTGGTGCACCATGATGTTCCACGCGCCGGTCACTGCTTTGTTGCGCAGATTCACGTTTACAGAAATGCCCATAGGTGAGCCGTACTGCTCGTAGACCGTTGTGCCATTGATCGTGAACGGGTAGATCACGGCGAGCGTATCGGGCACCATACCGCGCCGATCGGCTTCTGGCGTGTTCTCGTAATTCACTTTCCATTGATGATCCACTGCTCCGGCGCCGTAGCGGCTCGTATCGATGCCATGCTCCTGCAGGAATCGATCGGCAATGGTGATGATCGTGTCATCCGACGGAACATCGCTCAAAGAAAGCTGCAAACGGTCATAGCATGACTGGTCACCGTTGCAGTTACGGAACGGATCATCCCAACGTTCGTAGTTCTGGTAGATCGACACGCTGCCTTCCTGCAAATCGAGCGTTACCATGTACCCATTCTTGGAATCTTGGCTCAGGCTCACATTCGTTACCCGGCTGTCGCGGAACGTACCCATATCGATAATATCCAATGGTGGCAGCGATACAGATGACGCAGGGAGTTGCACCTGCTTACGGCGCAGAACGTTCACTGTGTCGGATTCTGGTAAAGCGATTTCCTCACCGGCGTACTCGTAGGTATACGAATACATGGGGCCTGGTGGAAAAATGAGCGAGGACATTGCTGCATCACCGCCACCGCCACCGCTCTGTGGCCGGGGATTGGCTTGCGGTGCAGTGGCGCTCACCCCGAGTTTGCCGAATGCTTCTGGTGCTGTGGGGGCAACGTCATACGCGCGCATGGCGCTCTCTTCCATATCGGTGTCGCTCATAGGAGGCAGAGCCATTGGGTCTGCGCCTTTCAAGGCTACGTACATAGTTGGTGCGCCAATAGCGACGGCGAGGAAAGCGCCGAGCACTGCAAACGATGTTTTGCTCTGGAAGAACGATGCTATGGTGTCTGCCATACTTGTCTTTGCCGAGAGCGTGGCTGCGCGCTCCTGCAAGATGCGCCGCAGCTGTGCTGCAAATTCTTTGGTTGGCTTGGGGTTGCGCTTGCCGGCGAGCAACGTCTGTACGAGCGGAAGAAGTTCCGCTTCGTATGAGCGCAGCTCCGGATCGATGGCGTAGAGATCTTCAAGGATCTGCTGAAGTTGTGGGTTGGTCATCGGAGAGTGGGGGAGAGGAGGAGAATTGCGAGAGCGAGTGGGCCGATCTCTTTGCGCAGAGCGTCCACCGCTCGCGAGAAGAGGACTTTGCAGTTGCCTTCGGACTTGCCGACAATATCGGCAATGTCTTTGTAGGCGAGGCCTTCCCACACGCGCAGTAATACGATTTCACGCTTCACCGGATCGAGTGACTCGAGCGCTGCGCGGAGTTTGTCGCGTTCCACGAAGTGTCGAACTCCTGCCGTGGTGTCATCTTCGGATGCGAGATCCAGAATCGCGTCGATATCTGTGGATTCACGCTTGGTACGGTAGTGATCTGTGAGCGTATTGCGAGCGATAGAGTAGATCCACGCCGAGAAGTTCCCGCGATCGGGGTTGTAGGTGCGAATGCGCTCGAGCGCCTTGAGGAAGGTCGTGCTCGTGAGGTCTTCGGCCGTTTCGCGGTGAGAAATCCGTCGATGGATGTACGCGTAGATCGGTTCCAAGTAGGTCTGGTAGAGCTCATCGAATGCGGTGAGGTCTCCAGCCTGGCATCGGGTGATCGCGCTCGGTTCGTCGAGAGTCATGGGGAGAAGGTGCGGAAAGATCGGGTGGCATGCCGCACACAGATGTGTGCTTGCACGGTCTACTACGACCCGTCGATGGAAAGGTTACACTACCGTATTGTACTGCTTACGGATTCTTTGCCACCTTTGTCCGGCGACAAAGGTGGCGCTGCCAGGGCACTGCGCACAAAGCCTTTCGCTTCTCGCCTTCAGCTTGAGCTCAAGGGCTTTGCGCTGGGAGCAAAACGCCGTTGCGCCAAACCCACCCATTCTCCACCCCCTCCGTGGCGCGACACCCCTCCATGAGCGAGATTGTACGGCGAGGAGGCGCGCCACGGGGGGTGTTGCGGCAGGTGGAGGGGCTTTGGCGCGCCTGCATTTTTGGTTACTTTTGTTGCCAGGCAAAAGTAACATGACTACACAAAGCATTGTGAACGCTTATTGGTACCCTGTTTTACTTCTCATATGAAGTGCCTGTGGCCGAGCCTTTCCGCAGTTTTTCAGTCTTGACGTCAGTACGGGAAGGAGTAAGGTATGGGTACCCCCTACCTGTACCTATGATCCCCGAGAAAAAGACGAAGGCACTGGCAGCGATCAAACGATTCAATGGATTGAGTAAGAAACTGGAGAAGATGATTGAAGAGGACGCATATTGCCCAAAGATTCTAGAAATAGCTCTCGCCATGAAAGGTCATATTGAACACGTACAGGCGCAAGTGCTCGAAAGCCACTTGCAAACATGCGCAGTACAAAAACTCTCCGGTTCCCCGAGCGATCGTGAATCGTTTGTTCACGAACTCGCCAAGGTGATCGGTCTCTCTCGCCGTTAATCTTCTTTCCCCCTTCTTTGTATGATGAACACAATGGTAAACACCGGCTCCATGGGATTGTCTTTCCTCCCCGTATTCTTCCACCTTCATCTGTTGTTTGTGGCAGCAACTGCAGTTGGTTTCGTGTTGTTTGCTGCATGGGCAATGCGGAATTTGGCCGCTGACAAACTGAAGACGATGGCAGTTTGGCTGCTCATCGTTGGAATTGCCGGCACGTTGCTCTCCGCGTCGTTCTCGCCAATTGGCGGACGCATGGCCGCAAAATCTGGAGGCATGTGCGGCGGCATGAACGGCGGTGAATGTCCGATGATGAAAATGATGAAAGAGATGGGCGGTATGGAGGGTATGGGCTCCATGATGATGGAAGCCGACGATGCGGTGATTGATACCGATGAAGATGCGATGCCGGGTATGATGCAGATGTAATTTCTTCTTTTTTTCATGAAACGATTTCTTCTCCTCCTGCCGGCGGTCATGCTCTTCGCATCCTGCGATTGGATGTACGATGATCCTCTGCGCGCAGAGCAGAACCCTGATCCCAACCACACCCACGCAGACTTTGCTGTGTATGTGGACGGCGAACGAATGGACTTCTCTGATGAACATCTCATGTCTGGTGTGTCCACCGAAACAGAGCACCACGATGCGCATCATGAATACCTGCACCTGCACGATGGTGTCGGTCATGTTATTCATCGCCATAAACCCGGGCTCACGCTCGAAGAATTTTTCACGAGCATCCAGATCGGCATTGAAGGCAATTGTTACACGTCCTTCGAGCCAATGGCCGATGGCCAGATCTGCGATGAAACGCCGTTCCGCTTATTTGTGAATGGTGAAGAGCAGGTGTTTACGATGGAGTACCCATTTAATGATCTTGATCAGATTTTGCTTACTACTGCGTCTACTGATGAGGAAATCGCAGCACAGCTGAAAGAGATGACAGATGATTCTTGTCTGTACTCCCGCACCTGCCCGCAGCGTGGTGATCCTCCTGCAGAGAACTGCATTGCCGATCCGAATATCCCCTGTGTTCTTCCTCCTGAAGCATGAAGCAATTTTCTCTCATCACTCTGGCGTGTTGCACACTGGTAGCCTGTTCTTCGGGCTATCCACCCGATGCTACGCAGTCCGAAGTGCGCATGGCGGAAATGATGGGTATTACGGTTGAGGAACTCCGCAATCAAACTCCAGAGGAGCACATGGCGATGATGCGATCAATGCAGCGTGGCGGTCATGGTCAAGCATCGCTGCCCGAATCGGAAACAGAGGTGAATGTGGCCGATTTGCCCCAAGCCAAACCAATGGAAATGGTGCAGCTGCAGGACGGCGAGCAGTTTTCCCTCACTGCCGCACCGGTTCGTGCAACCATTGATGGAAACACTATCTCGATGTTCGCGTACAACGGACAGATTCCGGGGCCTGTTCTTACGGTAGAACAAGGAGCAACAATCACGTTGGAATTCCAGAATGAGATTCCGTACGAAACAACCGTGCACTGGCATGGCCTACGTTTGGAGAACGCCAACGACGGTGTTCCTGGTGTGACCCAGGACGCGGTACAGAAAGGAGATTCGTTCGTATACACGCTCACGTTCCCCGATGAAGGTATCTACTGGTATCACCCGCATGTTCGTGAAGATGTGCAGCAGGATTCTGGCCTCTACGGCATGATCCGCGTGTTGCCGAAAGCGGATGACGCATATGCACCCGTGCACCGTGAAGAGATTGTGGTGCTCGATGATCTACTCCTCACCAACGGCAAAGCGGAACCCTATGGGAAAGACACTGCAAACTTTCCGCTTATGGGGCGCTTCGGCAATGTGATGTTGGTGAACGGCAGCGATGCAGATACGTATGGCATCTCTGTAGATGCTGGTTCCGTTGTGCGATTCTTCCTTGCGAATACGGCCAGTACACGCACCTTCCGCGTCACCTTCGGTGATGCAATGATGATGAAGCTCGTGGGCGCCGATGTTGGCCGCTATGAGCGAGAAACACTCGTTGATGCAGTCGTACTCGCTCCAGCGGAGCGGGCGATTGTGGATGTGTACTTCGATGCTCCAGGTACGTATTCCATCAAGCACGAGTCACCAGATGCGTCGTATTCACTGGGTACCGTGCAAGTGAATTCTACCCGTGCAGTACCTGATCTGTCTGCAGCGTTCAGTCTGCTGCGCACGAATGCAGATGTGATTGCTGACATTGACGATTTCCGCGCAGCCTTTGCACAAGAGCCGGAACACACTCTCACCCTAGATATCGATATGGGTGCTATGAACCACGGCATGATGCAGCATGGAACCGATGGCATTGAATGGGAGGATACGATGCCGGGAATGAATCGTATGATGACCGGCGATGATGTGCAGTGGAAACTCGTGGATGAAGAGGGAAATGTGAATATGAACATCCAATGGGACTTCCAGAAAGGCGACACGCCAGTGATTCGCATTGTGAACGACGATACGTCTGCGCATCCTATGCAGCATCCAATTCACTTCCATGGGCAACGCTTCCTTGTGATCCGGCAGGATGGCAAGCCGGTCGAGAATCTTGTGTGGAAAGACACCGTGCTCATCCCTGCCGGTTCCACTGCGGATCTGCTCTTTGATATGAGCAATCCCGGAGACTGGATGATCCATTGCCACATTGCTGAACACCTTACCAACGGCATGATGGGCATGTTCCGCGTTCGCTAATTCTATGGATCACACGCATCACCACCCACCGGCATCAACAGAACCTGCAGCGGCAGGGGCATCGTGCTGCAGCACCAAACGCAAGCGCTTCGATTGGCTCCTGTGGGGAAGCTTGAGCATTATCGTCGTTGCGTACGTCTATTACGTATTCGTGCCCATGGCTGCACACGGTACAGATCCAATTAGTGTGTTCAGTATGAGCATCGCCGAGTTGCTACAAAAAATCTGGTGGGGTATTGCTCTTGGTATTTTGGCAGTTGGGGTATTGAGCGGCATACCGCGTGAACTGGTAATTTCGCTCTTCGGCAAACCCGGTACGTTCTCGGGTATTTTGCGCGCAACACTCGGCGGTATGTTCCTTGATCTGTGTTCCCACGGCATTCTGCTCGTTGGTATGCAGCTCTATAAGAGGGGAGTGAGCCTGGGGCAGCTGATGGCGTTCCTGATCGCGAGCCCGTGGAATTCGCTCTCACTCACGCTTGTGCTCTGGTCCCTTGTTGGACTGCAGTGGACGCTCGTTGTGCTCTTTGGATCCCTCGTAATCGCGATTATAAGCGGCCTCGTATTTGATCGTTTGGAGAAGCGTGGCGTGCTGCCTGCTAATCCCAACACTGTCACACTCCCAGATGCGTACACCTTTCGTTCTGGGCTTTCAGTATATGTACGTAGCTTGAAGTTCTCTGTTGCTGGCGCTGTCGGAATCGTTCGTGCTGGGCTTGCCGACTCTGGCATGATTCTGCGATGGATCTTCTTTGGGCTCGTGCTCGCGTCGGGTATTCGCGCGTTCGTACCAGAGGACTTCTTTGCCATGCTCTTTGCACCTACTGTTACAGGTCTCGCTGCAACGCTCGTCTTTGCCACTATTCTTGAAGTCTGTTCGGAAGGATCTACACCAGTCGCGGCCGACTTCCTGCTGAGAGCGAGGGCTCCCGGTAACATGTTCGCATTCCTGATGGGTGGTGTATCCACGGACTACACCGAAATTCTTTCACTCAAGGAAACCACGAAGAGTTGGAAGATCGCATTCTTCCTCCCGCTTGTTACGCTGCCGCAGGTCATTCTCGTGGCACTGTTACTCAATAGCGTTTCATAAAATTGGCGCTGCAGAGGGGGTCATCCCCTGCAACGCCGGTGTGTCCGTTCTTTGGCGTAGTCCCATCCGTGGGAGCTAGAGCGTAATGATGGTCAACAGATCGTTGACCATGTGACCGAGCGTCGGCCACCAGCCCGTGAGGGCTTCTTCCACGCTCATCGAGAATTGCTGCGCGCTCAGGCTGGTATCGACAATGCGACACACGACGTGGGCGAAACAGCAACTAGCGTACGCAATGAGAAGCGATCGCATCTCAATGCCTCCTAAAGAGAGAAACGAATTGGAAACGAACTCTCTATATTTTGACAAATATCGAAAATATTATCAAGTATAAATTGATGCGCAAAAGCGTGTTATGATGCGGTTTGTCTTACCCCCATTCGTATGTCCGATTCCAATGATGACGTCATTCAGCAAAAAGTAGAAGAGTTCCTCAAAACACTCGGTATTCCCGGGTTCATTGTCTTCGCCTACAAGAAGGACGAGAAGAACTTTCAGATCGTATCCTCGTACAACAAGATGCCGAAAGTTGCTGCAGTGAAAGGCCTCTCCAAAGTGCTCTACGAATTTGTGGATCGGGAGCTGTAGAAAGTCCATCTGCCTCTTTCTTTGTCTGCCGCACAAAGAAAGAGGCAAAGAAAAGCCACCGCGCGCCAAAGCTCCTCCGCTTGCCCCTTCACCCCCCGTGGCGCGCGGATCTCCCAGTCTACTTTTTTTGCAGGAGTCCTGCATAGCGCCAAGCCATCTCGAAGATTTGCTTCTGCGTATCGGCGACTTCTTTGCTTTCGATGATCACGCCGAAGAGTTGCTCGGGGTCTTCGCCAAAAGAGGTGATTGCCACCTTGCTGCCGTAGATGTTGATCTCGTTATTGAAATTGAAGTCACGTGCAGGAACCAAGCGGATTTCGCGCAGCGCGGCACGATCATCTACGTGCACGCGCTTGCCTGCTGCGTCATCGGGCGCGATGCCGCGCAGGTGGATGCCACGGCGTACGCGTTCGGCAACGTACTCTTCATCGTAGTGTTCCCAATGACGGCGCACGATTGCAGAGTTCGCAAAGTTGAGGATCTCCTCGCCTGCGGTGAGTGTGTCCTGATACACACGCAACACGCCCTCCCAACCCGAGTAGAACCGCACCTCGGGCTTGCGGTGCGCCGCCCCTTGGAAGGAGCGCAATTCAGGGAGCACGCGCTCCAGTGCTTCCACATTCTTGCGCGCCTCCACTGCGAGCGATTCTGGGGCTACCGGTGCATACCACTTCCCACGGCTGCGCTGCATGCCAGTAAAGAGCCCGCGTTTGAGCAGACGCTCAAGATAGTTGTACGTTGTTACTCGATTGAAGCCGGTTTTCTGTGCATAGTCCGATGCTGGCGCGCTGCCCAGCTCCAGCCCTGCAAGGTACAGCTGCACGTCCTCTTTGTCGTAGCCCAGCGACTGCACAATGTGGATGATGTCCGTCTTGCTCATACAGTACCTACTGTATGCAAAACCAAGCGTGTGGCAAGTTGTAATAATGATGAACGACAATATCTATAACAATGAATTCGGCTAAATACAGCCAATATATAGGCATATAGCCTGTAGTAAATAATTTGAACAAGAGTATTTCCCCAACAGAGTACGTCGTTGACCAAGTGGTTCGGCGGCCGTTGAATGCAGCCATTCCTTCCCGCTACTTGTTATGACAGCAGCACATGGATTGCGCCTCCACGGCGATACGGAAACAGTAGAACCTACAGAAACGTGGTATATCGCCGACACGCCCGATGCCATTCCTTCTGCTGCACCGCTTACGCAAGAGCAGGCGTTGGAGCTCTGTGCACAGAAGCTCAACTTTATTGATCCGAATTCTCGGTATTTGCGCACATGCCTTGGTGCAGCATTGGCACGCCCAGAGGGCATGCTGCGCACTACGGGTAACCCCGACGGTCTCTATATACTCAACATGCAGACCGAGGAGGGGAGGGCGAAGTACCGAAAGCTGCTCCAGCAAGCACAAGCCACTCCAGCCGAACACGTCGATGCCGCTTCTGCCGTCGCGTAATTCTTTCCTTCCCTCTTTTCGTATGCGCACTCTTGAAACATCTTCAGTACCAGACATGTGTGAACAGAAATTTTCAGTTTATGGTCTGATCCCATTGGTAGACAGTATTCACGGGAATTTGCGGCAGGCTGTTGAATTCGTGCGGCAAGAACAGTGGAAAGCTTCGTGCTGCAGCACCGACGTATTGAAGAAATTTGCGAGTATGACCACAGCGCAGATCGAGGATGTACTGCGAACCGCAGAGCCTGGATCGAACGGCAATGCGATGTGTGGAGCGCTCATGTTCAAGCGCATCGGTTCCTCCTCGCCAATACCAGTGCAGCAGCAAGCGCCAGCGCACGTGCCAGATGTCTCACTCTCTATGGAGCATGAAACAGAAATCCCCGAAAACGAGGCTGCATTGGTCTAAATCCTGGCAATCCAGGCTCTAGAGCCTTGAAATTTTTCAATAATCTGCTTAGCGTTCCGCCCCCACTATTTCTTTTATAACTACTCTATGACACTCGCACCTTCATTCGAACAAGAATCAGTAGTCGATACTACGAACAAACCAGCTCCAAGCCCCGACATGAAGTTTGTACTTGTGAACGGCAAGCCAATGACGATTGATGCTGCTATTTCGCACGTTTCGACTCCGGTCAGTCTGAATTATCCCCCAAGTATCATTGAGCGCAAAAAAGCGGAGAATCTAGAAGCCATCACTGCTGCAATGCGCCTTGGCATGCGCGGCCACATCGGTATCGACGGTCATACCGTGCAGCTGGTGTACAACGACTGAGTCTTATTTGAGAGCGACTTTGATGAGCCAGTTGCCGAAGCCGAGGATGACGGCAACCACGATCCAGCCCCACAGGCCGCCGAAAATCTCGAGTGTGAGCACGGCTGGATCCATTTTGCGCACAATCATGACTGTGAGTTGTACAAAGCCCGCTTGTACAATAATGACAGCGGCAAGCGTGGCGAAGAGCTTGAGCGGTAATGTAATGATATGTAGGAGCGGCCGCACAATCATGTTCATGAGTGTGAGCAATGCACCCACCACAACGTACGCACCAAGCCCTCCCGTGAGCTGAAAGTATTGATCGAGCTGGGTCGCCAAAAACCACGCCATCGCGACGTTCAGTACAAACTTGATAATCAAAATGAGCGGAAGTGGCGCCCGTCCTGTAGATGTTTCCGACATAGAAGAATATTAGCGCTTCATGAAGCGAATGGACATCTTGTGCCCTTCCACATCGATGGTGTGCTCTTCTCCGTCGTTTGGCTGCAGTACGGATCGTGTTTCGCGCGCGATCATTGTTCCATGTTGCTGCATCATTTCATCTGCACCCATAACCACGAGAGAAATTTCATCTGTGAATGAGAGCCCCGCATCTTTACGCAGACGCTGCACAGCGCGGATAACATCGCGCGCGAGGCCTTCTTGTTCGAGTGCTGGGCTCACCGTGGTATCCATGCTCACAACAATGCCCTTATCCGCTGCAACGTTCTGGCCTTCCGCACCGCGATAGACGATTTGTGCTTCTTCTGCACTCAACTCTTCGTCCAGGATCAGGATCATGCCGTTTTCCTTCACCGTGAAGTTCCCTTCTTTGCCGGCACGGATGATTTCCTGCACGCGTCCTCCAAGGCGTGGGCCAACTTTGCGCGCATCTACCAAAGCGACTGCTGTGGCCAGCGCACCGGGATCATCTACGAATACAAGTTCTTTCACGTTTAGCTCTTCTGTAAGGAGTTTTTTATCCTCTTCGCCAAGTGTAATATTCACAAAAGCCGGTGGAACGGCAATAGTGGCCGAAGCCAGCGGCTGGCGCACTTTGATTTTCTGGTCACTGCGGACAGACAGGCCGAGCGACACGATCGTGCGGAGCATTGTCGTCTTCTGCAGCATCGTTTGCTGCTCTTTGGTGAGGGGCTGCGTTTGCGGCCAATCGGTAAGGTGGATCGATCCATGCTCTTCGGAAACGAGGTTGAGGTAGATCGCCTCGGTAATGAATGGGCAGAAGGGTGCGAGCACCTGCGAAATCGTCAGGAGCACATCATGCAGTGTGTGGAGCGCATCGAGCTGGTCATCATCTTTCGTGTCGATTCGGGTCACTTCGCTCGCACTACCGCGTTCGGCCTTACCCGCAAAGCGGCGTCGCGAGAGGCGAATGTACCAGTTAGTGAGCGCATCGATCGTATCGCCCAACTCGGCACACGTGGCAGAGAGGTCGTAGCGATCGAGTTGCTCTGTCATGCGGTTTACCAAATCTTGCACTTCAGTCCGGATCCACTGATCCAGTGGATGTACGGAGTGACGACGATTTTCTATCGCTTCGAATTGCGCTGCGTTCGCGTAGGTCACAAAGAAACTGTAGGTATTCCAGAGGGGGAGCAGCACTTGCCGCAGGCTTTCTTCCACCAGTTTCTCACTCATACGCAGATCCTCACCGCGAACGGCAGGCGAGCGCATCAATGTAAAGCGAATGGCATCCGCACCGTACTTCTCTACGATCTCCGTTGGTTCGGGGTAGTTCTTGAGGCGCTTGCTCATCTTCTTACCGTCCTCGGCGAGCACGATGCCGTTCACCACGCAGTGCCTAAATGCTGGCTTATCGAACAGTGCGGTTGCGAGCACGGCGAGTGTGTAAAACCAGCCGCGTGTTTGATCCACGCCTTCTGCAATGAAGTCCGCAGGGAAGCCAGGCGGCAACTCTTGGGCTGCGTGGCTGAAGGGATAATGCGATTGTGCATAGGGCATGGAGCCGCTTTCGAACCAGCAATCGAGCACTTCGGGAATGCGGCGGTACACGGAGCCCTCGGCATCTTTCCATGTAATGTCATCCACCGTGTCCTTGTGCAAATCCATCTGTGCTCCTCGCTCATGATCCCAGTAGAACACGTGCGGCTCGGCGTAGCGCGGGTAGGGCTGATGAGAAATCTTGCCCGGATTCTCCTTACTAAAGAAGTGCTTCGCGTTCTGCAAAACGTCTGCATGTGTTACCACTACAATATGCTCGCCGCGATGTTTGGGGAGCACCTCCTGCAGGAAGGTAGACAGCCGATCCTGCACTTCGTCCCACGTTTCCATACCCGGAAAGTGATAGATGCTCTCGGGGCTGTTTTCCTTCAACTTGTGGGCGCGTCGGGCTTTCACAAACGCGAGGTCATCAAAATCCACTGTCTTGCCTTCGTATTCGCCAAATTGCACTTCGCGCAGGCGTTCGTCCGTCACCACATTGCCACCAGAATGCTCGGCAATCGCAAGCGCCGTCTGATGCGCTCTTGCAAGCGGTGATGCGTAAACTGCGCGTACTTCTTGTGTAGAGAGAAGTTCACCTGTGGCTGCTGCTTGGGCTTTTCCTGTTTTCGTAAGGTCGGTACCGGGTGCATTGCCTTGGTAGATAGGGATCAAGTTCCCTTCGCTCTCACCGTGGCGCACAAATGTGACTTTTGTGAAGCGCTGCGGAGCTCTGCGCAGCAGTTCATCGCGACTCTCAACCACCTCCATATCTCCCGTCTTCTCGTTGATCCACACAGGGAGGGGAGTGCCCCAGTAGCGATTGCGGCTGATTGCCCAGTCGCGAGCGTTCTCCAGCCACTTTCCAAAGCGACCATCACGAATGTGACCCGGCACCCACTCCGTTTTCGCATTATTCTTGAGGAGGTTCTCTTTGAGTTTTTCCACGCTCACGAACCACGAGCTTGTGGCGTAATTAAGCAGAGGGGAGTCGCATCGCCAGCAATGCGGATAGCTGTGCTTGTAGGTTTCTTTGCTGAATACGAGTCCGCGTTCTTCCAGCCATGCGATTATCTTTTGATCGGTCTTGCGTGGGTCATCGATCGGCTTTACATCTTGCCCGGCAAAGTCCGTCACGGTATCCACGAACTTGCCGTCCATGGTGACGTGTTGCAGTAGTTCTAGCTCTTCTTGTTTGCCTATTTGGAAGTCGTCCTCACCGAAACCCGGAGCAATGTGCACAATGCCCGTTCCGTCTTCCGTAGATACGAAATCTCCCGCAACAATGCGGAAGGCGTCTTTGTACTTCTCGGCAAAGTACGGGAAGAGCGGTTCGTATTTGAGACCAACAAGTCCTTCAGTGCCACCTCTGTATTCCATGACTACTTCGTGCTCTTTATCTTTGAATACTTCTGCTAATTTGTTTTTTGCTACAACGTATAAAGCTTCTTCATGAAGGACTACTGCATAGCGAATGCTTTGTCCGACTGCGAGCATTAAATTGCCTGGCAGCGTCCACGGTGTCGTAGTCCATGCCAAAATGAAAACTGGATACTTCGAAAGCCCACTTTTTTTTGGTTTAATCAAAGGCAATTCATCAAGTAGTTTAAATTTTGCGATCACAGACTGGTCGGTGACATCTTTGTACCCCTGTGTGACTTCGAAGTTGCTGAGTGGGGTAACACACCGTGGGCAGACGTGCATTGGTCGATGGCCGCGGTAGAGCAGCTGCTTCTTGTGGAGCTCGCCCACCACCCACCAAATACTCTCCATATACTCCGGATCCATGGTGCGGTAGTCCCAGTCCATGTCTACCCAGCGACCCATGCGTTCCACCACTTGCTTCCATTCATTTGTATACCGCTGGACGGAATTACGACAGAGCGTATTGAACGCAGCAACACCCATCGCTTCGATCTGCGCCTTATCTTTGATTCCGTGCTCCTTCTCTACGAGGTTTTCCACTGGCAGGCCGTGGCAGTCCCAACCAAATCGGCGCTGTACGCACTTGCCGCGCATGGTTTGGTAGCGCGGGATGACGTCTTTAATAGTGCCAGCGAGCAGGTGGCCGTAGTGGGGCAGGCCGGTGGCAAAGGGCGGTCCATCGTAAAACGAGAAATCGTCGCCTGTGCCAGGTTTGCCATCGAGCAGGTCGCCGGAGCCCTTCCAGCGCTGCTTGATGCTGCGCTTGAAGGTGTCTTCTTCCTTCCAATACTGGAGAATGCCATTCTCCACGTCGGGCAGGGCCTGTTTGGGGTCGACCGGATCGAACATGTGCATGCAGTGTAGTCGGCTCTGCGCTGCGCTGCGAGTGGAATGTTGCTTTGTACAGTGTGCAGTATGGTTGACAAGTAGTTTTCTATACGTAGACTAGCCTTGTCATGGATTCACGCTTCACCAATTACGGCGCCGACGAATTCGGTCCTCAGGATGCACCGAAGCCTTTGGAAATTAAAGACGGCCCACGCGGCGAGGTATTGGAGATCCGCTTGGATGGTGGTGCTATTCGTATGACGAGAGAGCTCGCAAACGGCACACGCGAGCGTTTGCTCGATACAACAAATACGAAGAACCCAATGCGCAGCGCGATCGATGCGAACGGAATGAATTAATGGTTCGTTCCAATCGTGTTTTTACCGTTTCCTGATTTTCCAATGAAGCTTGGTGCATACGATGGTCGTTTCCCGGAGCGTTCTGTTCCTCGTGCCGCTGCCAAAGAGGAGCTTCAGCCAGGAGCGGAGGCGCCATCTGTAGGGATCGATACCGAGGGTGTGCAGGCGCAGCTACGCGCAACAGTCGAATCTGCACCCGCTCAACACAAAGCAATGACTCCTGAGCAGCGGGAACTCGTGAACAATCGCAGTACGCTTCGATGGGTGAGTACTGCCATCATGGATTTCTATGATCAATCTGGCATAGAACTCACAGAATTGTTGCGTCTTTGGAACAAGAAATATCCAGAAGTGCCAGTTACTGATTTCAACGGCATGCTCGTGGAGTGTTCAGTGCGAATCCTCAGGCTCTGCTCAGAAACAGAAGGTGCGGTTGCCGGGGCTGCCCCTGATCGTCTGCGCATCATGGAAGAAGTACATGCCATGTTGCAGGAGCTCACGAAGTAATTTCGTCTCGCCCTCAGTCAAAGAAGGTTGTTATTAACTTTGGATGTTCCCCTCCACGCCCCCGTGCTTACCGCGTAGTCGCTGCACTGCCAGGTTTTCGTGAATTTCATGCAACCAGTAGACGTACGGTAGGAGGTTATGCAGCGCGGTTGCGGCATACACGGGCGCATTGTGACCTGAACGTTGTATTACGCCGTAAATTTCCTCATTGGTCTGTGCGATGATTTTCAGGTCCGCCTGTTCCTCCGGGAGCAGCTGCGGAGCTGATACGTAGAGCGCACTCGGCAGGTTGGTCCACTGTTCCCCCTGCGCGCCATGGATCAAGAATTGTGTGGGGTGCATGCCTGACCGGGCATTGTTTCGTACGCGGTAGGGCAGAATGCCAAGTGCTGTTCCTGGTACGCATCCTTCACTCTTCTTGGCGACAGTATCTGGCTGCCGCATCAAGATTGCACCCGCGCAGGAGCCCAAGATGTGCATTCGTTGCGCTTGCACAATTTCACCCAAAACGCCGTTGATATCGATTTCTGGGTGCTCCTGCATATTGTGCTGCAAGAAGTGCCAGCCGCCAGGAAGTACCAATGCATCGGGGTTCCAGTGTTCCAGCTGTTGCCGGGTTTGGATCAGGGCAAGTTGTACCGACATACCCGGTACGTTTCTAGATGCCTGTGCAATCATTGCTGCTTCCAATCGGGCGGCTCCCTGTACGTGCACCACACCCACCTTCAGCTGGTGGGGCAGATCTCCTCCAGCGTGCGATTCGGAATTTGGCGCAAACGGATTCGGAACGCTTTCCGCTTCTGCGGATCGTGCCATCATTGCAGCGCGCGCATCGCGCAGCTCGCGAGTCTGTTGCGCAGACAGAGGCTTATTGAACATAAATGCATGCGCCTTTGCAGCATCGCCACTTACGATAGTGTCGCGAACTTTGCCGGGTTCTCCACGAAGGATGAGTGTGGGCTCACGGAAGTTCATGTGACCTTCCTGCCGTGTTTTGCCTGATTGCCCGGCGAGCTGTGCCTGATACCAATCAGCGAACGTCTGCAGATCCCTGATATCGTGAAAAATTACGCCGTGCACTCTGCCCCCCTGAATGTTATGCATGGTTTCGTCGGAGCACGTGTTCCCCATTTGATTCGCATTCACTTTGAGGAATACAGGCGTATCTGAGGTTTGTTCAATTGCGTTGTTTCGCTGGCGTGTTTCGCGGTCGCTGCCCTGCTTCGTGTTTGCTGCGAGCCACTTCGCCCGATCTGCATAGTACCCTTCAAGGTGCTTCACTGGGCACATAGTGATGATGCCAGGGCCTCCCATTGCTACAGACCCTCCTTCCGTAGGAGATGCATGAGCGCGGGAGTACTGATCAACAGAACGGAAGTATCCCTCCGACGAATCCGGATGGTACGAAAGCAGCGTGGCGTACCCAGGATTCTCCATGAGCTCTTGAGACTTTTCCGTCGCCATTCCGCGGTGGATGTATGTCACGGTCGTATCTGTTCCTTGGACTTTCTGCGCCATTTCCGCATGGTCGGATACCTGGCATACGTTGCTCAAATGCACACACGCGCACCGAACGGCATGTTCCAGGCCGCGAACGGTTTGCACCGTAGGTTCATCCAGTACGTGCGTAGATGCGGTCAAATCGGGTGCATGCCGTAACGGCCCTGCAGCAGCACGCCTCTGCAGCTCTTTGAGCTGCTGGGCATTCAGGCGATCAGCCAGCATTGCATCCTCGATTTCTCGACGGAGCAATTCCTTTCCATCTGTGACCACCTCCTCCTCGCCGGTGGATTCTGTGCCGTCTTCGTTCGGTTGAGTCATGAAATGACGAAAAAGGCAGAGATTCTCTCATTTTGAGGCATTTTACACAAGAGATTTCAGCGATTTCCTCACGCAGTTTTCCTCAAGATTCCTGCTGCCAGCATCACCTGATCCATAGCAAGCTTTCCTTGAGAAAGCGGTCCATCAAACACATGGCTTCGGATAGTTTTCATATAGTTGTTGATCGTGAGTCGATCTGGCGCAGATTCCGCGCTCTCCAGTGGAGAAGGTTCTTGGCTTTCTGTGGAATCAGAGCCAGTTTCTCTTGCTGCGATCAGTGCGGCAACTTGCCTGCGAATGGCACTCATTTGCGTGAGTACTCCGCGGATCTTCGCGCGAACACGAATGAACAGATCCGCTTTGTTCACGAAATTCGGGTCTTCACTTTCTACGATATACATCGAAATCAGCCCTCCAAGGTTTCGCATTTCGTCTTCCGGATTGAATCCCAGATCCTCTAGAGCCGCTGCAAACTCGGCGCGGTTCATCTGAAACTCCTGATTCAAAATATCCTGCACAAGGGCGTACAGACGTCGACCGTCACCAGGAGTTGGCCCCGAGAGGTTCTCCCCGCTGGTGTCTGCACCACTCCTGCTGGTAAACATATTTACCAGCGGCGTTTCCTGCGGGTTTTGGCCGGGAATGAGAGGCTGAGAAACCACGGAGATACAAAGAAAAAGAGTCAGTGTAATTCTCCTCAGGAGGCACTGTCATGTCAACGAGGAAGCGCACTTTCTCTCACCCTTCTCGTGGGGTATTGCAGCCTCAAATCTTCTCGCGTTCAGATTTCGAATTGATGTATTCCGCAAGGCAAGAGGCGGCAATAATCATCAGTCCGCCTGTCATGAGCAGGGGAGTGGAAGATGCACCCTGAATATAGAAGACTTCCAGCGTAAAGGTGATGAGGATGGAGATGTTGAACATTAAGAAAGCGAGGAAGCCGTCGATGCGTCGGAATGCGGCGAAGTTCATAATTCTGCCGAATCCGCTTAGTACGCCAGCGCCTATACCAAACAGTATTTGCGCTCCGGAGAGTTGCCATATATTCGTCGCTCCAAGCAGCGCAATCGGCGCGCTGATCATGAGTGAGAACAGGAAGATGTTGAAGTTCAATTCAATACTTTTCCCTACGGGCAATTTTTGCACGTATCGAATCATCGCGATCACCAGACATACGTCGGTAATCATCATAAACATGCCGAGAGTGTCGCCCCAAATATGCTCGGCCGTTGCAAAACGGATATCGTTGTAGAAGAGCAGCGTGCTCCCAAGGCTTCCTACAATGAAGAGAAGGAAAATGGCGACAAGGTTGCGTGTCTGCCGTAGGTACGGGATTTGTTCGCGCCAAAAGAGCGCTGCGATGATGAGTGCAATCACCGGAGCGAAATTGTTCAACAGAATGACGTTCGTGCTCGACGTGTAAATGAGGCTCGAATTCATGAGGTAGGTGAATACCATCTCACCAAGCACGATCACGAAGAACAGGCTTGTGTACGGGAGCTTGAACGAGAGCGGTTTGCGTTGGATTCCCCATGCAAACAGTACGCCAAGCAGCACAGATGGCAGCAGCCCACCCCCCGCCTTGAGGAACACGCGGAGCGACGGCGCGATGTCGTTTACGATGGTATAGCGGATATAGAGTGGCTCTATTCCCCAGATGATGACCGCACCAAGGCGTATGAGATACCCGAGTCGCTTCTCTTGCTGGTGCTTTTTCCAGTTGGTGATCTTGGGCACCTGTTGGCTGCTGCCTTGTAGGGGGAGGAATGTATTGCGTTTGGCGGACATCCATACGATCGCAACGCCCGAGAGCACGAGCACCGTAAGCGGAAAGAAGAGTGACAAATGCAGAATATCCAAACCTCCGCGCAGCATGTTGACCGTAAACAGTGCAATGGTGACTGCGTTCACGAAAAGCACCGTGCCAATGAACACCCGGCTGCGCCGCGCAATGGCCACGTAATCGGAAATATATCGATAGGCAATGATGTTGCAGAGCACAATGGGGAACGCAATCGAGTATGTCAGCAGTGTGTGGATATTCTGTGCGACAATGCTCTGGATGGAGAAGTAGGACAGCAGCCATGTAGCGACCATAAAGAGCAGTATGAGGCCGATTTGCATAATGAGTAGAGCCGATGGCATGGCAGAAATCCGTAGCACGCCTGGTTGCGCCTCCATTTGAGCAAAGAATCGGTCTATGTTGTTTTTTTCGTCAGAACACACCTGCACCGCGGCGGTATAGCGGTCATTGTGTTGCCGGATGGCGAGAGAATTTGGAGTGACGCCACTCTTTTTACTCAGACGTTCAATAGTATCTTGGATATTCGGCCCTTCCTTGTGATCGCCCTGAATGCGGATACGCAGGCACGAGTATTTTTTGGTGCGCGTGCGCGTGGGAAGGAAGGGAAAGACCCTTCGATTGGTTTTCTTTCGCTTACTTTTGATACGTTCCAAGATGTCCGAAGGGTTCACAACGCCTTCTGCCACACGTGCGAGTAGGTCATTCACCGTTGCAATATTCAGTTCAGTGAGGAGCCGTGCTGCTTGTGGGAGGTATTTATCTACGCTGCCGGCGCCGTATCGATCGAACTCTTCCTGCAGCAGCCGTTTCCCTTGTTCAATTTTCTGTGCAATCGGCTGCGCCACGAGCGCACGTCGTATGTTGGCTCTTGCCATGCCGGTCGACACCCAACTAAACCACTCGTGGTTTACGGTGTGCTTGGTAGAGAAGTGCGCCTCCAAGGAATCTGCGTATTCCAAAGGCGTGTGAAATGGAACGGTTTTACCGTTCAGGACAATGGTCTTGGTGCGGAGTGCTGTTTCTGAAAACAGATAGAACGCGGCATCGAGCGCGGTAGCCCCGTTGGGGAGCATGACGGTTTCGTCGCCTGGGCCGTGCACCACGATCGATTCACCAAGTACGTCGCTCTGCAGGCTCTGCCAGAAGTTCTCGCTGCGATCCCGTGTGTCTGCAGAGAGTGGGCTGATGCGCTGGAGCCAAGGGAGGTATTCCATCAGCCCTGTGGCTTTTCCATCGAAGCAGTGTGCAACAATGCCCTTCCTCGCGTAGAAATGCATTTCTTCCGTGCGGATCTTGCAGCGTACACGAGTGCCATCTTCCATGATCACTGTCGTGTGCAGACCACGATATCCGTTGATTGCAGGGCTGTTGATGAAGTCTTGGAACGAGAGAATCTCGCGCTGCCACAATTGGTGGAGCACGCCCATAATTTTGTAGCAGTTTTCTATGGAATCGGTGACAACTGCAACGCTAAACGGTGGTGCGCCTGTAATGGCACCCTCCCCGGAACGGATCTGGGTTTGCAGTCGCTCCCACGAAGAGGGTTCAAACTGCACGTCCAGCGGTACTTTCGCACCCGCATCTTCCGACATCTTCTTCTCCATCGCATGCGAAATTTTCTTGCCGAGTGGCAGGTTGCGCTCGCGCCGAGCGAGCAATTTTTTCAGAAGATCTGGATCCTGTACAGCAAGGCAAAGTGCTTCAAGTTGTCCGCCGATTTCCTGCATGCATAGTCGATCTGCGATCTTCACGTAGACTTCCATGGTTTCCTTTGCCATTGCCTTCTGTCTCTCTGGCGAAAGGAACTCCACCGTTTGCATGTTGTGCAGGCGATCTACCAGCTTGATCACCATAATGCGCACGTCCTGCTGCATGAGCGTGAAAATTTTGCGCAGAGATTCGATCTGCTGGTCGAGCGTAATAGTTTGGTGCAAGTCCTTCATTTCTAGCTTCGTGAGACCATCGATGAGTGCGGCTGCACTCTCGCCAAACTGCGCCTCAATCTTCTGAAGTGTCAGGTTTGTATCTTCAATGGAATCGTGGAGGAGCGCTGCGATAATGGTATCCGCATCTGCATCCATCTCCGCGAGCATCTCCGCAACAGCGACAGGATGAGAGAAGTACGGTTCACCGGATTTACGCATTTGTCCTTCGTGCACGGTTTTGCCTAGCTCAAACGCTTCTTCAATGCGTTTCAGATCGACTTCTTTGAGGTGCCGAAGGTGGGACTTCAGATCCGTCCAGCGCATAGGTAAAGTGAAGTGTACTCCTCTTTTTTGGCTGTGAATAGCCTATCCTACATCACTTGCCAGTACGTCCAGAATGTAGGACTGTACATTCTTAAAGATCTCCGTTTTCGGGCTGAGTGCCGCGACTTCCTCTGCGGTAAACCAGCGCATATCGTCGGCTTCTTTTCGGTCCAGATCGAATGCCTGTGCCTCATCTAACGGGCGAGCAAGGTACAGAAAGTCCATATGCTGATGTGCCGGTTGCCCTCGATCCTCCAATGCAGGGATTTCTTCCAGCATGAAGGCAATGGGCTTCTTGAGCATGCGCCCCTCTGCAGATGCATCTTCGAACAGTTCTGGCTGTGCATCTCCAATGATTTCTACATCGAGGCCAGTTTCCTCTTTGCACTCACGGCGTGCAGTTTCCTCTGGTAGTTCATTGGGATCTATGTGGCCGCCAGGTGGCATCCATCGTTGTAATTTCTTGTGCCACAGCAGCAACACACGGCTCTGGGAGTCGATCACAAATGCCGTTGCGGTGAACTGACGCTGCATATGCTAGGTATGCTACACTACCCACTCCTTTCTTCGCTTCTCACTATGGTGCTCATAAATGACAATTCAACTGTACTGCAGATCAATGACGATCTCCCGCACTTTTCGCTCCCAGCGACAGATGGAATGACGGTGAGTACACGGCTTATTAAAGACCCCGTGCTGGCAGTGGTGTTCACATGCAATCATTGCCCGTACGCACAAGCCTACGAGGATCGGCTTATTGAACTTGCAGAGCATTTTGATGAGGAAGGAGTGCAGTTTGTACTCGTGAATAGCAATGATGCTACGGGCTACCCTGAGGATTCCTTTGAGCAGATGAAGGTAAAGCACGATGAAAAAGGCTACCCATTCCCGTACTGTCACGATGCATCACAGGATGTTGCCAAATCGTTCGGCGCTCTTTGTACACCGCACTGCTTCGTGTTCGATCGTGCGCGCGTACTCAAGTACAAAGGTCGCATTGATGACAATTGGGAAGATCCGGCAGCCGTTACCGAGCACAATTTGCGCGATGCGCTCGCAGCACTGGTGCGTGGCGATGAGCCTCCAAGCCACGAAGCCAATGCGATTGGCTGCTCCATAAAGTGGAAGCAGTAATTACTGCGTGAGTAGGAGCGATACCTCCGGCGGCGCGAACAGTCGTGCGCGCGGACCGGATTCACCAATGCCCCGCGTGATGAATAGGGGAATGTTCTTGTAGAGGAAGTAGCCTTCATCGTACGTGTCGCCAATGGATGTTGGTACGCCCAAAATGGGGCCAATCCCCGGCAAGCGCAGCTGGCCGGCGTGCGTGTGGCCGCTCACCACAAGCTCTACACGTTCACGCAGTGCCGAGTTCTCCACAATACTTGGATTGTGGGAAAGGAGAATGACTGGCGCATTGCCGCTGATCGCGTCGAGTGTCGATGACAAGTCACTCGTATCGCTCCAGAGGTCATCGATTCCTGCAATGACTACTTCATCATCGCCCCATTCCACTTGCGCATGTGTATTGCGAAGCACTTGCACACCTGCCTGCGTGAGTATGTTTTCGATTTCATCACCACGATCACGTTTTTGGACGCGCCCTTCCGAGGTCCAACCAATGCGACCAACATCGTGGTTGCCCAGTACGGCAAACACTCCCATGGTTGTGCGCAGTTTTTGTAGCTCCAACAGTGCTGTGGCGTCACTGGCGTCACCAAGAATGAAATCTCCGGGGAGCAGCACCAAGTCAGGTAGAAGATTGTTTGCTTCGGTCACCGCTTTCTGTAGCCAACTTTTGCCTTTGTATGGGCCAATATGCATGTCGCTCATCACAACGATGCGCAACTGTTCACTCACTGCAAAGGGCACTCCGTAGGTTCGTGTGATCAATAGGCGTGGCTCTATGAATGAGCCGTATATCAATGTGCCAAATGCCGTAAGTGACACAAGAATCCATACTATCGCTACGATCCGTACTGAGCGTCTACCGCGTTTGCGTTGGTACCAGCATAAGGCACACAAGGCACTAGCGAGCGACAGGCACAGCAGTACGATGATGGTGAGATCCCATCCGAAGGTTTCCGGATCAAGCAGCAGCATGTCCGGCGCATTCTACGGATCTTGCATACAGTGAGCCAGACGAAGTTCTCACTTGCCCGTTTTCTCGAGCATCTTCTTGAGGTACTCACCTGTGTAGCTCTCGGTGGACTGTGCCACCTGCTCAGGGGTGCCAGTTGCAATGATGCGTCCTCCTCCACTGCCTCCGTCTGGGCCCAGATCAATCACATGATCCACAGACTTCACAACATCGAGGTTGTGCTCGATCACGAGGACGGTGTTGCCCTTGTCCACGAGTCGCTGCAGCACCGTGAGGAGCTTCTGGATGTCATCGAAATGCAGGCCGGTTGTTGGTTCATCGAGGATGTAGAACGTTTGTCCCGTTGCACGGCGCATGAGCTCTGTTGCGAGTTTTACACGTTGTGCCTCTCCGCCGGAGAGTGTGGTCGCGCTCTGCCCGAGGTGTAGGTAGCTCAAGCCCACGTCCTCAAGAGTCTTCAGTTTCTTTTTGATCGTCGGAATTGCATCGAAGAAATCCAACGATTCCTTCACGGTCATATTGAGCACTTCCGCAATATTCTTTCCTTTGTAGGTTACTTCGAGTGTTTCGCGGTTGTAGCGATCGCCTTTGCAGTTTTCGCATGTAACGAAGACATCGGGGAGGAAGTGCATTTCGATGCGCTTGAGCCCGTCACCTTCACATTCTTCGCATCGGCCGCCTTTCACGTTGAAGCTAAAACGACCCGGCTTGTAGCCGCGAAGTTTTGCTTCTGGCGTTGCAGTAAAGAGGTCACGAATATCCGTAAAGACTGTGGTATACGTCGCAGGGTTGCTGCGCGGGGTACGCCCGATGGGGGATTGGTCGATCACGATCGCTTTGTCCAAATGCTGCAGGCCATTCACGCTGCCCACATCCTGCGGCTTGGTGTGCACATTGTTGAGCGTGCTCAGGAGTGCCGGTGCCAAGATGCCATGGATCAAGCTCGACTTTCCTGATCCAGATACGCCCGTGACGCCAATAAATGTTCCAAGGGGGAAATCGATATCCACATGCTGCAGGTTGTGCAGGTGTGCATCGCGCACGGTTACAGATTGCCCGTTACCCTGCCTGCGCTTCTTGGGCACCGAAATGAACTTCTTGCCGCTTAGGTATTGCCCAGTGACCGAATCAGCATTCTTCATGAGCTCGTCCGCTGTTCCCTGTGCCACAATCTGTCCGCCGTACTTGCCGGCACCCGGGCCAATTTCCAGTAGGTAGTCGGCAACGTGCATTGTCTCTTCGTCGTGCTCTACCACGATCACCGTATTCCCAAGATCACGCAGGTGCGTGAGCGTGGAGATGAGACGTGCGTTGTCTCGCTGGTGGAGACCAATGCTGGGTTCGTCGAGCACGTAGAGCACGCCCTGGAGTGCGGAGCCGATTTGTGTGGCGAGGCGGATGCGCTGTGCTTCACCACCCGAGAGTGTTGCCGCTGAGCGCGAAAGTGTGAGGTACTTCAGGCCAACGTTCATCAGGAATGTAAGACGAGCGATAATCTCGCGCAGTACTTTTTTTACAATCAAGTAGTCATATGCGCTGAGTGCAGCAATGCCTGCTGCGGCCACCAGATCTTGGCCAGCAGCACCTCGGTCTTCCGCAGGAACGAGAGCGGTAAAGAACTGCCGCGCTTCATCGATGCTCATCTCGGTCGCATCGACGATATTCTTGTCGCCAACGGTAATACCGAGGATCTCCTTCTTCAATCGTCGACCGTCGCACTCGGGGCAGGGGAGTTCGAGCATGTACTCTTCGATCTGCGAACGAACGTAACTGGAATCGGTTTCCCGGTGGCGGCGTTCCAAATTGGGGATCACGCCTTCGTAGGTGGTTTGGTATTGTCCTTCGAATGCGTTGGTATCCCAGGAAATATGCAACGGTTCAGGGTAGCCGCGGAGCACGATCTCTCGTATCGCATCTGGGAGCTCGTTCCACGGTGTATCCATGCTGAATCCGACTTCCTCTGCCAGTGCTTCCAGCATGCGCATCATGAAGTTCATGCGGCTGGCGCTCGTTGCCCACGGGTGGATTGCCCCTTCAGAAAGCGACAGGCGAGGATTGGGGATAATACCGTCTTCATCAATCCGGAGAATTGATCCCAATCCATGACAGGTGCCACACGCACCATGCGGCGAGTTGAACGAGAAGCTGCGTGGCTCCACGTCTACCATGTGTTCGGTGGGGTGCTCTGGGCAAGCGAACGCTTCCGAGAAGCGGGTTTCTTCGTTGGTATCGGCATTGAGCACAATCATGGAGCCTTCACCTTTTTTGAGGCTCAATTCAACAGAGTCGGCCAAGCGTGAACGGTTCGGGTTCGCTTCGCCATCTTTCACTTCCAGATCCCGCACGGCCATACGGTCAACGACGATCTCAATCGTGTGCTTCTTCTTCGGGTCCAGAGCGAGGTCTTCATCAACAGTCACGATTTGCCCGTCAATACGCATACGTACGAATCCCTCTCGCTTCACTGCATCGATCACTTTGATATGTTCACCTTTGCGATCCACCACAATCGGTGCGAGGAGGAATGCTTTCGTTCCTTCGGGCATTGAGGCGATGGTATCGACAATGCGGCTTGGGGACTGTTTTTCCAGTCGGCGACCGCATACGGTGCAGTGCACCTTGCCCACCTTTGCCCACAGAAGACGCATGTAGTCATAAATTTCGGTAACGGTACCCACCGTGGAGCGAGGGTTTCGTGGAGCGGTTTTCTGGTCGATGCTGATAGCCGGACTTAAGCCTTCGATGCTATCCACATCAGGCTTTTCCATCTGCGCGATAAACTGGCGCGCATAGGCGCTCAAGCTCTCCACATAACGGCGCTGACCCTCTGCAAAGATGGTATCGAATGCGAGTGAAGACTTCCCCGATCCCGAAAGCCCGGTAACAACCGTGAGTTTATTGCGCGGAATCCGCACATCAATACCCTTTAAGTTGTGAGCCTTGGCTCCACGAACGACGATGAAATCAGCAGACATAGAAAAAAACGTAAAACGACAAAACGCGCCAGCGCGTATCGACGCGTGCGACGCTTGAGCGTACCAGCCGGGAGGCAAAAAGTCCAGACTCATAGACATCTTGTCCTATTTTTCTGTAGTCCGAAGGGTGCTGCGCCTAGAATAGAGCCATGTTTACGGGAATTGTTGAGGCAATCGGCCGTATTGAGCGCTCAGGGAAGGGAGAGCTTGTTGTATCCCGGCCGCCCTCGTTTACGGATCTCGCTCTCGGCGCCAGTATCAGCGTTGCTGGTGTATGTTTGACCGCGACTGCGTTCGATGAAGCAATTATGAAATTTGCAGTGGTGCCCGAGACTCTTGCGAAGACTACGCTCGGCAACAAGGCAGCTGGTGATGTGGTGAATTTGGAGCGTGCACTGCGCGCGGACGGACGGTTCGATGGTCACATTGTACAGGGGCACATTGAGGCAACGGGCAATGTTCTTCCGTACACACGATCCGGGGAAGATGTACGCCTTACTGTGGCTGTACCCGATGCACTGAGTGCATTTGTGATCCCAAAAGGCTCCATAGCCATAGATGGGGTGTCCCTCACGGTTGCCGATTGCAGCCCGGGGCAGTGTACGGTGGCACTCGTACCACACACACTTTCCCACACAACACTCGGCGCGCTC
>JAGVDM010000001.1 GCA_020058765.1 Candidatus Peribacterales bacterium | reverse complement strand
GCCGCCCTTCACCCTGCTCATGGGTAGCTCACCCGGTTTCGGGTCTTGCGCCTGCGATTATAAACGCCCTATTCGGACTCGCTTTCGCTCTGGCTCCGGCTGTTACTGCCTTAGCCAAACCACAGACGACAAAGTCGTCGGCTCATTATGCAAAAGGCACGCCGTCACCCCTTGCGGGGCTCCGACTCCTTGGACGCATCACGTTTCAGAGACTATTTCATCCCCCTTCCGGGGTGCTTTTCACCTTTCCCTCACGGTACTATCCGCTATAGATCTCTGCATCTGTTTAGTCTTGGATGGTGGTCCACCCAGATTCGGGCCGGATTACACGTGTCCGACCTTACTCAGGAACTCCCTACCGTGTACCTACATTTCGGCGACGGGGCTCTCACCCTCTATGGCCGCCCGTTCCAGGGTCGTTTGCCTATGTAGATACAATCAGATATCGGGGTCCTACAACCCCCCGTACAAGTACGAGGTTTGGACTGTTCCCCGTTCGCTCGCCACTACTTGGGGAATCTCTATTTGATTTCTTTTCCCCTGCTACTGAGATGTTTCAGTTCGCAGAGTGACCTCTCCGTTCCAAAAGGAACGGAGTCATGGGACATAACTCCCAAGGGGTTTCCCCATTCGGACATCCCCGGCTAATAGCGCCTGCCTAGCGGCTCACCGAGGCTTTTCGCAGCTGGCCACGTCCTTCATCGGAATGCAGAGTCGAGGCATCCACGTGATGCGATGAGTAACATTCTTCTCGCTGTTCACGTGTCGCGCCGAGCGAGCAGGAAGTGCTCACGCGGTGACACATGAATTAAATTTTACGTTTATTACGACAATTATCTTTCTCGATATTTCTCGATATCACCCGTGTTGTGAATGAGCCCAAGGTGACGACCACTGCCTCCTCTGGAATCCGAAGACGCCAGATAAAAAGAAGCGGGTGGCTCGTGC
Source organism: Candidatus Peribacterales bacterium (assembly GCA_020058765.1). Lineage (GTDB taxonomy): Bacteria > Patescibacteriota > Gracilibacteria > Peribacterales > Peribacteraceae > JAGVDM01. The sequence continues at coordinate 179,959 of JAGVDM010000001.1, read as the reverse complement.
GCACCCGCAGAATTCGACCGAAACCTCACCTCAAGTCCTCCCGGCGTCGAATCCAGCGGCTACGAACGAAGTGCATAGAGCTAGGGGAGTTTAATGTGGAGCAAGGGGGAGTCAAGAAAAATCGAACCCAATCTACGCAGAGCAGAACATGGGAGCGAAGAGTGTATAATTCGCCACAGCGCACAGAGAGTTTCCGCGGCTTTCTTCCATACTCAACGGTGAAATTTATCTATTTGATACAAGGCAATCTTTCTCAGCCTTTCTATCACATCCCCGCAGGATCTGATTTTCTCTATCTGCAATGGCAGCCTAACTTTCGTCCATTGCCTCATCATTTTCACTTCCCCAATTCAACATGGGCAGAAGGAAGAAACGAGCTCTACAAACGTGCGCTGCAACAAGGAGCATACGACTACTTCGTATATATCGATGACGACGTACGCTTTGGGAAACCTCCACTGAAACAACGAATTTCTGTTGTTGTTGCTCTCTGCATTTCGATGCTCCACTTCTTCTACCAATGGGGATGCAACGGATCTGCATTACAACAACGCAAAGCACAGGTACAAGCGCACTGGCGATGGTTGCGCAAAGCGGGTACGCCTTGGTCACTCGAACAGTTCGAGGCGCTTGTACGCTCAACCAATCCTCTACTGGCACACCCGAATTACAATTCTCGACACGGTTGGTACCAACGCATCGGCAAGGCAGCAGTGGAACATAGCCCTGTGCCAGATCAGTGCCTCGTCTGTCTGCACAGCACCATTGCATCCAAACTCCTACCGTACGACACCACAAAAGATGCGACCAACTGGTGGGCAGCACTATCGAAGTTCAATGAAGGGGCCATACGCCTTATCCCCGCAGGAAAAGCACATCGGTACAACGACATCTATGCGATCAATATTGCATCGAGACCGTACCCCCACGCCGTAGTGGATAGGGAGTTGCATTTCGAAATACAGGAAGCGGACTTATCGCCTCTGTAAAACGAAAATGCGGCGAAGAATTCTCTCTCACCTAAAGATTATGGGTGCGCTTCTTGCTCTACATCTGCATGCGCATCTTTGGCCCCAAGGAGCACGAGATTCTCTACGACGATCTCTGTACGAAAAAGCTTCTGCCCTTCGGGCGATTCCCAGCTCCGCGTTTTTAAGTATCCCTCAATGTACATCGGCTTCCCTTTGGTCACGTTCTGCGCGGCAAATTCTGCAAGCCCGCCCCATGCGACCAAGTTGTGATACTCCGCCAGGCTCTGCTTTTCACCGTTTGCATCTTTCCATACACGATTGGTAGCGATACCAAACGTACACACCGACTGACCATTGGGTGTGGACTTGAGTTCCGGATCACGCGTGACATTGCCGAGGAGAATCACTTTGTTCACGGACTTCATGATGCATATGGGAGAACGAACTCCTGCAAGGAAAAAGGCTGTGGGAACACCACAACCCTAATCCTAATCCTTAGGCCGCATCAAGCATCTTCCATTGCTTCTTCGCTGCTGGCTTCGGCCACTTCTTCTTTGGCTGTGGCGCCGCTGGCCTGCACACGCTTGCCTTCTTCGATCCCTTCCACGAGCTCTTCTTCGTCTTCGCCGATGACATCGGCAAGCTCAGTGATCTTGTCGCCTTCTGGCAGGATTTCCTCAGCCTCTTCTTCTGCATCCACACGGGATTGCAGCTCCACCTGCTCTACTTCGTCCTCCTCGAGCGACATACGCTCTTCGGCGGCAACTTCTTCTTTGAACTTGAGCAGATCGACCTTGAGACCGAGTGCCTGCAATTCCTTCACAAGCACATTGAACGACTCTGGGATGCTCGGACGGCGAATGGTTTCGCCCTTCACGATTGCTTCGTACGCCTTGCTGCGACCGATCACGTCGTCGGACTTGATCGTCAGCATTTCCTGGAGCGTGTAGGCGGCACCGTATGCTTCCAATGCCCACACTTCCATTTCTCCAAAGCGCTGACCACCATGCTGCGCCTTGCCTCCGAGCGGCTGCTGGGTAACAAGAGAGTACGGCCCAACGCTGCGTGCGTGGATTTTGTCTTCTACCAAGTGGAGCAGCTTGAGCATGTACACCATACCCACGGTGGTCTTGTGTGCGAACGGCTCGCCGTTGCGACCATCGAAGAGCTGCACTTTGCCGTCCTCGGGCAGGCCTGCCTGCTTGAGGAGCGACTTAATCTGCTCGGTACCCACACCATCCAGTGCTGGGGTAGCGATCTTGATATCGAGTGCGGCGCATGCCCAACCTAAGTGTGTCTCCAGAATCTGACCGATGTTCATACGAGAGGTCACACCAAGTGGGTTCAAGACGATGTCCACTGGCGTGCCATCCTCGAGGAATGGCATATCTTCCTGCGGAACAATGCGTGCGATCACACCCTTGTTTCCGTGGCGACCTGCCATCTTGTCTCCCACGCGCACTTTGCGTGTTTGAGCGACGAAGACTTTGATCTGCTTGATCACTCCCGTGGGGAGTTCGTCACCTTCGCTGCGATCGAAGATATGCACATCGATCACTTTGCCGCCGGCACCGCCGGGCAGGCGCAGCGAGCTATCCTTCACATCCTTCGCCTTATCACCGAAGATCGCCTGCAACAGGCGCTCCTCTGGCGTGAGCTCTGTTTCGCCCTTCGGCGTAATTTTGCCGACGAGGATGTCCCCTTCGTGCACCGTAGCACCAATGCGCACGATGCCGTTCACATCGAGATCTTTGAGTTTCGCTTCACCCACGTTTGGAATATCGCGTGTAACGGTTTCTGCACCAAGCTTGGTATCGCGAACGTCGGTAACGTAGGACTCAATGTGGATCGAGTCGTAGTCGCCACGCTGTGCAATACGATCGGACAGGATGACCGCGTCCTCGTAGTTGAACCCGCGCCACGACATGTACGCAACAAGTAGGTTCTGCCCGAGTGCCAACTCACCGTGGTCCACGGATGCACCGTCCGCCAAGCTCTGACCGCGACGTACTTTGTCGCCGCGACGTACCGACGGGCGCATGAGGAAACACGTTCCCTGGTTACTGCGCTGGAAGGTCTCCAGCTTGTAGGTCGCCTTGCGACCAGACTTGTAGATAACGGAAATTTCGTCTGCATCTGCAGAGACCACCTCGCCGTCTTCCTCTGCTGGAATAGTGTGGCCGGCTGCAACAGCGGCAAGTGCTTCCATGCCTGTACCCACAAGAGGTGAAGATGGGCGCACGAGCGGTACGGACTGACGTTGCATGTTCGTACCCATCGATGCACGCGTGTTGTCGTCGTGCTCTAGGAATGGAATGAGTGATGTGGATTCGGAGAGAATCTGCTTTGGGGAGATGTCGACGTGCGTGACGTCGCGAACGTGTGCCAAGAGCGCTTCTCCACTCTTACGAGCAGAGACGCGTGTCTCGAGGAATTCACCAAACTCGGTTGTTGCACGCTGCGCTTGCGCAATCGTCAGGTGACGCTCGCGATCAGCATCCACAAAGTGGATCTTTGGGTCGAAGTAGCCGCGCACCGGAACGGCCTTGAGGCCTTCTGATTTGCAAAGCGACACGATCTTCTTTGCGAGCTCCTTGGTGTTCACCACCTCGCCTTCATGCGCCACAATCTTGCGACCATCGCGGATTTCTTCGTCGATGATGCGACCCATGAGCTTGTCTGGATCCAGCGGTACATCGTGCTTCACCTCGTGATACGGAGACTCAAGGAAGCCGTATTCGTTCACACGAGCGAATGCAGCCAAGTGCACCACCAGACCGATGTTTGGACCTTCTGGCGTAGCAACAGGACAAATGCGGCCGTAGTGGCTTGTGTGCACGTCGCGAACGTCGAAGCTCGCGCGCTCGCGGGAAAGACCACCGGGACCCATGGCCGACAGACGACGCTTGTGCGCCAGCTCGGAGAGCGGGTTGGTTTGGTCCATGAACTGCGAGAGCTGCGAAGATGCGAAGAATTCGCGCATGGCAGCCGTGATCGGACGACAGTTAATAAGCTGTGTTGGAGTGACTGTCTCGAGATCCATAACCGTCATACGATCTTTTACAATGCGCTCTGTGCGCACCAGACCTACGCGGTACTTGTTCTGCACGAGCTCGCCTACAGAGCGAACGCGGCGATTGCTCAAATGGTCGATGTCGTCTGGCGTGCCTTCGCCGTTGTTGAGGCGAATAAGCTCGCGCAGGATGCCAAGGAAGTCATTTACCTGGAACACGCGGTGCTCCTCGTCCTGTGGCAGGTTAATATCGAAGCGACGGTTGAGCTTGTAGCGGGCGATGTTGCCCATGTCGTACTTCTTGAAGTCGAAGAACAAGCTGTCGATGAGCTGCTTTGCGTTCTCTGGCGTTGCCAGATCGCCCGGGCGGATGCGCCGGTAGATACTCTGGTACGCGTCTTCCAGTGTGCGAGCTGTGTCCTTCTCCAGCGTGGTGAGGATGTAGTCCTTCTCGCCACCGGCATCTTTAAAGAGATCGAGGATCTTGCTATCCGTATCGAACCCGAACACGCGCAAGAGCTGCGTGATTGGGATTTTGCGCTTGCGATCGATCTTGCACGAAATTACACCGCGACGATCGGTTTCTACCTCCAGCCATACACCGCGCTTTGGGATGATTTTAGCAGCGTGGTGACGCACGTGATCGGGCATCTTGGAGAAGAACACACCCGGTGAGCGCACCAGCTGGTGCACCACCACACGCTCAATACCATCGACGATGAATGTGCCACGACCGGTCATAAGCGGAATATTTCCGAGGAACACATCCTGCTCTTTAATTTCACCGGTCTCCTTGTTTACGAGCTGTACATAGCCCTTCATGACTGCCTCGTAGCTCAAGTTGCGACGGCGGCAGACTTCTGGCGTGTACTTTGGCGGATCGAATGTATGACCCAAAATACTCAAGCTCATCTTCTTGCCCGAGAAGTCGGTGATCGGGCTGATCTCCTGGAGCAGCTCTTTGATTCCTTCTGTAAGGAACCACTTGTAGCTGTTGAGCTGCATGGCAATGAGGGATTCCTCTCCCTCTGTTGTGGTGCGGTCGTTTACCAGGAACAGACGCTCGCCCTGCATTTTGGCACCGCTAACGCTATCGCCGAGACGCTTCTCCACAGCTGCCGGCACTGCAGACTCCTTCTGCATAATGTGTGGGAGCACAGGGGGCAGCACTTCGAACGGCACGTCCATGCGGTACGACGCGCTCGAGAGCGTTGCCGACTTCTTGCGCAGAGCAACCTTCTTGGGTGCTGGCGCTGCTGGCGCAACCTTCTTGGCTACTACTTTTACCTCTACCTTTTTGGGCGCAGGCTTTGGAGCAACCTTTTTTGGCGCAGCTTTTTTGGGCACGCTCTTCTTGGCAGCAGGCTTGGAAACTTTTTTGGGTGCTGGCTTTTTGGGCGCAGCTTTCTTGGGTTTGGATGCAGGCTTCTTAGCCTTCTTCTTCGCAGGAGTCATGCGACAAGAGTGGGAGAAAATGAACGCAGGGCAGCACTAGCGGGTACGCCGTACCCGGCACGCCAAGCGGAGAGGAAACCTGCAGCACTCAGAACACAATCGGAACTGCTGCTTTCGGGCGACAGTCTACGTATACGCGCCTTTCTGTCAACAGAAGGCGGCGGATTGTGAAGAAAAGTTTGCAACTTGCATGCGCATGCTTACGCCCTACACCACTCAGCAGGCATGAGATCATCTGTATCGTGCGCGACGGTATTGGGCTTGAACCACTGCGCTGGTGCAATGACTACCTTCTCTGGATGGCTATTGAGCCAGGCGCCCCACCAGCTGTACGTGGAATTGGCAATCACAACGTGTTGGCACTGCGTCATAAGAAACATATCGGTATGCGGCGGCTCAGCTGTACCGCAATCCACAAAACGAAAATCCTCACTGGTGAAATGCTCTCTGCACCAGGCAATATCATCGGAGAACACAAAGAAAACGGGATCCTGTACGCGGGCACGGATCATCGCAATTGCCCGTTCATAGTAGCCATCGGCATACAGGTCACAATGCAATGCTGATTGCTGATAGTCCGTACGGCGAATATGGAGCGCAACCGCAGTGCACGTACGCATTTCCGCAAGAGCTGTTTGTGCAGCAGAAGAAGTCGGCTCCCGAAAACGGAATGTAGATCGCACCTGTTGTGCAGCAGAGTGGAACCACTTCTCTGATTGCCAGTACCCCCTGTACCACACGATCCCATGAATAGGCTGCAACAATAGCTGCTGCTTATAGAGCAAATCACCGTACTGCACCTTGGTGGTAATTTTTGCACCAGACAGCAATTGTGCCGAAGTGCAGCCGCCAAATATGCATCTGCGCACACCAAATGCTGTGCCTAGCGCATAGCGCTCATGAGGCTTAAAGCGCGCAAAAGGATTTGGACTGTGATCGAAGAGAATATGCGCATCTGGATGTGCTTTCTGCAAACCTAGGCCAAACGCATATTGAAACATCTGATTCCCAAGGCCTCCGCGCAAGATAACAATGCCAAGAGCAGCCATAGCAATATGCAGACTATCTACTGTCGGCAAAGCGCCGCTCGACCTCCCCCCAGTTCACCACATTCCAGAATGCAGCGACGTAATCGGGACGTTTGTTCTGGTAGTGCAGGTAGTACGCATGCTCCCATACATCTAACCCTAGGAGCGGCGTACCCGAGATACCAGCAATCTCTTTGCCCATGAGCGGACTATCTTGATTGGCAGTAGAGCCAATCTTGAGTGCGCCCTCTTCGCTGTAGAGCCATGCCCAACCGGAACCAAAGCGTGTAGCTGCGGCTTCGCTAAACTGTTTCTTCATATCTTCAAACGAACCGAACGCAGTATCGATAGCTTCCAATAGATCACCCGTGGGCGTGCCGCCGCCATCCGACGAGAGTACTGTCCAGAAGAGCGAGTGATTGGCGTGACCACCACCGTTGTTGCGCACGGCGGCGCGCTTGTCTTCCGGCAGTGCGGAGAGCTGCGCGATAACGCTCTCTATCGACAAATCCGCGTACGAAGTCCCCTGCAGTGCGGCATTCACTTTGTCGATGTAGGCTTGATGGTGCTTGGTGTGATGGATCTCCATTGTCTTGGCGTCGATGTGTGGTTCGAGTGCGTTGTACGCGTATGGAAGACTGGGCAATGTGTACGCCATATGAACGATGGGAAACGGATGAGGCCTTCATTGTACTGGAGAGCAGCATTTTCAGAAGACAAGTTGCGCCAGGAAAACCCTGCGCTTGCTACACTACAGACGAATGACTGTGCGACTCCTTACGGGCGAGCAAGAACTCACGCAGTACAATGCGTGGATCAAGGCACACCCGCAGGGCTCACTGTGGCAATCGTTGGAACGTCGGCAGTACTTGGATGCCCTAGGCAAACAGACGCGGCTCTATGCTTTGGGAGACGCCACATGGCAAGCAACCGCGCTTGTAGTGATTGATGCAACAAGCTTTGGGCTGAGCACTTGGGAAATCCCCCGTGGACCCGTGGGAACAGCATGTGCCCCACTCATGGAACGCATTGTGAAGGATGCACACAAAGAGGGATGCATGGTGCTCCACACATCGCCAGTGACCGCGATGGAGATCCCCGGTGCACGGCCGTCGGAGCGGCATGTGCACTGCGAAGCGACGAGGATCGTGGATCTTACAGCAACAGAGGAGGAGATCCTCGCGCAAATGAAGCAGAAGGGTCGCTACAACATCCGCTTGGCAGAAAAAGGCGGCGTTACTGTGCAGGAGTGCACAGATGTTGCCGCATTCGCTGCACTGGCACAGCAAACCGGCAGCCGCGATGGGTTTACTGCGCTGCCGAAGGCAAGGTACGAAGCGTTCCTTCGCGCACTACCAGGGAGCTTCCTCTTGCTTGCGTACGACACGCAAAAAACGCCCGTAGCGGGGCTACTGGGCGTTGTGTGGAATGGCAGAGGAATCTACTACTACGGCGCCTCCAGCTACGCGCACAGGGCACTTATGGCGCCATATGCACTGCAATGGGCAGCCATACGCCATTGCAAAGCCCAGGGCTGCCACAGCTACGACTTACTGGGCATAGCCCCACCCAGCGCAGGAGAAGATCATCCTTGGGCTGGTATTACCCGCTTTAAGGAGCAATTTGGCGGCACTGTGCATACCTACCCTGCTGAGCAGGAACTCGTACTGCGGCCGATTGCCAAGACCTTGCTCGATTGGAAGCGGAGAATCCTTGGTTAACCGATATCCCGCCCCGTAGAGGCGTGCCGACGGCACGCCTCTACGGGGAATAACAAAAAGCCCCACTCTTGCGAGCGGGGCTTTTGTTGACGTAGGCCACGTCAGATGACGATTACAGAGAGCGATTAGCTCTTGTAGCTCGTCGAGTTCACGACTGTATCTGCGTACTCGACCCAGAGGAAGTCTGTGCCGGTTACAGAGTCGGTGTCCTGCCAAATGATATGGCTGTTAGCCGTATCAGACACAGTGCCTGTACCGAAGGTCAGGCGTGTGTTCTTGGAGAAGGACTGGAGCGAAGCCTGCAGGATGGACGTAGCGGAAGCGCTCACCTGAGCGTTCGTCACGTTCGCCTGGAGAACGAAGGTCTCTTCGTCGCCCTGATCGACACGAGTCTGCACGCTGGAGTCATCCAGGCCAGTACAAGAGACGAGCAAGGAACCGGAAGCAGTGCTTACGTTCGCGCCGCTGCTATCTTCGACAGTACAGTCATCCGTGATCGTAGCGTCTGCCTTATTGTAGAACTTGAAGTCAGACAGGATCACGTTTGTCGCGTTGACGTTGAAGATGATACCCGTCAGCAACGCGTAGTTCAGACCGTTGTTGGAGTTCGCATTCGGGCTAGCCGAGAACTTGAACTGACCGAACGGCTGGATACCCGTGGAGACCGGCGTGTTGTCGGCCTGTGGGTTTGCGTTGGTGATGGAAGCGATCTTCGACATCGTGGAGACGTGTGCCGTACCGAGGATAGTGCTGTTGTGGGTGGATGCTGCAGGAGCATTCAAACCAATGAACACTTCACCATCGGAAGTAGCGTCACCGTCGTTGTCAGTAAGGTCGTTGCTGGACTCTGCACCACGTGCCTGAATGGCACCGGTACCGCTGGCGATAGCGCCAGAGGAGTTCCAGACGAACAGACTGATGTCCTGGCCGGACGTTCCACCCTGGTTGTCACGCTTCATGCGTGCGCGTACCAAGACGTCTGTGTCCTGACCTTCAGGAACAACGAACTGACGGCTTTCCATGTTGGCACAGAAGCTCTGTACCGTAGCGTATCCGTCGTCCGGGTTCACTACGAGGGCATTGCCAGCACAGCCTCCAATTGTTGCCTCAGCGAATGGCGTGGTGCCATCAGCCAAGTAGAGCTCCAGACGATCAACCGAGTTCGCATTGGAACCCGACGATGTGATCTGGATATCTGTCACGTCAATATCCTCGTTCTCGGCGCGGAACTGCAGACGCAGAACTGGCTCGGAGGTTACGCCGCCAAGGAGTTGGCGGTTGCGGATTGGCGTGGAGTCCTCGATTACGAACAGGTTACCCTGGTTCGCGAAGGACCACAGTGTGGAAGCTACAGTTGTCACAGCGATGTCTGTGCTCGTCGCAGAGAAGAGCGCAGAACCGTTGAGCTCGATACCCGACAAGTTGCTGCCGTCATCAAGCTCCTCAGCCTCGATGAACGACGTTGTACCTGTAGCGAAGCTCAGGCGCAGCGTAGCTGGCGAGGAGAGTGAGGAGGACACGTCGCCGTGTACCTCGAAGATCACTGTGTCTTCTGCAGGGATCACAAATCCGCCGCCGGCGAGATCTGTGAACGCAACAGTGCTGGACTGATTGGAAACACCATCCTGGAGGATCGTGTCCACTTCGCCATCACCGTCGGTGTCTACCCACAGAGTGTAGTTCTGAATGTTCTGAGCGTTACCAGCACCTTCATCGAACACAGCCTTCGTGAAGAGAATGTCCTCGGCCTCACCTGCGCGCATTTCGAAGCGCATCAGGCTGATGTCCTTGGAGTTCTCCACAGCGTCGTTTGTGGACGTAAGGTTCTGCATCGAGACGGTCAAAGACGCGTCTGCGATGTTGTGGAAGTTACCGGAGATCGTGCCGCGTGGGCGAACGTCACCGATAGCATCACCGGTCGAAAGACCCTCTACCTGCATGTGGTAGGTAGTGACACCTGTTGCAAGTACTCCGCCGAAGTCGCACGTGGTGCTGTTCGTCGTGAGTGAGTTGCTCGTGTCGAGGACCTGTGTCGGCTCACCGCAAATGTGAATGCGGAACTTGTCGCCGCTCAATGGGTGGGAACCAGCACCGTTGTCGATGAAGTCGACACGGAACTCCCAGTTCTCATCACCATTGATGATGAAGTCATCGAAACGGTAGACCTGGTAGGAACCGACTGCACCGCGCTTCGCGAATGCACCGGAAACCTCTACTGCAGATACGGAGCTGCCCGTAGTCTTGTTGCGGAGTTCAACATCCTCGAGAACCTCGGTGATGTCGTCGTCAGCTGTGCCGTCGGCTGTAATCGTGCCGCTAGTTGCCTCATCAAGAGACGTACCAGTGGACGTTTCACCTTCGACCAAGATGAACAGTTCCTTCACGTCAACACGCTCGCCACCAGTCTGGAAGCGGATGTTAGCGAGAACTGCATCGTTGTCATCGCGAGTGTAATCCTCGCTTGCAGGACCGTTGATACCGATTGTGAATTCACCTGCATCAATGGAAACCACATCAGCAGCTGGATCCGTATCGATAGTCACACGAGAACCGTACAGCTGGCCGTTTACGCCGTAACCGTACAGGGAGCCCACGGCAAAGATGTCGGAGCTTTCCTCGAATGTCATCTGCACGCTGTCGCCGGCGCCGCCGACGATATCAGCGATGATTTCGAGTGTGATTTTGTCACCCTCGAGAACCGTGAACGGAGGATCGAACACGAGCGTTACGAAGTCACCTACTGTGGAAGCCACAGTGTTGGTGAGAACCGTACCGTCGGTGCGGCGGATCGCAATGTTCGTGAAGTCTCCGTCAGAAGCTGAGCTGTTCTGCTCGAGCGTCATGGCGTAGATCGTCTGATCCTCAACAGAGTTGGAGGATACTTCGAACTTACCGATCACCACAGCTGTATCGCCGACCTCAACCTGGTCTGGGCTTACAGTGCGGTATTCAACCGTTACCGTACCGCTGGACACAGCAGCCACGCGGAACGTGTTGCCGCGGAGCGGGAAGTTGCCACCTACATCGAGCGCGTTGGACACAACGTCCGAAGCGAGCTCGAGCACAAGGTTGTGCTCAGCGGATGTAGCAGCCGTCGTAACGAAGTCTGCGACAATGTCGAGTGTGACAGTCTCGCAAGGATCCACTACGAGTGGGGAGGAGAAGCGCAAAGATGCAGTCTGGTCCTCCTGATCGATCGTGCGCTTGCGGGATACGCGAGCACCGTCGATAGCGACGTACAGACCGTCAATGTCGGATTCCTCACCGAAGCCCTCGTGCAAGATCGTTACGTCTTCCAGAACGACAGAGTCGTCACAAGAAGCTGTGAGATCTACAGAAAGCATTACAACGCCAACAGCACCCTTTGGCAACGTGTCGCCAACTGGGTTGCTGGAAGCGAGGGAAACCTCGAGGACTCCCTCACCCTTTACGATTGGGGAGTATCCACCGAAGTCCATAGAGTCGGAGAACTCTTCACCGTCGGCGGTCATCATGTCCTCCACCGTGAGTGTGTACTCATGGTTAGGATCAAGAGCCTCGCCGAGCATGAGCTCAACGACGTCTTCGGAGAGGAGCTCAGCGGAGTTGATGTCGAGCTCGCTGCCGTTCGTGATGGTGTAGTGCATCACGTCAGCTGCTGCATCTTCATCAAGATCCATGTTGAACTCCACTTCTACAGATGTTGCAGAAGTAGCGACCACGTCCGTGATCATCGGTACAAGAACCGTGGTATCACCACAGTCCACACCGTACATCAGGCCCTGGTCTACGCGGTGGAGCATAACCACCATCTCCGCGCGGTTCATGTTGTCACCCGGGCGTACACGACCCGTAGAGTCGTCACCCTGGAGAACGCAGTGATCAGCGGCCGTCTGAATGACGTCCGTGTACCACTGACCGTTCGGGTTATCCACGAACTGAGGAGCATCACCCGTCTCTTCGAGACCGAAGGCACGAGTGATAAGAGCGGCTGCTTCAGCACGGTTGATGTTTGCGCCTGGGCGTGCGTAGCACGGATGTGTGCCGTAGCAGTTGCCGTCGCCGCGAACCCAACCTTCTTTGCCGGCCTCCTCCATGTACCCGTAATACCAGGCACCTGGGGCTGCATCGTCAAAGCTAGCTACTGCTGGAGGCGTGGACAGAATCCCGCCGTTCAGCTCAACAACTAGCTTCACGAATTCGGCGCGGTTCGCAGGCTCGGAGCCGCGGAACCGTGGCTGTGTAGCATCGAGGTAGCCTGCGTCCGTGAAGGACTCGACAGCATCCCCGTACCACACGCCGCTCGGAACGTCGCTATATGCAGCGAATGCCACACCCGCCTGGGTGAGGGAGATCGCAGCAACAGAAACGCTCGCGAGAACTTTCTTGAAGGAAAATTCCATATAAAGCGATTGGAACGTAAGAGTAAAAAAACGAATTGAAGAATGCACCTCACAAGTGAAGTGCGGACACAGTCCCACCACCAATCTTTCCGTACTCTCGTGTGAAGAGGGTCAATAGGAATCCGTGGATCGGCAGAGCCGTCCGATGATTCACTCACCTCCTTATATATAAAGAGAAGACACGAGCACAGAAAGAGGCCTAGGCGAAGAACAGTGCAAAAAAAAACACGATCCGGTATGTCCTCTATATAAGGTATAGAGGAGAGGGGGATGTGAAACTCGTCTCACCACCCCTAGGGGATGGAAAGGCAAGGTGCCATATTGTAAAGGAACGTGTACACGGATCGCTTGCGCCAAGCGCGAAGCGATTGGCGGGATCGTACGAGTTTGGCTTTTTTGAAGCAATACCTCGTACGTATCCGTGCACAGAGAGAAACGGGGCAAGGCAGAAGGTGTTACACAGGCGAGAGCAATTCCCTTGGCGATTTGGCGCTGTTTTTTGCGGGAGAATCGGCTGTTTGTTCGCGTAGAATCATGTGAATCACCAAAAACAACACAGGCGGAAGGCTATGCAATTGTTATTGCATAAAATTAAAATAGTGTTCTAGATGTATGTGATACTTCACAATCAGGTGAAGGCTACTTTGCAAGTGCGGCAATGATGCTTTGCAAATGTTAGAGATGCTTCACCTCTTCGTACTCTGTCGTGTCTTGCTGATGTCCTCTTTGTTACTTTTGTCTGGCACGCACTTCCAATCTCTTTGCCACCTTTGTCCGGCGACAAAGGTGGCGCCAAAGCGCCGTCGCGCCAAACCCACCCGTTCTCCACCCCCTCCGTGGCGCGACACCTCGCCACGAAATCTCCATACAAGGAGAAATAGGGTTGGCGGCGCGCCACGGGGGGTGTTGCGGCAATTGGAGGAGCTTTGGCGCGCCGGCATTTTTGCTCCCAGCGCAAAGCTCTTGAGCCCGAGCCGAAGGTGAGAGGCGAAAGGCTTTGTGCGCAGTGCCCTGGCAGTTACTTTTTTGCCGAACAAAAGTCACAAACTTACAACTTCTTTATCTCCTGGCCATTCGCACCGTCGCGCACTTCGTAACCGAGTGCTGCGATGGCATCGCGCAGTTCATCGGACTTCGCGAAGTCTTTTGCAACGCGTGCAGCAGCGCGCTGCTCGACGAGCGCCTGCACATCTGCAGGGATCGCCTGTGCAGCTTCGCTTACAAAGCAGCCGAAGACGTGTGCAATGAGTTGCGCGAAATCTTTGCAGGCACCAAGTGCCTTTGCATTGCGTGACCATGCAATGCAGTCAAAGATTGCTGCCAGCGCCGCAGGTGTATTGAGGTCTGCATTCATCGCCGTTACGAATGCTGTTTGATACTGCATCGCTTCCGCATCTGATACTGCAGGTGCCTGCTCTACCTCCGTTATCCATTCCACAATTTTTCTGCGTGCTTTCTTTGCATCGTCGAGTCCCTTCTCTTCGAACTTGAGCTGCGTACGGTAGTGCACCGAAAGGAAGTAGTACCGCAGATCCATAGGCGAGTACCCTGCAGCCACTATGTCTGGAAGAGTTTTCACGTTGCCAAGACTCTTTGACATCTTCTGATCCCCCATTTGAATGCGCCTTTTGTGCAGCCACAAGCGCACAAACGGCTTTTTACCGGTCACAGATTCACTCTGCGCCACCTCGCACTCGTGGTGCGGGAAGATGTTGTCTTCGCCGCCTGTATGCAGATCAATCTGCTCACCTAAGAGCGAACTGCTCATGGCGGAACATTCGATGTGCCACCCTGGGAAACCATCTGGGTTGCTCGTGCCTGGTGATGGCCAACGCAGTGCATGTTTTGCATTCATACCTACGCAGAACTTCCAAAGTGCGAAGTCTGCGGGATGCTTTTTCTTCTCATCCACTGCAACGCGCGAACCACTCTCCAGTGCATCGAGTGTGTTGCCCGAAAGTGTTCCGTACGGCGTGGGCGTGCTGGAGTGCACATCGAAATATATGCCATCCTCCGTTGTGTAGGCATGGCCGTTTTCCAGCAGCACATCAATCATTTTTTGCATTTGCTCAATGTACTCGGTCGCACGCGGGCGTTGCTCGGGTTCCATCATATTGAGCGCGCGTTCATCTTCTAGGTACATTGCTTCGTACTTGCGAGCGATGGCGATGACCGATGCATGTGTCACTTCGCCGTGCTCCTCGCGCGCCTGCTTCTCCACTTTGTCTTCACCGGTATCTGCGTCTGCAACCAAGTGACCAACGTCGGTAATATTTTTGACGTGTGTAACCTGGAAACCCAACCCGAACTGCAACCATCGACGCAGCAGATCGGCCATGAGGAACGAGCTGTAGTTACCGATATGCGGGCGGCCATACACTGTGGGACCACATGTGTACATACTGACCTTGCCCGCAGTAATGGGAATGAATTTCTGTTCGCCTTTTGTGAGCGTGTTATAGAGATGCAGGTCGGACATGCAGACAGCATACCCACGAACAACGCGTCGCCGCACGTGAAAAGAGAGGGTCGAGCGGCGAATGCCGTCAACCCTCCTTGTGTCACCGCCGTAAAGCAGTGACGGCCTGACAATGGTAGGAGTCAGGCTATGCGGGCAGGGGATGCCCGCGATCAACGCTTACGCGTTGGGAGAAAAGATATGCGGCCAAAGCCACATCATGTGGCAGCCTAAGCCGCCTTGTGCAACGTGGCGTCGCGGTGGAAGCCGAGCAGGAGTTCCTGCATCGGCTCGTTGTTGAGCGCAGAGAAGGCGGTATCAGGGTGCACTTCCTCATCGGAAAGCACCAAGTATGCGACTTCGAGCGCGCAACGCTCCTCGTTGGTGAGGTCATCCTCACCAGCGGGGCGCTGGGCACCGAGCTCTTGCTTGATCATGTCGATCAGCACATTGCCCCGTAGAATCGGAACCTCGGCCGAAGCCAAGAAACCAATGCGGGGGCGATGGCCGTCATCAACGAGATGCAGCAGGCACGGACCAGCAACGAACACCAGATCACCACGGAGCAGAGAAAGAACTAACATGCTACATATCTCCTATACGTAGCGGTGACGAATGTCCTCCGTCTTTCCTGTGAGCATCCATAGCTCAAGGAATGGAGAACTTCCCCTATTCTACTGAAAATCTATTCACAATACAATGATTATTTGTCAAATTTCTCACACTATTCGCAGTGGTGAAATGACGATTTTCCGGGCAGAGAAGTGGCAAGATTCCAGGTGGAGTCGCACACTGTGCCACTCATGCAGCCACTCTCCTTCCACCCTCATGAAGACGATGCAGACGCTCGCGCGCGCCTCGAAGCAGAAGCGAAGCCGATTGTTGCAGGCGCACAGGAATTCCCCGAAGTCATGGCTGCACTCGCACAGAAGGGATTGATACACCCCGACATGCGCGACGAGAACAACCTTGGCGCAACGGTGTATCACCCCGCAGGTATTCGGCTGTCACTGGTGTTCAACACGCTAGAGATCCCATGGGAAGGCCTCACTCGCGATCAGGTACATGCCGCAATACAGGATCTATTCGAGAATCCCGAGAAGCTTGCCACTGTTCCCAGCAGAACACTCAAACGCCCCGAAGTGGTAGATGCGGTACAAAATGAGCTGCGCACACGACTAGTGATTGTGGAACGCGAAGTGTCGTTTCGGGTACGCGTGCAGCAGCTCGTACAACAAGCGGAACCGCAGATCGTAGGAAACCAGGAGCTGCTCCGTGCATATAGGGCACAGAACCCCGCGGCGAAAGAGCTGCTCTTCCGTGTTGCGCAGGAGCTTGTGCTAGAAGGAAAAGTGCTCGTATACGACCTGTTGCGACTTACGCAGTAGTGCTGCGGAGCCTTTTTAGCTGCGAGGCACATCTGGCGTACCGCCCGACTTGGCGCCACTGTCCCCCTTGTGTTCGTTCACGTAATCCTGCACGCCATTTCGTGCTAACTCTAGGTTGAGATGCGCGGCTTGTACTGCCACCTCGCACTGAATTTTCGAGATACCAAATGACTGGAATTCCCTGAAGAGTAATTCTGTATATTCACGGAGAATTGCCTGATAGACCTCCACGCGATGCACGGGAACTTCTTTGGGTGCTTCAATACCCAAGCGCACCGTATCCCCTTTTACATCCACAACGGTCACAGTAATGTCGTTGCCGATGACAATGGATTCATTCCGTTCGCGAGTGAGTACGAGCATACGGATGAAGGAAAGGGCAGCAGCGTAATGGTTCCTGCCAGTATTCTCTAGCGAAAACTCCTCTTGTTACAGTACGAGGAACCGCGAAGTAATTGCAACGAGCAGAGTTTGGCATCCAATGCCTTAGAATCGACGGAAGACGAACACTAGAAGACACCGCTGTGGAATGGTACCGTTGCTCTGTATTCTCCCTCTTTTGAGTTATGGACACGCAAGCCATGCGCAAGCGCATTACAGGAAAAGGTTTCATTGCCGCGCTCGACCAGAGCGGCGGTAGCACCCCAAAGGCGCTGGCCGCATACGGTATTGCCGAAAGCGCCTGGAACGACGACAAGGAGAAGATGTTCGATCTCATGCACGCCATGCGGGCGCGAATCATGACGAACCGTGCGTTCGACGAGCGTATTTCCGGAGCTATTCTATTTGAGAAAACCATGAACAGCACAGTCGAGGGCATGCTCTCAGCGATCTACCTCTGGGAGAAAAAAAACATTGTGCCCTTCCTGAAAATCGACGAGGGCTTAAGCGACGAAGTGAATGGTGTACAGCTCATGAAACCGATGACTGGTCTCGACGCGCGCTTACAGAGCGCTGTGGAACATGGCATTTTCGGCACGAAAGAACGGTCGGTGATCAATAGCGCGAATGCCGATGGAATCGCAGCAATCGTGGAGCAGCAGTTCGACGTGGGGAACATTGTGCTCAACGCCGGCCTCATGCCAATCCTGGAACCCGAGGTAAACATTAAGGCACCTGATAAAGCCGATTGTGAAGCCATTCTTCGCGATGCGCTCCTGCGCGGACTCGATGCCCTACCCGACGGGCGCGACGTGATGCTGAAGCTCACATTGCCGGAGGTTGCAGGTTTCTACCAACCGCTCATCGAACACTCCAAGGTGCTGCGTGTTGTGGCACTCTCGGGTGGCTACAGTTGTAAAGAAGCCAACGCAAAACTCGCGGAGAACCCTGGCATGACAGCAAGTTTCTCCCGCGCACTCGTAGAAGATCTGCATGCAAGCCAGAGCGACGAGGAGTTTACGGCCGCATTGGACAAGGCAGTCGAGAGTATCTTCCGCGCATCGATCACGTAGGCAACCCGCGAGAGGAACGATTGCCTGAGACTACGCCGCAAGACGATCGGGCACAGCGGGGTGGCCCCCATCTGCCTCGGGAGCAACGGAGACGCTCTGCTGCGCACGATGCTGGACGTACAAGTAGAGCTCGCGCAGCGTGTTCTGGCGTTCGGTAACGTTCTCACCGATCAGATCGTCGAGATCCCGAACAGCATCGCTGTAGCCGGGTGCATCGACACTATCGACGCTGTGGTGCTCAAGCGTGTCATGGATTCGATCAAGAATAGGCGAGGAGGAAGGGTGTTGCATGCGCCCACTGTATGCCCCATTCCATAGAGGCAAACGGACACGTACCGATAAGCCGATACATGTCCGTTTTTTGCCGTATTTCTGCGGAATACAGACCCCTGAGAAGTCTTTACTTTGCTGCTGCCTCTCTTGTTTGACGTGCTTTCGCAAGCACCTTGCCAACAATGGCACCAAAGATACGCTCAAGTTCCCCTGCCTCTTTGATGAGGTGACTGCGCATGTCTTCGGAGCGCTCGTCGAGATCACCCTCAAGGAGGGTGAGCCAGTGCGTAGACTGGCGCGCCTGACGCTTGCAATTGCCCATGCAGCGCAGGAATTCTTCGCGACTGCCTGCCTCGTCTGCATCGATATACGATGCGCCAAGAGTTCCGGTGGAACGAATAAGATTGCGGCAGTCGCCGAGCGATGCCAAGGTGCGCGGCGTTTTGCGCACAAACGAACGTGCCTCGCGCGCGAAGGCGGATGTGCGATCACGCAGGTCTGTGCGCTGCGCAGTGGCAGCAGAGCCGGTGGTGGATGATGTGGAAGTAGTCATGCACGCAGTGTGCACACTTCCCACCTAGTCATGGCAGAGGCTGATCGCTACTTCGAAACTACAGGAGTAAATTTACGGCTTCTGCAAAGGGTTTTTCTTGTTCTTGGAACGGAGTGAACGCCATTGCTCATCCGAAAGCACCAATCGACGGACACGATTGAATTGCCGTGCGTAGTTGTACTGCCACAATAAACCGGGCAACGCCAAAGCGCAGAGGAAGCGCAAACGACGCTGCCAGTTGCGAATGAGCACATCATGCTCCTGCGCAGTTGCCTGAGACATCCACACCCAGCTCGCATCGGGGAAAATAAGTGTAGGCGTACCAAGTGCCTCATCAACCGCGCGAGATACACCCTTCGTCCATGCGGCACATATGCCATACACACGGTAATCATGACCACCAATGCATCCACCCGGACGAATTTTGGGGAGCCACAGAGCAATATCTTCTCGTACACCTTCGTAGGTGTGCAGACCGTCTATGTACACAAAATCCAATGATCCATTCGCAAAGTGATGCACTGCTTCCGCGCTTGTCGCTTTGTGCTTCACAATATGCGGATACATTGCTGTGCAGGCAGTGAAAGCCAACTCCACATCGGAATATGCCGCATGTGCGCACGGATCGTTTGGGTCAAAATCACACTGCCATGGATCAACTGCATCTATACGTCGCGCCACGTTCGCAAACATCACCGTGCTCTCCCCTGCGTAACTACCAATTTCCACCATATGCAAATTCTCTCCGTAGAACTGTCGCAAGAACTCGCAGAGCTGCTCTAGGCCTCTCCTGGCCCATGAACGTGCCGGACGCATGCATTCCACTCGTGTCATGCTGGCAACAGCATACTACTGCTTGAGCGTGAGATGCTCACGATTCACAATCATCTGTTGTCCAATGGCGAAGAGCGTACTTACGCCCCAGTACAGGGACACAGCATCGGGTACCGTGAAGGAGAAGAATCCGATCATGAGCGGCAACATGTAGAGCATCATCTTCTGCTGAATCGCCTGCGCCTGATCCACATCGCCCTTCGGCTTGTTGTCTTTTTGGGCTGCAGTCTTCTTGCGCTCTGCAATGGCAAACGTGAGCTTCATTTGAATGAATTGCATTACAACAAGCAAAGGCGGGAACAGATACTTACTCGGCTGTGTAAGATCGAGGCCAAGGAAGTTATGGCCGAACTGCCACGGTAGATCACGATATGGCTCGTAGAGGAGGTGCTGAGACAATTCCAGTACGGAGCCGTCGCGAATGACAAAGAAGAGACCGATCAGGATCGGGAACTGTAGGAGCATGGGGAGACACGACTGGAACGGATTCACTTTCTCGCGCTTCCAAAGAGCCATGGTCTCTTCGTTCATTTTCTTGGGATCGTCTTTGTACTTCTTGCGAATTTCATCGAGCTTCGGTTGCAGGAGCTGCAGTTTTTTCTGCCCCTCTAAGGCGTGCTGCGTGGGCAAGAAGAGTATGAGCTTGATAATGATTGTGAGCAGAATGATCGCAACACCAAGGTTGTAGCCCGGAAGCAATGATGCAATGAACACGAGCAGGTTCAGTAGCGGCTTGGTGATGAACGATCGGAAGATTTGCGTAATGGTGCCCGCCTCGCTGATAGAGAACTGCACCGGGCTTGGGGGCTCTGCGCCTTCGAGAGACAACTGCACCTCGTACGTGCCATATTCGGCAAAGAGCGAATACTTCCACGGTGCAAGGCTGTACGAAACTTTGTCCCCTGCAGAAAGAGTTGTCAGTGATACACAAGGCACTGCAACTTCTGCTGTTGTAAGAGGGGTACGTACATCACCATCCACCTTCCATGCATCAAACGGCGGCATGGGGCATCGGTCAGTGAGCGTGATGCCGCTCGCCGTTCGGTTTTCTACAATGACTGTTGCAGTGTGATCGCCCTTCACCGTTTCATCCTCCATAAGGATCATGATGCCTTCATCCACAACCACAGCATCTTCCGGTGGGAAGAACTTCTGCACAGCGAACTGCGTGCCCAGATAGACAAATGCAAAAATAAGAACGAATTGCAGCAGGGACGACCGACGTTTTTCAGCCATGGGGAGGGATGGAAGTCAGGAACAATTCGCAATCCGCGAGGAGTTCTTCAAAGGCGCAGTCCAGACTAGAGGAACGCGGCGAGAGCAACAACTGTACGGTTGTCAGATTTGATCGCGCAAGCACGCTCACGCGCAATGCCTCACGGCAGCGACGGCGCATGCGGTTGCGCTTTACCGCAGATTTATCCAGCTTGGCTGATGCCGCAGTACCAACATACAAAGCCATAGTGACAGGGTCGACATCGGGTCGGCGGGGAGCACCAGGGAGCCAACGAATAGTCATGTGCTTGCCGCGCCATACATTGCCTTTGCGCTGCACAACATCATTCACCTTGCGCCCACGGAGCCGGGAAAGCTGCATGCGTCTAGCCTCGCTGAAGGCATGCTCCGGAGCAAGGAGGAGCGGTGGTAATTTGGTCGCAGAACGATTCACAACGCACCGAGGTTCTCGTATGCTCACGCCAACAGATGGCAAGCCTCACCCCAGAACAGGTTCGGCATATTGCAAAGCTCGCACGCCTCACCCTCACCAATGCTGAGGTAGAGAAATTTGCAACAGAGCTCACGTCTATCTTGGCGTATGTCGATCGCCTGACGCAGGTGAACACCGAAGGCGTGGAACCGCTCAAAATTGCGACAGGTGTAACCAACAACTGGCGGGAAGATGTTGTGCAGCAGCATCAGGCATCGCCAGATGCGCTGCTTGGATGCAGCCCGCTGCCGATCATTGATCACCAAATCCAAACGCCATCCGCCCATGGATAATTTGTGCTCCCTCACCATTGCGCAGGCACATGAGAAGTTGCGAAAAAAAGAGATCAGCAGCGAGGAGCTTACACAGGCGTGTATTGATCGTATCGCCGCAGTGGATTCTCGACTCAACGCGGTAGTATTCAATGGTGCGGAAATGGCTATGGAACAAGCAAAGGCTGTGGATGCTGCAGGCGATTTTTCCTCTCCGCTCGCGGGCATTCCGTACCTCACCAAAGATGTGTATTGCGAAGCGGGAGTACCAACAACCGCCTGCTCCAACGTGCTGCGCGACAAGACGTATGTGCCGCCATTCGATAGCACGACGACGACACGCCTGAAGAAGGCAGGTGCACTCAGCCTTGGGAAAGTGAACACCGATGAATTCACTATGGGTGCCAGTACCGAGACCTCATGCTACGGCGTCACACGCAATCCGTGGAACACCGACTGCGTTGCTGGTGGATCTTCGGGTGGTTCCGCAGCCGCGGTTGCAGCTGATGAATGCCTGTTTGCACTCGGCACCGACACGGGCGGATCGATCCGCCAGCCTGCGGGCTACTGTAACTGTGCAGGCATTCGCACCACGTACGGCCGCACAAGCCGCTACGGCGTTATGAGCATGGCAAGCTCGCTGGATACCATTGGACCGATTGGCAAGAGCGTAGAGGATCTGGCGATCATCTTGGGCGCCATTGCTGGCAAGGATTCATTGGATGCCACCACAGCGGATGTTCCTGTTCCCGACTACCGCAAAGCGCTTACAGGGAACGTGAAAGGCCTTACGATTGGTATTCCGAAGGAATACTTCGTCGATGGCATGAACGCCGAAGTGGAAGGTGCCGTGCGCGAAGCGGCGAAAGTACTGGAATCACTGGGTGCCACACTCAAGGAAATTTCTCTGCCGCATACCGAACACGCTACCCCGGCGTACTACGTGATCTGCCCCAGCGAAGTGAGCTCCAACATGGCACGGTACGACGGTGTGCGCTTTGGCCACACGACAAGCGGGGCAGCTGACCTGCGCAGTTACTACGAAGAAGCGCGCAGTTCTGGTTTTGGTGCGGAGGTAAAACGCCGCATTATGATTGGTACTTATGCACTCTCCGCCGGGTACTTCGATGCATATTATCGCCAGGCACAGAAGGTACGCGCACTCATCAAGCGAGACTTCGATGATGTGTATTCCGCTGGGGTGGATGTGATCCTCTCGCCTGTGTCTCCAACTCCTGCATTCAAAGTAGGCGCACACCAAGATGACCCTGTGGCGATGTACTTGGAGGATATCTTCCTCGATTCACAGGTGATGGCAGGCATCCCCGCCATGTCTGTGCCATGCGGGTTTAGCAAAGATGGGCTGCCGATTGGACTGCAGATCATGGGCAAGCAATGGGACGAAGCCACCGTGCTGCGTGCCGGACATGCGTACGAACAAGCAACGGAATGGCACAAGCAAAAACCAACGCTCTAGCGCTGAGCCAATTTTGCTTTTTCCGCCTCTTCCACGAGTGTTGCGGCGATAGGTTCTGCAAGGGCGCTGGGGCCAGCCTCTGGATTGTGTGCCAGTGCTGCATTGAGTAATGCCACTGCTCTCTCGCGTAGCGCTTGTGTCTCTGCGATGGTGAGCTGTGCCCCTTTGGGTATACCCACACGTGTCGCCTGGCGATTGAGCGCGCCTCCGGCGATGGGCCCAAGCTGATAGTACTGGCCCGGATTCCCCACGCGGGCAGTGGGTGGCGCAATAGATGCTTCTGGAGCCTCTGCTGAGCGCACTGTTTCTGCTTTATTGAGGAGCGACATACAGGCGGAAGAAACAAATTCTGGTGGCGTAGCCTATAGCGAAGCAGCCCCGGCGCAAGGAAAAGGCCGAGTGTCTCGCAAGAGAATAAATGGCGGGGCTGACGGGACTCGAACCCGCGACCTCCTCCGTGACAGGGAGGCGCTCTAACCAGCTGAGCTACAGCCCCACGCAGTGGGAATGCTCCGAGAATGGGGGGTCGCGCTGAGGCGTCTTGTCTGATGGCTCGTACCGCCAAGGCGGTACTCGACCCAGCTGAGCTTTGTCCCCATTCGGGACTGCGAAACGGTACCGCAGCCCACCCCAGGCTGACAATCAGAAATCACTGAATGTAGAGCAGAGGATTCTTCTTTACACCCTGCACCAGCACTTCGAAGTGGACGTGAATGCCTGTAGCACCGTACACGAGGCCAGTATTGCCCATCACGGCAATGTGTTGGCCGCGACGGACGAAATCACCCTCCTTCACAAGGAGCTGCTTATTGTGACCATAGAGGGTCACAAGGCCATTGCCATGGTCGACTTCGATCACATTACCGTATCCACCATTCCAGCCAGTCTCGGCACGCACAACTGTACCGGCCTCGGCGGCATAAATAGGCCCGTTGTAGTTGCCGTTGTTCTTGTCCTGCATATCGAGCGCGTAGTGACCGGCGCGGAAGTACTGCGTAATGAAGCATGAATCGCTACACGGCTTCTGAAAGACCCCCGGGGTGGGTGACGGCGTATACACCGGAGGGCCAGATGGCTGCTGTGGTGCGGGTTGCTGCGGTGTCGGTTGCTGCGGGCGAGGCTGCGGCTCTTGTGCCACCTGTGTGGGCACAATGGGTCGACCACCGGGGATAATGAGCTCCTGACCAGCAATAATGAACCCCCCCTGCACTCTGTTCTGTGCGCTGATTTCGTCTGCGGGCACACTGTAGAGCTCAGCGATGCCAAGCAGTGTTTGGCCGCGCTTCACGGTGTGCAGCACGCCGTTTACCGGGAGAATAAGCAGCTGCTGCCCCGGCTGAATAGGACCGGCGTTTTCCAGGTTATTGGTCCACTTAATCGTTTCTACGCTAATGCCATAGCGACTTGCGAGCTTCTCGAGGCTCTCTCCTTCTTTCACTGTGTGATAGGAACCCTCAGCATATGCACGGCGCGCGCCCTGCTTGGTAAGCGAAGAAGACTTCATGAGGAACCCTTCTTCTACAAGGAGGAACTGCTGTGTTGGCTGCAGGATTCCATCCTCTGGAGCCAGTGCGGCCTTGGGTACATACGGAGGGAAAAACGTACTTGCGACGAATGCTCCGATGCAGAGCAAACGGACTCGCACGGACAGCCAACGCACTGTGGAATCGGTGCTCACAGAAGAAAAGGAAACGCGAGGTTACACGAGTGTTGCGCCCATAGCACGCAGGATCGTCAGCATATCTGCATATCGGCTCCCAGAGTAGAGAAGTACGACAATATATTGTCGTCCATTCTGCTCCACCATAGAGACAAGGCATTGGCGCGCATCGGTTGTGGTGCCTGTTTTGCCAGCAACTACAGCGGTCGTGTTTTGCTGAATAAGTGCATGAGTATGCGCGAGCGATACTTCTGTCCCTTCAGCGCTGTATATGCGAGCCCATCTCTTCTCCATGCGCTGTGCAATTTCTGGCTTCTTTAATACAAAGCTCGTAAGCCATGCAATATCCCGTGGGGTGGAAAATTGATCTGCATGATCAAGGCCAATGGGATCGGCGTACGACGTATCTTGCAATCCTAGCTGCTGTGCCCGCGTGTTCATTTCTTGCACAAATGCATCTACAGAACCGCTGTGGTGCTCAGCGAGCACAATGGCTGCATCATTTGCAGAAGCGACGAGCAATGCAGTGAGCATGTCTCCAACTGTAAATTTTTCTTCTGCAGGTAAATACGCACGATTGCCGATGACTTGTGTGGCATTGTGCGAAACGGTGACTACTTCGTTGAGATCGTGATTCTCCACAATGAGCAACGCTGTCATGAGCTTGGTAATACTTGCCATTGGTCGGCGCACAGTGGCCTGCTTGGCATACACGGGCTGGCCGCTGGCTACATCAATTACCAAAATGCCGGATGCAGAAAGCGAATCTGCAAGCACGAGCGGATGCGCCGGAGGAGCCACGGCGATCTGTGCAATCGCGTTGCTCTGCTGGGCGGTGCTTACAAGAGGCAGAAGCCCCAGGAGCAACGCAGACAAAAGTGAACCGTACATCTAGTACAGGATACGATCTGTCACCGAAAAGGAGAAGGGGTGAGGGCAAAATCCCTGAGCGATCATTGCCGCATCGTCAAGTAGCTTCACTTGTAGACTACGCGATCTTGCAGGCGGAGATCGATGTACTCAGTTGCAACTTCGGCGCCGACTGCACGCAGGAAATTTCTGTAGCGCTGTAAATGGTCTGCAAGTGCGCTACGCATGTCGAACCATAGAACGATGCTGCCCTCTTGCCCTTCGCGCGACACACGCAGATGGAACTCCTGACCGCGCATGAAAATCGTGCGTTCAAGCACCGAGAGTGAAAACTGCTCGGCAAGTTGCTCTTCTGCCTCGCGCATGCGCACGAAAAATTCGGTCGGCAAAACCATATCTCCCGATTGTGGTCGAGCCCCCCAATCTACAAATCGCAAGAGTGGAAGATCCGATACTTGCGGGTGTTCCGTTTGCACAAGCATGCCATCACGCGTGAGGTACGGCTGCAGTGCTCCTGTGCCACTCGGCGCTGGAACATCGGTAGGTGCATCGGGGCTCACCACTTCTACCTTCGCAACAATCGGGTCCAGCGTAACTGTGACACTGATTTCCGCAGGGTACGCTTTGTGCACTTCCACAGTATCTAGATCAGGCACTGCGCCGCGGAGCAAAGAAAGGATTTCCACCTCCGACAAAAACACCGTTTGCCTCCCGAATAACGGCGCGAGTGATGTTTGCACTAGCTCAATATCGAGCCGCGGATCTGTGCGCTTCACGTGAATCGTGCGTACACGCACCACGGGGGAAAACAAAAGGAACCCCACGCAGAAGAGCAGTGTGAGCACGAGACCCACAAGAAACCAACGAAGCACGAATTGCTGCCAATCCACATAGAGCCGTTGAAAGCGCCGCAGCACGCGACGAAA
This sequence comes from Candidatus Peribacterales bacterium, assembly GCA_020058765.1. Taxonomy (GTDB): domain Bacteria; phylum Patescibacteriota; class Gracilibacteria; order Peribacterales; family Peribacteraceae; genus JAGVDM01. The sequence goes on along the minus strand of JAGVDM010000001.1, from coordinate 153,516 downwards.
CCGCTCCTGCTGAAACTTCCTCCGATTGCCACGCCGCCGCTCTGCAAGAGCCTTTGTACGCGAAGACACAGGGCGGTTATACCGCTTCGGCAATCGACGCGCGGATCGCATAGGCATGGAGACACTATACCGATGAACGGGCGCAGAGTGAGTAGTGAGGAATGGATAACACGATAATTCTTTGTGCGAACCACTATCCACTTCTCCCTTTGTGTGTGCATCATAGGTCTTGATGAAGGTTGCACTCGTTGCAGACTGGCTCCCCACATTTGCAGGTGCAGAACACGTGATTGCGGAGCTGTGCAGTATTTGGCCAGATGCACCAGTGTTTACAACTGTGGCCAACCATGGCCGCTTGGGGCCGCTTGATGCACGCGATATTCGGACGGGTAGCCTACAGAAATGGTACCGACTCTTTGGGAATCACAAGGTGCTGCTCCCGTGGATGCCTCGAGCAATGGAACGTATCGACCTGCATGGATTTGATTTGATCGTGAGCTCTTCGCATGCCGTTGGAAAAGGCATCATTCCGCCGAGTGATGCAGTGCACATGTGTTACTGCCACACACCCATGCGCTACGCATGGGAAATGGAGAAAGAGTATCTACGCGACTTCGGCATACCAAACATGCTGCGCCGACGCGTGCGCAGTGAACTTACGCATTTGCGTCGTTGGGATCTCTCCACCGCGAAACGTGTGGATGTGTTCCTCGCAAACTCTTCTGCAACACAAGAGCGTATAGAAAGAATCTACGCACGACAGGCCACGGTTGTACCGCCTCCAGTGGAAGATCGGTTCTTTGAAGCACCGCTCATAGCGCGCCAAAAGCGTGATGAGTATTTCTTCGCGATCGGAAGACTGGTGCCCTACAAACGATTTGATCTACTCATCCAAGCTGCAAATGCGGCGAAGTTTCCATTGAAAATCGCAGGAACCGGACAAGATTTTCCGAGGCTACGAAAAATGGCAGGCCCTACGGTTGAGCTGCTCGGGCATATGCCTGCAGAAGCACTCCCTGATTTGTACGCACGAGCGAAGGGGCTGCTCTTCCCTCAGCATGAAGACGCCGGTGTTGTACCGCTGGAGGCTCAGGCATCGGGTACGCCAGTGATTGCGTATGGCAAGGGTGGGAGTATGGATACCGTGAAAGATGGAGAAACAGGAGTGCTTTTTGCAGCACAAACAACAGAGTCATTGGCGCAAGCAATGGAGCGTCTTGCACAGATGGATTGGGATGCAGAACAAATCCGCAATCACGCGCGACAATTCGGCGCGGAGGACTTCCGCACCAAGATTCTTGCTACTGCGCAGGAGGCACTCACAAAGAAGTTTGCGCTGCGTTAATCGCGCACATCGAGCTCGTCCTCGATCTCTCCAACGAGTTCTTCGAGTACGTCTTCCAATGCAACGACACCGGTCGTATGGCCATGCTCCTGCACGATGGCGAGGTGCTTGTGTTGATCGCGGAAGAGTACGAGCAAGCTGTCGCAACGCAGGTGACCAGGAACGATAAGCGCGGGCTGCATAATGGACTCCACCTGTGCATCGCCGCGGTTTTCCACCATGGCTTGGAGAATGTCGTAGCTCATCACCAAACCCCGTACGTCGTTGATGGATTTGCCGAATACTGGAAACCTCGAGTGATTTTCCCGAAACACTTTCTGGGCGGCTTCGCTAATCTGTTCATCGGAAGAAACGCCAATGATGTCTTTGAGTGGCGTCATGATGTCGTGAGCGGTCTTGTCGTTGAGAATGAAAGCGCGATGCACCAACTGCCCTTCATCGCTCTCGATATAGCCTGCCTGCCTACCAATTGTAACGAGCGAGCGGATTTGCGCTTCTGTGCCAATCGCACGGCGACGACCACGCTGGAACGGCTTGGCGATCTGCTCCAATGCCCACACGAGCGGTGTAAGTACGGTGGCAAGCAGGAGAATGGGAGGCGCAGCAATACGCGAAACTACAGGCGCGTAATTGGCGCCGAGAGACTTGGGAATGATCTCGGAAAAAATGATCGTAGAGAACGTGAGTATCGCGGTAATCACGCCAATGATGTCGCTGCCATACAGTGCGATCGCTCGCTGGCCGACAAGAATCGGCCCGAGAATGTTCACGGTGTTCGTGAGAATGACGATCACAGCAACCGCACGCGTAAGGCGCTTGTGCACTGCTCTGAGCGGCTTGGATCCCCAGCTTTTGTGCAGCACCATTTCTTCGATCTCTGCTCGCGACACGCTCAACACCGCTGCATCCACCAAAGCGAGCAGCCCCGAAAGCACTATGAAGCCGACAGCCATCAGCAATAGCTCAAGCATGGCTCTCGATTAGATACGGTGATAAAGGCGAAGGGTCGCTATCCACAACAAGATGACAATAGCAGAATTGTGTGGAAATTTGTACGATATACCCATGAAAAGATCGCCCGAATCACACAAAGGCCAAAATGGCATCGTAGCAATCGTGGGTGGTTCACGTTGGATGCACGGTGCACCCCTTATGAGCGCTCTCGCTGCACAGGCAAGCGGCGTGGATCTGCTGTACCTCTGCGTGCCCGCCTGCCACGAAGAAGTGGCAAAGGCGGCAGGACTCAATTTGCAGGTGCACCCTTTTGCCGGGAATGACCTGCGAGTGCAAGACGTGGAAGGTGTGCTGGAACAACTGGCAAGTGTGGATGTAGCGATCATTGGCCCGGGCATTGCACACGGAGACGAAAATGCCACGGATGCTATCAATGCCATTCTCAAGGGCGCTGCATGTCCACTGGTGCTGGATGCAGCTGCACTCCAACCCACAACACTGGATACCGTGAGCGGAAAAGGCGCGGTGCTCACGCCACACTTGGGCGAACTAGAGCGTATGGAAGTGCGACCGGAAGACTTGGGCACCATGGCCAAGCGGCACAAAGCGACCATCTTCCTGAAAGGTTCCATTGATCGAATTGCGGCGCCGGATGGCACGGTACACACCATCGAAGGCGGGAATGCCGGCCTCACCGTTGGTGGCACCGGCGACACACTTGCCGGACTCATTGGCGGCTTCATAGCTCAGCATATGGAACCTGTGCCCGCCTGCCTCCTAGCAGGCAAACTGATGAAGCAAGCGGCTGACTTGCTCTACGACGAACGGTGGTTCTCGTACACAGCGCAGGATGTAATCAACCGGATACCAGGCTTGCTCCACCGCGTAGACGCACAACATGCAGCGTGAGCCGTTTGCCCTCTTCGCGCCGTTTGCCGACCAGATGCGCGTGGCGATTGTGGCGCGGGAGTCGGTAGAAGATGCCGCAGTGGCGCAGTCATTTGCTACAGATGCGTACGTGAGCTTGTGGCAGGTGCACGGTACTGTAACCGTGGTAGCCGATCAGCCTGTGCACCGTGATGTGCAAGCCGACGGCGCTGCGACAGAGCAGAAGGGCCTGGCCCTCATGACGCGGTGGGCGGACTGCCAGAACTTTGTGACGTATGCGCCGAAGCAGGGTGTGTTGGGCATACTCCATGCGGGATGGAAGGGGCTCATTGCGGGGGCCATTCCCGAACACTTCGCTGCGCTCAATCGCACATGGGGCATCGAACCGCGCGACGTGTACGTCGCAGCGGGTCCATCACTCTGCCAGCGCTGTGCAGACTTCTCGGACCCCGCACGTGAACTGCCAAGTATTGATCCGCGTTTTGTGGATGGTCGATGTGTAGATCTGCGCGGGGTAGCCGATGACATACTCGCGACGCTTGGCGTACCCGATCACCAGCGCGAACGTCACGCAGACTGTACCCGGTGCCACCCAGACCAATACTGGACCTATCGAGGCGGCCACAGGGAAGAGGTGCAATCGGGACGGTCGAATGTGTTGGTCGCCATTCTGCAATGATGTGTAAAATACGCTATACATTTTGACAAGTTTGCTTCCGTGACGAGCAGAGTTGGCAGGCGAGTGCTCTGCATCGATTTTTTGGCTCGATCAAGGGCTCGGTACTCGACAAGATCCATGCTGGTTGCCAGACTCTTGGTAGTCTCGACCTCTCGTTAGAGTGAGCAATGTTTCTCCTCACTCATGCATAGGGAGGCCTAATCTCTCCGCCCCTTGGGACGGGGATGCGGTCACCCACCTGGACCACCCAGGAGCATAGCATTCTCATTCGACGGTTGTCTGGACGCACAAATCATCGAAAAACCACACGAAATCGGTATGCTCGTCTCGTGCTCACTACACAAGACCGCGCCCGGCAGTTTGATGCATTGCTCGCCACCTACGCGGTACGCCACAGTGACGGCTTAGGAAGGGCGCACCCAGAGGAAGAGGATCCGACACGTGTACGGTTCCAGCGTGACCGCGGGAGGATTGTGCATACACAGGAATTCCGACGCTTAAAGGGAAAAACACAGGTGTTCGTTGGAGGCGGCGGCGATCACTTCCGCACACGCCTCACGCACACAATGGAAGTTGCCGGCATCAGCCGAGACATTGCGCGTGGATTACAACTAAATGAAGACTTGGCGGAGTGCATCGCCCTCGCGCATGACCTCGGCCATCCGCCGTTTGGTCATGCAGGTGAGGAAGCTCTCCATGTGTGGATGCAATCGCATGGCATGCACTTCGAACACAACGAGCAATCGTACAGAATAGTGGATGTGCTCGCGGAACATGGATCACTCTTCCGCGGACTCAATTTGAATAAAGAAGTACTGGAAGGATTACTGAAGCACCGTACCCCGCACGATCACCCGTCGCACGACAGCGGCCTGCATGCGCCGTCGTTGGAAGCGCAGCTCGTGAATATTGCCGATGAAATTGCATACACAGCGCACGACTGTGAAGATGGCCTGAAGGCGTCACTGTTTTCTCTCAAAGAAATCACAGCAGTACCTTTGGCTCGCGAAGCGTACGATCGTGCCGCACATCGCGGCACCTCGCTGCGTGGATCGCTCATTCACCTGCTCGTTACAGATCTCTACCAAGAGACATCGGCGATCCTACTGTCGCAACGTATTACCACACTGGATGATGTGTACGGCGCATCGATACCACTCGTGTGTTTTTCGGATGCACTCCGATCATCACTCGATGCACTCCGTGCATTTCTATGGAATCACATGTACAACAACGCGACCGTTCTTCGCCGCAGTACAGTAGGGCAGCAGATCGTACATGCGCTGTGCAATGCCTATGAACAGGCACCGAATGACAAGATTATCGCCCTGCAGGAAAAAACAGGTTCAGCCCTTTGCGAAGCCGTAAAAGACTACGTCGCAGGAATGACAGACCACTATGCGTTCAGCCAAGCTGCACAACTCGGGATCCTTCCAGAGGGCGCAGAGGATGCGCTAGGGCACTACTGAACGCTGGTATGCGGTGGCAGGATCGTGAGTGGATCGACACGTTCGCCATCGACAATCGTTTCAAAGTGCAGGTGTGGTCCTGTGGTAAGTGAGCCTGCCCCGCGTGTGCCGGGTTGACCGCCCGAGAGCGCGATCGGTTCGCCTTGGCGCACAGCTTGCCCCTCTTCTACCAAGAACCCTGCCACGTGCCCGTAGAGCGTTGCGACACCCTGGTGCTTGAGAATCAAGTAGCTGTAGCCCGTTCCATTATCGGCAACAGTTTCCACCGTGCCATCGGCAGGCGCGCGGATAGTGCTGTTTTGCAATACGGGGATATCGATAGCGTAGTGCGGGATGCCAAAATGCGCCTCGTAGTCGTTGTCTTTGAAGTGTGCAGAAATTCCGATGGATGGTTCCACAGGCCATACGAGTGATGCAACAGGACCCGACAAGCTGGCGCTTACGCGACCTCCACGTACTTCTGCTTCCCACACCTGCATGAGCGAAGTGCGCAGCTGATCTTCTGCTAGGCGTTTGTCCTGGAGCAGCATGAGCAAGTGCTCTCTCGACTCTTCGAGCTCCCGACCAAGGTCTCCATCCAAGTCATTCCCCAAACGCTTCTGCACCTCTTCGAGCTCTTTGAGCTGGTAACGGAGGATCTCTTCGTTGCGCTCGAGCACGGCAATCTCTTGCCGACGTCTGCGCACGGCATCTTCTGCACTCAAAATCTCTTCTTGTACTGCAACCTCCGTACCCCCAACTGAAGCCGTAACTACAGGCTGCTCACCTGGCGTAACGCTGGAAACAGTCCACACAACAAAGCCGACGGCACCCGCAACGAGTGCAAGGAGCGTGCCGGGACGTGTGACCTCTACAACGATACGCATCGGGCTATTCTAGCAGGAAAATGGGGAGTCGTCACGCGTCTTCTTCGGCAAGGAACCGCTCTGTAAAGGCATCAACAAGTTTCGCAAAGAGCGCATGGAACTCTTCCACTCGGTTAGGAATCGCGTCGAACGAGTCGGGTTTTACATAGAGTCCCTGATTGATTTCGATCTGGATGCCCGGCACAAGAAACGGCGGGATGCGCCGACGGTGACAGTGGTGCCCAAGAATGTATTTGCCGGTATACGGGAAATTCACACGCACGGAGTATCCACGTTCCTCAAAAAATTCGCGGAAGAACACTGTGTGCTCACGCGTGCAGGTAGAGAAATTCATATTCCCCAAGTTGATATCCGGGCGCTCCTCACCGCTATCGCGCTTGAGCTTTGGGCCCACGGAGAGGTACGAGTGACCGTCGATCAAGAACTGCACTTCTGCCATACGTTTATCGATCTGCTCATGATACGGATCGTGATACTTGGTGATGAGTACATCGACAATCTCCTGCGGCGGTTCCTTTGCATACACGCTCCTGCCGTCCCATGTGGTGTGAACCGTGACGCCCTCGGCAGCTTGTTCGTATTCTCGGGAGATATCGTCTGGGGCGCGGTTGACGTCCACAATCACGCGCGAAATAGGATTGCTGACCAGATACACGTTATCGATATTGAAGATCTGATCTGTATATAGGTCGGTGTACCCAAGCAGATCATGCTGGCTCAACGCAACGGCCGATGCCACCTCCTCTGGAATCTCCGATCCGGCATGCGGAATGGAGACAAGGAGGGGCCTTGGCTTATGCTCGCTGCTCATGCTGATTTTCGATCGTGTAGGAAGAGGTATAGAAAGCGAGAGCGGGGAGAATCGTTTTGCCTGCGGATGTTTGCAACACCACGCTGGTGAGCGTGAATGCTGCCACAGCGCCTTGTGCACCACTCACTGCCACGCGATCACCCACCTTGAGGTGTTGCCGGAGTTGATAGCATGCTGCCGCGTTCTCGAGCAGAGTTTTACAAGAGAGCACGAAGCCGATGCCACACACCACCACGATCGCACTGATTGCGAGCATCATGTTGGTGGTAATGAACGACAACTGGAAGCCCAGCTGCTCGATCACCAAGTGGAGTACGAACAGTAAGACGCAGACATATACCACCTTGCCGACTACTGCAGCAAATTGCAGGTGTGCCTTTACGAGTGTCTGCTCCACAAAAACCTGCAGGAACTTGGCCAGCAGCATGCCGAAGATCACAATGAGCAATGCCGCAATCAGCTGTGGAATGAAGCGGGTCACTACCGCGAGTGCGCTCGATACCTGCTCCAGCTGAAGCGCATCGGCAGCAAGGATGAGTGTAACGAGTACACCAAGCCAAAACACAAGTAACCCGAGGATGTGCGACACATTTTTGTGGATGCCCGCATCGCGCAGGAAGCGCTGCAACGGCGTTTTGCCAGCGAGCTTATCGATGGCAAAGAACTCCATGATGCGCATCGCGAGGAAATAGAGCGCTGCGGAGACGAGTAAGCCGATGCCGACGATCAGCACGGCAACTGCCGCCTGCGGCAGGATGTCGATGATTTTGGTGGATGCCTGCTGACCTGCGTCAGTGAGCATCTGGCGAATGCGTTCAAAAGCGGTACTCATGCATCGATCCTAGCAGAATTTTGGGCATTGTGGGCAGGAAGCCTGTTTTCCTGCATCGCAGCTATCTGAGCGCAAAAGTGGATATACAGCGAAATCAATTGAATGTCTTTCTCCCCTACAGAAAGCCGCGAATCGAGCACGATTGCGTTTCTCGTGTACCGACGCATACTTCGGTGTACTGCACCTGTTACCCTCCCCCTACATGACCAATTCCATTGCGGAAGCCCTGAACACAACACTAAGAGACGAGAACCCCGTGGCATTTGCCATGCTCTCTGCTCGGGGAAAAGCGATCTTCTTCCCGGTGACCGGGATCTTGGGGCAAACAGCCGACGCTCGAGGCAAAACGTACAACGCAACGATCGGCATTGCGCTGGAGCAAGACGGCAGCCCCATGTATCTCCCCTCGCTCCTGCAATCATATGGAAGGACGCCCAAGGATGTGGTGACCTATTCACCATCATTTGGGGAAGCAGAACTACGCACGACTTGGCAAACACGGATACGGAAAGCGACGCCATCCTTACAATCGGGAATAAGCCTGCCTGTGGTGACTGCGGGGATTACGCATGCCCTCGACTGTGCCGGGGCACTGTTCGTGGATGCAGGTGATGCGATTATCCTGCCCGATAAATTCTGGGATAACTACCGCCTGACTTTTGAGAACAACCACAGTGGGACGGTGAAGTTTTTCGAAACATTTACTGAGGATGCATTTAACGTTTCAGCCCTAGAAGAAGCCGTAAAATCTGTACACGGTCGCAAGAAAATTCTCCTGCTGAATTTCCCGAATAATCCCTGCGGGTATACGCCTACACACGAAGAAGTAGAGGAGATCTGCGCCCTGCTTCATCGCAGGGCGGAGGCAGGCGACCAGTTGGTGGTATTCATTGATGATGCGTATTACGGACTCGTGTTTGAAGAAGGAGTAACGACCGAATCACTCTTTGGAAAGATCGCCGGGTTGCATGAGAATATCCTCGCAGTGAAGATCGATGGGGCTACAAAGGAGGATTGTGCGTGGGGTCTGCGCGTAGGCTTTCTAACATTTGGTATGAAGGGACTTACGGCAAAAGGCCTGCAAGCACTGGAGCACAAAGCTGCAGGAATGGTGCGTTCTTCGGTATCCAACGCCTGCCATCATTCGCAGAGCGCATTGATGTCGCTCTACAGCGCACCAAGCTACGAGGAGGAAAAGCGACAGAAGTTTGCGCTCCTGCAGGAGCGCTATCGCGAAGTACGCCGCGTGCTCGCGGCGCACCCGGAATTTGCTACATCGTTCACGCCATACCCATTCAATTCGGGCTACTTCCTCTGCGTGCAACTGGCTGACGGACTCGATGCCGAAACGGTACGGCAAACGCTGCTTACACAATACGACACAGGAGTCATTGCGATTGGATCCATGATCCGCATTGCCTATTCAGCTCTCCGCACAGAAGACATTTCTCCTGTATTCCAGAACCTGCACAACGCCTGCATCACTCCATAATTCTCCCCTATTTCTATGTCTCCAGCACAAGCATTGGAACGCGTGGCAACTCACGAGAAGGCGAAGAGAAACATGTCGCGCGCCGCACTGATTGCATCAGTATTGGAGCATCGTGAAGCGCTGGAGCTGCCCATTGGAGCGCTTGCCACCTGGACGCGCGCGGCAGAGACCGGACGCATTCCAAAAGACACGTATATTGTGCGCCATGCTGCATCTGAGGCGCATATCGACTGGTCGTCGCCTACCTGCATCCCCATGGAGTCTGCCGTATTCGACCAGTTGCTCAATGACGCGCTCGACGTACTCAAAGATCGCCAAGAGGTATTTGTGAGCGACCGCTCGCTCGGTGCGGATGCTGCATTTGCGCTGCCTGTGCGGGTGGTGACAGATAGTCCGCTCACAGCGCTCTTTTGCGAGAATATGTTCCGACCTGCCATACACGGAAATGCGAGTGTTTTTGGAGACAAGCCATTCACGCTCATTGCCCTTCCGCATACGAAACTCTCTACCGAGAAGTACCAGGGTGTGCTGCGAGAAGTAGATGGCAAGGTGGTTGATATGTGCATTGCGATGGATTTCGATCGTCGCATTGGCTTTGTGTATGGCACAGCGTACTGCGGCGCGGTGAAGAAGCTCATGTTTACGGTGATGAATTACCTGCTACCGGAGCATGACGTGCTACCACTGCATTGCAGCGCCAATGAGGATGCCACCGGAAAAACGACGCTCTTCCTAGGCCTTTCGGGCACAGGGAAAACTACCCTGTCTATGGGCGCAGGGATGACACTTATCGGTGACGATGAACACCTGTGGTCAGAGAATGGCGTCGCGAATTTGGAGAACGGCTCCTATGCAAAACTCATCCGCTTGGATGCGACAAAGGAAACGCAGATTCATAGCGCCGTCTTCTCACATCGTGCTACTGCGCAAAGCGGTGTGATCATTGAGAATGCCATGGTGTACCCCAATGGCACGGTAGATGTGGACGATGACCGATTCGCGGAGAACTCGAGAGCGTCGTACCCTCTCGACTTTCTGCCGAGTGCAAAGCCCGGTGCCTGTGGCACACATCCGGAGACCATCATCTTCCTGACTGCAGACGCCAACGGCGTATTGCCACCAATCGCACGGCTCACTACCGCGCAAGCAATGCTCTGGTTCCTTATGGGTTACACGAGCAAACTCGCCGGTACCGAAACGGGTATTACCACCCCAGTGTCGGCATTCTCGCGATTCTTTGGTGGGCCGTTTATGCCGCGCAATCCCAAGGATTACGCCGATCTGTTGGCAAAACGTATGAGCAAGCACGGTACCCATGTGTATGTAGTGAATACAGGCTGGACGGGCGGTGGCTACGGCACAGGGAAACGAATGGATATCGACGTGACACGTGCGATCGTACAAGCAGTGCAACACGGCACATTCGACTCGGCCGTCATGCGCGAGGATCCTCTGTGGAAGTTTAGTGTGCCCACATCGTGCCCGGGGGTGGAGAGTACGATTCTTGACCCAGAACGCACATGGAAGAACCCCGAAGACTATGCAGCAGCAGCCGAAAAACTGGCACAGGAATTCGCTGCGGCATTCACAAAAACATTTGGGAAGACCGTGACAGATCCGGTCATTCGCGCAGCGTGCCCAGGGCTTTAGGCCTTGTGCTGCCACTCCGCCAACTCGGCAGCGGAAACCGGCTGCACACCCGTGCGGTAGAACTGCAGCGTGCCTGCGAGCACGCCTGTGCGTGCTGCCTGGGTTAGGCTATCGCCTGCCTGTAAACGAGCACAGAGCGCTGCCATGGTCTGGTCACCGCAACCCGTGGCATCACGGGCGGTAGAATTGATCTGCACATTCGGGATGGGAATGTGCTCCTCTACGCCGTCAGCAAGCAGATAGGCACCATCTTTGCCTGCGGTAATCAGCACGGCACCTACACCGAGATCCCGGAGAATTTTGGCTGCCTGTATGGCTGTTTCCAAATTCACCACGGCGATATCTGTAAGAACTTTCACTTCGTGTTCATTGGGTTTAAAGAGATCCACTCCATCGAGCAGCGTTTTGTATTGATCCAATTCCTCGACTGAAGGATTGGGGCTAATGCCGCCCGGATCCAGCACCACTTTGAGCGCATGTCGCTTGGCGAGAGCAATAGCGCGCGTGGCTGTGGCCAGTGGCATTTCGAGCGAGAGTGCGAGGATGCCCTTCTGCGCTCCTGCACCTTCGAATACCCCTTCCGCAGCATCAATGTCTGCGGGGGAGAAGTCTGCATTCGCGCCAGGGTACAAGTAGATTTGATTCTGCCCATCACGATCGACGGGAATAAGCGCGAGACCTGGCAAATCTGTGCCTGCTTCCTCTGGAGAGAGCACTTGCACATGATCTACATTCACGCCGCTTTCTTTGAGTGCTTCGTAGGGTGCCTGCCACAACCCAAAGCGGTCACGCACCGTACGCCCGAGCATGGCAACACTCCCAGGTCCGCTCAAGCTCGCGATCATCTGAGCAATGTTACGGGACTTCCCACCGGGCTTGATATCCATGGTGCTACCCGCACCCAGCTCCCCGGGCTTCAGCAAGCGGCTCAGTCCCGTAAGGATGAAGTCTGTATTGAGGCCGCCGGGTACCACGATGGCGGGGTCGCGTTCCATTAGGCTGTGCGGTGAATGCCCATCTTTGTGAGCATGTCGTTGATGATCACGGGCACCTCTGCTTTCGATGCGTAGAAGTACCGTACTTCTGGGCACCCAATGTCGGAGTAGCTTTTCCCGAAGTGATGACGATCAGTGATGATGCATACCGCGTCTTTATTCACCTGACCGTAGCCCATGTACGCCATGATGGTCAGCGGGTCGCAGAGCTCGAAGTGCGTTTTGTTCTTGATCCCGAAGTTCTGCATGAAAGCATTCATGAGCTCCATGACGAATTTGCCGCCGGGTGTGTCGGATTGCAGGCTCTGAATGACATCCATTCCCACCTCAAACCGCGTGCAAATATCCCACGTCACGAGGAGTGGATTCAGGTTTGCGCGCAGCGTGATTTCGATGGCTTTCGGGTCGCAGTAGAAGTTGAACTCCGCCCAAGAGTCGGACGGTTTCGTAGGATCGCGATCGTGCTGCACGTTGCGCACGCCCGCACCACGCGTGCCAGTCACGTATACCGCGCCACCCATGATGGTGAGCGAGTTGATGTGCTGTTTGATCTCCTCGCCGAAGTATTCGCAGAGACGCGCGAAATTAGTGCAAGGACCCGTGATGATGTAATCAACGGGACCGCACTCGCGGATGCGATTTGCAAGCTCTTCAATGTACTTGTCGTCACCGAAGTCGAGGATATTGTCGTATTGAGAAAGCGGGAGCTGCACATTGCAGATGCCGTTCTTGCCAATGAAATCCTCCCCCACCGTAAAGTTTTCACCTTCCAACTTATGAGGCTCCAGCGCCTTGGCCGCACCCTTAATGATCTTCACGTCGGATGCACCCACAAGACTCATGATGTCTGCTGAGTTCCTGGTGGCATTCTCAAGTGACGTATTCCCATGACACGTCACGATGTACTTGAGCGGCAGACCCGCCATCGAAGCAAGCACGAGCGCGATTGCATCATCTTCGCCGGTGTCGCAGTCGATGATCAGAGGTCGCTGGGTCATATATGCGAGTAACGGAGAGCAGAGTCCGTAGAACCGGACCCTCTAGAACGGATTGTAATGAGAAGGAGACCCAAGAACAACGTATGGGAGGGGATTTAACCGCAAAGACAGGTACACCACTCTGGGGGCGGCTATTCCTGGGCTCCTGAAGCCTCATCGCGCGGCAGACGTATGCTTGCGAGGTATCGATTCAACCCTGCGGGTCCGCTCACAACACGAGACTGGATGCCTTGTGCCACCACCGGTGCCACATCGCTGTGATACTGATCACCGCCCATAGCGATTTGGTCTTTGGGGATACCCCGCTGCTGAGCCCAATTGGCTAGGAGTGTACCCTTGTCGCCTTCGGCGAAAGTGCGGTTTTCTACCGTACCGGGTTCGTACATGTCTTCCATGGTATACAACTCGAAACCTTCGGGGCCAACTGCATCCATGACGCCGGATGCTTTGAGCATTTTTAGAGCATGAATGCGTGGTGCCGCAGTCACAAAGAGCAGTGTTCCGCCTCGCTCAATAACCTGGATAGCAAAATCTGCCGCTTGTTGATCCATGTCGTACACATCAGCAACATTGTGATCCCATGTTTTATGACGGAAGACATGATACGCAAGTGGCATACCGGCAATATGCTGCTCCGCTGCCTGCAGAGCCTCTTCTCTTCGAGAAGCAGGATAACTCTCGAGGAAGATCTGACGAATACGTTGCTGCGATTCCTCTCCCCACCCCTCCTCCATCACCGAACCGTATTTCTGCACGAAGTAGGGCAGCAATCCCCTTTCTGTATCGTGGTCGTTTGGAGCAGCAAGACCGCCTGCACGAGCACGTACTTCTTCTTCAAACGCTTCTGCATTGCGCTGCACCGCAGAGCCGAGGCGGGTATCGCGGAATTGCACCGGTCCTTTGTGTTCGGGATTCTGCATACGCAGCACGGCAAGAACACCATCCATATCGCTCGCAACAACCGTCTTCTGTGGCAGTGTTCCATGCTCAGGATCGGTATGTGGAACATGTAGGCGACCGAGCACGACCTCACAGTCGGCAATGAATTGCTGCTCGATCGCAGCAACGGATGCAGTAATTTCCCCAGCATCCAATCGACCGTGTAAGCGGAGAACATCTTGTGTGCGCTGCTGTATTGGCTGCTCTTGCTGCGCAAGGAACGTGAGGTGATGCTGCGGCACGATCGCAAGCGCATCTGTATGCGCGGCTGGATCAAACTGCTCTCCATCGTGCTGCGAATGGAATTGCACGCGATGTGTGAATACATCTGTTTTTAGTAACGCAAACAATCGAGCTGCGTGCATATCGGCAATACGCCGAATGTCTGGCGCAAGCTCCGGCTGCACCTGCATCTGCTCCGCAAGCCGTTGCAGATGCGGTGCGAGATCTGCCAGCAGGTGTGCGGCTCGTATGCCGGACATGGGTTACTGTTGGAATTCGTGATACAGATCTTCCTGCTTGATGGCGTCGTCGCCGGGGAGCTGAATACCCATCGCGTACTGTTTGAGCTGGGCAGGATTGCGCACGATGCGTGCTGGGAACCCGTTGAAGAGCGCTGGCTGCACTTCGGTGCGGTATACATCGCCCCCCATGGCGATCTTTCCCTTTTCCACGCCGGTGTTCTCGTGGAGCTGCTGCAAGATCACGCTCTTCTCCCGCTCTACGAACATCTGGTTGGGATGCGGATTTCGGCGGCGCGGGACGGTCTCCGGATCGTACAGATCTTCCACCGTATAGAGCTCGAAATGGTCTGGGCCGGGATTCTGCATGATGCCGAGCGACGTGAGGAGCTTCACGGCGTGGATGCGCGGTGATGCAGTAACAAACACGAGCTTGCCACCGCGGCGCTGCACGTTCATAGCGAACTGCTGCGCTTCGGCATTCTTGGTGTAAATTTCATCGAGTGGCAGATCCCACGTCATGTGACGAATCGCGTGGTAGCGCGTGGGCATGCTGTCGATGAAGCGCTCGGCTTCCACGAGCCCTCTACCTTTGCCGTAGCCCTCAATAAAGATCTGGCGGATGCGCTCCTTGGCTTCTTCGCCGTATTGCTGCTCCGCCTCCGCATCGAGCTTCCACCGGTAGAAGAGCTGCAACACTTGCTCGATATTCTCGGAGCCGAGCTTGCTCACGGTGGCGAGTTGGTTCGTTCGCAGTAACTTGCGGACACCGCGTGCTGCGCGTTGATATACATGGAATCCAAGCTGCGTCTCCCGGAAGAGCATTGGTCCACCGATCTCCCGCAGCTCCGGATCCACCGGCATCATCTCTGCGATGGTACCGTCGGTATCCACGCAGACCGTGTTGATTGCTGGTTTCGGCTGCCTCTCGGTGTGTTCCTTGGCAATCTGCAGATAATCAACGAGAGGTACGCTTGCAAGATATTTTTCCAGCGACTCATTCGCAGGGAGCTCCTTCCCTAGGATCTTCGCCATAGCATGACGCATGAACGCCCGACCTTGTCCGATCATCTCTGTTGGATCATTCGGAGCAGATTCACGCTGCTCCGCGGGATCGGCAGGTACGAGGTTGAACGTACCGAGTGTGATGCCTTTTGGCCCCTTCCCAAGGATACCCCCGAGGTCTTCCGCAAATTCCTTGTTGAGCTGATTTAATTCGCTTGCGGCCTCGGCAATATTGAGAATGCTCACGCCATTTTTCGCCATGCGCAATGCCGTGCCGTCGCTGAAGGGGGGAAACGCCGGAATGACCACCGCGCGGGAATTGTCCGCAGATGTGGCTTCTTGGGCACCGCCGAACACGGAACACTCGCGTAGCTCAATCGAGCCTCGCGAATTCGTCATTTTGACGCTCCTCGTATATGGCGGCGATTTGCGCTTCATTCCTGTTTCCTCACGGAGAGTAAGGAAGTACACCAAATGCTTCTCTAGATCTGCCATCTGTATTCCTCCCTGCTTTAACAGCTCTGTTGCGGTATTGAAAGTCCCTCCTTCTACGGTTGTATCGTCCACCAAGAACGCTTTACGATCGCCGATCTGCTCCTTGATCTGACGCACCTGCTCCTCCAGTGAAGGATAGCCAACGCGTGACACCTTTCCCCCGGCAGCGGACGTGTAGAGGTTCGCATGCGGCCGCCCCATACTTAATTCCACAATTTGATTCGGGTGATCCTTGCCGAGTTCCTGGCGCACCATATGGTAGATCGCCTGATCGAGGATCACCGCTGCGGATGCCTTATCGCTCGTAAGCTGTTCCCGAATTTTCGAAACGTAGAATTCCTTCAAATCGCGCTCGGCATATCGATTGATCGCGTTGGGGAACAGCTGCTCATCGAGCAACTTGTAACAGCGGTCTGCGAACTGTGCCACAACGATATCGATCGCGCGGCTTTGAGCCGCATCAATCTCGATACCATTACGTTCAAGTAAGTACTTGAGCCACGCGCCAAACTCCTCCTGCACGTAGGCAATCTCGGGAATTTCCGCGATACCATGATCGCCGTTCCCGTTCTCGGGAACGACTACTCCGTTGGTCTGGGCACTGCCTATTTCCTGCTCTAGAGCGGGGGACGCGGCCAGATCTCGGTTGGAGAGAGTCATGGAAGTCCGGGCAGAGTACAGGCTCAAAAGTGGAGGGAAAGAGTATATGGTCACCGTTCCCCCTGCAACCAAGGATTTGCTTTATTTGGAGAGCATTTCGAGATCATCGAGATACTCCGTTTTCCACGAGAATCTGCACAGAGGCGGCTTGATCGACTGTGCGCGCAACAATGCGGTGCACACCAGCGATCGGCCGCCAACGAATACGGAAGTCGGGGGCTGTGCCAGTACCAACCAAAACGTCGTCCACAAGCCACTCAACAGTGTGTATTGCCGTGCCTGCTCTAGCTTCCAGCGTGATCTGCTCGTTCTCATCTGGAATGAGTGGATCGAGCAAGTAGCTGTCCCCCGGCTGCGGTTGTGTGATGTGGAGTGTATCGCGTGCTACGTCGGGCAGCCCCTCTGCGACACCGCCACATAATGGTGACACCTGCACAGGCGGTTCGCGGAAGCCGTTCTCCCTCGCCCATGAGCGAACATCCGCAGGGAAGAGTGTGAACGTGCGCTGTTCTACAAACTCTTCGGGGCAGCTCGCATTGGCCAGCAGGCCGTTGCGCCGATCAATCGGCACACGACGGTAGATGTCATCTGGCTCCGTGGGTTCGGTACCCGCAACAAATACTTCCTGCATGGTACGAGAGCACTCACTGGTGGGGAGCTTGCCGGAGAGGGGGCAGATTGCGATGGTGCTCATACCTGCGGGGCGAGGGAAATCCGCAGGCGGCATACCACGCAGTGCAGCCGCCATAGCATCACGAAAGATCGGCCCAGCGCCCGTAACACCAGACGTGCCCTTCATGGGTGTGTTGTCTGCATTGCCCACCCACACGCCCACAATACGATCCGACGTGTACCCCACCACCCAGTTGTCGCGTGCGTTGCGCGTGGTGCCAGTCTTGGCAGCCACCCGGTGTGGCGGCACAGAAAGCGGCGTGCCTTCTCCGAATTCCGGCAAACGTGCAGATGCGTCGCTCAAAATATTACTGATAATCCATGCCACGCGGGGATCGAGAATAGTATCGCCAGGTACTACAGGTTCATCGAGAAATGTGCGTGTGTGGAGTGTGACGCCACCACGCGGAAAAATGCCGTAGGCTTCGGCAAGCTCAAGCAGGCGGACTTCGCCGCTGCCGAGGGTGAGTGCAAGACCGTAGAACTCGGGATCACGCGTGAGGGTAGTGATACCGGCACGACGCAAGAATTCCATGAACCGCTGCACGCCGACTTTCTCGAGCACCTTTACTGCAGCGATGTTATAGGAATTCGCGAGTGCCTCGCGGTAGCGCACCAAGCCGTGCAGATCGTAATCGTAGTTACGAGGTGTGTAGGGGTTCCCTTCCTCCGTCAGCAGCTGCACTTCAGTATCGGCCACTGTAGTTGCAGCTGTATCTCCACCAGCGAGCGCGAGCGCGTATGTGAACGGCTTGAGCGCGGAACCCGGCTGACGCGCAGCAATCGCAACATTCACTGCGCCGTCGTGAAGTGCATCGAAGTAATCGGCAGAACCAATCATCGTGAGGATGTCTCCGTTCTTCGCATCCAGCACCACCACTGCTGCGGACGTGGCGTTCTTCTCTGCAAGCTCCAGCAGACGATGATCAACGATCCTTTCAATTTCTTGCTGCAATGTCAGGTCGAGCGTGGTGCGCAGTTCTGCGCCTGGCGCAACATCTTCACCTGCCTGCTCAAGTGCCCAGAACACGAAGTGCGGCGCGAGGATGTCTACGCGATCAGGAGCAAGCCGCAGGGATTCGTTTCGTGCTTGCTCGGCATCTTCGGCGGTAATGACGCCTGTCTCCACCCATGCATTGAGCACGCGATCGCGACGAGCAATTGCCCCTGCGCGGTTCTTGAATGGATCGAGGGAAACAGGTGACTGCACGACGCCAATGAGTAATGCGGATTCGGCAATGGACAGCTCCCCTGGCTCCTTGCCGAAGTACGTCTGCGCGGCACTGCGCAGCCCATAGGCCTGGTGGCCGAAATACACGGAATTGAGATATTGCTCGAGGATTTCTTCCTTCGAAAACAGCGCATCGACCTTGAGCGCGAGATACATTTCACGCAGTTTGTACGACACACTTCTTCGCTTGGGGTTGAGGCGGATGCGCACGAGTTGCTGCGTGAGTGTAGATCCACCAGAGATGACTCTGCCGGAACGAAGGTTCTGTTGGGATGCGCGTGCGACGCCGCGGATGCTCACACCAGGGTGCCCATAGAATCCACGATCTTCCATCGCGACGAGGCCGTCTCGGATGTGCGTGGGAATCTCCTCGAATGCAATCGGCGCCTGCGCGCCGAAGTTTGTTTGGCGCGCGGAGAAGAGCAAGCGACCTTCGCGATCGGTAACCGTAATCGGAGTCTGCAGAGGGGGCCGCCAAATTGCGCCGGGTAATGGCAGCAGTGCGAAGCCGATGACAAGCACGCACACGACCCCCGCCGCGATCAGGATTCGCTGGCGGCGGTCGACGTGTGCCGTGCGATGGTGGAAGAACAACATGCGTTACGACTGTGGTGCATCGTGAATTTGCACGACGCCGCCTGCGGTATTGCCGAACACTTCCGGGAAGTACATTTCGTACGCGCGTGCAGGACGCCAACGGAATGTGCCAGGCAGAGTAGCGCGTACAAGGTATTCGTAGTTGTACACACCGGCAGGCAGGTGATCGGCGAACAGGAATACCTGATCGTCGCGGAATTCCTTGTGGCTGAAGTACCAGCTGGAATCCCACCACCAACCCCATTCGCTGCGCTCTTCGTTTTGTATTTCCTCCTGCAGGTGTTGCTGCGTGGTTTGGAGTGCAAAGTCCACGCCTTCCATACCTGCAGGGTGCGGGCTTTCCACCGCAACAAAGTGGCGCTCCTCGGGCACAGTAATGGTCACCTTCACTTTGTAGGTGGAGCCAACCGTTGGGCGCTCAACGGAGCCAGGTACGGGCGTGATTTCTCGCATCACGCTCATGCCCGCTTCCATTGGATCAATGCGTTGTGTCTTCCAGAAGTAGGTGAGCAGTACATCGTAGTAGAGCCGTCCCGCACCCTCTTTGGCCACCTGCAGCGGATTCATTTGGCCGTAGGTCATTGCACTGGCAGGCACCACTTTGGTTTGGCGTGAAAGGATGTTTGTTGCATCGAACGTCGCCTCCGCAACTGCGGTGCCATCTACGGAAAGCGTTGCGGTAAAGTCTCCATCCAGCTCTCCTGTTTGCTCCAGGAACTCCACTAAGCTGAAGATGCTTGCTGTGGTGGATTGCGTGGTGTCCCAGTGACCACCTTGGCGCATAGCCAGCATGCCGCGAACGACGTTCGCCACAAGTGTGTTCTGCGGATCAATGCGGAGCATCGCCTGCAGTACGAGAGCTGTCGTACGCTGATCCGTGCTCATGAACCGGCGATACTGCCATCCGTTCTTTTCTTCGAACTGCACACCGCGTGGATTCACACTCGCCGTAGCGAGTATTTCGTTGAGCACGCTCAGCGCGCGACGCTCATCGCCAATGCGATCAAGCGCCATGGCGAGGTACGCCTTGGAGAATGTGCTGAGCTTGTCCCGCTGACCATACAGATTGCTCAGGAGTGCCTGATCCGGTGCGCCTGTTTCGCCCAGCACGTAGAGAATGTATGCGCGCTCAGAGAGATCAATATCACTCTCCATACGGTGACGGCGCAGAGCATCGCTCAAATATGAGCGAGCGTTCTGCAGTACGCCAGCATCCACTGTGTAGCCCGCATTTCGTGTGAGATGCAATGCGTGCACAATGTATGCCGTGAGGTACGTGTGACTCTCACTCGACCCTTCCCAGTATCCAAATCCGCCGTCACTGCGCTGGAAGGTGATAAGGCGCTGCAACCCTGCAGTGACCTTGGCATCGAGGTCTTCCTGAGAAACGACCTGGAACGCATCGAAGCCCTGCAACTCCGCCATAGCAATGTTCGGCAAGAAGCTCGACACCGTTTGTTCTGCGCATCCGTACGGATACTGTACCAAGTATTCCAAGCCCTTGGGCAGATACGTAGCGAGCGTAGGCGAGAGCGTTACTTCGGTTTCTACTCCCGTCACCTCTTCTTTTACGGGAACAAAGAGCGTTTCCTCTGCCCCCTCGCCATCGGTGAAGCCCGACGTTGCAACGGCATGTGGAATGCCAAATGGCACCAACGGAATGGACTCGTGAATTTCATCACGAGCGTTCACGCCCTGCGCTGTGAAGATGAACGATGCCTTGTCTCCGCTGCTTGCGAATGTCACGGGGAACACGAGCTTCGCCTGACCATTCGCTGGGATCGTGATCATTTGTTCTGCATCTGCAACTTCAAACCCTGTGCCACCGAGTATGACATTGAAGCTTGCCGCTTCTTCCATGCCGTTATGCACAATGGCAGCAAGCTCTGCCTTGTCGCCATGTACTGCAAAACGCGGACGCACCGGCCGAACAATCACCTGTTTGGTTTCCAAAATCTCCGTTGCAAAGGCGCCAACAAGGCTGTCTTTGGTGTGACCCGTCGCAAGAATCTGCCACGTAGTGAGGTTATCCGGCAGAGTGAATTGCACCGATGCACGACCATCCGCACCCGTGATGATGGAAGGATTCCAGTACGCTGTATCTTTGAAGTTTCCACGTGCGCGTTCCTCCAAATCGCCACCGCCACCGCCTTTGGAACCCGGTTTGAATCGCTCCAGAATGTAGAGCAAATTTTGTGCCGTGCGCACGCCAAGGCCGCGATCTGCATAGAAGAGATCGAGCAAGTTTGGCACACGGAATCCTGTGAGTGCCAGCACGCTCATGTCGACCGTTGCGAGGGAGATTTCCGCCTGCACCGGATTGCCCTGTGCATCCTGCGCAAGTAGGCGAACTTCTACTGGTTCAGCCGGCAGGTAGCGCCGTTTGTTTGGCTCAATAGTAATTGTAAGACCCTTCGATGCGTTCTCTACCTTGAGCTTTGCGTAACCAATGCGGAAGGCAGGAGCACCTGTGTCCAGTCCGTACTCATTGAACGTTTCACCCACGCGCGGCTTCACTACAACAACTGAGACATACGCATTCGGAATCATTTCCTCTGTAACAGGGATCGTGATCGGCTGCGCGGAGCTGGTAATCGGCACCACCATGCGCGACATGATTCCTTCGCGTTCCACGGTAACGAGTGCGGAAACGCCTTCGCCTTGGAACGGCGACTGCACGAGGAGCGTGGCTGTTTCGCCTGCCTTGTATTCGGGCTGATCCGCCGTGACTGTCATGCGGTTACTGTTGCTGTGCGGCCAGTTGAAGTACGTGTCTGACCACGCATAGATGGATGTATCTGCTTTGGCTTCGCGACCGTCACTGTCTTTCACTACGGCGAGCACGCGGTATTGCCCACCCGCAGGGATCCGCACTTTCGCCGTGGCTTTGCCGTCGGCTTCCGTGCTTACAGATGTGGTATCGACACGCTCATCCATTGGCTCATTGTCGTAGTAGAACGCGCCATCCACGCCCTTTTTGCGCGTGGTGTTCCAGGTGCGCTTGTACACAGTGATTTCCACACGTTGGTTGGGCTTTGGCGTGCCATCGGGCATCACAGTAACCAGGCCAACGCTCGCTTCTTCACCAGGCTGCACTACGTAGTCTTCCGGACGAATACCTACGTATACATCTGCCTTATGTACTGGGATGGATGCGCGGGTGCTCACCACCTGATTGCTGGCATCTGTAATATCCACATCCAGCGAGAGCACTTGGCTCAACGCCTCTTCGGTAAGGTCAACGGGGATCTTCACATGGAACTTCCCAGTGTCATCGAGCGTCCCCTCACCATCGGCAAGCGGCTCGCTCTCTCGCTCGCAGTCGTACCAACACCACGAATCCTCCAAGCTGAAGGAGTACCAGCCATCGGTGTAACGATTGAAGTAGTAGTCAGTGGTCATTGCACGCCACTGCACCGTTGCATCATCCATCGGCATGCCGAAGTAGTACGCGCCCTCAATGGTCGCACCAATGGTGCCCCCACCGAATGCTTCCTCTGTATCAAAATTCACGTCTACGCGGAATTCCGGTTTGCGATACGCGAGGACTTCGAAGCTCGCGGAAGCCCAGTTGTATACGAGGTCACTGCTGTCTTCGAACTCCGCATTCATCCAGTACGTACCGAGCCCCGCCTTTGTATCAATCGGCATGCTGCCATTGAAGCTCCCGAATGCAGAAATCGGCAGTGTTTGACTGAAGACTGTGTTCCCCTCCGCGTCGTCGATACGCACGCGGATACTGCGCCCCTGCGCAGGGGCAGAGAGTACGCCGCGATCATCTTTGAGGCGCACAATGCCCTTGAAGTGCACCGTATCCCCGGTGCGATAAATAGGACGATCGGTATACAGGTGGCTGTACATTTCGTTCTTTCCGCCCTCCGGCTGCCAGTTTTCACTCATGCCGAAGTCGCTTGGGTACATGCCGCTATTCCAGCTGCTCCCTACGAATGCGAAGTCTGTAGCTGTACGTGCTGTCACCCAAATTTCGGGGTTCCATGTATTGCCGTCCACTGCGAATGCAGCAGCATTGATCTCTGTTTGAAAGAATCCTTCGCTATCAGTACGACCACTCACCACAGCCTGACCGTTTAAGTCATGCAGCGTGATTTCTGCATCTGCAATCGGTGCACCCGTCTTCATGTCTACCGCCCATACCAATGCCTGGTTTCCGCTGTACTTGAGCGTGAGTGAAGTACTACTGATCGTGAAATAATTCACTTCGATCTTCTGCCGAGCCTCGTAATATTGATGATATTCAGGCGCAGTAGCTGTGAGTGCGTATATGCCGGAAGGCAGTGATTGGCCAAGTTCTTTTTCCAGATCCAAAGTCACAACTTGCCATTCGTTTTTGGGCGTTGTGACGGGGAACTTCCATGCGCGATGCATGGCATGATCTTGCAATGCAGGGGCAAACGACCAATCGGCATATTTCTGTCGTTGCATCTGCAGGAACTCCTCGAGGGACAATTGTGCGAATGCCACATCAATGTGATCCACGTTCACAGCATTGATGTAGTGCACTGGTGGCAGATCCCGTTCGAACACACCAAAGTCACCGTTTGAATGTATAAAGACACGTGGCTCGATTGCCGATGTCGTAAAGGTAAATTTCTCCCCGGGATTCTGGAGCGCTTGCCCGAACGAATCCTTCAGAGCAGCAGTCACGTTGATGGTGTATTCCGTACTTGGATCCAATGTGGGATACAGGTACAAGCTGGTGGAATCCCAGAAGTTTTCCTCCACTGTAAGGTCATCCCAATCTGCTGGCTTGGGTGCGATAGTGATCGCATTTTTCACCGTCTTCGCATCGTATGGATTACTGAAATCGAATACGAGCGAGCCGTATTCTTGCCGAACAGCATTCATACGCATAGCACCTGCTGTGCGAAACTGCATGGTGAACGGCGCTTCGCTGCCGAGCGTGCCGCCGGGGCTCATGACACCGTCATCCACGATGACTGTGTACCAACTGTCGAATGCGAGTGGTGCGGTAGGAATAAGCACAACAGATGACGTATCGGTCACTGTTCCACTGTCCTCTTCGCGTTGGCCATACACGGCTTTAAAGGCAACAGGAACGGCAATATCTGCAGATGGATTCGCTTCGCGTGCAGCGCCCAGTTCATCATCATGCAATCGACGACCTTGTACGGAAAGCAGTAGGCGTGTGTGCGCCAAAACACTCTGCAGATCGATCTCTTGATTGAAGTGAAGCACTATCTCGGTTTCAGGGCCGCTGCCCTCAAAACCATCTGGTGGTTCGCTCGTTTCCACTGCGGGGCGTGACGTAGTGAAGTTCCACATAAATTCCTCTGTAGTTCGTTCGCCACGCACCGTAGAAATACCAGCGGGCACTTGCACGCGGTATGACGTGCCAGGAGCAAAGTCATCCGCAGGAGTGAACTCCGCTGTTGTGGTGCTTAGCCACTTCCATGTACCAGCGACTGGCGGTGTGATTGTTACTGGCCAATCAGCGAATTGATTCCCCTGTTCGGTGAGGGTAGTTAATGCCGCCATCGGTCGATCGAAGATGATCGTCACCGGCTGCATGGGAGATACATTTTGCGATTCTGGTGGCGGAATGGACTGACTTACGCGCGGTGCTCCGGCAACGAGAAACTTTGTTGTCATAGATGCACCCAGTACTGCGCCGTCTTTGCGTTGCGCCAGTGGCGCCACGGTGACGGTATACGTACCGCTCATTGCAAGCGGTGCAGCCGGGCGGAATGTCACTGTTCGGTCATCCGTCCACTCCACTGACCCCTCCACTGTTGGCTCGATAGTGAGATGCTGCTCCACGCTTTCTTGGCGCATAGGCACCGTAAACTGCATGGCAAGCGGCGTGCCTTCGCCAATCCGCTGGTACTGTGCGGATGGCTGGAATAGCGCTGCCTGCTGTGGTGATTGCGATGGTGCAAGCAATTGCCAGAGACCCACGCTCACCGCAAGCGCGGCAGCGACAACGATTCCAGCAAGAACAACGGGGGATTTAATGACTGTTGGGAAAGTGGGCATACGCCAAGTATGCGCCGGAATGTGTGGGGCAACTAGGGGATCGATGCTTGTATATTTTGATTTGGCAGGCGCTGTAGGGATCGAACCTACGACCTTCGGTTTTGGAGACCGACGCTCTACCGACTGAGCTAAGCGCCTACGGAACAAAAGAACACCGAGACCGGAATCATCTTACCGTGGAACCGCCGGAATCCGGAACACGGAAATACTATTTCTTTCCTCGCCATTTCCGCTTGGGGGCGGCGCGCTTCTTTACCAAGATCTCCACCGCCTGCGCTTCTGTGAGCGTATCGGGGTCGTAGGCTTTGGGGAGTGACGCGTTTGTTTCACCATCGGTGACGTATGGACCATAGCGACCGTCTTTCAATTGGATCTCTCCACCACTCGTAGGATCCTTGCCGAAAACCTTGAGTGGCTCGTTCTGTTTGCGCTTCATCTCCTCGGCGTTCTTGCGGAATTCCTCTGCATTGTCGATCGTCACAGTCGTGGGGTCGACATCTTTGGGGATAGACACGTTCTTCTCACCGATCTTCAAGTACGGGCCGAATCGACCCAAGGCAACCACTACTGTTTCGCCATTGAGCGCGCCGATCTCCTTGGGAAAGGCGAGCAGTGCGAGTGCCTCTTCGAGCGTAATGTCCTCGGTGGTGCGACCCTTGGGGAGCGATGCGGATCGCTGCTTAGGTTTGTCGCTCTTTGGTGCTTTCTCTGCCTTCTTCTCGCCCTTCTTCGCTCGTGACTTCTTCTCCACTTTCTCTTTTGGTTCTGTAGGGCCGAGCTGTACGTACGGGCCAAAACGACCCGACTTGGCGATCACTACGAGGCCAGTTTTGGGATCATCACCCAGAATGCGTTCTTTCATGACATCTGCCTTGGTGAGCACTTCTGTTTTGGCAGAAACAAGTTTGCTGAACGGACCGTAGAAACCTTTCAGGAACACTTCGCTCTGTGTGCTGCCCTCTGCAATTTCATCGAGTGATTCTTCCATGCGCGCAGTGAACGCAAGATCCACAACGTCGCTAAAGTGCTCCGCAAGAATGTCTGTAACACGGAAGGCGATATCCTCGGGGATGAGCTGCTTCCCTTCTTTGCGAATGTAGCCGCGTGCCTGCACAGTGCTGATTGTTGGTGCATAGGTGCTTGGGCGGCCGATGCCCTCTTCCTCAAGTTTTTTTACGAGGCTTGCTTCTGTGTACCGTGG
Source organism: Candidatus Peribacterales bacterium (assembly GCA_020058765.1). Taxonomy (GTDB): domain Bacteria; phylum Patescibacteriota; class Gracilibacteria; order Peribacterales; family Peribacteraceae; genus JAGVDM01. The sequence goes on along the minus strand of JAGVDM010000001.1, from coordinate 127,261 downwards.
TGGCGGTTTGGTGAAGTGCTGCACCGGATCGATCTTCTCGCACACGAGCGGCTGACCTTCTGCGAGTTGTGGCAGATACTTCTCGTTGTCACCCTCTGCACCTTCACGACGATCATCTTCCGGTTCGTCGGTTCCCTCGGAGTACACGCGCAGGTACCCGTCGAACGTAACAGTCTGACCAGTCGCGCGGAATGTGTACGTTGCGGCAGTAATATCTACACCCACGCGCTTGAGCTCTGCGGCAGGCATCTGCGTGGCGATAGTGCGGTTCCAGATGAGTGTGTAGAGCTTGAGTTGCTGCGTATCGAGCACGTCCTTGAGGGACTCTGGTGTGCGCTCAATCTCGGTTGGGCGAATGGCTTCGTGCGCCTCCTGTGCCCCCTTGCTCTTGGTTTTGTAGGTGCGCGCTTCTGTGAGGATGTATTCACGACCGTAGAGTTTTTCGATGGTCGTTTTTGCATCGGCGAGTGCCTTGGTGCTCAAATTCACCGAGTCGGTACGCATGTAGGTAATGAGACCTGTGGGGCCTTGGCCGTGACCAATGTCGATACCTTCGTAGAGCTGCTGCGCCACCATCATTGTTTGCTTCACCGAGAAGCCAAGCTTGCGACCAGCTTCTTGCTGGAGAGTGGATGTGGTAAATGGGGGTGGCGCTGTTCGGCGCACTTCCTTCTCCTCCACTTCGCTCACCGCGTACGTTGCGCCCTGCAGATCTGCAAGCACCTGCGCAGATTCGGCCTCATTCGTTGGCACGAACTTCTCGCCGTTCTTCGCGCGGAGTTCGGCAGTGAAGTCTTCCTGTTTTTCGGTCTGCAAATTCGCCGTGATCGTCCAGTACTCCTCGGGGATGAACGCCTGAATCTCGCGCTCGCGATCCACAATGATGCGCACGGCGACGGATTGCACACGACCAGCGGACAAACCGCGGTAGACCTTCTTCCACAGGAATGGCGAAAGTGTGTACCCAACCAGACGATCGAGTACACGGCGCGCCTGTTGCGCATCCACGAGGCGCATATCGATATCTCGCGGGCTGGCGATTGCTTCCTTTAATGCAGACTCCGTGATCTCGTGGAAGACGATGCGCTTTACCTCTTTGCCTTTAGGCTTGAGCACTTCAATGAGGTGCCAACCGATTGCCTCTCCTTCGCGGTCTTCGTCTGTTGCGATCCAGAGAGTATCTGCTTCTTTGAGCGCATCCTTCAAGTGCTTCACTGTGGTCTTCTTGTCGTCGGGTACTTCGTAGGTCGGTTCGAATTTGCCGTCGGTATCTACACCAAGCGTGGACTTGGGCAGATCGCGCACATGACCCATGCTCGCCTGCACGACGTAATCCTTCCCAAGGAAGCGTTTAATGGTCTTCGCTTTCGTTGGGCTCTCGACAATAACAAGGTGTGTTGCCACGGCCACCGAGCCTAGAGAGTCCATGCCTCTGCTGTAAAGCGAAAAGGCGTTTCAAGCGGGAAAATGAGGTCACAGCAGCCCAAAAAAGGGCGAAATACCATGTTTTATCCCTGTGTGTGAGTATCTTTCTTGATCACCATTTTTGGCTTTGAAAAGCCAACTTGACGATCGCAAGCCAAAAATTGGGCATCAATCGGCGATTCTCCGCTTGATGATGCGAAAAGTGAGCATAGACTAGGCGTGGCTTACTTCTTACCCCACTCCGTTATGTCCAAGCAGGATCTCATCAACGCAATCGCGGATGCAGCTGGTATCACTAAGCGCGCAGCTGGTGATTCTCTCGAGGCATTCATTGCGTACATCACCAAGAACCTGAAGGGCGGCAAGTCCGTCACGGTTACTGGTTTTGGTACATTCAAGGTTTCCAAGCGCGCAGCTCGCCAGGGTGTGAACCCACGCAACCCAAGCCAGCGCATCTCTATCCCAGCAATGAAGGTTCCAACCTTCAAGGCTGGTAAGACGCTCAAGGACGCTGTTCGGTAGTCGGCGTTTTCCTCTGACAATCAAGAAGCCTCCGTAACAACGGAGGCTTCTTTTGTTGTGTCATCGAGCGAATGTTTGCAACGCGACGAGCGCCCGCTATTCTGGCGCCTGTATGAATCAGACTCTTATCAAAGAAATCTTGGAGGGACTGCTCACTCGGCTCAACCTGCCCTTCGATAGCATTAGCATGTCCGAGGGTGACGGATTCCAGCGCATCGACATCGTGTCGTCGATTCCAAGTAAGTTAATCGGATGGCATGGGGAAACGCTCAATTCTGTGCAGCACCTGCTCAAGGCGATTGTGCGCAGCAAAGACGGTGCGGAAGCCAGTCCGTTCTTAGTATTGGATGTCGATGGATATCGCCGCGATCAGGAGGAGAAGGTACGCAAGGCCGCCGAACGGAAAGCAGAATTCGTACGAAAAACGGGCAACCGTGTAGCGCTCCAACCAATGAGCCCATACTTCCGTCGCGTTGTGCACTTGCACGTTGCAAGCCACCCAGACCTACAGGATCTCACCACCATGAGCACTGGTCAGGGTGACTACCGGCAAGTGGTGCTGCAGCTCAAAGAGGGTGTCGCGGTTACAGGCGGCCGACCCGATGGAGAAGAGCTGTCGCCGGTGATGGCAGCACCCAGCGAAGACGACGACTTGGGCAATCTGGATGTGTGATCAGGATTGCAGGGTCTTCCATTCTTCGATGAGCTGGCGCTCTTTTTTGCTGAGCTTACGAGGGATATCCACATTCACTGTCACAAAGTGATCGCCGAATCTGCTGGACGCGCCGACCACAGGCATCCCTTTTCCGCGAATGCGGAACACTTGGCCAGACTGCGTGCCTTCCGGGATTTTGAGTGTCACTGAGCCGAGAACGCTCTCCACTTCGTGCTCTGCACCAAGGATGGCATCCACGACGGGAATCGTAATATTGGAATAAATATCATCGCCGTCGCGAGAGAATCGGGAATCCGGCTCGATGCGAATCCGCACGAAGAGATCTCCGCTCTGTGTGCCCTGGCGACCTGCTTCACCTTCGCCGCGCACGCGTAGCGTTTGCCCATCATGAATACCTGCAGGAACCGCAACGGTCACTGTGGACTTCTCCTCTGTGCGACCCTCACCTTTGCATGTTGAGCACGGTGTTTCTGGCACCTTGCCGCTACCTCGGCACGTGCCACAGATAGCTGTTTGCTGAATGCTCCCGAAGAATGATTGTACGGTGCGTACCGTTTGACCGGTGCCTCCGCAGGTGTCGCATTTTTTGGTGGATGTCCCCTCTTTGGCGCCACTGCCTTTGCACGTTGTGCATGTCCGCTGGCGCCGTAAAGTGATTGGTCGCTCCACACCTTGTACTGCTTCAACAAAGGAAATTGAGATTTCAATTTCCAAATCGCGTCCGCGCTCCTGGCGCGGAACACCGCCACCGCGACTCCCGCCAAAGAAGCTTTCGAACAGATCCGAAAATCCACCCACATCCTCGGGATTGAATCCTTGGAATCCACCGAAACCCTGGAACCCCCCAGCGCCACCATTTGTACCTGCATGTCCAAATTGGTCGTACGCTTGGCGCTTCTTGGGGTTGTTGAGCGTTTCGTATGCCTCATTCACCTCTTTGTAGCGTTGCTCTGACTCCTTTTCACCTTTGTGTTTATCGGGATGCAGCTCTTTGCTGAGTTTGCGATACGCACGTTTAATGTCGTCTTGAGACGCACCACGTTCCACGCCCAGAATGTCGTAGTAATCCTTTGGCATACGTTTGCGGAGAAATGATACCGAACTCTACCCACAGCGGGGAGAAAAACACGGAAACTGGCCGTATTACCCATCTGGCGCCGGAAGGCGTTTTTTGGTACAATATCCTGATGTCTGCGAATCGGATACAGCACCGCATGCGACACGTATGTGCATGGCTTACTGTCTGCACAGGCACTGCCTTCGTTGCGCTCATGGCATATGGCGCCACGGGATCGCATGACGATGGACTCAATGAGGAGCTAGCAGCACGCCTCTTGCCCGCACATATGCGCGGACAGGTGCTTTGGAAGACAATCAAGGCGGAGGACATCACAAAAGGTGCGAGCGTTCCGCCACATGTGAACGTGATCTTCCACATGCCCTATGACATGCAGAACGTCACGCGCAAAACACTCTTTGGCGACAAGGGGCGCACCGTGCGTTACTGGGGCTACTGCTTCCCTGATAGTTTTAAGGAAGAGGATTTAAAAAAGAAGATCGGCATTCTGCCGGGGTACGTGTTCCTCTCGGAATTGGAACAAACGAATATTCAAAAGAAACTTCAGGACGAGCGACGCAGCGAATTTACAACGCTTCGTAGCTACACCGAAGATATTCTGAATGAAGCCGAAAGCGTTCGTGGCAAGATCCGTCACCAGAAGGAAGTGTTCCGCGCAGGCGACACGTGTTACTTGATGACAGAAGAGGTACTGCCTATTGGCGTAGATGAGGATAGAGATGGTCTCAATACCAAGCTGGAGCAGGAGCTCGGCACGCTCAACTACGACAGCGATAGCGACGATGACGGTATCCTTGATGGTGTGGAATATTTCGGCCAGGGCACGAGTCCTGTACGTCGCGATACAGATGGCGACGGAATTATTGATAGCATTGAAGATAAGAACAAGAACGGTCGCCTGGATCCGGGCGAAACCTCGCCGGTATCGTGGGACACTGATCGTGATGGTCTCTGTGATGGCTACTGCTTGGTGGATTACAGCATCCGCACGCAGTACAGCGCACCAAAGGACTATGTGCCAAACTTCGTAAACAAGATCTTCTGGGAGGATAAAAACCTCAACGGCATTGTGGACGACGAAGAAACCGATCCGCTCAATGTGGATAGCGACGGTGACGGCGTGCTCGATGACCAGGAGTTCTATCAGTGTCATCTGGCCCAAGAGAAGGTTTGTTAATTTCGACCGATTCTGCTACAATACTATGATGTCAACAAACAAAAACAGACTGGCTTTGGCACTCATGACGCTCTTGCTCCCTAGCATGGCGCACGCCTACGTGAACCCGTACGACGTGCTCCTGAGCAATGAGCTGCTCCTTCCTGCGCAGCCCCGCGAAGCATCGGATCGTGTAAGCCGCCAACAGAGCGAGAGCGCTGCACGCCGGGATGCTGAACAGGCTGCAATCTTTGCAGAGCAGCACCCAGCCGCTGCGGAAGAATGGACTGAGGAAGAGGAAGCACTCCATGGAGCTGCTACGGAACAGGAAATGGCGCTTTCTGATGAGCCAGTGAACCGTGAATTCTTGGAACTGATGCGTACGTTGGAACGCATTACCGACACACAGGCCAAAGCGAAGGCAGAAGCGGAGATTCGCCAGCAGGCGTTCTTGCTCCTGGAAGAACAGGGTATTGAACTGCACGGCGGTGCACCATTGCTCCCTGGCCCAACAGGCAAAGGGAAGCCGTTGCCGCCAACAGGCGCCGGAACGGCTGCCGGTGTGATGACCTTGATTGGCGGTGCTGTGTGGACGATCCTCCGCGCTCGCCGAACCGAACGCATGACACGGGTGGTTTCGTAAGGAGCAAGAGCTCTGGTAGGGTGGCATCCCCAGGGATGACTGACCCTCATTTGTCGTTCACAGGCAGGCGATGGTCCATACACAACAGTGATGGGCTTCTCGGCGCATCGTTGCTGGATGCCCTGCGTCGAGCCCGCGGGCTGGATACAACAGCGATAGATACATTCGGCGCGCCAGATCTGCTGCCCGATGCAGCACTGGCTGCAGAACGTATTCGTGCCGCTATTGCACAGCACGAAACGGTGGGCATTGTGGGCGACTACGATTGCGACGGCATTACTGCCGTTGCCCAGCTCATACGCCTGTTCCGCAGGTATGACTTGGAACCGATCGTGCGCCTGCCCCACCGCGTGCATGACGGCTACGGCCTATCTGCACGCATGGTGGAGGACATGCACGCACAGCACGTTACGTTGATGATCACTGCAGATACAGGTGTGAGTGCGATTGCAGAAGTTGCTCTTGCGAAGCAGTGCGGCATGGATGTAATCGTCACCGATCACCACATGCTCACAGATGCACTGCCCGATGCCTTGGCTATCGTGCATCCAGGGAGATCTGCACTCTACCCACTGCCGCACCCATCTGGTGCCGGCGTGGTGTACCACCTGCTGCGCATGGTGGAAGGAGCATCGTGGCAGGGTCACGAAGAAGACGCTGTATTGGCGACCATTGGTACCGTTGCAGACCTCGTGCCGCTCACCGGCTATAACCGCCTACTTGTGCAGCAGGGACTGCGCCACTTCGGTGCGTTGCGTAATAGCCCTCTCCTCGCGCTCGCAGAAATTGCAGGGATTGATCCCCTCACGATCACGAGTACCGACATCGCCTTTCGTCTTGCGCCGCGCATCAATGCATCGGGGCGCATGGCATCACCCGATCTGGCGCTGCAGGCATTACTTGGGGATACAGATGCAATTACCACGCTCGACACACTCAACCGTGATCGCCAGACGGAAACCGAAGAGCATTTTGCACAGGCATTGAAAGAGATCGAAGCTACACCTACCACGCCCCCGCTCCTCTCGAGCCTAAGCACGACGTATTCCCATGGCATTATTGGCCTCATTGCCGGCCGCCTCACCGAGCGGATCGGTCGGCCAAGCATGGTGGCAGTGCAAGAGGGCGATATGTGTACCGCATCGCTGCGCAGCACGCCTGCGTATCACATCGCAGAAGGGCTCGATCGCCACAAGCATTTGCTTCTGCGATACGGCGGTCATGCGCAGGCAGCAGGTTGCACACTGCTGCGCGAACACTGGGAAGCGTTATGTATGGGATTGCACGCGGATATCGCGGAGCGCACCACGCCAGATATGCTCGTGCCTACAACAGAGATCGATGCGATGTTGCCAACGGACGTAATTACGACAACGTTCATTGCAGCGCTCGATACACTGGAGCCACACGGCCAGGGCAATCGCGAGCCGCTCTTCCTGATCCGCAACGTGCGGATCGACGATGCACGCCAGGTGGGTAAAGAACGCCTGCACCTGCAGGGCAAAGTGCAGGGACGGAAGTTGATCGGGTTCCACCGCGGCGGGCTACTGCCCTACTGCACAGAACCCATGGATATTGTGTGTCGATTAGGCATGGATGAATGGCAAGGCATACGGCAGCCACAGCTCTATTTGGTCGATGCGCGCGCCACAAAAAACGCCGCTGTCGCGGCGCACGTCAAAGCTCTGGATGCAATCGCTTACACTGGTGCGAGGTTGCCTTCCATTGCGAATACTTCGGTGATTGGCACCTCCAATGCAGCAGAAATCTTGTAGGCAAGCAGCACGGATGGATTGGTCTGGCCACGTTCAATGCTCATGATGGTTTGGCGGCTTACGCCCGTGCGCAGTGCAAGCTCCTCCTGCGTCATATGCTTATCGAAACGCAGACGGCGGATGTTGTTGTTGAGGATCGGACCGGACATGCGTTCGAAGGAGAAAAAAGCTACAGGAACCGAGTGGGCGCATTCTACTCACAGAATCGTCGGAAGCAAGACATGTTCTACGGGAAATATCATAGACCGCGGCTGGCGACCAACAGAGCTATAGCTGCAGGGAAGAGATACAAGGCAAACCATGCCAGGCTGAATTTTACGACGAATCTCCGCAGTGAAAAAATTGCGAGAATGCTGACGACGAACGAGGCGATGAATCCCGTGATGGATATGAAGAGTGGTGGCAGTTGCACCTCTCCACGAAGCACATCAATGCCAGTCATGGCACTCGCGCCAACAATGATGGGGAATGCCATGAGGAAGGAAAAGTCGAGTGCCTCACGACGAGCCAGACCGGAAAGCTGCCCGACGCTAATGGTAAGACCTGAGCGGGATAAACCTGGTACGAGTGCGCATGCCTGTGCAACACCAATCATCATCGCTTGTCGCACCGAAATCGTATGCACACCTCCGTTGCCGCGGCCGAACGCGGAAAGTATCAGCATTGTTGCGGTGCCCATAAGGGCAATTGCCACCACTGTTACTGATCGGGTGTATTCGGCGATCCAGTCATCGAGCAGCACTCCCGCAACCGCCCCTGGGATGGTGGCAAGAATGAGCAGACCAAGCAGCCGACGATGCTGCGGATCAGGCACGAATGCAGACCTGCCGATCTTCCACCACATCTTCGCGTAGCACAGCAGCAATGCGAGCGCCGTTGCCGCGTGCAGGAGCACGTCAAACCCAAGAAGATCCCGCTCGGCGATAGGTAACTGCAGGAACGTTTCTGCAAGAACCAAATGCCCAGAGCTGGAAACAGGCAGGAACTCTGTGAGTCCTTGTAGGACACCGAGGAACAATGCGTGTACGTGGGTCACCACGAGAGGATACCGACCAAGTGCATGCGTGACTACAACACTCTTACGCTTCCTGCTGCGACCCAAGTAACGAGTGCGCCATACTGCGTACCATATCGGCGGATTGTGCTGCTACGCGCTCACGATCGCTGAAGGGCGTAGGTATCCACTGCTCGCGCCAAACGCCAGACAGTGTTGTACGCACACGAATGAGCGTACCGGTTTGCTCGCGTGGATCCTCTGCATCTGGAGCCGCCTGCGGCTGCTCGCTCACAGTGATGTAGTCCACTACATTAAAGAGCGGTTTGCCGTTCCCCACATTTTTGAGCACCTCCTGCGCACGTTCGCGGTAGTGCCGAGTCTCCATTCGGGAAATGGAAGTAGTCAGGCGCCACGCTTCGTGAGAAGCGGCTTCTGTTTGTGCTTCTATGGCACTGATTTGCTCTGCTTCTGCAGGAGCGGGAGCGTGAGTTGTGCCCAGTTCTGTGGTGTCCAGGTGCACCATGATGATGAGGGGAATAGAGACAAAAAGCACCTCGGGGAGAGGTGCTGCATGGAAGTCGACAACGGCGCACCTCTATCCCTTGGGCGGGACGACGAGAAGAGCGACGATGAGAGACAAACGCTGCATGACGATTACAATCGTACGAAGATGTACACGAACGGTCAAGCACACAGATGAAAACCTGGAAGATGAATCAACAACAACTTGCACGAACACGCGAGTAATCATTTTTGCACATCTGCAAGCGCTTTCTGTAGGATAGAGTGAAATGAGCCCTTCGCCATTTCACGGAATTTTCTCCTTCGGGCCACCACAAGAGTCAACGCAATTGACCGAATTGCCCGAGCCGCAGAATTGGCAAAATGTGGCTCCAGCAGTACCACAAAACGCTCCACCCCCTCCTCCTGCACAACGCCCGATGGGTCAGATTGCGGTGGATATTTACGAGCAGGATGACTACTACATCATTCGCGCACCGATTGCCGGAGTACGCATGAGTGACTTGGATATCGAAGTAGATGATCGCGTTGTGACCATTCGCGGATCACGAAAAAACAACGATACGATTCCTGAGAATCAATTCTATTTGCAGGAGTGTTTCTGGGGCGACTTCTCCCGCAGTGTCACCATGCCTTGCAGTGTGGATCCACGGAAAGTGAAAGCAACATTCTCAAAAGACTGCGTGCTGAAGATCCTCATCCCCAAAGAGGAGCGCGTAAAGATCGTGCGCATTAGTGAGGGGATTTAGCGACGCTTTGTTTTACGAGCGGGCGACTTGCGAGCCGGCTTCTTGGTGACCTTCTTCGCCTGTACCGGTTTTGCAGTGCGCACTTTTGCAGACGGGCGAGTAGTGGCCTTCTTTACCACGGCCTGCACAGCACGTCTTGTAGCAACACGAGGCATCGCTTTGCGTGCAGATGCACGAGCAACGATCTTCTCACGGAATTCCTTCTCCATGTCCTGCAAACTCATCAGCACATCTTCTCCGCCCATGTAGCGCCAGTCGGCTTGCTTGAGGAGCGTGGAGAATTCCTTCACCCGTGCCTGCGCTTCGCGGCGCTGGGCTGGGTCGGAGAGGTCGCCGTCTAGGCAGCGGCGCAAGTCGATCTGCAGCAGGTAAAGGTTCTGCACAACAGCGAGTCCTTGAGAAGTGGTCATAGGAATTTGTGTGAAAGGTTTCCGGCCATTGTAGCGTACAAAGGGTATGCCTGTAAAGTGGCGTCACGAAGCCATCTGTAGGATGCACCCAAAAAATGCTCTATTTTTTGGCTCTACGAAGCCAAAATTGCAATTCGTAGAAAATGCCCAAAAATGCTATGCTTCGGCCTATGAAGATCACCCAGGCAATCCTTCCCGTAGCGGGTCTTGGCACACGATTTCTTCCTTGGACGAAGGTAGTGCCAAAGGAATTACTCCCCCTGGGGAAGGAGCCAATCATCGCGCACATTGTGGATGAGTGTATGGCCGCGGGCATCGAAGATATTTGTTTTGTGATCAGCAAAGGGAAGGAGAAAATCCCCGAATACTTTTATGACGACCCTGCATTGGAAGAAGAATTGAAGCGACGAGGGAAGCACTCACTCATCGAACCACTGAAGCGGTACAGCAAGCTCAACTTCCATACCGTGTACCAACGCGATCAACTTGGTGATGGCCACGCAATCCTGCAGGCGAAGGATTGGGTGCAAAGCGACTATGTTGCTGTGCTTTTCGGTGATGACCTCTTTACCGGAGCAAAGCCCGGCATTGCCCAGCTCAAGGAGGTATTTGAACACCATGCCAAGGGCGAAGGAGCGATTGTGGCGCTAGAGAACGTCCCGCGTGAGAACACCAATAGATATGGCATTGTGGGCATACGCGGTGAAGATCCAACAGATCCGCGGCTCAAGATCGTAAGCGAGATGGTGGAAAAGCCCGATCCAAAAGACGCGCCATCCACACTAGGTATCGTAGGCCGCTACATCATTCCACGATCCACCTTTGATGTACTCCCGACCGTACAAGGCAGCCATGGCGGAGAAATTCGCTTGATCGATGCACTCATTGCACAGCTGGCTGCCGGCATGCCGATGTACGGCTATGCCTGCGACGGCACGCGCGTAGATACTGGAACACCCGAGGGCTATGCTCGGGCGCTCAAGGTATTTGAATCAATAGGGAATTAGTTCGTGCACCCTAGGAACTCACGAGGCATGCGGTAGCTCTCGCGGCGAACGGCGTAGTTTGGGCAACGCAGGTTGAGCGGTGCTTCACGCTGTAGTTGTGGCGAAGCATTACCGGTGAGCAGGTTCTGGTAATACAGATCCTCGAGGTACCGGTAGAATTCTGGCCGCGTGATCTTCTTGCTAGGGAGCGTGCGGGTGTAGTAGCTGTTTCTGTAGTACGGGTGCAATGCGTGCGTTGTCGTGCGGTATGGCGTTACGCTTAGCGGAGACGTGTAGAGAATGTCGGAATACCAGTCTGGGCTGCCGTAACGCGTAATTTCGCCATCTTCGTAGCGATTGAGGTAGTACGACGCAGCATCCGCCACACCGGGGACGGCGAGCGATACAACCAGGGAGAACACAACAATCAGACGCATACGATAGGGTGTGAGAGACAAATGGGTGCTATCGTAAACTTTAATTAACAATTGTCAAGAACACTGTACGCCTATTTTCCCCTCCGTAGGAGCTCGACTTCGTCGCGCAAATCGGCTGCTTTTTCGAATTCTAGGTTCTGCGCGGCAATCTCCATCTGCAGCTCCAGCTCCTCCATGAGCCGCTTCTTTTCGTCCTGCGGGATCTTGCTGTGATCCCGCTTGGGGCGGCGGAGTTCCAATTTTTTGCCCTCCTCGGCAATGTCGTGCACAGCCTTGATAATGCTTTGAGGCGTAATGCCATGCTTCTTGTTGTACGCCTCCTGGATGGTGCGACGGCGTTCCGTTTCGCCCATTGCCGCCTTCATGGCATCGGTCATTTTATCTGCGTAGAGCGTGACGTGGCCGTTCACGTTGCGCGCTGCGCGCCCAATAGTTTGGATGAGCGCATCCCGTGAGCGGAGGAAGCCCTGCTTATCGGCATCGAGGATGCCAATGAAGCTCACTTCTGGGAGATCGAGACCTTCGCGCAGCAGGTTAATACCCACGAGGATATCGATGTCTCCTATGCGGAGCTGCCGCAGAATTTCGATGCGCTCGAGTGTTTCGATATCGCTATGGAGATACCGCACTTTGAATCCTGCATCTTGCAGGTACTTGGTGAAATCCTCTGCGCTCTTCTTGGTGAGTGTGGTGAGCAGCACGCGCTCCTTGCGCGCGATCGTCGCATGAATTTCTGCCGTGAGATCATCTACCTGATTCTTGCTCGGCCTCACGATCACCACTGGATCAACGAGCCCCGTAGGACGGATGATCTGCTCAACAATGCGGTTTTTGGGCGTGTGCTTGTACTCGTATGGCCCTGGTGTAGCGGATACATACACCGCCTGCTTTATGCGCGATTCAAATTCATTGAATTTGAGGGGGCGGTTGTCGTGCGAGCTAGGCAAACGGAAGCCATAGTCGATAAGCGTTTGCTTGCGGCTGCGATTGCCCTCATGCATACCGCCCACCTGCGGGATGCTGATGTGCGATTCGTCGATGAACATGAGGAAGTCCTCCGGAAAGTAATCGAGGAGCGTACTTGGCGGAGTGCCCGGCGGCTGATCGTTTAGATAGCGAATGTAGTTTTCGATACCGGTGCAGTACCCCGTCTCTTTGAGCATTTCGACGTCGTATTCTGTGCGCTGACGAATGCGCTCTGCTTTGGCGAGTTCACCTGCAGCGAGCAGTTCCTTTTCGCGGATCGCCATGTCATCCAGGATCAAGCTGCATGCGCGCTGAATCTTTTCTTGTGTGGTGACGTTATGCGATGCAGGGAAGATGATGACTTCGTCGAGATCCTGCAGCAATTCGCCGGTGAAGCAGTCTACTTCTTGGATCGTTTCCACTTCATCAAACGGCATCTCGATACGAAACACCGTGTCACCGCCGGGTGGAAACACTTCCACTGTATCTCCGAGCACGTGCACCATGCCCTGCTTGAAGTCCATACCGGAACGGCGATACTGGATGTCCGTTAGGCGGCGAAGAAACTTGTCGCGTTGGATAGGGTCACCTTTCTTGAGGGTAATGGCGAGCGCTTCGTAGTCTTCCACGTCGCCCAGACCGTAAATGCAGGATACAGATGCAACGATGAGCACATCCCGACGCTTGAGGAGGTTGTGCGTAGCTGCATGACGGAATTTTTCGATCTCCTCGTTGATGCTCGCATCTTTCTCGATATACGTGTCAGTCGTGGGCAAGTACGCCTCTGGTTGGTAGTAATCGTAGTACGATACGAAGTACGAAACTGCGTTGTCTGGGAAGAAACTTTGGAACTCACTGCAGAGCTGTGCAGCGAGTGTTTTGTTGTGCGCAAGTACCAGCGTGGGGCGCTGCAGTTGCGCCACGATGTTGGCCATGGCAAATGTTTTGCCTGTGCCCGTAGCGCCGAGGAGTGTTTGGTGCCGCTCTCCTGCCTGGATTCCCTCAACCAGTTTCTTGATTGCCTCCGGCTGATCACCGGTAGGGGAGAACTGGGAAACGAGCCTGAACTGATTGGATTTGGACATGTCGGTTGATTGTACCCACAACAGCGTTTCGCTCCAGCAATTCTCTGTAAAGTTCTGTGGATTTGCACACTACACTTCGCGCTTCGGCGGAAAGAGCGTGTCTCGCCTCCAGCACACCGCGGCGAAGAGTACCGCACCAAATAGCATGAGCCGCACCGGGCCAATCATGGCTGCAGGTAATGCAATGAAGCGGATGGATTCCTTCAGGATCATGAGTAGCGCTGTGGAGGTAGCCACACCAAGAACGCTCCCCGGATTCCCGGCCACAATCACCATGATGTAGAAGACGAACGAATGGAATTGGTAATCGCTGGGATGGAGGAGCGTGAGGTACTGCGGAAAAAGAAAATTGCTGAATGTAGATCCAATCGCCGCAATGACGAACGCCCATGTATGTGTGTGGCGCCGGTTCACACCTACGGCCTCGGCATACCAATTGTGCTCCGCAAGCGCGGAAAGACGCCGGCCGAAGGCACTGCGATTGAGGAAATACGCCGCGATGATAGCGATGACGGCAATGACGCCACTAAAAATGGCGAAGTCGCTCACGGACTGCAAGAACGCCATACGCTTCACTCCAGGTATACCGAGTGCACCCCGGGTGAGCACGTTCGAATTCAACACCACAGCCATGAGACCAAGGTGCACAGCGAGAGAAATTACACCAAGCCCGTCTGCTTCTAGCCGGAACGATAGCCACGCGAAGAGTAGCGACACGAGGAGTGCGGCGCACAAGCCGGCAACGAATGAGAGGACGAAGCTTTGTGTATGCACCAGTGTGAGCACCGATGCGTACGCGGTAATGAGCGATACGCCGAGCGGGCCGAAGTGGAAGATTTTGCCTTTCCCGAACACGAAGTTGTACCCGAGTATCGCCGGCATTTGGATCGCGATGAGCGTAATGATGTGCCAAGCGAAATTCATAGATCAGGCGGAGCGGACTTTGTGAGCGAACAATCCCTGCGGGCGCAGGAGCAGAATACCAATGATGAAGAGGAGCGCGACCGTTTGCTGGTAGCCAGCAGGGACGTAGAAGGCGTTGAACCAGTGCACGCCAACGAGCAATTGTTCGAGGAGCGCGATGATGTACGCGCACAACACTGCACCCCATACGTTCCCCTTCCCACCAGCAATGATCGCCGCGTATGCCTTGATGGTGTAGGTAAACCCGAGCGTAGGCGAGAGGTTTTGGTCGATACCAATGAAGATGCCACCGCCCGCTGCAAACACGCCGCTCATGATGAAAATAGCTCGGTACAAGAGCGGAGCATTGATACCGAGGCTCAAGCTGGCATGCGTGTTCTGCACCACGGCACGTAAGCGCCTGCCGAGGGACGTGCAATGAAACACGTACCCAAACGCGCAGAGTGCGCACACTGTGACCGATACAAGTACGCACTGTTGCATACTTATGTGCGCCCCCCAAAGAATAAATCCTTCGGGCAAACCCGAAATAATGCTCCGCGGACGCTCCTCAAAGAGGAGCAAAATGAGCCCATCCAGGATCATGCTCCAGGCGATGGTGGTAACCAGCGGAAGGAAGCGGTGCTTGCGATAGAAAGGATTCACGAACACTTCGAACGTGAGCCACGTGCAGAGTGCGCCAGTGGCAAGACCACCCAGAATGCTCACTATCAAAGGCAAGCCCGCCACTTGATACAACCACCATGTTGCGTATCCGCCAATGAGCACCAGTTGCCCGAGAGCCATGTTAAAGATCCCAAGCACGCCGTACACAAGCGCAAGCCCGCCGGCGATGAGGGCGGCGAGCGATCCAGCAATGAGGGCGTTCACGAGGAGCTGCATTGGAGGAAACGGTATCACAAAACAGGGAGGAAGAGCGCTCTTCCTCCCTGTTCATTGTGTAGTGCTCCGTTAGTTGAGGGGATTACGCGTGATGATTTCACCATCCACGTATTCTTTGAGAACGTAGGGAATACCTACCACATCGCCGTTCTGATCGAAGTGGAACGTGCCCACTGCGCCAGTGTAATCCGGCATGCTCAGCAGGTACTGCTGCAATGCCGATCCATCGGTACCTACCTCGATCATTGCCTGTGCAAGTACATGCACTGCATCACTCGCGTAACCTGCGAAAGAGATGCCGTACTGCGGTGCACCGTATTCCGCCTCAAACATTGGGGCGAAGTCTGCATCCGCAAGCTCAGAAGCAACGTTGATCACAAAGAGGTTGTTCGTTGCCTCTGGTAGATCTTTCGCCATGGTGACGGAATCAGCCGCATCATGACCGACTGCTGGCTGAGTAAGCCCCTGCTCACGCAGCTGCTCGATCATTGGCCCAATCACTGCATCGCTGTTGCCGTTCGGAACGAACACATCGAACTCCATATCCTTCAAGCGTGTCACGAGCGTGCGGAAGTCCTTTGTGCCAGGATCGACTGTTTCGTCGAAAACGATTGTGCCCTCAGGCAGCTGCTCTGCGAGGGAGTCTCGGAATCCTTGGGAGAAGTCTGTGTTCTCGCTGATGATGGCCACTTTCGTGAAACCTTTATCCTGGAAATACTTGGCCATCGCAACGGTCTTGAGCGCATCGCTTGGATAGTTGCGGAACACAAATTCACCTGCGGCAGTCACATCTGGGCTACTGCTCGTTGGAGAAAGCAGAATGACCTTTGCTGCTTCTACAATAGGAGCAGCTGCAAGTGTTTCACCGCTGCAGAGGCCACCAACAATCGCAACGACCTTATCGACATTCACGAGCTTCTGGGCAGCTGTTGCCGCATCGGCTCCTGCGCATTTGCCGTCTTCCATAATCAATTGAATCTGTCGGCCACCAATGCCATCGGCAGCGTTGATCTTTGCGACTGCCATCTGTGCACCGTTGGATACGTCTGCACCGAGACCGGCTGCATCGCCCGTAAGAGGAGCAATCAGACCAATTTTAATCGGCTCATTTGTGATCACGTCTGGCGTGGCTGGCTGGCAGCCAACGAGTGCCAGAGCTGCGGCACCCAAGAGTAATGACTTCTTCATGGATAAGTGGGGTAAAAGGGGTATATCTGCAAAATTCTCGCGCTCTGCGAGGTATTTGGCAATATTTTCCTCCACGACCTTACGTTGTGGGGTCCGCTCCAAAATAGATCTCCTGCAGCTCTTTGCTCTTCTTCACCTCGCCCGGGGTGCCCTGCAGAACAATCTGCCCTACATCCATCACAATCACGCGATCGCAAATGCTGCCGATGAACGGAAGGTCATGCTCGATGATGAGCACTGTTTTCCCCTCACGCTTGAGTGCTGTAATAAGATCGGCGACCTGTCCCGTCATTTTGGGAGACACGCCCGCCGTAGGCTCATCTAAGAGGAATAGTTCCTTGCCGCTCTTGAGCGTACGAGCAATTTCCAGCAGACGCATCTGCCCACCAGAAAGGCAGCCTGCTTTCTTTTTGGCATGCGAACTGAGCCCGACCATTTCGAGCGTTTCCCCTACTACCGTTCGCAAATCTCCCAACTGAATACGGCGATCTTTTGGGAGCGCTTCGAGGGCTACGAGCACATTTTCTTCCAGCGTCATATCGCGGAAGATGCCGAAGTTCTGGAACACACGGCCGATCCCTAACCTTGATCTGCGCGCCGCAGAGAGCGCGGTAATGTCGCCCTCACGATAGAGAATCGCGCCGCTGCTGGGCTTAAGGAACCCAGAGAGTACGTTGAAGAGTGTTGTTTTGCCGGAACCATTGGGCCCAATAAGACCCACGATGTCGCCCTCTGCTACATCGAAAGCGATGTTTCGCAGAATCTGGTGCTGCCCGATCCCAAAAGAAATGTCGCTGAGCGAAAGAAGAGCCATGCGTACACAGGCTACTACAAGAGAGTGGCGTCGTGTACAAACCGTGCCCGGTTCTCTGGCAACAAGCCTTCTCCCCGAGGTATTCTGCACGCAATGATTGACTTAGATGACCTCCGAGCCCGGCCACAGGAATACCAGCGTGCAGCGGACGCGAAGAACATTACATTCAATGTAGATGACTTCTTGGCGCTCGATGAAGACCGACGTGCGCTGCAGGTGGAAGTAGATGCCATGCGCGCTACGAAGAACACGGTCAGTAAGGACATTCCAAAAATGCAGGGCGCACAAAAGGAGAAGGCACTTGCAGAGATGAAAGAACTCGGCGTGACGTTGAAAGTGAAGGAGGAGGAATTGAAGACGGCCGAAGCCGCATGGCAGGACTTGCAATACATGCTGCCTGCGCTCCCGTTGCCAACGGTACCAGTGGGGAAAAGTGACGCGGAGAACGTAGAAGCGCGCCGCTGGGGCGAAGCGCCAACATTCGCATTTGAACCGAAGGATCACGTCACGCTCGGTGAAGCGCTCGATATCATCGATCTGCCTCGCGGAGCAAAAGTGTCCGGAGCACGGAGCTACTTCCTAAAAGGAGATGGCGCCCGCCTGCACCACGCGGTGCTGCGATTCACTATGGATTCCCTCACGCGCAAAGGCTGGACGCTCTTCAGCCCGCCGCTGCTTGCCAACTACGACTGCTTTATGGGTACGGGGTTCTTCCCGGGTGTGGATCAGCAGAACATCTACACCGTGGGTGGGCAGGAGGTGAAAGATGGACCGATCACTGGTGACGGTGTGTATTTGATCGGCACATCGGAAGTGACAGTATGCAGTTACCATAAGGATGAAACGCTCGCCGAAGCGGAGCTGCCAAAGCGATACGCCGGCTATAGCGCATGCTTCCGCCGCGAAGCAGGCTCCTACGGCAAAGACACCAAGGGTCTCTACCGCGTGCATCAGTTTGAAAAGGTGGAGCAGGTCGTGCTCTGCCGCGCGGACCAAGAGGAGGCGCTCGCGATTTTCGAGGAGATCCGTACAAATGCTGAAGATGTGCTGCAGGCGCTCAAACTCCCATACAGGATTTTGGATATCTGCACGGGCGATATGGGCAAGGGCAAGGTGTATATGCAGGACATTGAAACGTGGATGCCCAGCCGCAACGCCTATGGGGAAACCCACAGCTGCAGCTACTTGGGCGACTTCCAGGCTCGACGCCTGAACATCAAGTACACCGACGCAGATGGAAAGCGCCGCTTTGTGCACACGCTGAACAACACCTGTATCGCTAGCCCTCGCATCCTCATTCCGATTTTGGAAATGTACCAGAATGCGGACGGAAGCATTACGGTGCCAGAACCGTTGCGACCGTACATGGACGGGCAAGAGAAGATCGTCCCGCGCTAGTAGCGTATCGCAACAACCTCACACGCTACCTCACCGGATAGCTGACGCGCTCTGGAAGGGCATTCGATTGTATTGGATGTAGGTTTTTCCTTGGTTTTAAGCCACTTTTTACAAGTCACGAAAGTTATTGCGATTCGGCAGTGCTCACAGCAAACTCTGCGCACTCATTTCCCATCCCCTTCCTCTGTATGTCCATCGGTACACTGAAATCAGAAGAACTCCGTATGCCAGCAACCACGGTAATCGCAGAAGATGATGCTGAGCAAGACACCGTTACCGAAGACCAAGGGGTAGATGAGTTACAAGAAGCTGAACAGGCTGCCGCCACGCAATCAGTGCAACAGGGTCGTGACGACGTGCTGAAGAACGTGCGTGAAATTGTGCAAACACCCAGCGGCCCCCGCCCACGCTGGCCCTACCCATTTGGCTACAAAAACGTGGAGTACGGTGAGACAGATTAGCTATTGAGCTCTGTATTGAGGTCTGTATAGGTTATTGTGTATAATCACGAATTATTGTATAATATATTCGTGGACACAATACAAACACCGCTCTACAGAAAGGCTCGCTGCGACATTACCCAGAAGATCACTGCGGTAGTGATTGTTGGATTGCTGGTGCTCACTGGTATCGTTGCTTCTGTCCGCGGAACGGATTCCATGCTGATGGGTCAGCTGGTGCCGGAGAAAGCGGGAGAGGTATCTGTACCAACCAGTAAAGAGCGCAACGATCGATTTGAGCTCATCATTCAGCGTACACACGAGCAATATACTGAATTGCATAGCCTTATTGCTCTGGATATAGAAAAAGAATTGGAGCAGCAGCTCCATGGCAGCGCGCCAGATCCACAGGAGCAACTCAAGACATTGCGCGAGCAACGCTGGCAGCAGGATGGTGCCTGGTGGGAATTCATGCTCGACGAATTCGCGCGCTGGTTTGGTCTTACGAGGTAGTCTGCACGAACAAGGCGAGATTGCCGTATGCTACGGGCATGCGAATCCTTTTTACCCGATTCCCGCTGGAGAGCGCACATGGTGGTGCCGAGGTGCAGACGATGTCGCTCATGCGCGGGCTCAAGGAGCGCGGACATGACGTGCAATTCTTGGGGAGTTGCCCTGTATTACTCAAGCTCTGCAAAGCAGCAGGAATTGATACGCATGCATTGGATATTGGATCACCACCGGTCACAGAAATACTCGCGGCCTCTTTTGCGTGGCGACAACGTGGTATGCGCCGTTTGCTTACAGATGCACTGGATGCATTGCAGAAGCCAGACGCCGTGGTGATGCTGAGTATGAGTGAAAAGCTGTTGCTAACAGCAGACGCCAAAAGACGGGGTTGCCATGTACTGTGGCTGGAGCACGACCGAGTGGGGCGATGGTTGCGGTGGAACCCTTGGCTGCCACTGCTACGGAGGCTAGCCGCAAGTGCCACGACAGTGTGTGTTTCAGGATTGAGCAAAAGTATCTACTTGCACCTTGGGTGGCCGGACCACCGCATAGTCGCAATACCGAATGGAATTGATCTCACGCGATTTACCGTTACAAAAAACCGACGCCAGAAACACGAAACATTGCACATCGGTTGCGTTGCCCGCCTCACGCACGACAAGGGTGTTGATCTGCTTGTGCAAGCAGTTGCCACTCAACCACAGGCAACGCTGCACATTGTAGGGAAAGGCCCAGAGGAATCGCACCTGCGTGCAATGATCGAGAATACACACTGCAAGGAGCGCATCACTCTGCAGCCACAATGTGATGATCTTGGCGCGTTCTACCAAGAATGTGATGTGCTCGTGCTTCCATCTCGCGAGCACGACCCATTTGGTCTCGTTGCTGCGGAGGCAATGGCAATGGGCACACCAGTGATTGTGACCGACGCATGTGGCATCGCGGAATACGTAGAACCGGGGACAGGCTTGGTGGTACCAGCGGGCGACGCAGGCGCATTGTGTAAGGCACTTCACGAATGCGAGAATATTTCTCTGCGTACAGATCTTTCGAAGGGCGCTCAGGAACTCGCGCATCGGAAATTCGGACTGGAAACGATGGTGAGCGCATATGAGCATTTGCTCGCAGCGTAGGGCTGAATCGAGTATACTTCTGCCCTCATGCGGATTCGTTCCACACGCCTCGCGGCCTGCACGAGGAGTATCGCCATTGTTTCCTGTGCCTTGCTTACAGGAGCAACTGCGCTCGACCAGCCACAGCTGCATCGTTTTGATGATCCCATTGATGCGCTAAGCATTGGCGTACCCACCGATGACATTCAGTTGCAGGTGAGCGCGCGCGTAGACGGCACATGGCAACCATGGGAAACATTGGAGATCGAAAAAGAATTCGACCCGCTGCTGAGAGAATCGAACTTGGTTCTGTTCCCCGAGCCGGTGACCGATGTGCGGGTACGTGGCGCAACGAAGGAGTACGACATGCATCCTATCCGTGTATCACATGCACCACCTTCATACGAAGTGGCAGCACAGGGATTGGTAGGTGCGCCAAGGGTTCTCACGCGAGCGCAGTGGGGTGCAGATGAAAGCTTGCTTGTGGACGGAGAAGAAGTGGAACGATCGGACATCGCACCGGAAGAAAACGGCTCGACCAACAGCAGTACATCCTCTGCGCGCATCGAGCAGTGCAAACAGTGGCAAGAGGATTTCCCGCGGGATTTCCGCACGGCGCGCACAGTAACGCATACGAAATCTGGTGAGAAGCTCCGCTGGGCGCAGGAGTACTCCAATGATGTGCGTCTGCTTGTGGTGCACCACACCGCTATTAAAGTGACGGACGACCCTCGCCCCCCGCATGAACGGATGCGTGCGCTCTACACCTACCACGCGGATAGCCGCGGATGGGGGGATATTGGCTACCACTTTGTGGTGGATGAAGAGGGGCAGATCTACGAAGGAAAGGCTGGAGGAAAATACGTAGTGGGAGGCCATGCGTATTGCTCCAATGTGAGCACCATCGGCATTGCATTGATGGGAAACTTTGAGGTGGAGCAACCAACACAGGCGCAGGTGAAGAGCTTGCAGTGGCTTCTGTACGACTTGGCTAGAGAGTACAAAGTGGATTTCTCCACAGCGGTGGATTACCACGGCGAGAAGCTTGAGCAGATTGTGGGGCACGGTGCCCTGGTGAGCACCGCGTGCCCGGGGTACTACATGAATCAGGTTATGACCCAAGTGCGCCGCCATGTGGAGGAGGGCGACATTGATGTGCCAGTGCGGTTCCCTACAACGCTGCGCCGTACGGATCGTGAGGGCATTACTACTCCGACAGCGGTGAAGGCTGGTGCCCCTGTGCTTTCCGCTGTGGGGAGCACGGAGCTTACAGGGCTCCCTGGGGGCCAAACAAAGGTGAGTCTGCTGTACCGCGCTGGTAGCAGTGGTGCCAAGCAGCGGGATCGTATTGCCGATGTCACGCGTACCGATTCGCGCATTGGCGTGTGGCAGGATATTGGCACCGGACGCGAAATGCGCATCCGACAGGAACTGCTCCTGCCCAAAAGTGTGCGCGCCGGAGAAACCGCGATTATTACTCTGCGCATTCAGTTCCCGCGGGAGGCAGTTTCTACCACGTTACAAATTGGCAACGTGCGCTATACGCTCAAGGCGAGCGGCAGACGCACGATTGATCCTGCTCTGCGCGGAAGACTGACCCCCTCTGCGCAGGATGCAACAGTACGCGTGCAACCGAGTGTTGTCCGCCCGCGCCCTACGGCAACAGCTGCATCGAACAGCAGCCGGGCTACGGCACGGCGCACCGTATCGAATGATGCGGCACCCATCCGGATCAGATTAAGTTATGAAGGGCAGCAGGCCACCTTGCAGGGAGCTGGGGGCATACAGATCCCCGGCAAAACTGCAGCATATGGAACGCTTCGCGTGCAGAAAGAATTCGACACATGCATCGCCTACGATGGACCAACAGTCATCGCTCGCGGCATTGTGCAAATGCAGGGCGTTGCGGATCCAATTACGATCAGTAGTTGGCAGCAAACGCATAATCGTTTCCGTGGCATCATTGAGTGCCGCGTCATTGATGACCAGCTCGTGCTCATCAATGAGTTGCCCCTTGAGGAGTATTTGGCAGGCCTGGCAGAAGAGCCAGATACGGAACCCTACGAAAAGCAGCGCGCATTTGCCGTGGCAGCACGCAGCTATGCCGCACACTACATGGAGAGTACGAATCGTAAGTTCCCGGGTATGCCATACGACGGTGACGACAGCCCCGCACGATTCCAGAAGTACGGTGGGGTCGCATTTGAGGAGGCGCACCCAGGATGGGTACGTGCAGTGCGGAGTACTGCGGATATTGTTGTGAAGAAAGACGGCAAGATTGTGAAGACTGCGTACTTCTCGAGCGATGACGGGCGCACGCGTGCGCCATCGGAAATTGGTTGGGGCAATTATCCTTTCGCGGAAGTGTTCGCTTCAAAGCCAGACCCGTGGTGCAACGGTATGCCCATGAATGGCCATGGTGTTGGTATGTCTGGCTGCGGCTCAAAAGGCCAAGCATTAGAAGGAAAAACAGGAGAGCAGATCCTGCAGTATTACTACCCGGGCACGCTGCTCACACCGCGTTAGCCGAGGCTGAGGCACGCCACGCCAATCACCACCACTCCGCTCGCGGCCATGAGCCGCCAGAGCGGTTGGTCGCGATCGCGAAAAATGAAGTAGCTCATGAATGCGGCAAACAGAATGCTCGTCCGTTTCACGGCGATCACGTGGGGAGCAGGCCCCATGGTGAGGGCTGTGAAGGTGAGAAGATCCTGCGCCAAATTTGTGGCGGCAAAGGCGAAGAGAAATACCACGTCACGAGAGGCAATTTTGATGACCCGTCGCTCGCGGATAGCAAGTGCACCGTTCACGCAGAACGATCCTGTCGCTGCGAGCGTGATCAAGGCGAGCGGCTCCCGAAAAATCACAAGCACTTCGCGAGCGACCGCAGCGTTTGCCCCCAGTACCAGCACACCCACGAATGCGATCCACGGCCACGGAGTGCGCCAGGATTCCCAACGACCGTGGTACAGCAAAAGGAGCCCCACGGTGATCACGGCGATGCCAATCGTATGCGCGAGACGAAACTCTGCACCGAACAACAAAACACTCGCGCAGAGCGCTGCCACTGTGGAGAGTGCGGAGAGCGGCTTGATGATACTCACTTCGGTACGCTGCCCCGCGAGCGTGAGCCCCAGCAGCGTGATAGGAATAAGAAAGAAGGGCAGCACAAGGTAGCGCTGCCACAACGGATCGCCCCAGGGGTAATCCACATTGAAAAGCGTCCATACCAGCATGGGCGGCGCCCACATGCTCGCGGCGGCAGTAACGAATGCTGTGGGCATGCCGCGGCTGCCACGCGCGAAGAGCCACATACAGGCGTAGAGCACAGCCGAGAGGAGCGCGAGCGGGAACCACATACGCCCGTGATACTAACGGCAATCCACTGTTGGTCTGCATAGTATTGTTGACATATTCAATGTCTCACAAGTACTCTCTCTCCCTTATGCCAAGCGAAAATATCCCTCCAAGCAACGGCGTAGAGCGCGAGCCCATTGCATTTATAGTGCCCCCACACCTCGCGGAAAAAGAAGTCTTCACTACAGGTGAAGCAGCGCAGATTATGATGGTTTCCCAGCAGACCGTCATCCGCATATTCGACAATGGAGAGCTGAAGGGTTGGCGCATTCCTGGGTCTCGGTTCCGGAGGATCCCACGCGATGTACTAGCAAAGTACATCCGCGACCAGATGAACGGCCGCATGATAAATCCATCTGTACCAGATGAGGCACCTCGTACGGCAACGCCACAGGCAATACGGGAACTCCACCTCACATCCACGCCAAATGCAGACGTGCTTTCTTGCGACAACACGCTCGATCTGGGCGCAATGCTTCAGCAGTACAATGGCAGCGTACGCAGGATTGTGGTGGATCGGGAACTCGCGATAGCAGCGGGTGTAGATGCGCTACGCAATCAGATCAGTTTGCACTGCGAGCGCCTTGGTACACTCATGCCCGATCTCGTACTGAGCAATGGCAAGAACGGCAGCGGCGCTGCCGAGGAGCACACAGACTAGAACTCGTGACCTTCACAGCATCCGCGTACGCGTGTGCCCTGTTCGGCGCGAGCCTTTTTGATTTCGGCCTGCCGCTTGGTGGCGAGGATGCCTTGCGCCGCTTTGTCGCCACCTTCGGCGAGGGCATTCAGTGCAATGGCGTGATACGGCGATTCGGATTGGTATGCATGTTCCTGCACGCGTGCGAGCAACACGCCTGCATGCTCCGGGCTGAGATGCTTACTCGCCGCAACGTACGCGCGCAACTCCGGCTTACTGGGAAGTTTCTCTTTTGCAGGATCACTATCTGGCTCCTCGGACATCCCCTGACCCATTTCCATCAGCCGCCCCATAATCTGCCGCTCATCCGCATTGTCTGGCAGACCATTGAGTACATCTGCGTGCCCCAAGGGCGCAAGTGATTGCCGGAGCGCGGCAACGCGCGAGTCTTGTGTATCCACACCTTCCGAACCATAGAGACCTTGTACTGCCTGATCGTAGTTTTTGCGGAGAGCATTCATGTATTGAATGTATGCCTGCCTTGGGGCAAGGGAAACTGTTCTTCACAGGGAAGTGGTACGCCAAATAAAAATCGGCTTCGTGAAGTCATATTTACGACTTTCTGAAGTGCGAAAATTACTCGCGGGGATTGTCGAAGATAGTGAGCGCCAACTCAACGTGGAATGCTTGGTTCCATGCGTTGATGAGTAATTGCCCAAGTACCATCACGAAGGAGCCGGCTACTGCGCCCATTTGCCCAGCGAATGCCAATGCAACAAACAGTGAACCCAGAATTGCGAACAGCAGCATCATGACAATGAATCCAATAATAGCGAACGCGAGATTATTCAGAACGATCTTGCTCCAGTACCCACGCGTGCGCTGTTCGCTCAGGCGAACGCTCTCTGTGATTCCCGTTTTTTCACGCACGAGAATGATCGGCGCAAAGAACAAACGCGGCATACGAACGAGCGCAACGACCGCGCTCACAAAAAACAGTAGAACGGCAACGCCAATTGCTGTTGGTGTCGGCTGTCCATACTGCACGCCATCCCACAAGAGCAGACCGACTGCTGGCAGCAGCGGCACCCATATGTACGATACGATGAACATCCAAAATGTTGTACCGGCGATAGGCAGCAGAAGGCTAGGCAATCGTCGAAGCCCAGCGGCGGGATCGCTGTACCCTTCTGCAATGACAATCATTAAATAGAATCCGCCAAAGATCGAAACAATAATCGAGAGGATCATTAGCGCTGCAGCGATCACGCCTTCTTCGGCGGTCAATGGTGGAGCATCTTCTGTTTCTTCGGCTTGCTCGACCATTGCTTCAATCTGCGCCTCATCCCCCTGCAGAATGGCCTCCAGAACACTGGCTGCATCTGTGCCTCCTTCTGTTTGCTGTGGCAACAATGCCGCGGGCAGTGCATTGACTGCGCCTACAACAACGGCTGTGAGCAGAACAGGCAGTATGCACGTGCGCACGCGCTGCAAACTGCTGCTGAAGATAGAACTGAATGAGGCGACCATAACCAGAGGGAGGGGAACGATTCCTCTACTTTACTGGATTGCCCTGTTTCAGCCAACTGCCTGCAACAATGCATCGATGCGGTCGCACCGCTCCCAGCCAACAGAAAGATCTTCGCGACCGAGGTGCCCGTACGCGGCAAGCGCTTTGTACTGTGGCTTGAGCAGATCGAGATCGCGAATGATGGATGCAGGGCGCAGGTCGAATGTCTTCATGACTGCGGCGGAGAGTGCGGCGTCGGACTTGGTACCGGTGCCAAAGGTATCCACACGAATGGATACAGGCTTGGCCACGCCGATGGCGTAGGCCACCTGCACCTCGCAGCGCTTGGCGAGACCAGCTTTTACGACGTGTTTGGCTACCCATCGTGCCGCATACGCACCCGATCGGTCGACCTTACTTGGATCTTTGCCCGAGAACGCACCCCCGCCATGACGACCCATGCCGCCGTAGCTATCCACAATAATCTTGCGACCTGTGAGGCCGCAGTCGCCTGGAGGCCCACCGATCACAAAACGTCCTGTGGGGTTGATGTGGTACTTCGTTTTCTCATCAAGATACTGGCCACACACAGGTTCAATAATGAACTTCTTCATGTCTGCACAAATCTGTTCATGTGGAATACCGTCGGCATGTTGTGTGGAAATCACCACACACTCCACGCGCTCGGGTGTGCCGTCATCGGCGTACTGGACTGTGACCTGGCTCTTACCATCTGGACGCAGGTACGACAGCTCTTTGTTCTTACGCACCTGTGAGAGCTTGCGTGTGAGCTTGTGGGCAAGAGCGATAGGCAATGGCATGAGCTCCGGCGTTTCATCGCATGCGTAGCCGAACATCAAACCCTGATCCCCCGCGCCCTGTTCCTTTTCTACATTCGTATCTTCATCCACACCCTGTGCAATATCCGCACTCTGTTCACCAATGCTCACCACAACTGCACATGCCTTGTGATCGAAACCATATACAGCATCGTCGTAGCCGATCTGCCGAATCACTTCGCGCGTGATGCCGGCAATATTTACATATCCTTTGGTACGCATCTCACCCGCAACCACCACGAGACCGGTTGTTGCCAAGCACTCGCATGCAACGTGCGCACCTGGATCTTGGCGCAGTGCTTCATCCAGAATTGCATCGCTGATCTGGTCGCAGATTTTATCGGGGTGACCCTCGGTGACCGACTCGGAAGTGAAGAGGTACGACATGGGAGAAAGAAAGAAAATTGAAGGAAACGCGCCTTCCCGTTTCCGGAGAGAGCGCAGATCTGCAGGTGCTTCCTATCTCTCCCCGTATGGGGCTGGATGTCCCACATTTTCCCGCATGCGCGGGACTGTTGGGGGGTGGATCACCGGGCCAGTTCCCTCACCACCACTCGTGATAGCGCGATGTTGTGTGCCGATCCTAGCGAGACACAATTCCGTAGACAAGAAAAAGTGTACGTTCTGTACCCCAAAGCGGATTGTGCACTCGCTCTGAAGGGCTACAATGGGGCTTCCATGGTCGATCTGCAGTCTTCCCTCCTCTCGGCATCCCAACCATTCAGCTTCGTGCTTTTTGGTGCATCGGGGCACTTGGCGCAGCTCAAGATCTACCCTGCGCTCTACATTCTCGCAGAGAAGGGTCGCCTCCCCGATGACTACGCCCTCGTGGGATTTGCCCGATCACCAATGACCGATGACGAATTCCGCGGGATGGTGGAACAGTCGATCCGCAAAGACCTCATTGAGCCCAACGAGAAGAAGCTCGCCGCATTCCTTGAGCGCGTGCATTACCACCAAGGCAATTACGATGAAGAGGATGATTTCGCAGCACTGGCAAAGAAGCTCCGTGGCCTCGAAAAAGGATGGAAAAACCCCGTGCGCCTGGCGTACTACTCCGTGCCGCCATCAGTATTCGGCGCGATTTCCGAAAATCTGTGCAAGGGTGGCGTACATGAGGAAGGTATTCCCCTGCGCAACATTGTGGAGAAACCTGTGGGCGGCGACCTAAAGAGTTTTGAACTGATCAAGAAACAACTCAGCAGCTGCTTTAGTGATGAAGAGATTTATTTGCTGGATCACTACCTCGGTAAAGAAGCCGTGCGCAACGTGTTCTACCTGCGCTATGCAAACCCAGTGCTTGAGCGACTGTTTAAAAACACACTGATTGAGTATGTGGAGATCACTGCAGCGGAACCGGGAGGCATAGAGCAGCGTGCCGGGTACTTTGAGCACACAGGAACATTCCGCGACATGTTCCAGTCGCACTTAATGATGGCAATGGCACTCCTCACCATGCGCGTGCAACACGATGCGGACGGGTTCCGCGAGAGTCGCGCCAATGCGCTGTCGCAGCTCTACCTGCCACCGGCAACGGATATGGATGACATTGTGCTCCAGGGGCAGTACGCCGCGGGCACGGTGAACGGCAAGAGCGTACCGGGCTACCGCGAGGAGCAGGACGTAGACCCGCAGTCACGCACCAATACCTTTGCGGCACTGCGACTCATGACACGTATTTCGCGCTGGGAAGGTGTGCCCTTCTACTTACGATCAGGCAAGCGCCTGCAGAAGAAGGAAACTCGCATTTCGATCCAGTTCCAAGTTCCGCACGCGGTGGGTGAAGGCAGTACTCCAAACCGCCTACACGTGATCTTGCAGGGTGAGGCAGGTATGCGTTTCGAATTGCAAACGAAGCTCGGCGGTACGGAGCCAGTGTTCCGCCCGCTCGTGCTCTCCGATCCGCTCATTTGTTTTGGCGACTGTTTGCCGGAACACGGCATGCTCCTGCTGGAAGCAATTCACGGTCGCAAGCAGTGGTTCCTTTCGTTTGAGGAAGTACAAATGTCGTGGCGGCTCCTCGACCCCGTGCAATCGCATTTAAGCAAAGACACGACGGCGCTCCATGAATATCCTGCAGGTTCCATGGGGCCGGAGGCGATCCATGAATGGATCGGACGCGACGGACGTTCCTGGCAAGAGATCGCATGACACCACTGCCATGCACATTGGTGGAAACCAAGGACGAACAGGAGTTCGTCAGCAAAGCCACTGCGCTCCTCGCCACAAAGATCATTGCAGTGCAGCAGGATCGCGGCGAATGTATTGTAGGCCTCTCTGGTGGCAGCACGCCCGGTCCCGTGTACCAAGCACTCGGCGAAAACACCGATATTGATTGGACGTGCGTGAAACTCTTCTTACTCGACGAACGTTGGGTACCCGCGGATGACAAAAACAGCAATCAGCAGCTCGTACGCGATACTCTGCTCGCCAATGCGGATGTGCCCCCAGGGAATATGTACTTCCCCGATACAAGCTTATCGATTGAGGATGGCGTGATTGCCTACGGCGAAGCGCTGGTGCACCTGTTCTCCGCGCACCCGCCAGATGTGATCACGTTGGGCCTCGGACCAGACGGGCACATTGCATCGCTGTTTCCCCCTGTGCCAGAAACTGCATTCGGCGAAGTGCTCGTGCTGCACACCACTACCGATGCATTCGCTGTGCATGATCGCATTAGTGTGTCGCCCCTTGTCATCCTTGCGAGCCAGCAACAAGTACTTCTGATTACCGGTGAGCAAAAGCGTGCCACGCTCGAGCGTGCGATGAAGAGTGACCTCAACCCTGCAGCAATGCCCCTGCAAGTGGCACTCTCCACGGGGAGGGTGAC
The DNA here is from genome assembly GCA_020058765.1 of Candidatus Peribacterales bacterium. GTDB lineage: Bacteria > Patescibacteriota > Gracilibacteria > Peribacterales > Peribacteraceae > JAGVDM01. The sequence goes on along the minus strand of JAGVDM010000001.1, from coordinate 97,390 downwards.
TGCTGTTATTCGGTAGGCAATTCCAATTCGCGGGCATGGGCGCACACGGCACCTGCGGCAACGCCAATGAAATCGAGGCGATACCCACCCTCATAGTGTCGCTCGGTTACCCAGCGATCCATTGCACGCCGCAGCCGACGTTTTTTCACCGTCGTCATGTTCAGCTCCGGCGCGTAGTTGCCGCTACGTGATGCACGTGCTTTTACTTCCACAAAAACAATTACATTATCCTGTGGATCATGCGCGACGATGTCGATCTCATCGTGACCGAGCTGCACATTGCAGGCATAGATGCGGTACCCGATTACGCGCAGATACTCGACGGCAATAGTCTCTCCGCGTTGGCCGACGATGGCAGTGGATCTTGCAGACATGCTCTCCAATATAGAGGTGTACGTCTGTCTACCCAATCACTGTAGACAGCAGGTGTACGAGAGTACACTCTACTGACATGCTAACGCAACTCACCTCCTTCCAGAATGTTGGGCTCAAGAGCGAAAAGATCACTGTAGAAGTCGGCTGCACACAGGGTGAAGCGAAGATGATGATCGTCGGCCTCGGCGATACTGCTGTACAGGAAAGTAAACAGCGTGTCTGGATGGCTGTACGTAGTAGCGGGTTTAAAATACCGACCGGACGGGTGACCACGGTGAACCTGGCACCCGCAGATTTGCGCAAAGCTGGCCCGCGGTACGACCTGCCGATCGCACTCGGGTTGCTTATTGTAAATGGACAAGCCGTGCTGCCGGAAACCACATTCTCCTCCACGGCATTCGTGGGCGAGCTCGCGCTCGATGGGAGCTTGCGCCATGTTACCGGTGTGCTGTCTGCGGCAATCGCCTGCCGCAGGCTTGGAATCAAAACACTGGTGGTACCCGCAGTGAACGGCCCCGAGGCGGCGCTGATTCCGGGGCTCACCGTGATTGCGCCCCAGAACCTCAAAGAACTCGTACAGATTCTGCAAGGTGCGTTGCCTATACCAGAAGTGATCGTGCCAGCGAGTAGCGCAGCAGATACATTGCCAGAAGGCGTGGTGGATTTTGCAGATGTGCGCGGGCAACACCATGCCAAGCGCGCATTGGAGATCGCTGCTGCCGGCGGGCACAACGTATTGCTCTCCGGTGCACCCGGTGCAGGCAAAACACTCCTTGCCCGTGCATTTCGAGGCATCTTGCCGCCACTCTCTTCCGAGGAATCTATCGAGGTGACGCAGATTTACTCGGTAGCCAATCTTCTCCCAGAGAACGCGCCGCTCATCCGCAGTCGTCCGTTTCGATTGGTGCACCACACCGCGAGCGGCGTGAGTATCGTGGGCGGTGGACAAGTACCCGGCCCAGGGGAAATCAGCCTCGCACATCGCGGCGTGCTGTTCCTCGATGAAATTGCGGAGTTTCCTCCGCAGGTGCTGGAAGTACTGCGTCAACCGCTGGAAGATCGCACGATTACGATCACTCGCGCGCAGGGCTCAGTGACGTTCCCCGCAGACTTCATCATGGTGGCGGCCATGAACCCATCTACCTACAGCGCCGCGAGCGCACAGCGGATCAAGCGCCGTATATCCGCGCCGCTTCTCGACCGTATCGACCTGACGATTGATGTACAGCCCGTGGCAATAGAAGACCTGCAAGCACCGCCGTCATCGGGCGAGGAAACGAGCGCAGCAATATTGGAGCGTGTGATTCGTGCACGAACACTCCAAGCTCTCCGTTTCGCACATCTGTCGATCCAAACCAACAAGGAAATGGGCGTAAAGCAGATCGATACGCTGTGCCCGCTTGGCGAAGCTTCCCAGCAATTGCTCCGCACCGCTGTGCAGCGCATGGGGCTTTCTGCCCGCGCCTATCATCGCACTATCAAAGTAGCGCGCACCATTGCCGACCTTGGGGGGAGTGATGCCATTGAAACCGTGCACGTAGCGGAGGCATTGCAATATCGGCAAAATATCGATGGCTAGCACAGAAATCTGGGGCTACCATGCGGCAGATGCACTTCGCAGATGCACTCACAGCTCGGGTGAAAAACACATCCCCTGTCTGCGTGGGTCTGGATCCCGTACTGGAAAAATTGCCCGATGGCGTACAGCGCAATGAGACTGGGGTACGCGATTTCTGTATCGGCATTATTGATGCAACCAAAGACATTGCCTCCTGCATCAAGCCGCAGCTTGCATACTTCGAGCTGCTTGGCTGGGAAGGCATGCGTGTGTTTTGGGATGTATGCGCATATGCAAAAGAGCAGGGGCTAATAGTAATTGCCGACGCAAAACGTGGTGATATTGGCTCCACATGCGATGCGTATGCCGATGCATACTTGCATGCAGGAAGCCCGATTGATGCCATCACGGTCAATGCGTACCTTGGTTCTGACGGTGTAAATCCGTTCATTGAACGCTGCGCTAAAAATGAGAAGGGTATTTTCGTGCTCGTAAAAACGAGCAATCCGAGCTCCGGTGATTTGCAAGATTTGCCCGTGGGAGATGAGGCTGTACATGAGCACCTTGCTGGCCTTGTGGCGAGCTGGGCAATGCACCAGGTGGGATCAGAATCGAACTTCTCCTGTATTGGTGCGGTGGTTGGGGCAACCTACCCCGAAGAGCTGCGGTACCTGCGTACCCTCATGCCGCTCTCGCCATTCTTGATCCCGGGATACGGGGCACAAGGAGGCATCGCGCAGGATGTGAAACACGGCTTTATGCCAGATGGCTCCGGCGCAATTGTGAATGCTTCCCGCAGCATTCTGTACGCTTCTGCAGGAACCGACTGGCGCGACGCAGCGCACGCTGCTGCTGCAGCCATGCAGACCGATCTGCAGGCTGCACTGCATTCCGAAATCGCTTAATTCTCGCGGATCGTCCACAGCGGACCCGTCGACATAGGGCGATCATCTGTTTCGATCCATGTCACTCGTGTGACGTCGTCGTTCCACCACACAGCGCCTCCTGCGCTAATGGTGCCGGGCTCAATGAGGAACACTTGCAGTGTCCGATCATCGGACGGCTGCGCCAGATCAACATCCGCAAAGAGCTCCAGTTCCACTTGGCCATCATGCAGGCGTCCATGATTTTCTGGAATCACCGAACAGCTCACGCGGTTTGGCCCCTGCATAAAGCACGGCTGACGATCCACTACCCCTGGGCGACCAATCGACCAGTTACCGAGCTCCAGACCAAAGGATCGCTCAAGGTCGAACAGGAGTTGCTCAACATGCAGCACGTCATCTTCGAGAGTGCTTCCTGAGAAAGCGAAGCGTGCCACTTTACGATTGCTCCCTACTTTCAATGTACCGCCGCTGCCAAGCGTGTTTTCGACCCCGGTAATTTTGCCCAATGTGACCAGATGTGGTGGCCGCTCCAGATCTGCAGCTACGATGGTGCTCGATTGCCCATCGCCTGCATTCTGCACGGTAATAATGAATTGCATGACCTGTACCCATTCACCAGAAAATCCTCCTTCCTCGCTCGTTTTTACATCAGCGACCACACCGAGGCGTGTCTGCTGCCCTTTGGGGAGGCGTTTATTGTCTGACGTTTGGAAGTATGCCTTCCATGTCTCATTCTCCTGATCGTAAATATCGAGTGTGAACGTACCGAGTTTTTCGCCTGTTTGGTTCACAAGATGAAGAGCTTTGAACGACTTCACCTCTTTATCCAGTTCAATCTCCGCGATGCGAATGATGACGTCATCTGTCCATGGAGTGAACATTCCGCGTACGATCGGTTCGCTCTGCTCACCAAGCACCAGCGCTTGTGACTGTGGTTCGCCGAACATCGCTACAGAAGACGCAGATGAGCTAGAAGATACTGAACTCCCCGTACTGCTTACAGAAGATGCCGATGTGGACGCGCTGCTCACCGATGAAGCAGAGGATTGCACTGGCACATATTCACCTCGTTCCGCCGCGCGGTAGCGCCCGAGTTCGCCGTCGTGATCTGCACGATAGGCGGCAGCCAGCCTGGCCATTTGGCCACGTGTAAGCGGCGTTGCGTACGACAAATTGATAGGAAGTGCTGTGCCACGATCTGCGGCTACCTGTGCGTACGACGCGTACCAAGGACTCGGATATTGCTCCCGGTAATCGGACCAGCGGATGCACCCATCAGTGGAGCTTTCTTCCGCACAGAAGCGCATAACTTCGTACAGCTCACCGAGCATCTTGAGCGCCTCGGCGTAATTCACGGGGTTCGCGGGACCGAACGTGCCATCTGGGTAGCCACTTACAATCCCGCGCTTCTGCGCGAGGCACACGTACGGGCTAAACCAATCTTGCTGCCGCACATCGGGGAAACAGTTCGCTGCATCAGACAGCGAGACACGGATATTGGGCGCACTCGCGAGAACGATTTTCAAAAATTCAGCGCGGTTCAGCGTGCGCTCTGGGCGGAATGTACCATCGGGGTTCCCTTCCACTGCGTGCAAATTCGTAAGCACGCTGATCGCAGCGCTCTCTGCAGGTGCAAAAGGTGCATCGGTATAGAGCAGCGTGGTATTGGTATAATCGAGCGCAAAAGCGCTTACGGGCAGTAGAATTGTAACGAAGAGCCATGCAGAGATTCGCATGGGGCGCAGTATACCACAGATCTTCCTTATCGCCTCTTCTGGCAGCAATCCTGTAATGATTCTCGTATGAATGCGTATACGTCTTCCGTGTCGCGAATCATGCCTGTTGCGCCTGCCTCGGTGCCGTAGATCACAAAATGAATTTCGTCGCTCTTTTGTGTGATTTCCACCTCTACTCGACCGCACCAACTGGCACCATGCAACATTGACCCACGCATAGTGAAATGCACATCTGTGTATGTGTTATTGAGCAGCGATGCAATGTCCGCAAGTGTTTGACGTTTCTGTTCGCGGACTTCCACAACCTCCTTCTCTGGGGCTGCGGCCTCCACCAGCATATGTGCATGAATCGCTGGGGGAGCCGGCAGAAGGAGAACATTCATAGCCAAAGCATCTTGTAGGCTACTCCTGTCTCCAAATTACCACCCTCGCATGTACTGCTGAATTGTCTGGAGTACGTGCACTTCCTTTCCCTGAGCCATCAAATCAAATACTGACAAAGAGTATCTCTGCTGAACGCCGCTCAAATCGAGGCGCAATGATCTCCCACGATCGACAGAAATCTTCACCTTCGCACCTTCAGGAGTATGACCTTCTGCAACAGCACCATCACTCTTCCCATCTTGCGTGAATCCCCATTCAAATTTTTCCAATCTGCCAAAGTTCCCACCACGGAGGAAATCTACGATTTTCCGCACCGCGGGATGTGGCTCTAGAGCAATCGGCGCGCTGTCGGATTCCAACACAGTTGCTTCCATCACCGCAGTATCACTCGCTCCCGTGGAATATTCACCGCTCAGCACGGAGGTTTCGACGTCGTCATCTTCAGGTGGAGCGCCTCGCATGACTGCATGTTTATACCGCGCAACACGCTGCGCAAGGTTCGAAAATCTGCGATTTTTCTTGTGTTCGCTATACACAACAACAAGCGGATCGCGGGCGTGAGCGCGGGTCATGAGTGTGAAGACGCTCTCTGTTCAAAATCGTTACAACTTGACGATTTATTTTCCCAGGATTTTTTCGATAGTGTTCCAGTTGCGAGTGGTGACGTTCTTGCCGAATTCTTTCTCTACAATCGCCATAAGATCTACGGAGCGGCTGTTTGGCGCAACTGTAAGCACGCTGCATAGCTCGAACTCTGACACCCGCAAAATACGAAAGTTCCCATCGGGAGAAGTGTACGTTTTGAGCTTGCTGGTCGGCTTGTCTGTGAAAAATGTCACGTAGAGCCGTGTGTCCTTGGTAACCGGAATGCCTCGAAAGGGGTTGGAATGAACCAATGCTGCGATATCGTCGATAGTGCGCAAAATGATATGCGAGGAGAACCCAAACTTCTTGGTGAATGCAGATTCAATGTCTTTCTTCAGCGTAGCTGCCGTGCCGGATGACACATCAAAAATCGCATTCCCGCTCGCGAGAAGCGTTCGTACATTCTTGTGCCCAAGACTCTCGAGTAATTTTTTTAGATCGGCCATGGGAACCTTTTTGTTCCCGCCGACATTGATACCCCGGAGGAAAGCGACGTACGAAGTCATGATTGTGGTAGTCCCGGCGGGAATCGAACCTGCATTTACCCCTTAGGAGAGGGTCGTTCTATCCATTGAACTACGGGACCACACGCAAAGTATGGCGCAATGCAGGCACCAGCGTAAGGACTTGGCAGGAAAAGCTAGTCGGCGAAGATGACGACTTCGCGCCCCTCTGAGGGGAGACCGCTCGTCTTCACTACATACTTTTCCACTGTTTCTTTGCCTGTAGCTCCGCACACCTTGAGCGTTTCTGCGTACTTCTCGCCGCCACCTGTCTTCACGGGAATCAGCACACGTGGATCGATGTCATCCACGAGTTTTTGCACCACCTTGGGATTATCTGATGGTACGCATAGCACATCGATATTGCCCATCAATTCCACTTCGTAATCTGACCACTCCGCAAGTGGAGAGTGTACGAGCCCAAAGTGCACACCTTCTACTTCTAGCATGTAGGAAACTGCCTTTCCTTCCTCGTGACCAATGCCACGAATGGCGATTCCATCCACATCGTATTCACCAGGCCAAGAGATGACCCCCTCTCGAGATTCTTCCTCGGGCGCACCGAGTAAATGCAATTCACCGGATGCGACTTTACGGCTGGCATCGGGGAAGATGACCACTGTACGCTTGCCCACATTGAGCAGCAGAGAGCCTTTTTCTGAAGTAATGGTAAGCATTGGCGAAATGATAGGGAACTTCGATGGAGAACAAAAGCTGTTTGGCGTGTTTTACGCGGTGACTTATGAGCGTGCTACGGCTTCTGGCTGCGGTGCCTCTACAATTGTTTTTTCGATCTTGGCGCCGAGCCCACGCAATTTGTCTTCTAGGCGATCGTAGCCGCGCTCAATGTAACGAACATCGGTAATGGTGGAATGTCCCTCGGCGCAGAGAGCGGCAAGCACCATGCCTACACCTGCACGAATATCGTTACTGGCAACAATGCGGCCTTTGAGCTGGCGAGGCCCAATGATGAGCGCCTGGTGCGCATTGAGGATTTCCACGTGTGCCCCCATTTTTTCGAGCTCGTAGAGATACGCCATACGCCCCTCATACAGGCGCTCGAATACTCGACTCACACCATTTGCCTGCGTCATAAGCACACCCATGGGCGCCTGTAGATCGGTAGGGAACCCTGGGAAGATATTCGTACGCACCTCACCAGACACAAGAGAGGAAATCTCGCCATCCACAAAGAGAATTTGCTCGCCCGCATCGTAACGCCACACACCGCCAAGACGACGGACGGAATCAAGAAATGAGAGTAGGTGTGACTGGTCGACATCATGCATGCGCACCTTTCCCCGCGTCACAAGTGCGCCAATGGTAAACGCGCCTGCCTCCAGATAATCGAACGGAACACGATGCTCGGTAGGGTGAAGCTGCTTCGCACCTGTCACGCGCACGGTGTGTGTACCAATTCCTTCGATATGCGCACCCATAGCTGCCGCCATGCGCTCTACTTCCTGCACATGCGGCTCCGCTGCTGCAAGCTCAATGACTGTTTCGCCCGGTACCAATGCAGCTGCTAGTACCACGTTCTCCGTGGCGGTGACCGAGAACTCCGGCAGGATGACATGCGCCGGCTTGAGGGTGCCCTGTAGATGGAGCACTTCGTCTGTGCTCATATCTTCGGCACCAAGCTGTTTGAGTGCAGTAATGTGCGGGCCAACGGGACGCTTGCCGAGCACGCACCCACCGGGATACGACATTTCCACTACACCAAAGCGCGCGAGCAATGGCCCCAAGATCACAATCGATCCACGCAGGGATGATACGAGCTCTTTCGGGATCGGCTTGGATTGGAGGTTGTGTGTGCGAATGCGCACCGTATTATCCTGGAACGAGGTTTCAGCCCCCAGAAACTCGAGAATTTCGAGCATTTTCAGTGTGTCGCTCAATCGTGGCACGTTGTGGAGCACGGTCTCACCAGATGCAAGAATGCTCGCTGCAATCATGGGCAACGCAGCATTTTTCGACCCACTAATCGTGACGTCTCCACGCAGGGCGAATCCGCCGTCGATGTGATACCGCACGTCCATAAGAAGCGGAGACGCCATCATAGCCTATATGCGGCTTTCTACCAGCATTTTCCCGGGTCTTTCCCTCTCTGTTTCTGGTGCCGTTTTTCGCACCTAACGCCCTTTCCACCACTCTCGTGCAAGACTGAGAAGGAGCAATCCTGCACCGACGTTAATGCAAATATCCGCCATGTTAAAAATGGGGAATGTACCAACCTGCACCATGTCGGTTACTACACCATCCAGCACACGATCTATTGCGTTCGCGATGCCTCCACCAATCACAAGGCCGAATGCCACCTGTTCTATACGGGTACGTGCAGTGCGGTGCGCAGCCCATACAAGCGCAAGGATGGCGGTGATAATGACCGCATCTTGATACGGGCCGAGGTGCAGACCAAACGCTATACCTGGATTATGCGACAGCTGCAGGCCAACCCAATCACCAAGGATGGCGATCCGTTCGCCAAGGAACGCATCGGTCAGCAATGCGATGCCAAGACTCAAGATGGCGCTTGCCGCTGCTGTGAAGGCGAAGATATGCACGGGTACAGGCTAGCAGGAATTGCCTCGTTTGGAACGTTCGCCAACAACTTGCCAGCTGGCAAAACGATGGGTACACTTTGCTTGTCGGATCGTTCTGAATCATCACTATCCCGCATCGTCGGGATGGTGGGTTTTTTCTTCCCCATCTTCAGTCATGCGAGCCTCATTCATCGCTGCTATCAACCAAATCTGTTCCGAGAAAAATGTGAACCCGGAGCAGGTGCTCGACGCCGTAAAACAGGCGATCGCTACCGCATACCGCAAAGATTACGGGAACAAGGAGCAGGAGATCCGTGTAGATCTGAAGGAAGGGCAAGACATGCCGGTGATTCTTCTTGTGAAGGAAGTAGTGGAAGACGTGGAGAACGATAACTTCGAAATCAGCCTGAAGGATGCACGGAAGATGAAGCACGATGCAGAAGAGGGTGATGAGATCGAGATTGATGTAACGCCTGTGGAGTACGGCCGCATTGCCGCTCAGGCTGCAAAGCAGGTGATCTTGCAGAAGATCCAAGAGGCAGAAAAGCAGAGCTTGTACACCATGTTCAAGGGGCGCGAGGAAGAGCTCCTCACCGCCACGGTAACCAAAGTGGAGCACAACTGGGTTACGCTGGAAATTGAAGGCATGACCGTGAGCCTCCCTTGGCGCGAACAGATCCAGGGTGAGCACTACTACACAGGGAAACGTATTCGCGTGTACCTGGACACAGTAGAGATGACGGGCAAGGGCCCTCAGTTGCGAATTTCCCGCACGCACAAGGGCTTAGTGCGAAAGTTGCTCGATCTGGAAATCCCTGAAGTGCGCAACGGTGACGTGGAGATCATGGCTATCGCTCGTGACCCTGGCTTCCGTAGCAAAGTTGCTGTGAAGAGCAATGATCCCCGCATCGATCCGATCGGCGCCTGCGTGGGTCAGAAGGGCGTGCGCATTCAGGCAGTGATGGAAGAGTTGAATGGCGAGCGCGTGGATATGATTGAGTGGAGCGAAGACCCAATCAAACTCATCTCGACTGCTCTACAGCCAGCTGCTATTTCTGCTGTGATCATTGTGAACGACCAGGAGTTGGTAGACGACGAAGGCCGCCGCATCAAAAAGCGCGCTGCCGTCTTTGTGGAAGAGGCACAGCGCCCAATGGCCATTGGAAAGAAGGGTCAGAACATTCGCCTTGCAACAGAGCTCACCGGTTTCGAACTCGACATGTATAACTACGAAGAGCTCCCTGCCTTCAAGGCGAAGCTTGCTGAGCTGCGCGGAGGAGAAGTGATCGTGACGGAGTTCAACACTGCAGAAGACGGTGCGGAGGAAGCTGCCCCACCGAAGGGGAAGAAAAGCAAAGCCGCCGCAGTTGCTGCTCCCGCAGAAGAGGCACCTGCCGATGCTCCAGCAGAAGAAACGCCAAAAGAAGAGGAGGCCAAGTAACCCTGCGTCCGCTAGGATGCTCGCGTGAAGCTGCCATCTATTCCGCTGGTTGTGCTGGATACAGAAACAACGGGGTTTGTCCCCCGCGTGAATCGCGTCATTGAGTTCGCTTCCATGCGCATTGAAGGTGGCAAGGTGGTAGATGAGTTTGAACAACTGATCCGCATACCAGACGAGATCCCTGCGCAGGTGGTGGCGCTCACACACATTCACCCCGAAGCGTTGGCGGATCAGCCGACCATGGATGAAGTGCGTGATGCAATCACGCGACGCATTGGGGATGGCGCATTGATCGTGGGGCAGAACGTGGGCTTCGATTTGCGCATGCTCAAGGGTGAGGGTATCGACCTCACCGATCGACCATGGATCGATACGTCGATGCTCGCAAGTGTGGTGTTCCCCGAATTGGAGAGTTATTCGCTCGGCTACATGAGCCGGGTGCTCAAGCTGAATCATGCCCCAGTGCACCGTGCACTTGGTGATGTGCGAGCAACGATGGAGCTCCTTGCACATTGTTGGGAACGTTTGGAGCAGATAACACCCGAGCTGGAAGTGCCACTGCGCTCGATTATGCAGCGGGCACCCGAGGGCTACCGTCAGCTCTTTGGCGCACTACCGAAGGCAACAGCCACGCACCAGCCAATGTGGCTACGTATGCCGCCGATGGCTGCCGCAGGTACACATAACGAAAGTAGAGAGATACCACTACCTGATCGCGGGCAGCTCCAGTTGGTGGAAGAGCCGCTCAATCGCGGTTTTTTGGGAAGCATCGCCCGATCGCCTTCACCCGTGCGGCGCGTGCTTGCCGTAAAGAATTTGCATGCCAGTCTGCGTACGGGGGAACTCCCTGCAGACGTAACCGTTATTCACCCCGCGTATCATCTGCTTGATGCGGCGCATGCAGAAGCGCTCGCTTCGCAGGAACAGTACACCGCAGACGAGGCGACAATTGCGCTCAAGCTCGCGTGGTACGAACCACGCACAACAGAAGATGCACCGATTCATGGCGATGAGCGCAGCGTATGGGGCGGCAAGCTCGCCTGTACCGATGGATCTGATGGATTTACTGCGCAATTTACAGAACTCGGTCCACTTACGGTGCTCAACCACCGGCAATTGTTAGAAATCGCCGCCAATACCGGTCATCCCGGCTACGCACTGCTGGCAGGTGATGTACACATCATCATCGATGATGCATCTATGCTCGAGGACACCGCTACACGCGCCTACGGATGGTTCTGTGCGCTTGATGACTTGCGGGCTGCTGCAGAAGGTGACAGTGCTCTTACTGGCCTTACAGACCTACTGCAGCTCTGGGTGGAGAAGACTCGTGCCATGCACGACGTGCACTATGTAACAACAAAGGACGTACGCACTGGTGATGCAATCCAGCTCGCAAAGCTGGTAGCACAGGTAGAGGAGCGAACAACTGTTCCTCACGTGCGACGCATGCTTGGCGCAATCCGTGAGTGGTTCAAGAGCGGCGAAGAGAAGGGGTGGATCACCTGGATCGAAACACGACAAAACGGCAGCCAGTTCCTGGAGGCAACGCCAGATCGTGTGAGTGCACTGCTCAAGGAGCAGCTCTACGATCGCTTCCGCGTGTCACTCCTTGTGCCGCCACAGAGCGCGGAGCACTTGCAGGAAATCGTTGCACGAGAAATGCCCACCAGTGTTATCCCCGGTACGGTGAGCTCTCCTGTGCCATTGCTCTATACACCAGAAATCAAGCCGGAGGATTTGGTGAAGCATCCGCTCCCAGGCAAGACGATTCTGCTGATGGGCAGTCGCGGCAGAATTGAAGATGTATTTGTGCGATTTGCAGAAGAGGCAGAGCAGCGCGGAGTTACGCTCATCTGCCAAGGATTGAGCGGAGGCACTGGCCGAATGCAGGCAGAGTTCTGTGCAGCGGAAGCTCCGGTTGTGTGGGCCATTACGCCTTGGTCATTTGAAACCGTAGAGCTCCCTCCCGAAACGGCGCACCACCTCGTAATAGAGAGTCTCCCGTTCGACCACCCAGCTAACCCCGTGTTCAGTAAGCGCGCGGAGCACTATGCGGATGGATTTGGCCTCTATTCCCTGCCTCGCCTCCGCCATAGGCTGCACCGGCTACTGCGCACATTTAACGCATTCGGCACGAAAGAAAGCGACGTGCGATTTTTGGATACACGACTGGAGGCCAAAGAGTACGGTCGACAGACATGGAAATATCTGCGTGCGATAGCAGGAGACGCAGAGAATCCCCCACAGGGACAACAGGCAGAACAGCCAAAAATACCTACGTCAAAGAAGGACCAGCTTTCAATGTTCTAGAGAGCGTCTGTGCCCGATACCAAGGGTGGCAAGCACGTGGTGCGGTTATCTTCACCCCAATCGAGACAACCAGGTAATTCGCCGCACTGGGTCGCCTTCCCATTGGAGTAGTGAATGTATCGTCGTACTCCATCATCACACTGGCTGCGGCACTCCCATGGGTTCTCGAACGCAGCATCCATGGGCGGCGGGAACGGGTAGCCCACGAGTATCGGCCGACCTATGCACGTCTGCTCAGATTCAGCGACAGGTTTTTCGGGGATTGGGCGCTCGGTGAAGGTGCTGTACATGAGCACAAGAAGCACGATCGCGAACGCGATGTATGCAAACCATGGCCACTGCTGTTCATCGTTCCACAACGCGAGCATGGTATGCCCCGTGCGTTCATGTTTCAACGCACTATTCGGCGTCCTCCTCATCCTGATCTTGCACAGGTGGAATGCAGGTTACAGCCTGGTCTTCGCCGAGATCCAAACATCCCGGGAGTGACTCGCACTGTGTAGCTGTCCCGTTCTCGTAGGAGATGTAGCGCTGCACACCATCGTCGCACTGCACTTGGCATTCCCATGGATTGTCGAATTCTTCCGTTGGGTGCGGATACGTGTAGTCGACGACAAGTGCCTCGCCCTTGCATGCCACGCCAGGTCGCAATGTTTCCTGCTCTGGCTGCTCGTCATCTGGATTCTGCTCCTCGACTGGAGCGTCTTCTTTCTGGAAGTACTTCAGAAGATCGATATCTGTCGTAAACTGTACGGCCACTGCCCCCGCAACAACGAGGACGACTGCACCGATTACAAGAGTCTTAGGAGAGAACTTCATATGCCTGTCAATCTACGCGTAGCCCTTGGGCAAATCAATATACTCCCCGCCGAAAAAGCACAACGAATGCAGTCCTCCATAGGATCCACAAATCTAGGAGCAGTGACCACTCTTCCACGTACTGGAGATCGAGCCGTACTTCATCGTGAAATTTAAGGGTGCTGCGTCCGGAAATCTGTGCGAGACCAGTAATACCTGGACGCACGGCGAATACTCTGCGCTCGTGCTGCTGATATTTGCTCACTTCTTCGGGCAGATGCGGACGTGGCCCTACAAGTGACATGTGGCCAGCAAGCACATTCAGTAGCTGCGGCAACTCATCAATATCGAACCTGCGCAAAATGCGTCCGACTGGGGTGATACGCGGATCATTTGTGAGCTTAAAGAGCGGCCCATCCTGCCGTTCGTTCTTCTCGATCAATGCCGCTTTTTGTATATCTGCATCGCGAACCATGGATCGGAACTTGATGACGGGGATCATCCGATTGGCAAACTCACCAACGCGCTTGGACACATAGAATACTGGCCAGCCGCTCGTACAGAGAATGACGACTGCAACGAGCAGAAGGAATGGAGAAAGTACAACGAGAAGGGTAGCGGCCACCACGAGATCGAATACGCGTTTGCCGATTCTTCCCCATCCATCCAATGGCGTTGGGCAGAAGCGAATCATGGGCACAAACCCCAGGCGCTCCACGCGCAGTTGGCGAGGCACATCTGCAAAAACCGGCGGCAGGAATGCGTAGCCGAAATGCTCGGAACGGCAATATTCGATAAGTTCTGCCGTTTCTCGACTGGAGGGATTGGGATCTGTTTGGATCACCAGGTCAGGACGACGATCTGCATGGAATGCCTGCAGTGCCTGTAGGTCTGCTGCATGACCAATGTAGGCGTACCGCGGATCGTTTTGCAGGGTTGTTTTGGCAACAGAGGAAAGAGGCTGGCCGCCGACCGACGTCACGAAATGCACGCCAATGCCGAAGCGCAATGCCATGCGCTGACCCAATACAACGCACGTGCGGAGCAGCACAATGAAGAGCGTGAGGAAGAGTGTGGAATGGACGAGCAGCATGCGAGAGAAGAAGAGCTCGCGCTCCACAAGGAAATACCATCCAACTACGCACACAACCCATAGCAGCACAACGGCAAGCACCCTGGCCACCTCCTGCCATGCGCTACGAGTCGTGCGCAGTGCATACAGGTGAAACAGTGCACTGAGAACAAAAATGCACACTGCACTCGGCAATGCGAACTGCTGCACAAAATCTGCGAAGAGCGGCAAAGACTGTGCGGGCTCTAGCAGCTGCACATTGGGCACAAGGTCGATCTGATTGATACGGAGCCAATAGCTTAGAAGAAGCGCCGCGAATACCGCACCCGCGTCGAGCGGAATGCGCAGGATGCCAAAGAGGAGCTCTGAGGTCTTCACTTGTACAAGTGATTGAAGAGTGGAGCCGCCTTGGGGATTCGAACCCCAGACCTACCGCTTACAAGGCGGTTGCTCTACCACTGAGCTAAGGCGGCGAAAGACAGACGTTGGTGCCAAGGAAATGATTGCTGACCGAGCATGCCTTTTGCATTCATGTCCGCCAAGGCGGACTGGCACTGAGCTAAGGCGGCGAAAGACAGACGTTGGTGCCAAGGAAATGATTGCTGACCGAGCATGCCCGTTTTTCCCTATATCTGCCAACAACAAAGTGGCAGGAAGTGCCCGGGGAGCACGGATGGAAAGGGTACGAACTCCTTGAGAAAAACACAAATGTGCAGGACAATATTTCTTGTCGCTCTTTGGGTAACCGCCCCACGCAAGTGGGGAGGAACGTCCGGGCACCACCGGAACATCATGCGGCTAACGGCCGTCGCCGTGCCATATATTCGGTAAAGGCATGGTAGGACTAGTGTCACAGAGACGAGCCCGTGCCGCGCAAGCGGCATGGGAGTGAAACGCCTCGGGAACCGAGGGATCGCGCAAGCGATCTGGCAAACTCATGGTGGTGCAAGGAGGATTTGGGTGATCGGAATCCGCAGTGGTTCCGCCGCGCCGGTCACTCCTCCGCGTTGAGGCTCGCGAGCAATCCGGGCCCCAGATAGATGGTTACCGCCCTCGCAAGAGGGATACAGAACCCGGCGTACGAAAAGAGCGAACTCGGCAATGACACGGTACGCGAGCAAAGCCTATGCCTTCCGCGAGCCGCGTTTGCCGTGCTTGGACTTTGGCTTCTTTGCCACTGCTTTGGCGGTAGGAAAGGAAACCTGGAATGTACTGCCTGTGCCCTCTTCGCTGGTAAAGCCGATCTTCGCACCCAATTTTTCGGCAATCATTTTGCACGAGTACAAACCGAGTCCTGCACCATTTGCCTCAAATGATCGTGCATTCGATGCACGGTACAGCTTCTGGAAGATATGCGCCTGCTCAGTGTATGGCACGCCAATGCCCTGATCACGCACCTCAATGCGAACATTCTCTTTCTCTTTGGAAAGATGCAATGTGACCTCGGTTCCTTTCTTGGAATACTTGGCTGCATTCTGCATGAAGTTCTGCAAAATGATGCTCGCAAGCAACGGATCGGTATGCACCATCACGCATTCTTTTTCGTTGAACTCGAGCTTGTAGTGCACGTCTTGCGATTCGAAGAGGGACTTCGAATCACGGACAATATCTGCCACCAAGGTGCAGACATCCACGTTCTGGAACACCGGTACAACACCACCTTCGCTCAAGCGTGATGCATCCATCAGCTCACCCAAGACCAAAGACATCTTCTTTGCTGCGAGGCGCATTTCTGTGAGGAAGGACTGTTGCTGCTCACTGAATTTGATTTTTTCCTCTGTGGTAAAGAGCTCCAAATACCACTGTAATGTGGAAAGTGGCGTGCGCAGGTGGTGAGAAGCAAGTGTGAGGAAGTCTGTTTTCATGTAATCCACTTGGCGCTCCGCGGTTACGTCTTGGAACAGCACGATCGCACCCGTGATCTTCTTGCCCTGCATTAGCGGGCTAACGGCCAATTTTACCGGCAGCCCAGTATTATTCTTGAGTGTGATATTGAGATGCGTATCTGACGTCGCCTGTACCTGCTCACTGCGACGAAGGCACTGGTACACAGGATGTTCTGACTTCATCAGAAGATCCTTTTTCTTAAGCAGGGGCAGCACCTGGAGCGACGCTTTGCCGAGTACATCCGCCTCTGCGGCCTTCAGTAGCAGAAGTGCGGCAGGATTCGCCTGCTGCACAATACCCTCACGGTCAACAACGAGAATACCTGCCTGAATGGAGCGGAGAATCGTTCGATCTTTTTCGTACTCAATTTCCAACTCGTGTGTGCGCGCAGCGATTTCCTCTTCCTGATGTGTATAAATCTGCGTGAGGCGACGTGTGAGTTTTGCAAATGCTTCATCGAGCTGCTCCACTTCGTCACCAGTATGAATGGTGTGTTTATAGCTCCAGTGACCGGGGCGAATTCTTTCTACCTTCTGGCGCATTTCCAAAAACGGTTTTGTGAGGTTCCGACCAAAGGAGAACGACAGAACAATAGAGAGCACGAACGAAATCACTCCCACTAAGATCAACGTGCGACCAAGTTGTGCAACGAATTCCACAAGCTCGTAGACCTCCACATCAATCGATCCACGCTGAATGAGGATATACATGAACAGGTACGAGATTGCCGAGAGCAAGACGATCGACACCGTGGAGAGCAGCACCGAATGCAGCACAGCGCGCCAGAGAATAGACCCTCGACTCAGGCGTTGGTGGGCAGTGGTAAAGATGTTTGGTGTGTGCATTTTCTGTAACATTATACCATATATTGTGCTTTTATTGAAGAGTTAGGAATATACAAAAACGGCGCCCGGAGGCGCCGTTTAAGCTGCTGTATGAGACGATTAGCGAGTAACGCTGATCGTGACACCATCGCCTTCTGCCCCTGGAGCAGACACTGTTACGCGGCCGCGATCATCCTGGTAAATCCAGTAGTTCGTGCCGAGCGTTCCAGAACCACCCTGTGGGTCTGCAGGGATTGTGGTGAGGTAGGAACCTGTGAGTGCGTCCAGATCGACGTATCCACCTGTTGCCGTACATGGGGAAGCGCAGATTTCGAGTGCATCTGCTGCATCACCCTCTGGGAGTGGGCCAGGCATTGTGCCGTTATTGTCGATAGCGTACTGGTACACCGCGTTCAAAACGGTGTTCACGTCGTTGCGACGCTTGGTGTCGCGTGCATCACCCAACTGCTTTGTAGGGTTGATAGCAACGATGACAATGGTCGCCAAGATGGCGATGATACCGATCACGAGCAAGAGCTCAATGAGTGTGAAGCCGTTACGGCGTGCTGCGGAAATGCGGGAACCCATAGTGCGAGGGGGAAGTGAGAGAAGGGAATGACTACCCAAAAGTTAGGCTCAATTCTACCGTTTTTCGCGCAGGAGCAGCGAGGATGCGCTTGACACTGCGATAAATGACGTCTCGCAACTGTTTTTAGTACTCGTACACACACTGAAAATCTGTATAGGGTACGCACACACTATCGATGCAAACCTGCCATACGTAGCTGCCAGAAGCAGAATCGCAAAATGGCGTAACGCAGTTACATGCGTTGCCCGTCACGTCATCATCTGGGTATAAATTGATGACCGTGTCGAAGTGGCTTTCGTACACAAGCGGCTGGTGTAGACGGATGATGCGTCGCATATCCAGGCTTACAGCAACGCTTGGGTGGTCTTCGGAACTCGAGGTATTGTCTACGGCGAAATGCGTGACGCCGACGAGGTCGGAGCTGAGGATGCGCCGTGAATGACCACGAACGAGCACGATAGCGCCGCTATCGCGAGCGATGATGGTGGGATTGGTGGATCCAGAATCCGTTTGGAGTGCGAGAATAAAACCCGTACCGCCGGGCTGTGGATCAAGAATGCGCTCCGCAGAGCGCACTTCCTGAATAATGGTTTGTAGTACCTGCGCGCCGTTCTGTTCTACAAGAGCAATGGCATCTTGGCGCTGGCGGCTTTCTGTAACGTTGAAGAGAAATGGCAGGAGTGCACCCGCCATTAATGCCATGATCACCACAAAGAGCAGCACTTCGATGAGAGAAATGCCTGGGCGCTGTGTGCGCAGCCGATGATGGAGCCATGTGGGAATCATTAGTCGTTACCGCTGGCAAGTGCCTCGATTTCATCCTCGCTGAGGACACGATTGTATATCCGAACGTCATCTACCTTTCCGTTGATATTGAACGCATTTGCATCGCTGTTGTCTCCGCAGCGGCCAATGTGGAGCCCGCGATCCTGATGAATGGAGCCGTTGTACGTATCGGAATCTACTTCGATACCGTTCACGTATAGCCGCAAAATATTGCCGTTGTATGTGCCTGCAATATGATTCCACTGCAGCGCATTGAGTGAGCCGATTGCGATGTTCGCATTCCATTGCTCAATGAAGAATGCAACCTGAGTTGAGGAGTAATAGAAGAAGCCCCAGCCCTGGTTC
This sequence comes from Candidatus Peribacterales bacterium, assembly GCA_020058765.1. Classification (GTDB taxonomy): domain Bacteria; phylum Patescibacteriota; class Gracilibacteria; order Peribacterales; family Peribacteraceae; genus JAGVDM01. The sequence continues at coordinate 78,704 of JAGVDM010000001.1, read as the reverse complement.
CAGTTGGTTCTGCGTGTTTTGCACACGATGCCATCGTACTGCGATGGAGAAACGTCATTCTTCGTCCAAAAGGACACTGTCATATTCGTCGGGAATAATTCTTCATCATCGTCGAGATCGATGTGGTCGTTGGAGCCATCAAAATCACGGGCGGCGGCATTCGTAAAATCGAGTGGAGCGAGATCTGACGTGACGACACCAGCGCCATTCTCTGGATCACCGTCGTAATTGCCTAATCCACTGTCTTCTACAATGGCGCTCGCATTGGTTTCGTCCAGCTTCCAGTACGCAATGTAGTCATCGGGCGCGTCGTCATTGGATGGCTCGATGGTGCAGGTTGCGTCGCACCCGTCGCCTGGGATGGTATCGCCATCGTCACACTGCTCGCTTGTTTGAGTAACACCATCCCCACATTCCTCTGTCTGGCACACGGAGGAGCACCCATCGTTGTTGTCTGTATTGCCGTCGTCACACTCTTCGCCCGTGCTCACAATGAGGTCTCCGCAAATTTCCGACGTGCATGTTTCGCTGCAGCCATCACTACCCTGAGTGTTCCCATCGTCACACTCTTCGCCCGCTTGTTGCGTTGCGTCGCCGCACACTTCATTCAAGCACACGGAAGAGCACCCATCGTTATTCAGCGTGTTCCCATCGTCACACTCTTCGCCCAGCCCGCCCTCCACAAAACCGTTGCCGCAATCAGCCGGGGAAGGGCCGGTGAATGCATCGCAGTCGGTGATGACTTTTACTTCTTCCCACGATTCGATGATGGGGCTGGGAATGACTCGGCTTAACTGCACCTGCAAGCGACGCGTAGTGAAGTTTCCGAATGTGGCTTCGGTGCAGATGGTTCTGTCTTCATTCTCCTCCCCATTGATTGGGTAAATACGGCAATTGGTTGTGCCTTGCGTCAGTACACCGTCCTGATCGTAGGCATACACGAATGCACGATCGTGGTTCCCTGTGTATTCCAGATCCTGCTGCAATGCATGTATGGCATTTTCCATACACGTCCACGACCCTTGCATCGCCTGCGTCGACTGCTGGATCGAGAAGGCGCTGCGCTCTATCCCTAAGCCAAGCATGATGAGCGATATGGCAGTAGCTGACGCCATCACACCCACTACGAGCACCGTAATGAGCAGAACATAGCCGGATCTGGATTGGTGCAACATCATAGGCATCCGTCGCCGATACCCGGGAGGAAAATTGTGAAACCGGTGTTCGTCGATACATACAACCGATCGGCCATCATGTCGTAGTACACACCTCGAGCATCCGTCGTCAGATCGACATACTGCTCTTCGGGAATATCTTTTGAACGTGCATTACGAATCTGCAATTCTTTGGAGCTCGAATCGGTTGCAAGGAACACGTAGCAACCGAGCGTATCAATCGCCATATCGTTCACCGTACCCTCGCCGCCAGCTCCCATATCCGCACCGGATGTGTCGGATGGTGCGCCGCTCGGCGTGCCACCTGCACCAATGATCATAAGGAATTCGTCGATCGTTGTTCCTGCTGCACGACCGAGGTAAAAGCCCGTTCCGTACGCGCGTGCGGCAGTACCATCGTGTACATCCACGGCGTTGTAACTCGCGTGCTGCGCGAGTGCAGATGGGGAAGAAATATCCATGACAACCAGTTCCTCTATATCTCGACCAGTAGCGAGCAGTGCATAGTTCCCTTTCACACCAATATCGAACACCGATGGGTCATCGGCAACCTCGTAAAAATCGAGAAGATCGATTGTATTGGGATCGGCAATGTTGAATGTGAAGAAGTTTCCCTCGCCACTTCCTCCATCTGCGCCTACAAGCAATGTTGCTCCTTTGCGCGCCATTGCTACACCACGATCCGCACCGCCTGGAAGGTTGTATGTAGCAATCGGTACGGTGGAGCCGTTGAGTGCCGTTGGATCGCTAATGTCATAGGCATGTATCTCATTGCCCGTACCGTCTACGAGCACGTAGAGCGTATTGCCGTATACAACGGGGCCACGGGCGGCACCACCTGGTGTAAATGTTGTTGCCACGCGGAACGGTGACTCTGGATCAGACACGTCAAAAATGTAGAGGCCGTCTCCACCGGCATCACTGGTGACGTATGCATAGTCTCCATCTACGGCAATGTCTCCAAAGAGTTGCGACCCGTTCACTACCACTCCTCCCGCAGAGGAAATATTGGACCAGTCGCCAATGCTTGCTGCATCGCGTCGCCAGTCTGTAAGTTCCACCGAGAGCACAGTTGCACCGGAGCGGTGGTAGCCATGCTTCCAGCTAGATCGTGCCGTGGCGCGGATTTTATCATCTGCAACGGATTCGATGCGCAAGAACGTGCGATACCCATATCGTTCAATCGAGGAACCTGAAAGCGCCCATTGCCCGTCTTCGTTTAACGTAAATCCATATTCACCCGGCGTGAGCTCATCAAAATCACGATCGCGCACTGCCTTGGCAATTTCGATTGCCTGCTCTGCATAGTGAATTCCTCGAATGCGATCTGCGCCTTCCTGCGAACTTTCCTGGCCGGTGAGCAGCGTAAGAAACGTCGCTGTCGTGAAGAGTCCAAACAGCACTACAGCGAGCATCGCTTCAATAAGCAATGACCCTCGGCGGCCAATATCGCGGTGATACGAAGAGCCCCATGGGCGCGCGTGGCGTCGCATGGGGCTCACTATACTCCCGATACGGGTTTCCCGTGAATTACGCCTCGAGAATCGTTAGCAACACGACAAGATCTTGGAAGTCCGCAGAGGAACTGTTCAAGTTATTGGTGCCAAGCTCGAAGAGATAGATGACTTGATTGTCGGCCATCTGCATGGTGCCTGTGCTGAGGTTAATATACTGGGCAACGAAATCTTCGATTGAAGATTGGTTGGACATACCCGGAACGTCAGGCACCAGGTCTCCGTTGCGCAGTGCGCGAATATTATCGCTATGTGGAACTGCATCTGTGCTCTGGCTCATAAGCGTAGTCCAGTGTGAATTGGAGCTGCCGCTGTACCACCAACTCTTCTTTTCCCAGGACTTCGCACGCAAGTCGATTTGCGTGCCTGCGGAATAGAGATCGGAGCAGTCATACACGTGAGCCTGGCCATCGTTCACATTCGCATCAACCGGCAAATTCCACGAGCCGAATGGATCCTCCCAGCCGCTGATCTTCACCTGCATGGTGACAGGAAGATTTGTACTGCCAGAAGTAATTGCGGCACCGAGAATCCGGATTTCACAGGTGAAATCCTCAGTAGGAGTCACTGTGTCGCCATCGATTTCGAACTCCGGATCATTGCCGCTTGGAGCGGATGAGCTGGAGGAAGATTCTTCTCCTTCCTCAGGAGTACCACATGCGCCGATGATAGCCCCCTGATCCTCGTACACTTCCCACAGTGAGTCTGGTACGCTGATCGTGCGTGGATTCGTGCCGTATGGATCAATACAAATTTCAATCCAGTCTTCGGGAATACTCACTGTTCCATCGTCGCCAATATTCACGGCGATGGTTCGCTGTTCACCGTTTAATGCAGTGAGCGTAATGGTTCCGCTCTCGATCGGACGACCAGAGATCTTCTCGAACCGTACTTCGGTAAGGCCAGCGACGGCGATTGTAGGTGGAATGGAATACTCTTCATCGAAATCTGATTCACGAGTTGCAAATGAATCACCCATGAAGAGCACACCGCGACCTGGCAATGCATCGGTAGAGAATCCCCATGCCGAATCGTTCATGGCAACCTGCGAAAGGAACTTCGCACGCTGAATGCCCTGCGAGATGTTCTGGCGTGCAATCTCTAGATCGCTACGAATGAGATACTGTCGATACACCGGCACAGACATGCCAGCGGAAATGGTGATGAGACCGATCGCGAGGAGCAGCTCAATCGCCGTGAATCCGGGGCGGCGGAATGTGAAGCGGTGCATACGGATGGGGGAAAGTGTTGAAAAGTGTATCAATGTGCATTTCGGGTCACAAATCCCGCAGTGTGGCGAGAACATATTCCACGAGAATGATCATCCGCCAATATTTCCAACAACGCTGTAAATCGGTGCAAGAACTCCCAAAGCAATCGTGGCAACGAGGCCACCAATGAAGAGTAGCAGCATCGGTTCAATGATGACGGGGAGCTTCTCGGCAACATCAGCTGCGCGCTTCTCGTGAATCTGCGCAATTTTAAACATGATCTTCGTAAGTGAGCCGGACTGTTCACCTGTTACGATGAGTTGCTGCATGGACACTGGGAAACATTTGTCTGTCGTTTTGATTTTTTCAAAGCTCGTGGCAAATGCATCACCAAGTTGCACCTGTTCAAGCAGGCGCTCGTAGAAGGACTGATACCGAGTGAGGCTCGTCGCCTTTGCGAGCGAATCGAGCGCCTCAGTAATAGGCACGCCTGCGCGTAGTAGACCACCCATCACCACACCAAATCGAGAGAGTGTAGCTTCGATGATGAGCGTACCAATACCGGGGATGTGGTAGAGGCACCACTCAACAACAATTTTGAATGGCGTGTATTTGGTGAGCAGTATGAACGTGATCACGCCTCCCAGGAACGACAAGAGAATTGTTTGTGTATGGGTGGTGAAGACGTTCGTAAAGCCGATGATGACACGCGTCACAAATGGGAGCGGCACGCCAAGGGAAATAATGACCTGCACTAATTGTGGCAGCACAAAGAGGCCGAGACCGAACACGATGACCGTGAGCATCACTAGCACGATCGTTGGGTAGATCATTGCGGTTTTCACTTTGCCTTTCAGCGTACGATCTTTCTCTTCCTGCTCGGCAAGATACTGCAAATTTTCCGCGAGCGATCCGGATTCTTCGCCAACGCGGATCATGGCGACCTGTTGCTGTTTGAAGAAGTACTGGCCCTCCATAGCGCGCCAGAGCGGGCTACCCATTTCCACAGCAACAAGAATACGGCCGAGGATTTTGCGCATGGGTCCTTTGCGCGCTTCTTTCTGCAAGACGCGCAGAGCATCTAAGAGTGGCAGGCCTGCGTCCATCATCGTCGCCAAGTTGTCGATGAATGCGATGCGCTCTTTATCGAGACCCATGTTCCCGAGCGAGTCTGCTATCACCTTGAGTGGCCCGCGCTTTTTTACTTCTGGCATTTTGTACTTCAGCGGCGCCTTGGCGTCTTTCGTTTCTGCAACCACAGGCTTCGCCTCTTCTTTCTTTGCCTGCTTCTCGCGTAGATCAGCCTCTTTCTGCCAGCGCTTCTCTTCTTCGCGTTCGCGTTTTGCCTTCTCTTTGATCTGCTTTTTCAGTGCTTTCGGATCTTGCGCCTGCTGTTCCTCCACAATGGCGACTCGTTTTGCCATGTCTGCGGCAGCGAGCTTCTTTTCTTCTGGCTGTACTGATTCAAGGAATCCTTCTGCCTGCACCTGCTCGCGCAGTGCATTTTCATCTACTGCAGACTGCTTGGCATCTGCATCAGTAAATTCCACCTGCATTTCCTGTGCTACCTGTGTTTTGGTGATGGGTGCATTGGTGATGGAGGATTCTTGCTCGAGTGATGACAGTGGCAAGGATGGAGATGGTAACGGAGAAGCAATATCGATGAACTCCATATCCAAAAGACCGTGCTTGTCGGTATCCGACACACTGAAGGGTGCCTGCGGAGTCAGGCGTGCTTGATGACGCTCCGCGGCACTCACAACACCTGCGCGTTGATGCGCCGGAGGAATGGGATGCTGTGGTGTTGCCACATGCGATCGGCGTTTATTGTGCTTCTTTTTGATCACACGATGTTTGTGAGCAACGTGTTTGGTAGTTTTATGCTTCCGTGCCACAGCGCGCCGCTTCGGTTGTGCGGGCTGCGGTAATTGGCCAATACTCTCTGGTATAACGATCTGCTGTGCAGCTGGTGCAACCGGCGCCTGAGGCTGCTCAGTTTTCTTTGCGGGGAGCACATACAACAGCAACGATCGGATCAGTCGCCGTGCGGCGCTGCCCTGTACTTGCTCTGCCTGTTGAGGGTTATTTGTCTCGTTTGTCATTTTTGGATTTCTTGGCACGGTCTGGCTTGATGACTTCGAGCGGCGGAGCGGCAACGCGCATGAGCTCTTCGAGTGTAGTGAAGCCCTGGCGTACTTTTTCTAAACCATCTTCGAACATCAGTTTCATGCCCTGTCGACGTGCAAGTTGCTCGATATCACGACTTGTTTTTCTGGAAGTCACCATCTCCTGTATTTCGGGAGACATCGCGAGCAATTCATGAATGGCAATACGCCCGGCGTACCCAGTGCCACTGCATGATGGACAGCCTTTCCCCTTAAACAAGCGCATTTTCTCTTTGCCAGAGAAGAATTGCTTGGCTGCCGGGAAGAGTTTGCGCACTTCTTCGCCGGTGATGGCGTAGCTGTAGCGGCACTTCGCGCACACACGGCGCACGAGACGTTGGCCAATAATGACTTCCAGGGTGGAGGCCAGGAGGAACGGCTCCACACCCATTTCCAACAGACGTGGCACGGCCGTAGCGGCGGTGTTCGCGTGCAGCGTGGAGAAGAGTAGGTGACCTGTGAGCGCAGCGTTCACGGAAATATCTGCCGTTTCGCTGTCGCGAATCTCACCCACCAGCATGATGTCTGGGTCTTGGCGCATAAGCGCGCGCAGACCGTTGGCGAATGTGAGGTTTGTTTCGTCATTTTTTTGGATGTGGTTGATACCCGGGATCTTGTATTCCACAGGATCTTCCACAGTGGAAATGTTCACGTCCGGCTTGTTGCGCAGCTTAAGGAGCGCGTAGAGCGTAGTGGATTTTCCTGATCCAGTTGGCCCTACTGTAAGGATCATACCGAATGGTTTTTGCGAAGCTGCCTCAAGTGTTTGGCGGTTTTCATCGGAAAAGCCGAGTGTGCCAAGTGTGAGCTTGCGTACGTACTCGGAGAGCAAACGCATCACCACTTTTTCACCATCCACGACCGGCACAACCGAGACGCGCATATCGACCTTCATACCAGATGGTGCCTTGTAACGAATGGCGCCGTCCTGCGCGGCAAAGTGCTCATCGATGTGCATGTTGGATGCGATCTTGATGCGATTGAGCACGCCTTCGTAGTATTCCTTGGGAATACGACCGGCCTCGTGCAGCACACCGTCTACACGAAAGCGCACGATCACCATTTGTTCTTGTGGTTCGAAGTGGATGTCCGATGCATTCATTTGGATTGCATCGTTGAAAATCTCCTGCAGGATTTCTGGAGCGACCTTTTTCTGCTCCTCGATAATCTGCTGGAAGCGTGTGTCGAGTGGCTTTCGGTAATGCGTGAATAGACGCTCGATTACCGCTTGGCTCGCATAGATCCAACTGATGGTTCCAGTGAATTTTGCGCGTGTTTCTGGCTTCTTACTCTTCTTCTTGCCCCCCTTCGTCTCGGTAGTAAACAGCGGCTCTGTTTGATCCAGATTCATGCGTACTGCTTCTTCAAGATCGGGATTGCTGGGATCCGATGTGGCAATGACTACCTGCGTTGCCCCAGGCCGCTGCACAACCACACAGTTCATGGTGCGAGCGATTTGCTCAGGCAATGCCGTAATCACATCGGGGGAAATTTCTGTTTTTTCCGGATCGAAATATGCGAGCCCGTAGTGCTCGGCGATTGCATTCTCGTAGAGATCTTCCGTGAGGAGTTCGAGTTCGATCAGTGCTTGCTTGAGCGTCACATCACGCTCTTTGCTCTCTTGTTCAGCACGATCAACATCCTCTGCGGAGAGGTAGTTTTGCTTCAGGAGAATCTCTTTGAGTTGTGCGTCTGCAACAGCCATAGGGATTATGAAAGAGTGGAGTGAACGAGTTCAACAATCGCCGATAAGGGCGTATTGGATTTCACACAGTAGCCCACCGCTCCATACTCTTTGGCGCGTTCCTGATCCTCGTTTTGTCCAAGATTGGAGAGAACGATGATGGGTGTTTTTGTTTTCTTCTCTTTGAGGGTTTTCAGCACGCCGAAGCCATCTATCCCCGGGAGGATGAGATCCAGAAGAATGAGATCGAATTTACCTGCGCCGATTTCTCGCAACGCATCTGCACCACTCGATGCAACGGTAATCTGGTAGCCGTTGCTGGTGAGCTTGAGCTCAAGAGCATGCGCAAGAGGCCGCTCGTCTTCCACGATCAGAATCTTTTTGCCTGCTTTGGCTGTGGATTCTTTTGGCATGGGTGTTTGTCTGTTTTCGTAGATATTGTAGCAGAAAATCGCTTTTCGGACAATCGCAGGAATCCCACCTGACAACTGTGGCAAAAGGGGGCTACACTGGCTTCCGCTTCGAACAATCACGCAAATGACCAAGCGCGCCCTTCTCTCCGTTTCCGACAAGACTGGCATTGTGGATTTCGCCCGGACACTCGTGGATATGGGGTGGGAATTAGTATCGACAGGCGGGACGCAGAAAGCCCTGTCTGAAGCCGGAATTGCTGTGATTTCAGTGGAAGACGTCACAAAGTTCCCCGAGTGCTTTTCGGGTCGAGTGAAGACAATGCACCCGATGATCACCGGAGGACTTTTGTACCGCAGAGATGACCCTGAACACGAAAAGACGGCGCAGGAGCTGGGCATCCAACCAATCGACCTTGTGGTAGTGAACTTGTATCCGTTTGAAGAAACCGCAGCTGATCCAAGCAAGACGCGGGCAGAATTGATCGAACAGATTGATATTGGTGGACCGACGATGCTGCGTAGTGCGGCCAAAAATTCTGCGCACGTCACTGTAATTTGTGACCCGAACGACTACGCACCGGTACTCGCCGATATGGTGGAACACGGCGGTAATACATCACTGGAAATGCGTGAGACGCTCGCAACAAAAGTGTTTCTTCGCACTGCATCATACGACAGCGCGATTGTTGCCGCACTCTCTGGCCAGGAGCACACGGGATTGATGCTCACCAGTAGAACAGATCTGCGTTATGGTGAAAATCCGCATCAGTGGGGCGCATTCTATGATCTCAACGGCCAGCCTCGTACGTGGCGCGTGGTGCAAGAAGAGAAACAAATGAGTTACCTGAATATTCTGGACGCAGACGGTGCGTGGAACCTTGTGTGTGAATTCCCAGAACCCACTGCAGCATGCATTAAGCATGCCAACCCCAGCGGCGTGGGAACGGACGACGACATCGCCGAAGCATTCCAAAAGAGCTACGACGCCGACCGCCTGAGTGCTTTTGGTGTGATCATCGCACTCAACCGTGAGTGCCCTGCGGCAGTGGTGCAGAAGATCATCGATCAGAAAATCTTTGCAGAACTCCTCATTGCGCCAAGCTACAGCGAAGAGGCGATTGAGCTCTTAAAGAAGCGCCCGAAGCTGCGTGTGCTGGAGGCGGATATGCCCGCAGAAGGTGAAGAACGCGCAACATTCCGCACGGCTCTTGGCGGCATGCTTGTGCAGGATGAGGACCGCAAAGTGGTGACGCACGACGACTTGAAAGTGGTGACGGAAACACAGCCCACCAAGGAGCAAATCACCGATCTACTGTTTGCATGGAAGGTGGTAAAGCATGCCAAGAGCAATGCAATCGTGTTCGCGAAGGATAATGTGACGGTGGGTATCGGCTGCGGCCAAACGAGCCGTGTGGATAGCACACTCATCGCCGTGCGCCGTGCTGGTGAACGAGCACAGGGCGCAGTGATGGCGAGTGACGCATTCTTCCCGTTCCCCGATAGCGTGGAGGAGGCGGTGAAGAACGGAATCGCTGCAATCATTCAGCCGGGCGGATCGATTCGCGATGACGAAGTGATTGCGAAAGCGAACGAGCTGAAGATTCCTATGATTTTTACAGGGATTCGCGGATTTAGGCACTAAGAACGTTTTGCGAATGCTTCACCGGAGTGACCGTCGACCGATCAGTGCCTCCTTGAGCGTCATTTGATCTGCGAATTCGATGTCTGCACCCATGGGGAGACCATGCGCAAGGCGAGTGATTTTTGGTACCACGGCGCCAAGCTGTTGCTGGATGTAACTCGCGGTTGCCTCGCCCTCTACATCGGGATTCGTTGCCACAACAATTTCCTGAACCGCGCCGTCTTTGCAGCGCGCTACGAGCTCACGAAGCTTGAGCTGCTCGGGACCCATGCCATCGATGGGTGAAAGTACACCATGGAGCACGTGGTACACACCCTTGTACGATGTACGCTCGAATGCGACGACATCGAGGGGATTTTCCACCACAAGAATCAGTGCATGATCGCGACCGGTATCAGTGCAAACCGCACACTGCTCCTGCAGCGTGACCATTTGGCATGCGGTGCAGTATTTTAATTCGTTTTTCAGATCGATCAACGCACGTCCTAAGTTCTCTGGTGATGCCCTGGAACTGCGGAGTAGGTGGAATGTAAGACGCTCTGCGCTCTTGGGGCCAATGCCCGGGAGCTTGCTGAATTCCTCGATTGCGCGGGTGATTTGCGGAGGCAAAAGAGACATCGGCCGCATGCTAACAGAAACACTAGTATCTGTGTGCATTGCACCCGTAAATTGCCTAGAATCTGCCACTTTCATGCCACAGAACGCTCCAGATATGCGGCTCTTTAAGAACGTGGTGCAAGACCACGCGACCTACGACGCACTGCTCGTGAAGCAGTTTGAGCACGAGAGCAACTGGACCCGATCATCACTCCCTGGCGAAGTGCCTGTAACGCTGGCGCACTTCGTGGAGGACACACGTCAAAGATTAGGTGCGCACCTGAGCACTATGCCCGAGCTTGCCGGGCAGGATTTCGGCGATCGTCGAAAGCTCCTGCAGCATCTGGCGCACAAGCTTACGCTGACGTCAGGGCGGTTTTTACATACATGGCAGATGCATCCGGATGAGATGAGTCTGCGCATCCGCACAGATCTACGGCTGATCGCGCGCGAGGGCCAGATCGTCATCAATGCGGACGAACACCACCCGCTGGAGGGCGATTACAAGGCGCGCCCCGCGAGCGTGGACGTGCAGCTGGCGGACGGCAGCATGGGTAAGAAGTGGGTTTCAGCTCTTAAGGTGGACACGAAGGATCAGGCAGTGGCAAAGCATCTTCTCGGCCCGCAGCCGAACCTCGATTCCGATCTGCATACGCAGCAACTGCTGATCTCCGCCCTGCCCGAACTGTTCTACATCAACGGCGAGAAGCTCCGCACGCCTCTGCTTGATTTGCGCCTACGAATGCGCGAGAAGCTGAAGCATTGCGCAGTGTACGACGATAAGGAGCGCAACGAATTGCTCAAGATGCTTCAAGACGAACTGCAGCAATGGCTCATCGACAATCCCGATCTCATTGATGCCGCGAACGAGCAGATTCCCGCCGGCAAAGACGGCGCGATGGTGGATGCGATGGAATGCCCGCCTGATGTTATCCTCGACCACTTGATCGCTCCGCTGCTCGACAAAGACAAGATCGAATACGCAGACCGGCAATTGCTCATGAAGCGCATGCCGGCGCTGGAATTCATCGCGAGCCAGACCGTGGACGACAAGAATTCCGGGAATCAAAAACGGCTCATGCACATCTTCGAGCAGTACTGTAAAAAGCTGCAGGCGCATATGCACGAGTTGCGGTACTTCGGCATTGCGATGGCCACACAGGCAACGGATGTCGATCCGGATAAATTCCAAGAGATGCTTACTTAAGCATCTTCGCCTCGCCGGAGCTGCCGATCAATATCGCGCTTTTTGATGTTCTCGCGTTTATCTAAACGCTTTCGCCCACGACCAAGACCAAGAAGTACCTTGATGTATTTGCCTGCCTTTATTTCCAGCGGTACCAAGCTCACTCCTTTTTCCGCTAGCAGAGAATCGAGCTTCGCCGCCTCTGCTTTTTTGAGGAGGAGAGGACGATCACGGTGTAGATCGTACTCTGGGAGCGGCCCCGCATATGCATAGGGAGCGATACTGGCATTCTTGAGCACTGCTTTGCCGGACGCGAAAGATACATACGCACCTGCGAGATTCGCATTCCCCTGGCGACAGGATTTTGCCTCCTGCCCCGTGAGCATGATTCCCGCTTCGACTGTATCGATAATTTCGTAGTCGTACCGGGCACGCCGATTCTGTGCGACAACTTTCACGGTGCGTAGTATGCGCGGAAACCCGGAGAGAAACGACCACTATTGACAAATTTCCATTTTTACATAGAATGCTTGCACCAACGTAGTACTTCTACATCCGTGGACGACCCCTTCATGGGGCTCGCAAAAAGTACGCAGTTGGCACATCACGGGCCTCTGGCCCATTTCATTCGGCCGAGAGGCCCATTTTTATTGCAGGAAGATTGCGAGCGCTGCGTCACCAAAGAACACAGCTGCCATCCCGCCAACTGCGAGGAACGGGCCAAACGCCAATGTGTCTGCATGCGATTTCTTGCGCTGGAGCAGAAGTACGCACGCAAAGAGTGAGCCGAGTATATATGCGACACCCAACGCAATAATCATTGCTCGCCAATCGGGGAGGAGGAACGCAATACCGGTAATGAGAAGTACGTCACCGGAACCCATCCATTTGCCGCGGCTCACGATCCACTGTGTACCAAGGAACCCCGTACCAACAGCAACAGCGGAAAATGGGATCGCTTCGTGTGCAATCGCATAGGCAAGCGCCGCAACAATGATTGGCAGATTGAGTGCATCGGGGATGCGCGCTGTACGTGCGTCGATGATTGAAATAACCAAAAGAAGCCACAACGCGATGCCGAGCAATACCGCGAGGAGGAGATCACCGCCAACGTGTACTCCCGCACCAACGAAGAGTGCCGCGGAAGCAAGTTCCACCAAAGGATACTGCAGCGAGATCCGTTCTTTGCAGCCGGCGCACCGGCCGCGCAGCAAGCCGAAGCTGACTAAAGGGATGAGCTGCCACGCAGCGAGCTGCACGCCGCAGCGTGGGCAACGCGAACGCCCGCCAATGCCCAGCTCTGCGGGCATGCGGGCGATGAGCACATTCCCAAAGCTCCCAAGGCTTGCCCCAAGGACGAAGAGCAGGAGCCCCAATGGAAAAGGCAGAAGCGCCATAAGCGCACTCTAGCCCATTAGGCGTGCTGATGCACCGGTGCGCACTTGCGGCGCACGAGTGCAATGCCTGCACCAGCAAACGCGACGAGTGTGGCAAGCCATGCGCCAATGCCGGAATCCGGCAGTGCTTCTGTATTGCCGTAGAACTTCTCCTCGTCGTACTGCATAAGTGCCTGCATGTCTTGATCGTCCCATGCCTCTGCATGATCACTTTCATCCTCCAGCATGGCTTCCATTTCCGCCTGCACGGCAGCAATTTCTGCCTCATCTTCTTCTGCCATTGGGATCATTTCGATCGGAGCAATTGGTGCAATTGGTTCCTCAACTACAGGAGCTGCTGCATTGTAGTTGCCAGAGAAATCTGCAGCGATGCGCTGTGCACGCGAGGCGATACGCTTCATTTCCCGTTCACTCACATCCGCTCTCGCAACGCGTACATCGCCGATGGCATCGGAATCGATGCGCGACTGTGGCAGCACAAGCAAGCCTGTAAGCGAGTGCAGCTCTGGCTTGGCCACGGTGTAGCCAGCGTAGAGTGCGAGTGCGAGTGCACCGCCGCCAAGGGCGCCAATCAACTGCTTCCACAATGGGGGACGTGTATTGGTCATGGATGTGTGGTGTAGGTTTCGAATAAGTATAGCAAATTTGATGGATTCGCACAACGGATACCCGCACCCACAACGAAGAGGAGGGCAGTGGAATACTAGTTCTGCTTGGGCTGCAGACGCTGCCGCACAACAACCATGAGCTCCTGGATCTCCTTTCGTTGTCGCAGAATATTCTCTTTGCGCAGCGCCATGTTATCGGAAAGTGCCTGCCTTGCCTCTTCGCAACGAGCGAGTGCAATCGTGTGAATTTCATCATCGGGGATCTGCTGCTTGAGTGTATTGAGGTCGCTGCGGAGCTGCTCGGTAAAGTATGCAAGCTGCTGTTGTAGTACGCTCACCGGCCTCCGGAGGTTCCGTGCGTACTCCGCGATCGAATGAATCAGCTGAAACACCTCGTAGTACGATCGGATGATGCCTGTTTCGTAGTAATCCACACCCTTCTCTTGGCAGAACTTCTTGGTGATCCGTGCCGCACGGCGCAGCTGCAGGCGCGGCATGGTTGGGTAGAGGTGATGCTCAATTTGGAAGTTCAGCCCACCGTAGAGCAGGTCTGTAATAGGGTGCCCACGTACATTGCGAGATGTCATCACCTGGCGATCGAACCAGTTGAGGTTGGGGCTATTGCGCTCAATGATCGGCATGCCTTTGTGATTGGGCGCGAACACAAGTGCGAGGTAGATGCCCGTGAGCCCCTGGTGCACAAAAAGAAACAGCAACCCCTTCCAAAGACCAAGTGCAAAGAATGCGCCGCCGTAGTACACGATATGCCATGCAACAATGAGCGACATGTCGAGGACAATGAGGCGCGCTGGGTGATGACCAAATAGGCGCCGCAAGCCGCCGTACCGCATGAAGTGCGCAACAAGCGTGTAAATCGGAAGCACATACCACACCTGGAAGCGAGTGAGATACCGCATGAGTGAGCCGTGTTCATCCACTTGATCCTCTGTGTATGACAGAAAGAAAACATCAATATCCGGATCCATATCTACATGATTCGGATGATCGTGATGCTCGTTGTGCCCCTTCATCCACGCACGGAAACTGTTGCCATTAAAGAACGTCGCAATATAACCAAATACGTCGTTCTTCCATGTTTTTTTGAATACCTGCCTGTGCCCTGCATCGTGCATCAGGAAACCGAACTGACCACTGAGCACTGCAAGGAACACTGCATCGAGCAGCGCAAACCACACGGGGCGGAAGAAGAAGAGCGCCGCAAAACCCGCAACAAAGAGCAGTATATTCGTTATGAGTGCACCAATAGACCATACTGGCCTATGCGCAAATAGCCCCTCATCTGCGACCAGCTTCCGGACAGCGGGAAAGTGGTTCACGGGTGCCACGGCAGCAGTCGCATCTTGCATGACAAAGGGATTGTAGGCGCCGATGAAACTCAGGGCAATTCTTGCGATGATTCTTCCTCTCTTTTGCGTATAAGTGTGCTTTTGTAGGTTTCTGGCTCAAATGCCGGGGCTCGTACAACAGGGCAGGGGAAGTACGATGGATCAATGCCCGGAGGTAATTGCTGATCGTAACCGAGCACGATCAGGTCGGGATTCACCGCAACAAGCGGCACGGAGTAATCCTCTGTGTCACCCAGTTGCACGTGTGCACTGGGGAATGCCTCTGCAACCGCGCGATAGCGATCATCTTCGGAATGGCGTGGCGCATGTTTTTTGATCCGCCGTACGGTTTCGTCGCGCGCAACGACTACCCACAAATCACCCATTGCCTGTGCAAAGGAAAGATACGCCTTGTGCCCCGCGTGGAGACCGTCGAACGTGCCGAATGTGAGAACGCGCTTCATATCGGAATGATCGTATATGGCCTGTGATTAACTCGCACTCAAATCAACTGCGTAGATACGCTTCTCGTCTGAGACGTAGAGCCGTGTTTCATCGGGATCCACGAAGAGGTCGATCAGCTCACCCACGCCTTCACTCTCCAGCACATACTGCTTCACATACGAAGCATCGCCTGCCGGACCGCCGTCGGTCACGATGATCACGCGAGCGCGGACAGGATCAAGGAAGTACACATTGCTCTCTGGGATCTTGAAGATTTTCGTAGCATGCGTCAGTAAGCCATCGGGCGCATTGCGGATGGTGTAGGGCTGCGTTTCCCCACGCAGCAGCTTCACCACTTGGCCGTCCTCTTTGAGTACATACACACTGCCGTCTATGGCCATATCGAGCGCATCGGAGAGCTCACCGTTCACGTTGTATTCACTCGGTGCTGCGTACCGATTGCTCAGGCGTTCATACTTGTAGATCTGATTGTTCTCGGGCGAGAGCACGTACATGAACCGCAGGTACGACTTCATGTCTTTGCCGGCAATCCATCCGGCTGGGTCTTCTGTCTTCATGGAAGTCGACTGGCCTCCAATGACTTCCATCATGCCGTTCCCTGTTGTTTGGTACACAGTTGTTTGGTAGCGAGGGAAGTCCGCCCCATCCAAGATCAATTCTTCTTCGGTAATGCGGCTCGGATCATCGATACTGTTGTGCAACACGCGATACGTATCCTGACGATCGTAGACGAGGAATTCCTCATCTTCGAAACCAAGGAACCCGAGCGCTTTCACATTGGGGTTCTTGGCAGCAATGTTGGCGACCACGCGGGGCGAAAGGCGAACGATATTATTGAGCTCCTCGCGCTTGGATTGGATACGAGCAAAGATTTCCATTGCCTCGTCACGGTAGTACCCGCTCTCGTTGTCGATCACCTGCTTGGCGCGCTCTTCGGCACGCTGCAAGATGGCATTCGCCGCATCCATTTCCCCAGTGAGACGGCGGTTTTCCGCTGTACGCAGGTCTGTTTCGATTTCCTCTACCAGCGCCTGTAATTGCGCGCGTGTCTGACTACGCTGACTAAAGAGTGTGAGGTGCGCCACTGCCCACACGATCACGATCGTGGCAAGCACCGCGGCAATGAGCAGCAAGTGTGCTCGGCGTTTCCTGGAAGGATCACGCAGGTCTTTGTGGAATGCAGAGAAACGACTGCGCAGTGTGCCAGCAAGATGCTGCACACGTTCGCCGCGAATAAACCGCATGGCGGAATCCGCTCCACCGCTCGCCATAGCAAGCACGGAAGTCACTGCGTTTCCGTTCTTCGCCCCCTTGGCACGACTGCGTGTGCGCACGGGCGCAGGCGCTTCTGCCTTCGATTCCTTTGCCGATTCCATGTGCACGTATGCCAACGCTGCCTGCTCCTGTTCAGATTCAAGTGAGCTCCTCACGTCGGCAAGGAGTGAATCTGGCTTCGCGGCAATCTGCGCCAATTGCGCGGGTGTGAGTGCGCGTAGCAATCGTTGCGTACTGAGGACAATCACATCGCGGGATTCCAATTGGCCGCTTGCGATATGCACGAATGCGGGTGCAGGTTTCCCCTTGGTGTACTCAGTAATCTGACTTGCGGCACCTGCGCGAACAACATACGCCTCTGCACGACCAGCATGTGACACGTGCAATGCGCCATCTGCGGTTGCAACCGCAATGATGGCGTGCAAATCCGTCACGGTCTTCCCTAAAAGCATGCCCTTAATAAGCCCGTTAAGCTCTTTGAGGGTGCTATCTAGACGAGTAGCCGCATCGCCTTCTGCCTCTACCAGAGCGGTTGTAACGATGTCTAAGAACTCCTTTTGGAAGTTCTTCCCTGCGGGGGAAGAGGACTCCGCCTGCAAGAGCACAACGACATGTTCTCCCCGTGTCCCGGAAAGAGATTTGGCGACGAGTGTTGTATCGTCGAGCGCTTTGGTTTGACCTGTCTGGACATGTGCGTCCATACGGGACGGTAGGCTACCTGCTCATGATGCAATTGGCAATTTCATCGCATTGGCTACAATATTTTCCTGTGTGCGCACAAGGGAACATCTCTCCTATAAACAAATATTGAAAGTAAAAATTTGTTATTCTGAAGCCAAATACTAGGTACGTGAACAAAAGATTACTTGCAAATCTGCCTTAAAAAGCGTAGTGTGAATTTGAAGCGGGAATCCCCGCACCTACTCACTTTCCAAAACGATAGGATGAAAAACATCGGAGACTGGATCAAGCAGCGCACTGGCAACACGCCGGTGGATCCTGCAGATCCCACGAATCAGCAGCCTGCACCCGTGCAGCAGCTGCCACAACCCGCGCAGGGTCAGCCACGACAAGATCGTGGCGCAGCGCACCACCCCCAACAGGGGCAACACCACCGGCAGGGCGGACAACGCCCGAACGAGCAGCGCGGCCCACGGCCGGCGCAACAACCTCAACAGCCGCAGCAGCAAACACTGCAGCGTGGAGGGCTCAAGCTGTATCCGCTTGGCGGATTTGAACAGGTCGGCCGCAACTGCTTCGGTATAGAAGTAGACGGCGATATTTTCATTATCGACCTTGGGCTCCAGTTCCCCGATGACGAAATGCTCGGCATCGACTACTTGATCCCGGATATCGTTAGCCTTAAGGGCAGGGAGAACAAAATTAAAGCTGTGCTCTTCACCCACGGTCACTTAGACCATATTGGCGCAGTGCAGCATCTGTTACCGGATCTACACTTCCCTCCGTGCTACGGCACCAAGCTCACCATGGCGTTTGTAAAGAAGCGCTTGGATGAAGAAGGGCTGACCAGCAAAGCGAAACTGAATACTGTCGCCTACCGCGAAAAACTCCGCTTCGGCAAAGTTGAAGTAGAGTTCCTAAAGGTCACGCACAGCATCCCAGATTCTGCTGCGATCGCGATCCACACACCGTACGGCACCATTGTGCACACGGGTGACTTCAAATTCGACCTCACACCGCAGAACGAGTACCCCGCAGACTTCCATCGTCTTGCAGAGCTCGGCGAAAAAGGCGTACTCGCGGTGATCGCAGACTCCACGAATGCAACCAAGCCCGGCTTCTCTTTGAGTGAACGGGAAATTGGTGAAACGCTCGGCAACCTCATTCGCGATGCAAAAGGACGCATCATCGTGTCCACATTTAGCTCGCTCCTCAACCGCATTCAACAGGTGGTGGACTACGCGAAGCTGCATAATCGCAAAGTATTCCTCTCCGGCAGAAGCATGGAGACGAACATCGAAATCGCACAACAGCTCGGCTACTTGCGCGCACCGCGCGGCCTCATCCGCAAGGTGACTCCAGCGATGGACAAGATTCCCGACCGCGAAGTGTTGATTATTACGACCGGCAGCCAAGGTGAAGAGGCAGCGGGCTTGGCTCGCATCGGCCTGGGTACCCATCGTCACATTACTGTGAAGGAGGGGGACACTGTGATTTTGAGCTCTAACCCGATCATCGGGAATGAGCGCGCAGTCGCAAAAGTAATCAACAACCTGCACATGAAAGGTGCGAAGGTGAAAACCAATCAGGAGCTCGCGCTCCACACAACCGGTCACGGTATGCAGGAAGACATCCTGCTCATGCACCGTCTGCTGAAGCCTGACCACATCATCCCCGAACACGGCGAACCGTACATGCGCGCTGCGCACGCAGGGCTGGCCAAGATGATGGGCTACCCGGACAACCGCATTCACTTGCTCACCAACGGTGAAATCCTTGAGGTGGATAACCAACGCAATGTGCGAAAGAGTAAGCAGAAGCTCACCTTCAACGATGTGATCATCGACGGAAAAGGCAGCGCTGGCGAAGGCCAACGCGTGATGGACGATCGTAAGATCATGAGCAAAAACGGTGTGATTATCGTGATGTTCAAAGCGTATAGCGACAGCAAGCGCCTTGTAGGCGATCCTGACGTGCTCACGCGCGGACTCATTTACGGATCTGAGCAGCAGACGATTACGGCTGAAGTGGTGCAAACCGCCAAGAAGGCGTATCTGGAAGCTCTCGACCGTGGTGAGAATGACCGCAAGCAACTCAAGCGTGCCGTAACTGGCGCCCTCTACCGGTACTTCGATCGCAAGCTCGACCGCGAGCCAATGGTGATCCCGGTGGTGATGGAGGTGTAAACACTCCCCGGAATAGATGCACTGACCGTGGCAGCACCCTACACTGCCGCGGTCATGTCGTACGCCGCCGTCATCTTCGATCTGGATGGAACCCTCGTGGACACCATCACACTGTGGACACGGGCGTATGTGGATTCATTGGAAGATATTGGCGTCTCTATGAGCGACGAAGATTTCATTGAGAACCTGTATACGAAGGCGAGTCATGTACACACCGTGCTTGAAGGTATAGGGAAACTGGAGACAGTGGATGCTTTCCGTACAAGCAGGGACGCGCGGTACATTCGCGCTCTTGAAACGAGCGCTGTGTGGATTGCTGGCGCAGAAGAAGTGCTCACAGAATTGAAGGGGCGAACGCGCATCGCGATCGCCACCGGTTCTCACCGCAGTTACACCGATCCGCTCGATGCGAAGCTTGGTCTCTCTCGATATGCGGAAATGATTATTACGTGCGATGACGTGGAACAAGGAAAGCCCGAGCCGGATATGCTGCTGCTTGCAGCAGAACGCCTGCATCTGCAACCGAGTGAGTGTTTGTATGTTGGTGACCAGATGTTCGATGTGGCAGCGGCACACTCTGCGGGCATGCCCTGTTGGGTGGTTCCCAATGCAAACACGCCAAATGAGGCAAAGCAAAAAGCCGATACGGTGATCCACTCGCTCGCCGAGTTGCTCACACTCCTCTAAACAACCTTTCCTCGCACCTTCCATCCCTCGTACGGGGTCCACCCGCATTTGGAATGGAGCTGATTTGCAGTGATGGCCCACTGTGCATCGGAGTCGATAGTGATCACGTCGCTGCCATCTTTCCCAAGGCGGAAAATGCGATTGGGATTCGCGAAGCAGAGACGAACGATATCGTCGATTGTGAATGATTCGATACAGCGTTCTCCGCGCGGATGTGGCCACCCGCCAGCGGCAACAGTGAGGAGAAGCGGCAGCATGGTTTCCACGCCAGGTACACCGCTCGGCGCATCGAGGGGATTATCAATTTGTTTTTCCTGCAGGGTATGCGGCGCGTGATCAGTGGAGATGCAATCCACTGTGCCGTCGGCAATACCTTCCCACAGCACGCGTTGATGATCCGCCTCGCGAAGAGGTGGGTTCATCTTCCCCAATGTCCCGAGCGTGCCGTAATCCTGCGTGCTCAAGAACAAATGATGTGGCGCAACTTCGCAAGTGATGCGCAGCCCTTCCGCCTTGGCGCCGCGCACTAGATCGATGCCCTGCATGGTGGAGAGGTGCGCGACATGGAATGGCGTGCCGTGCTGCCGAGCAAGGCGAATCGCATGTTCGATCGCCTGTGCTTCGGACCCTGGTGGGCGATGGAGTGAATGCAGCGCAACGCCTGAGCCGCCAATATCTTGTGTAACCACACGTTTCGCTTCGTCATTCATGTGCGCGTCTTCGCAATGCGCAACGAGGGGAATATCCAGTTCCCCGCATACGCGGAATGCTTCCGCGATTACATCTGCGGATGCACCTTGGTTCCCGGTGGAATGATCAAAGTAGATCTTCACGCCGCAGCATCGTGCGCGCAGGGCAGGATCAGCCCATACTGCCCGGAGCCCTTCCAGATGCGGTAATTCGGTAATTCCGAAAAAGAAGCGGACATCGACATTCTTTATTCGTTTTGCTCGCTCAACTTTATCTTGGAATGCTTCGACACTCGTTGCTGGGGGGTTGGTATTCGGCATCTCGCACACCGTATGTACACCACCCGCAAAGGCTGCTGCGGATTCTGTTTCCATATCTGCCTTGTGCGTGAGGCCGGGCTCACGAAAGTGCACGTGGCAATCGATGAGAGCGGGAATCTTCATCATGATGGGATCAAGAGGAGTTTACATGCACCAATCGTAATCACGCACAGGAGAAGTTTTTCGAAGGCATTGTGACTCACGAATCGCAGACAGCGCTTCCCGATAGCGACTCCCGCGAAAATGGGCAGCAGCGCAACGGCGAGAATGGAAAACGTTGTGCGATCCCACGACACATTGGGCAGATATGCCGTTACTTTCCCAATATTCATTACGAATGCAATGATCGACGACGTGCCGACGAAGGCTTCTTTTTTGAGACCAAGTGACAGCAGAAACGGCGAGCGCAGCAACATGGCCTCTCCCACTGCCCCACCCTGCAGCCCGTTTACAGCACCCATGCCGAGTAATGTGGGGATGCGGGGCTCCACTCGGAATGTGGGATGCCAAAGGCGAAATGCCGCAAAACAGAGGCAGAATATTCCCAAAAGGATTTCCACTATTCGCTGTGGCAACGTAAAGAGCATGAGTCCTCCAAGAAAGCTGGCGGGTATGCCTGTAAGCACGTACCACCGCACAATGTTCCAGTCAGCAAACTGTCGGAAGTGGTAAATTTTTGCGGGCTGGATGAAGAATCCAATAAGCGAAACCAGTACAACGCTTGCGCGTATGTCGAGGAAGAACGTGAGCACGATGATAATCACGATTCCTAATCCTCCTCCTGCGATTGTCGCAAAAATACTTCCCAGGAAGATCACGATTCCTAGGAGGAGGAGCACAGAGGGTTCCATCATGCTTTCCCGAGGAGCATAGCGAGCAGTGCCATACGGACGAACACACCGTTACCAGCCTCGCGGAAATATGCAGCGTTCGGGAGTGCATCAACATCTGTTGCGATTTCGCCAACGCGTGGGAGTGGGTGCATTACGGTAATATCTCGACCTTTGATCTGCGCCGCAGTGAGCACGTACTTGAGCTTGAGGCGCTCGTATTCAGCTTTATCTTCAAAGCGTTCCTGCTGCACGCGTGTCATGTAGAGCACATCTGCATCCAAGCCTTCTTCGATCGATTCCACTTCGGTGTACGGCACTGCGTGTTCTTGGTAGAACGATGTGACTTTCTCGGGCATGCGCAATTCTTGCGGCGCCACGAGGGTAAAGCGGACGTCTTTGTAGAGACCGAGCAGATAGCTGAGTGAGTGCACTGTTCGGCCGAACTTGAGGTCGCCAACCATGGTGATGTGAATGCCATCGAGTGTGCCGCGTTCCTTGAGAATGGTGTACATATCGAGCAACGCCTGTGTGGGGTGCTGGCCAGGGCCGTCTCCCGCGTTGATGAAGGGAACCGTGCTCACAGCTGCAGCGCGATCTGCACTGCCCTGTTCCGGGTGGCGCATGGCAATGATGTCTGCGTACTGCGACACCATCATGATGGTGTCTTCCAGTGTCTCGCCTTTGTACATGGAGCTGAACTGAATCCCTTCTGCCGTGATGATCTGGCCGCCAAGGCGCTGCATGGCAGACTCAAAGCTGAGGCGTGTGCGTGTGCTTGGTTCGTAGAAGAGGCTCGCAAGGATCTTGCCTTGCAGTACATGATTGGCTTCTCCCTTCGCTACAACCGCCTCCATTTCTTTTGCCTTCACCAAAATTGCGTCCGTATCGCTCCGAGAGAGCTGCTTAGTGGACGTGAGATGCTGGAAGGGAAGTGGCATCTGTTCGCGGCATATCCTACGGACTCTGTAGGGATATGTCCACCGCCAAAATGGCGATTCTTGCAGCACGCGCATAGCGCAAATCCGCTACCATGCGTCCGTGCCGACCAAACAGATTGCAACGTCCACGCTGTGGCAGATGGCCAGCCAGATCACCATGGCTGCGCTGAGTATTCTCACGGTGAAATTTGTGGCAGTGGGTTTGAGCCAGGAACTTGCAGGCACCTACAACTCGGCATACGGATTCCTACAGCTCTTCGGCATACTCGCCGACTTCGGCTTGTATGCGGTTGCCGTGCGCGAAGTGAGCCGTGCAACGGACAAGGAACGGGTGCTTGGCACACTCATTGTGCTTCGCACTGTAATACTACTGCTTTCGTTGGGGAGCGCGATTGTGCTCGTGTGGATTTTGCCTGCATGGCAGGGCACGCCACTGCCACTCGCAGTCACCATCGCATCACTTGTACCGTTCTTCACGCTACTTGCCGGTATTCTGCGCACAGTGTTCCAGGTGACGTATTCCATGCACACGGTCTTCATTGCGGAAGTTACTCAACGCATCTTCACTGCCGCAGCGATCGGCGCGTTCATTGTGGCTGGTTTCCGCGAGAGCGATGACGTCATGTTGTGCTTTGCGTTCCTCGCAATCGGCGGAGCGGGCGCGCTCATTTTGCTCCTGCTCTCGCTCTACTTTAGCCAGAGCAGAATCCGCCCTCGACTTGTGTTTGATCGCGGTGAAATGCTGCGCATGCTCAAGCAGGCTGCCCCCTTCGGTCTCGCGTTTTTGTGCACCGCGCTCTACCGGCAATTAGATGTAACGCTCATTGCGCTGCTGCGACCGGACTTCGAATTGCAGAATGCGTACTACGGCTTTGTGCTGCGCATGGCAGACATGGGATATCTGCTCCCAACATTCCTGCTCAATTCGGTACTGCCAGTGCTCAGTAGCATGGAGAGCAAGAGCAATGAAGCGCGTGCATTACTGGGGAAAACTCTGCTCCTGCTCCTCATTCTTGGCTCTGTGTCGGCGTTGTTTTCTGCACTGTGGACGCGGCCTCTTGTGCTGCTCCTTACGCGCGAAGCGTATTTGTCCACGGCCACAACACCGGGTTCCGATACTGCCCTGGCGCTGCTCGCACTGCCAATGTTCTTAAACGGTCTTGTGACGTTTGGATTCTATACACTGCTTTCTGGCAACGCATGGAAACCCCTCGTTGCGAGTTTATCCATTGGTGCCGTGTTGTCCGTCGCGCTCAATCTTGTACTCATCCCTCAGCAAGGGTTCGTTGGTGCAGGGATTACATCGATCATCACGCACATTGTGCTGACGGTACTCTTGTTGCCGCAGGCACTGCGTCGCATGCCTGTAGCGCTCCCCTGGAATCACATTGGGCGGTGGCTCGCCTTTACTACGCTTCTTGCGGCTTCGTTGTGGATGTACCAGCCCTTCCTACTGGGCGAGATCGCAACAGTGATTGGCCTAATGAGTATGAGCGTACTGCTCGTGGTGCTGTTTGTGCTCTGTGGTTTGCACACAACTGTGCTGCCGAGGCGCGCAGAGTAGCTCTGGCTCTAGGAGGCGGTTTGTGATAGAATATTTGGAAATCTACACACAAACCATGAACCGATTCCTCTCTGCAGTCTTCGCGTTCACCGTTGCCACTTCCGCATTTGCGGCGGCACCTGGTGGTGTAATGAACCTACAGGCAAAGGCTCAAAATGACGGATCTGTGCTGATTACATGGGATGCTGAAGCAAGTGGAGACATCGCCTATTACCGTGTGTACTACGCTGCGGATTCAATCTTGGAGAGCGGCGGTGCATACGACGATTTTGAAGAAACAGAAGATAGTAAGCCGGAATACATCTTTACAGAAGCTATCCCAGCAGAAGGCCTCTACATGGCAGTGATGGCCGTGAATATGGATGGCGATGAGAGTGAGTACTTTATGGAAGAGATCCAAATTCTCCCTGTAGAGAACCCTGATGCCGAGGCACCACTTCCACCATCACCGGAACCCACTCCACCACTACCAGCACCAGAAGAGTCGGGATCTTTGGCACTCCTCTCTGCGGAATCCCTTACGCCCGATAGCGTACGCCTCACGTTCTCCGCATCTATTCAGGTGCGCCCGAAGTCTGCGGCAACTGCATTTCGCATCACCAAGGCAGGTGGCGAAGTGCTCGCTATACGAACGCTCCAGGGTGAAGGGAATACGGTTACGCTCGTTACCGATCTGCAGCAGGGTGGTGTGGTGTATCAGGTACAGCTCACAGACGCGCTACGCACTGAACTTGGCGTGACATTTGATGAAGCAAGTAAAGCTGCGTTCTTCACAGGGAAAGGCGAACCGCCACCGGCGAGCGCATCTTCTGTGTCGTCTGTAGCGTCATCGTCTTCTGCTCCAGTGGAGCCACCATTACCTACAACGCAGCCACCTCTCCCGCCATCACCAGCGCCCGCACCACAAGTGCCACAGGCTCCTCAAGGGATCCAGAACATCACGGGTCTACGCCTACGCGTTGCACCCGGTGCGAACGGCACATTCAATGTAACGGGAGAATGGGATCTGGCATCAGTCTCCACCAACGCAGCATTCTTGCTCGTGGGTCAGAGCTTCGACGCGGGGAATAGTTTTGTGAGCCCCGCAATGGTGCCGGCCAATGCAACGCAAGTGAACATACAGAGTGTGCCTGCTGGCCACTTTGGATTGCTCGTGCAAGTTATGGATGAGCAAGGAACACTGTCCTCGGGCGTGTTCGAAACAGCGTGGCTCGGTAAAAACATGCCGACGCCAGCTGCACCTGCACCAGTGCAACCTACTCCGATCCCTACACCACCTGTGCCAGCACCAGTTCTTCCTCCGGTGTCTGCACAGCTGCCACTCGGTACGCCACCGGCGAGCGGATTACCGCAATCGGGCATGGGCTTCCTCGCAGCGAGCCTCGCACTCTCGGGCATGGCTGTAGGTTGGCAGCGCATGCGCATGTCGAAGAAAGCCGCAGTGTAAGCCTGGGGAATGGTTCCTGCTGTATGCAGAACACCCCCGTTTTTTGGGCATAAAACAAGAGTGTGCACGAATGTGATTGTTAGCATGCGTACATGCTTTCGCGATTCGTACTCCCAGCGCTCAGCATTCTGTGCCTGCTCTGTTTGCGGGAATATGCACTGCTCCCAAACGGCACACTGCAGATGTACACGCTCGACGTTGGTCAGGGTGATGCTCTGCTGCTGGTCACTCCGGGCGGCGCACAGATCGTTATAGATGGTGGCCCGAATTTGGATCTCCTCTCGCACCTTGGTACACATCTACCATTCTTTGATCGCACCATAGAGCTTGTGGTGCTGTCTCACCCCGATGCGGATCATGTAACTGCCCTGCCAGAAGTGTTGCGGCGCTACCGCGTGAACGCCGTACTGATGAGCGGTGCCGTGCAGCGCTCTGGCCGATATGAGGCGTTGCTTGCTCTGCTCGCATCGCATGCCGTTCCTATTCTTCCGGCGGATCCCGCGCAGGACATTGTGTTCGACGACGGCACAGTACTGGACGTGGTGTGGCCGCCGACGGATGTGTTCGGCAGGGAACAAGATGAACCGAACGACGCCTCGGTTGTGTTCCGTGTACTCGCTCGCGACACTCGCATACTTCTCACTGGTGACATTGGGAAAGATGCTGAGCAGGGGATCCTTGCCAGTGGTGCAGATGTGGAGGCTGACATTCTGAAAGTGCCACATCACGGCAGCAGAACCTCTTCTTCTACAGGGTTCTTGCTTGCCGTTGCACCGAAACTTGCCGTGCTTTCTGCGGGACGAAACAACACATTCGGCCACCCGCATGCGGATGTGATGGATCGCTACAAACAACTAGGTATTCCTATTCGTAACACGCAGCATGAACGGACAATTCCCCTGGAGTGGTAATGCAAATTCCGCCGCATCCGCTGGCTCTAGAATGCCCTCTGCGACTACAATAACTGACGTTGAAGACCCTAGTGCTGCTCGCCGGCAAGTCGCGCAGATTCTGGCCACTCACCGAGAAGCCACTCTTCCCTATTTGTGGGAAACCGCTGCTCTCCCATGTAGTGGATCGCTTGGCGCAAGCTGGTTGCGATGATGTGGTCTTCATTGGAAGCAAAAACAATTTGGATGAGGTGCATATGCTCTATCCAAACGCCGTGCTTGTGGAGCAGGAGAACTTAGCACAAGGCATGCGCGGTGCACTGTTGAGTGCGCTCCCGGCAATTGGTGCGGAGGATATTCTGGTGGTGGGCGCCAACGATGTGATTGATCCTACTGCCTACCGCTCCACCGTTGCCGCGGGCAAGCAGAAGGGGCGGAACGGCGCGCTCTTGGGGCAAACGGTCGCGCAGTATTTCCCTGGAGGGTATTTATCTGTGGACGGTGATCGCATCACCGGCATTGTGGAAAAACCGGGTGCAGGGAACGAACCGAGTAACCTGGTGAATATCGTCTGCCATTACCATGCCGATGGTGCTGTATTGCTTGAGGCGCTGCGAGCCATTGATGATGCGAACGACGATGGATACGGCTATGAAAAGGCATTGGATGGCCTCTTTGGCACGGCATCCTATGCGGCCGTTCCGTACGACGGTGCGTGGCAAGCAGTGAAGTACCCCTGGCATCTACTCTCGCTCCTGCCAATCTTGCTCCAAGATATCCAGAAGCCGCACATTCATAAGAGTGCATCCATCCACCCAACAGCAGTGGTGGAGGGGCCAGTTGTCATTGAAGAGGGTGTGAAGGTCTTCCCCCACGCAACGATTGTTGGCCCATGTTGTATTGGGAAAGGTTCTGTTATCGCCAATAACGCCCTCGTGCGGCAGTCGAGCATCGGCGACCATTGTGTGGTGGGATACAACACCGAAGTGAAGGGCAGCGTGCTCCACAGCCATGTATGGACGCATATGTCGTACATCGGGGATAGTATTATTGGGCGAAATGTGTCGTTTGGCGGGGGGAGCATGACTGGGAATTTGCGCTTAGATGAGGGCACAATCGTCTCTGTAGTCGATGGAGAGAAGGTGGATAGCGGCCTCCAGAAGTTCGGCGCGGTGATTGGCGATGACTGCCGCCTGGGAGTGCGCACGACTATGAACCCGGGTGTGAAGATCGGCAGCGGTACGTTTGTGAGTAGCGGCGCGCTTGTAGAAGAGGATATTGCAGACAAACAGTTCGCCCGCATGAAGGCGGGGGTTCTCCAATGTAGTGACAACCGCGGCACCACCCCCAACCCCGAAGATCGAGTGAATTTCCGCAAAACGGCTGGAATTTGATGTGAAGTTGCGCCGGGGTAATCCACATTCGGTGTGGATAAGCCATTGTGGATACTGAGGTGCCCCGGGGAAAGTTGTGCACAGCGATTTTCATTTTTTCGCTTTATTAAGCCATTAATACCACTTTTAGGGAGTAGAGCCGTTCGCGGGTGACCTTTCCACGAGTTTTCCACACCCACCACACATACATTTTGTGCTCGATGAGTGAAATTTCCGCTTTTCACCTAGGTCTTCCTTAGGAAATGAGGAGAATTGTGGTCGTGAAAGAAGAGGATTTTTCCTTTTTGTAAATAGCCTTCTATTGCTACGAATTTTAAATACAAATACTTCTCTCTATTTATGGCGATGTGGGAATGTGGAAAGTGGAAAATTGTCTGGCAGGATTGAAGAGTCTTTCGTACCATGAATCCCCACCTATGAAATTTTCCTGTAAAACATCTGATTTTCTTCATGCGCTACAACTCGCAAGTCGCGCTATTAGTGGCCAGCAGGCGCTCCCAATTTTAAATAATGTATTAATTGAAGTTGAAGGAAAGCGCTGCACTGTGAGTGCAACTGATTTGGAGTTAAGTATTGTGACAAGCTTTGAGGCATCAATTGAAAATGAAGGAGCAATTACTGTTCCCGCAAAGGCGATTTTAAACTTTGCACAATACAACACAGATACAGAAGTTCTTTTAGAAACCATTGAAGGAACACAATTAAAATGTGTTTCTTCTCATGCAAAAACATTGATCTCTGGTGAGGCATCGAATGAGTTCCCCACTATTTCTAAAATCGAGAAGGAGAATTCCCTTTCTATAGCTACTGGACCGCTTTTGGAGGCTTTGAATAAAGTCACATTTTCCTCTGCACGTTCCACACTTCGCCCTGTGCTTGCAGGTGCATATGCTCGTATTGAGAAGGGGAAGTTGATTCTTGTTGCAACAGAC
The DNA here is from genome assembly GCA_020058765.1 of Candidatus Peribacterales bacterium. Taxonomy (GTDB): domain Bacteria; phylum Patescibacteriota; class Gracilibacteria; order Peribacterales; family Peribacteraceae; genus JAGVDM01. The sequence continues at coordinate 49,464 of JAGVDM010000001.1, read as the reverse complement.
AGCTATCGCCTCTCTGAGTTTGCTGTGCAGGCCGATCTGGATGCATCGGATATTTCCTGCATTATCCCCACAAAAGTGCTCGAAGAGTTGCGCGCTGTGCTCGGTGCGCAGAAGCCTGGGAAGGAAGAGAAGAAAGAGGAAAAAGAAGAGAAAGATGAGGAGGAATCCTCAAAAAAGAAAACAAAGCAGGAAATGAAAATTGTGCTGAGCAGCCAGCAAATCGAATTGCAGGTGGGGAGCACCAGACTCCTTTCTCGGCTTATTGAAGGCAAATTCCCAGACTATCAGCAGATTATTCCCAAAGAAGTAAAGACTCGTGCGGTACTCCCAGTAAAAGATCTCACTACTGTGGTGAAGCGCATGCACTACTTTGCGAAAGAGATGAATAACAACCTCACACTCAGTTTCACAAAGCAGGGTGTGCACATTGCTACACCGCAAACACAGCTCGGGAAAGACGAGACAACGCTCGACGCGGAAGTCACCGGAAACGACAATAAGATTGCGTTAAGCTCGTCATACCTCCTAGACTTCTTAGGTCATATGGAAGAAGAGCTGGTAGAAGTAGGGGTGACAGACAGTATGCACCCGGCGCTCTTCCGACTCCCCTCCAGTGACCGGTACCTCCACCTGATCATGCCATTGCGCATTCAGGAGGAGTAAACCAGTACAACCATTTTCGGTTCCCTTCATGCATCCCTCCCTCCTCCTTGGTGAGGAGACGCACAGAGATCTGGCGCAACTTTTAGAGGCCAACCGCAGGTTGGTTCTTTCGGGTGCATCCAACGAAACATCCAAAGCACTCCTTACCGCCAAGCTGTTGGACTTCACGCCACGTACAACACTCTTCGTGGCAGACAAAGATGTACAGGCAGATGCAGTGCGCCACTGGCTTACCTTTTTTGAGCGCGAGGCGTGCGCACTCAATCCTGTGGAGAATGAGAATGATGAAATTGAGCCCGAGGCACTGGGAACATTCCTCCGCTTCATTGCAGGGCAATCACCTGAGGTATTCGTGCTCACACGTGAGGCGTGGGATATGCCATTCCCTTCCTACTACGAGTTAAGCAATCGTAAGGTGATTCTTACCAAGGGTGAAAAAATTGCCTTCACCGAGCTTGTGGAAACGCTTATCGACCGCGGGTACGGCCATGGTGATGATCTCTATCTGCACCCTGGCGAGTACCGCAGAACAGGTGATGTGATTGATGTGTATCCCATCCAATCAACGCATCCCTATCGTATTTCTCTCGCGTTCGACACAGTAGAGGCGATTCTCGCGGTGGATAGTGCAGATCTTTCCAAGACAAAAGACGCTGGTGAGTCACTCGAGCTCTTCCCGGTGAGTTATGAGAAGACGGCGTTGCTCCAAGAGCAATTGCCGAAGAATTCCCTGCTCATTCTGGATGATCAGGATGATGTGCCCGCTCCAGCAGCAATCCACACACTACGGTTCACTGCATTTCCAGAGAGCCAAGAATTTCATGTGCACTTGCGGTATTTGTCTGTGCTCAAGTTCTACACACTCACAGACTTTTTAAACGATGTCCGCGATAAGCTGCAGCAGGAATGGTCGCTCGTGATTGTGACCAAGCGGACAGACGAGCTCGCGGAAATTTGTACAGAGGAGCACGTCCCCTTTACTGCCAAGGCAGAGCGGCGGCAGGGTGCGGTGACGCTTGTATCCGCAGAAGAAGCGGAGCTACTCCCACATTCAGTACAAAACCCAGACCTACAGTGCGCACTGCTTACCGACCGCGAGATCTTCTCGCTCAAAAAAGCGGGCAAGCAGCGCAGTGTGCAAAAGCTTGCACTGGATTTCATTACGTCACTCGTTCCCGGTGACTACGTGGTGCATATGGAGCACGGCATTGGTCACTTTGAAGGCATGACGCAGAAAGAAGTGGACGGCACTGCTCGCGAGTATTTGGAGCTCACCTACGCGGAAGGAGACAAACTCTTTGTGCCGGTCGACCAGGCCGACAAGCTCAGTAAATTCGTCTATGAGGAAGGCAATGAGCCCGTGCTTACCCGCCTTGGAACGCAGGAGTGGAAGCGTGTGATGGCGAAGGCAAAAGAGGAAACGCAGAAGCTCGCAAAGGAGCTCTTGGAGCTCTATGCCAAGCGCGCAAAGTCTCGCGGGCACGCCTATCCAGAAGACCACGACGAAGAGCAAAAATTCGCGGAGGCGTTCCCGTATCAAGTCACTCCTGGCCAGATCAAAGCGATCGAAGATATTAAAAACGACATGGAAGATCCGCACCCCATGGATCGCCTGGTATGCGGAGATGTGGGATTCGGGAAAACCGAAGTGGCAATGCGCGCAGCCTTCAAGGCAGCGAAGAGCGGCAAGCAGGTTGCTGTGATTGCGCCGATCACCATTCTTGCAGACCAGCACCTACAATCGTTTAGCAAACGTATGCAGGGCTTCGGCATTCGCATCGACATGCTCAGCCGGTTCCGGTCGCCCAAGGAGCAGCGCGAGAGCCTAGAGCGTCTGCGCAAAGGCGATATCGACATTGTGATCGGTACGCACCGCCTGCTCCAGGAAGATGTGCACTTCCACAACCTTGGTCTTGTGATCATCGACGAAGAGCAGCGCTTTGGTGTGAAGCAAAAAGAGCGCTTCAAGGAACTGCGTGCGAACGTCGATATCCTCACACTCACGGCAACGCCGATTCCTCGCACGCTGAACCTCGGTCTCCATAAGCTGCGCGACATCACCACGATCACTACGCCACCACCCGGGCGCTTACCGATTATTACCGAAGTGCGAAAGTATTCCGATGCACTCGTACGCAAGGCGATCCTGGATGAGGTGGAGCGCGAAGGGCAGGTGTATGTGCTCCACAACCGCGTGGAAACCATCGACGCATTTGCAGACAAGCTCCGCAAACTCATTCCCGAGGCGACGTTCATTGTCGGTCACGGGCAGCTCAAACCGGAGGTACTCGAGGAGCGTATTGTGGCCTTCAAAGAGGGCAAGTATCACGTACTCGTGAGTTCAACGATTATCGAAAACGGTATCGACCTCCCGCGTGCCAACACACTGATCGTCAACGAAGCAGAACGCTTTGGGCTCTCGCAGCTCTACCAGCTCCGTGGCCGTGTGGGTCGTAGCAGTCGACAGGCGTTCGCATACTTCCTGTACCACACACAGAAGCTCAAGGATGACGCTCGGAAGCGCCTACGCGCGATCGTAGAGGCTTGTGAGCTGGGTAGTGGCTTCCAGGTGGCTATGCGCGATCTGGAGATCCGTGGCGCGGGCGAGATCCTGGGTGCCGGGCAGTCGGGCAATATGCAGACTGTTGGCGTAAGCCATTACCTGCGCATGCTCAAAGCCGCAGTGGAAGAGCTTAAATCTGGCGAAGTCGGCGTGGAAGAAGAGATCACCGTGGAGATCCTTCTGCCGTTTGCCGCACTCATTCCTACGTATTACATTCCCGACGAACAGGAGAAGATTTCTGTATACCAAAAGCTCGCGGGCAGCGAAGATGAGGCAATTCTCTCCGAGTTCGAAGAAGACCTGCAGCAGGAGTACGGCACCTTGCCCAAAGAAGTACAAAACCTCTTTGCTGTGTTGCGCCTCAAGCTTGCCTGCCGCAAGAGTGGGGTTACGCGCGTAAAGGTGGAAGAGAGCAAAACCATGCGAGAAGTGGTGCTCACATTAAGCCCACGCGTGACAGCGCAAGAAATCATGCAGCTCCTCAAAGTGAATGCGCAGTGGCGAATTAGCGGCTCCATGCTGCGGTTAAATGACGAAGAGATTGTTCGTGCTGGTGGCAAGAACGACGTTGCTTGGATGAGCGTACTCGGCAAACAGATCGAAGCACTGCAGCCCAAGAAACACGCCAAGGCCGAGAAGACAAAAGAGGACTAAACTCCCATATTGCTCCAAAGCGCGATTTTTGGTACAATATCTGGATTTATCAAACACACATCTCGTCATGCCCACACAGACACTCACACTGCAGGTGGATCCAAAAACCCGGAAGCTCGATGCTCGCCAGGTGTATGACGCTCTTATGGGCGCAATTGAGCCAGATTTAGTGACATCTGCGATCCCCGGTCTGACCGCGAAATACACAGGCGAAACACCTGCGGATAAGAAGGCGCGTGCCAAGCGATATGATGCAGCTTTCAAGGAATACAACACACTTATGAAGAATTTGATGAAGCAGATGCGTACGCACTCAAAGCAATCCAAGCGCAAGGCACTCGCTTCCACCGAGGCAAAAGAACGTGAGGTGGAAGGTACAGAGCTCCTCCAATTGGAATCCCTCTTTCTCCAGTAATACCCCTCTATTCTATGGTTCACTTCCTCTACCCCCAGTTCCGCGGCAATCCTGCCGATCGTGAACACCGCCTCATCTTTGATGGGGAAACGCCGAACCCAGACCCTACGCCCATCGAGGCGAAGCCTGAGGCGGGACCAGTTGCTCCAGAATCTGCTGATGCAGGTCCGGTAGCAGCACGCGCAGAAAGCGCAGTGGATGCTACCTCTACAGAGGTGGATTCCACTCCTGCCCCAGAAGGGGTGGTAGCACCATTGGTTGTTGAGGGGACGAATGGCAAAACCGTTGGTGTGAAAATTGCCGAAGGTCTCCCAGGAAATGAGGGAAAAACAAAAACGGACTTTGACAAAGCACAGCTAAAAAAGGGAGAAACAGAGGAGGTATCCACAGACAAGGCGGCCGAGGGAGCAGCTGATTCCGCTAAAGAAACAGTGGAGCCGGTAGTAGCTGAAGTTACCCAGGAACAAATGAAAAGCGTTGCCTACCAAAGCCTTGGGCTTAGTGGTATTCCTGATGGAGATGTCTACATGAGCTTTGGCCCGGGCAATCGCGATGCCGATGTGTACGATGCAGAGGGCACGTTGTTGGGCAAAGTAACATTTGATGTTGATGGAGAAGTGTCGAGTGCCACGCCAAACGAAGAGGGTATCAATACAGTGAAGGCGAAAATTGAAGCAAAAGACAAAGCAGATAAAGCAGCCGAAGAGAAAGGAGAAAAGCCTTCTGACGATCCGGAAATGGATAGGCTCGGCAAGGAGGTTGATCAGGGTGTGAAGGATCTAGAGGCGGCCAAAACACCAGCACAGGCTTTGGCAGCACTTGGTAAGATCCTCTCTGCCATCATCGAAATGGTGAAGCGGACACTTGGTATCCAGACAGAAGCGGACAAGCAGGAAGGGAAGTCCACTGGCGAGCGCGGTGCAGAGAGCAGTGCAGATACTTCTACAGAATCTGGTCTGCGTGCCGAACTCAAGGATCGCGGTGCAACAAGTATTGAAGATCAGCGCGAAGAGTTGGCCGATCTTCGCGATCAGGCACAGGAGAAGGTGGAAAAGAACAAAGAGGAAATCAGCGAACTGGATACGGAAATCGACGGTCTCCAGACAAAGAAGGAGAGCGTCGATGACCAGGTACAAGCTCTCAAAAAGCAGCTCATTGATGCCGAGCAAGAAGGGAAGAGCGAAGAAGATCTTTCCAAGATGAAGGGAGATCTCCGCAAGCTTGAGCGTAAGGCAGAGCGTATTCAGACCAAAATCGACAAAGCATTGGATCGCCGACGCGAGCTCGTGGATCAAAACAAGAAGCTCGAAGCATCTATTGCCGCTATTGATAAGCTGGAGAGTCGCCTCGATACACTCGAAAGCACGTTCGACAAAATCGAGCAGGCACTCGAAAAGAAATTCGGCGTGAAGGTGAATATGACACGCGATAATGGCCAGACAGTCATTAACATTGATTCATTCAGTGAAACCACACCGAAGTGGTTCCAAGAATTTGTGACAGAGCACGATGCGAATGATAACCCAGAAGATGGGTATCAGCTTGATGTGGGCAATGCAGAGCTGCTCTCCAAGATGCCAGCATCCAAGCCGAAAGATTCTACTGAGAAGCCGGCAGAGTCTGGTACGGAAACCGACGAAACCACATCTGAAACAGGTGAAAAAGAGCCGGTTGATGCCGAGGTGACAAATGAAACGCTAGAAGATCTTGCCTATTCCGATCTTGGTCTGGATGGCATTCCGAAGGGGGACGTCACGGTCATCCTCTCTGAGGATCGCCGCTCCGCCGACGTATTCCACAGCGAGGGTGCCAAGCTTGGCACCGTAGAGTTTGCAGTGGATGGGGAGGTGTCCGGCACGACTCCAGATCAAAAGGTTATCGATGCCACCAAAGAGAAGTATAAGGAAGCCGAGGAAGTCGAGGACAAAGGGACAGAAGATGGATCAGAGAAGACGGTTGATCAGTTAGTGCAGGACTTCACTACATCTGGGGCGATCCTCCGTGACGCACTCCAAACTGGCGGCGATCCACAGGCAGCACTTGATCAGCTTAATCCAATTGCAGCGCAGGCTCGCGAAGCCGGCGGTGACGATGTTGCAGATGTGAATGACATGCTTGTATCTGCATTGGAAAATGAACTTGGATCTGATGCAGAAAAGGTAGTCATGCAGGAGGATGGGAAATTGGTTCTGAAACCAGAGCCAACAGAAACTCCCGAGCCAACTACTCCACCTACTGAAGAGGTTGCAAAGGCCCCCGATGCTGCTCCAGCAGAAGAGCCTCCAGCAGAACCTACAGCTGCTCCCGCTGAGGATCCAACAGCCTCTGCTCCAGCAGAAGAGCCTACACCAGAACCTACAGATGATGCTGAAGCTGCTCCCGCTGAAGATCCAACAGCTTCAGAGAACACTCCAGATGCAACCCCAGCAGGTACTGAGATTGGCAACGAGCGCTTACTAGAACTCACTCGATGGGCAGAGAATATACAGGCAAATGCCGACAAGGCCGGTTACAACGTGATGGTAAGCCTTGATCAGCAAAATGGAACACTGCTCATCCAGGAGACAGACGGCAGTGCCGAAACAGACATGCCAAAAATTCTCGCCTTTGCACAGGCACACGAACTCGTGCCACAGAGCACAGACTTTGGTGACTCCGCTCCTCCAGCACGCCAGATTACACTGAATGTAACAGGCAAGCTCGACGGACTTGGGTACTACGGCGGAGAGAATATTGATTCTGTCGATACCCCTCGCGCGAAGCAGATTGAGGCCGCCAAGACCAAAGTTGCCGAGGAGATGCAACAGGCAGACCCCGTTGCGGATGATCTCAACGCTACAGCGTAAGTAAATAAACATCTTCTTTGTACATGACTCCCACACCCACCATCCTCGACGGCCGCGCACTCTACTTCCAGATTATGGCTCCCATAGAGCCGGATCTGGCGAATATCCCCAATCTTTCGCCCGAGGACGCAGCAGCTATTTTCTCTCGCGAGGAGGGCGAAACCGAAGAGGCATTTGCTGCACGTAACGCTCACTACGATGAGGCACTTGCCGAATATGATCGGCAGTACCGTGCGTACATGCGCGCCAAGGAACAAGAAGTACAACAGTTCGCGAGTACTGTTGAACAGCGCACGCGCGAACAGGAAGCAGCAGTGCTCAATTTTAGTCCTCTTGCCGCTTAAAATCCCTCTATCCCTATGCCCGCAAAACCAACACCAGAAGAGATCAATGTGCCAGACCTTCCTCAACAGGCACCAGAAGTGGTGACTGCCAAGGATCGTGTGTTACAAGTACAGCAACGTTTTGATGCGGCGCAGAGTGAAGTATTTGCTCTTCAGCAAAAATTAGATCAGCTCAAATTCATCCAGCAGCAGCTCCTTGAGGGGCAGGCACTGGAGGACCCAGATGCAGCTGCCTTAGAGGCAGAAGGGATTGATGCTGCCGCTCGGGATATGCCGGCCAAGCTTGATGCGAAGATCGAAGAGCTTTCGCGTCAGGAGCAGGAAAAGCGCGCAGTGATGGATCAAACAAACTCTCGCCTAGAGGCACTGCGCAAGCAGCTTTCACCAGAGGATGAGCTCTTCCTTGCACTCGACCAAGCATCCAGCTTCATGAAAAAAGAGAATGTTACTATGAAGGATGCGCTCAAGGCGTTCCTGCTGGTGCTCGCTGCAATACAGAAGTACTTCAAATACCTTACCGGCGAGCTGGATAAGGCGATGGGGAAGATCACTGAGCCAGCAAAAACAGGTGCAGAAGTTCCTGGTATTACGGGCACACCCGCTGAACATACCCGTCGCATTCTTCGCGAATCCGGTGAAACGAGTGCCACTACGCTCAAGCAGAAGAAAACGGAGGAACGCGACCGGCTCCAGGCAGGCATTCCTGCAATTGAAAAAAGCAGAGACATGGCAAAGGGCGGGCTGGTGACTGCCGAAGAGCGGCTAAAGACGCTGCGTGCGAAAAGTGATACCAAAACGGATGATCTCCGTACCGCGGAATCCGCCGTAGATACTGCACGCCGCGAAGTGGATCAGCTCAACCGCGATCTTGCCGATGCGCAGAAGAAATTTGAGCAGGCAAAGGCAGATCTCACTGCTATCGACAGTGCGGTCGCTGCTTGTGAGCAGATGCAAGTACGCCTGAAAGATGTGCTCATGCAAGTGCTCGCCAAGCTCCCAGCAACAGGGGATCTGGCAAAAGCACTCGCAGCATTGGAAGTGAAACCAGGAGCAAACGGCATCGACATCGCTCTTGGATTTAAGACAGGTATGGATATGCCAAAACTCCTCAAAGCATTTAACACTGCAGGTGTTACCAACCTCGATACGCTTGGAGTAAATGCCGCAACGAACGAAGTAACAAGCCCTCTCAAATTCATTGAGGCTATGCAAAAAGTAGCCTTACGTGCTGTTACAGAGGTGCCAAAACCTACAGTGTAGTTGTGGTGCCGAGGGAGAGATTCGAACTCTCATGTCCTTGCGGACGCTAGCTCCTAAGGCTAGTGCGTCTACCAGTTTCGCCACCTCGGCATAGCCGTTAGTGTATTGCCTCGGTGTCCTTTTGCCGAGGGATAGGCTTATTTTTTGTTCTCTTCTTCCTGCTTCTTCTCGCGGCGCTCGTCCGATGCTTCGGCCATCTCTTCCGAAGTCATGCCCAGAATCTCCTTCTCTCGCTCCACACCCTCCTTAAACCGACGATGCATATCGATATCGCTTTCCAAGCGCTCCTGTGAGGCTTGCTGCCTACTGCGGTTCTTGGTGTTCCGCTCATCTGCGGTGGCTTGTTCCATACCACGCTTGGCATCTGCACGTACATCATCAATTCGGCGTGTGCGTTCTACCTCCAGTGCCGTTGCCTGCGCTTGGTACTTCTGCCGCAACTTTGCAAGCGATGCCTTTTCTGCGCGTTCCAGTTCATCCCGTGTGCGTTGCAGCAAACTCTGATCGCGAATACTCCGCAGTATCGCTCGCTTGCGGTTCCACTCCGCCTGCAGCTGCATCTGCTCCGTTTGCTCCTTGGCAAAGAGCTTCGCTTTGCGCTGGTTAATATCCTCTTCGATTTCGCTAAACGCCTGCAGCTCCTCTTTTTCAATGTCGCCTCGCAGCTGCCTCCCCACACGCTCCGCTTCTTTTTGCCGAAGAGTATCCGCCTGGCTTGCATGCTCCTTTTTCTCCTTCGCTTCGCGCTCTGCTGCATGATAAATGGCGAGTTTTGCCGCGTGTGATTCGTCTGACTTGCGCTTTTTCAAACGCTCAATTGCTGCAGCCCATTCCAGGTTTTGCATGTATTCCTTGTGTTTCTTTTCCTCTTCTTCGTGGATTTTCTGCTTCTTGAGAATCAATTCACGTTCGCGCTGGCGCCGAGCTTGGTCGGCCTCCACATCCTTTTTGCGCTGCTTCTCCTGCTCTCGCCAATCTGCGAGTGCCTCTTGGCGCTCCACTTCTCGTTGCTCTTCTCCCAGTGCTTCCTGGTGCTGCCGCTCTGCACGTGCCTGTTCTTCAATGGTGCGCTCTTCGGCGTGTTCACGTTGCTCTTCCTTTACCTCCTCACGGCGTTCCGCACTTCGCTCAAGGTATTTGTCGAAGTCCTTCTTTCGTTGGTCGTTTGCCGCTGCGTCGTCTGCAGGGAGTGCCATCCCAATAGTATACCACAAAATCCCTCGCTCCGCTGGCGTTTACAGGGCTTATGGTAGAGCAAAACTACTCTTCCAAGATCTGCACGCCGAGCTCTTTGAGCTGGGCTTCCGGCATGGGCGATGGTGCACCGAGCATCAGGTCTTTCGCCTTCTGATCTTTGGGGTAGGCAATCACCTCGCGGATGTTGGGTTCCCCGGCAAAGAGCATAACCAGGCGGTCTACACCCCAGGCGATACCGCCATGCGGAGGCGCACCGAATTTGAATGCGCGTAGCAGGTGGCCGAATCGACGCTCTGCATCATCTGGAGAAATCCGCAGGATATCAAAGATCTTCTTCTGTAAGTCGGGCTCGTGGATACGCACTGATCCTCCGCCGATCTCGCTGCCGTTGAGTACCACGTCGTATGCCACTGCCTTGGCCTTGAGCGGGTCGGTATTGAGGAGTTCTACATCCGATGCACGCGGGCGCGTGAACGGGTGGTGCACCGCAGCGATGCCGCCGGTTTCTGCGTCCTTCTCGAACATCGGGAAGTCCGTTACCCAACAGAAGGCAAAGACTTGCGGATCCATCATGTTTTTGCGCTTGCCGATTTCCAATCGTACTGCGCCCAAACTAGCGCAGGCAATGTCGAATTGATCCGCCATGAAGAGCACCATATCGCCTGCCTTCGCCTGTACTGCTTTCAGGATTTCCCCGGTCTTCTCTGCGCCGAGTTTTTCCACAGGCACACCTTCGTGCGTATCGTCACCCACTTTGATCCATGCGAGTCCCTTGGCGCCGTAGATCTTCGCAACTTCCGTAAGATCGTCGATCTCCTTGCGACTGCTTTCCGCTCCTCCAGGCACGCAGAGTGCCTGCACTACACCGTTTGCTTCTACCGTTTTGGCGAACACGCCAAAGCCGCAACCTTTGCAGAGGGCGGAAATATCGGTGAATTCCAAACCAAAGCGCAAATCGGGCTTATCTGAACCGTATCGGCTCATTGCTTCATCGTACGTGAGGCGCGGGAATGGTTCGGACTGAATCTTTACGTCCGGCCGAGCTTTTTTCACCAGTGAAATGAGGGCTTCTTCCGTGAGTTGCATCACGTCGTTTGCTTCCACAAAGGACATCTCCACGTCGACCTGTGTGAACTCCGGCTGGCGATCGCCACGTTGGTCTTCGTCACGGAAGCAGCGAGCGATCTGCATGTACCGGTCGAACCCTGCGACCATGCTGAGCTGCTTGAGCTGCTGTGGCGATTGGGGCAGAACATAGAATTCGCCATGGTATATGCGCGATGGAACCAGGTATTCACGTGATCCCTCTGGGGTTCCCTTAATGAGGATCGGCGTTTCAATCTCCACGAATCCGCGATCGTAGAAGAAGCTGCGGATGTGCTGCAGCATGGTGTGGCGCAGCAGGATATTGCGCTGCATGCGCTCGCGGCGCAGATCCAAATAGCGGTAGGTGAGGCGCAGTTCCTCTCCCGCGTCACGATCCTGGTCGATCTCGAACGGAGGCGTCTCTGCTTCGTTGAGCACCACAATCTTCGCCACTTCCACTTCGATGTGCCCCGTTGGGTTTTCGTCGCGTTCAGCGCCGGCCACACGGGCGCGTACTGTACCGGTAATTTGCAGCACCCATTCAGACCGGATGTGCTCGGCAATCGTGAACAAATCCTTGTGCTTTGGGTCGAAGACAATCTGCGTAAACCCGTATCGATCACGAAGATCCACGAAAATCAGTCCGCCGTGGTCACGGCGACGATGGACCCACCCCGAGAGCGTCACGCTCTCGCCAGTGTGATCCTTTCGGAGTTCTCCGCAGGTGTGGGTTCGTAGCATGGCAAAAGCCTACAGGAGCGAAAAACCTTGGTGTAGAGGAAAGCTCTGATTTCTGCACTGAACACTGCTTACTAATTACAAAACTCAATTTGCCTCTCCTCCCTTCACAAACAGCTTTCCAAGCTCTTCTTTAAACTCTTCCACATCCTTGAATTCCCTGTGTACCGACGCAAAGCGGATATAGGCGACCTGGTCGAGCTTTTTGAGTTCTCGCATGACGTCGTTCCCGATCGCTGAGCTGCCTACTTCTTTCCTGCTTGCTGCCCACTTTTCTTCCAGTTTATTCAGCAAGTCATCCACTGCTTCTTGGCTTACTGGTCGCTTGGTGCACGAAAGCCAAATACCGCGTTCCAGTTTGGAGCGGCTGTAGGGTTCCCTGGTCCCGTCTCGCTTCACCACAATGAGCGCACTCAGTTCTTGGCGTTCAAAGGTGGTGAAGCGGTGGTCGCATTTGCCGCACTCGCGTCGCCGGCGCACTGCGCGCCCATCTTCTGCGAGGCGGGAATCAATCACCGAGGTCTCTGTTGATTTGCAACGCGGGCAGTACATAGCACGATCCTAGCGTTGCTTATCGGTTCTACAAAGCAGCTGACGTCTTCTTTTGCAGTCGAAGACGAGCTGCAGCCTGCTCACGCTGCACGCTATACGCGATCATCTGCTGGAGCTGCTCTGGCGTCTTCGCAGCGTCCGTCTCTGGCGAGAAGTCATGGTCGGATTTCTCCGAAGTGACGTCTGGCCGTTCGAGGTCGGCAATACTCATACAATGAAAATGGGGAAAGAAAATAGAGCGCGTGCTATAATCTCCTTTCCGAATTCAGTCAAGGGTCCTAGCGCCTAGTCTTTTTGACACCATCACTCACATCGACGACTGTAGAAGGCGGATTCTGATCAAGTTTTCCGCTATCAATCACCAAATCAGGTACTATACGATTCTTGCTGAATTGCGAGAGAATATCTTCCACACTGTAGGGGTTTGGCAGCCCGTGCACGTTTGCCGAAGTGGTCGTGATCGGCGTACCGAAGGCTTGCACTAGGGCTGTTGCTATAGGGTGCGGAGACACCCTCACACCCACTGTTGCTCCGCCTGTGGGCGTAGGGAACAGAGCATGCGGCGCCTGTGGCTGTACGCGCAGGATAATCGTGAGCGGTCCGGGGAGTCCGTCTTGTGCCAGCTCTTCTGCCTGCGCATTCCATTCCATGTACCGCTTCGCATCCTCTACAGATGTGAACAACGCGCTCACGGGTTGGTGTGCCGGGCGATCCTTTACCGCGAAGAGGCGCGCAACCGCTTCGGGGTTCGTCATATCGCAAGCGAGCCCGTAACAGGTCTCTGTTGCATGTGCCACAACGCCGCCTTGCCGGAGAATATCGATTGCTTGGGGCAGCCAGTCCTGGGTTTCAGAGAGTATGTGCATACCATCAGCGCAATGCTTGAGCTTCGTACGCAGAGAGCAGATCTGCCACCTTCTTTTCGAGGATTGTGGACATGTTGATCGTGATGGGCAGAGGGATCTGCTGCGGTCCGATTTTCAATTGTACCTTCTCCTTCCCGGGGAATGCTTGCAGCACCTCTTTGAGGTCGAGCAGCAGTTTTTTTGGCGCGTGTGTGGGGAGCGTGATCGTATGAATGGAAATCTTGGGCCCAGCGGGCAGATCATCTTCTACCGTGGCGGGCTCGTCCGTCGCTTTTGCCCCCTCCAAAATCCCCAACTGCCGCATAGCGGATTGCATATCCATACCTTGCGTAATCCACCGGCCGATTGGCCCTAGGAAATCATCGGTTACTGCGCTTTCTTCTACTACTTTCAATGTGACGCCAGCCACAACGTTTCCCTCCTCATCCAACATTTCGACCTCATCATCTACTGCGTGCTGTCGTACAGGCATGATGCCGGTTTTCGCCGCCTCTTCGTCGTACATTCCCGCGTCTTTGGCCTTCTGAATCATGGTACTCAGTGATGCTCGCTTTACGGCGTCTGCTCGTACCTGCAATTGGCCGCCGCGCTCATCCAGGGTTCCTCCTACTACCAGCACAGAATCTGGATCTTCTAAGAAGCCAGCAGCCTCTGCGAGTGTTCGTGGGAAGAGCGTCACCTCCAGTTTGCCTGTTGGGTCCTCCAGCATCACGATCGCCATGGTTTCCCCCTTCTTCGTGTTGATCTTCTTGATCGATTCCACGATGCCGGCGACCGTCACTTTCTTTTTCACCTGCTTGGGTTCCAAGTTGGCGATGAGGTGCGCTTTTTTGCCGATGTACTTTTTTAAGCCGGCGAGTGGGTGACTAGAAACGTAGAGACCCATGGTCTCTTTTTCCCAATTCAGCTTTTCCAAATGCGTGGCGGGCGGGGCCGCGGGAAACTCGATTGCCGCAGCGCCCGTATCGGCCGAAAGATTTGCGAACAGGTCGGTTTGCCCTGCGCCAATGTCCTGCCCTGATTTGCCGTATTCCACGATTTTTTCGTAATGCTGCACAACGAGCCCTCGCTCAAGGAGCGAGTCGAGTGCGCCAGATTTCCCAAGGGATTCCAGCAGTTTCTTATTGAGAATTTTCTTCGGGATACGCTGCGCGAAGTCTTCGATGCTGGTGAATTTTCCACCTTCTTCGCGTACAGCGATGATCTCCATCACAGAGCTGTCACCAATGCCTTTGATCGCAGTGAGGCCGAAGCGAATGCCTGGGCGGAGGTTGCCTGCCTCGTCCGTACGCTGTGGCAGCGCTGTAAAGTGGCGCAACGATTCGTTGATATCCGGAGGCAGCACTTCTAGCCCCATCGTGCGGCACTCTTCAATCTCAATCATCACACGATCCGTGCGTTGTGCATCTGCACTCAATAGCGCGGCCATGAACTCTGTGGGGTACCGCGTTTTCAGGTATGCAGTTTCGTAGGCGACGCGCGCATAGCCCGCAGCGTGAGACTTGTTGAAACCGTATCCGGCGAACGGCGTAATAACATCGTCGAAAATCTCTTCAGCGAGTGCGCTGTCGTACCCTTTTTTCGTTGCACCCTCGATGAATTTTTCGCGCTGTGCGTCCAGCTCTTCTTTAATCTTCTTTCCGATCGCACGGCGCAACAAGTCAGCTTCTCCAAGAGAAAATCCCGCGAACACTTGTGCGATTTGCAGGATCTGTTCCTGATAAATACCGATACCGTACGTTGGTTCCAAGATGGGCTTCAGATCGTCGTGGCTGTACTTCACCACCTCCTTGCCATGCTTGCGCTTGATATAGCTCGGGATCCATTCCATTGGACCAGGGCGATAGAGTGACACCATTGCTACGATGTCGTTGAACTCAGTCGGCTTGAGTTGCTTTAAGTACCGGCGCATACCGCCGGATTCCAGCTGGAACACACCGGTGGTGTCGCCATGCTGCAGTAGCGTGTACGTCGCTGCGTCGTTGAGCGGTATTGCCGTAATATCAATTTTCTCACCCTCCGTGCGCTCGATGATCTCGAGCGTTGTTTGAATCACCGTAAGGTTCATGAGTCCTAGGAAGTCCATTTTTAGCAATCCAAGAGCCTCCAGCGGCTTTGCGGACGATTGCGTGATGATGGTGTCTTCATCTTTTGGAGCACGCTGAATGGCGGTGTACTTCACCGTGGGCCCTTCCGTAATGATCACACCACAGGCATGCACCGATACGTGGCGTGCCTTTCCCTCCAGCTTTAATGCCGCATCGATGATTTTGCGGTACGTGTCATTGCTTTCGTAGGCGAGCTTCAGCTCTTGAGTCGCCAGCGCTTCGTCGAGTGTGGTACCGGGTCGTTCTGGGATCAGTTTCGCAAGCGCGTTCATTTCGAGGAATGGCACACCGTACGCACGGCCAACGTCCTTCACTGCGGCACGCGCCGCCAGTGTTCCGAATGTGCAGATCTGCACTACTCGGTCTTTCCCGTATTTATCACGAACATAGTTGAGCACTTCGTCACGGCGGTTGTCTGCAAAGTCGATATCGATATCTGGCATCGTTACACGTGCTGGGTTCAGGAAGCGCTCGAACAGTAGTCCATGCTCAATGGGGTCCAATGTCGTGATGTTTAAACAATAGGACACGATGGAACCTGCAGCAGATCCGCGACCTGGGCCCACCGTAATGCCGCGACTCTTCGCCTCTCGTACAAAATCCCACACGATCAAGAAGTATCCTGGGAACCCCAATTGCTCAATCACACCCAGCTCGTAATTTAGGCGTTCGCGGTGTTCGTCTGTGGGGTTCGCATAGCGCTTCGCAAACCCTTCCTCGCATACCGTGCGCAGATACGCAGCTTCATTTTGCTTCGTGGGTACAGGGAAGCGAGGGATGTGATACGTGGAAAAATCGAGCCGCACATTGCACCGATCAGCGATCAACTTTGTGTTCTCCAATGCTTCGGGCACATGAGCGAATGCCTTCTCCACCTCGCTGTACGGCCGCATGGAAAAATCACTGTCGCGCATGGAAAACCGGCTTGGATCATCAATCCGCGCATTTTTCTGGATGCACAGCAGCACGTCGTGTGCCTCTGCATCGTCTTGCCTGCAGTAATGCGAATTGCATGTCGCCACCAGTGGCACATTGAGTTCCTTTCCCCAATGAATCAGTTGTTGATTCACTTCTGCCTGTCCGGTGACAGACGGCAAATCCATGAGTTCGAAATATACGTTTTCATCACCAAAAAATTCTCGGTATTGGCCTACTAGCTCCCGTATGCGGTCTTCATCTTCTGCGAGTGCTGCCTGAGGCAATGCACCGCTTATAGGCCCAGAGAGCGCAATGAGTCCTTTCCCGTACTTCTGGAGTAATTCCGCATCCACACGAGGTTTGTAGTACATGCCTTCGAGTGCAGCATGTGTAGCCAACTCCAGCAGGTTTTCGTAGCCCTCCTGTGTTTCTGCCAGGAGCACGAGCGGATACCGACGCGTGTCGGTGCCGCTCTCTTTGTCGAATCGGGTGCGTGCAGCAACGTATGTCTCTAGCCCAAGAATCGGCTTGAGCTTGTGAGACTTGGCTGCCTTGTAGAACTCCGTAAGGCCGTAGGTGTATCCCTTATCTGCCAAGCCCACTGCGGATTGTCCCAATTCCTTTGCTCGCTCAACGATCTCCTCTGGGCTCGGCAGCGCCTCCAGTAGCGAGTACGTGGAATGACAATGCAGGTGAACGAAATCCTCTGGGCGCATGAGGGAAACAGTGTAGCAGAGCTGCCGATGGATTCGCCTGTTTTATTGCAAACGTGCGGACTCCACGCATCGGGCATCTGGATCCTCATCTGCCTCGGTCATTCGTGCATGCTCTCCACTCACAAACGGGAAGCAGTTATCCGTGAGCGTCACTTTAAGCACATTTTCCAGCTGTTGGTTGCAGGGGCGATAAATACACGAAGCGCGGAGAAACGTGCCCAATTTGGCTGTAAATAGGCGGCCACCCGTCTCCTTTACACTTGCGAGCTCTGCGAGCCACTTCACCTGCGTACGCAGTCCCTGCAGCTCTTTTTGCGTCTGCAGGTATGGGTCGGAGGACTTGGCGATGATGCCCGCCTCTCGCCGGCTCTGTTCAATATTCCAATAGTGAATGAATAAGCGCGCGACGTTGCGTACTAGCTTATCAAGTATCGATAGGCTGAACTCGCGCTCTTCTGCGGCCTCACGCTCATCGTCATCTTCTATTTCCGTAGGAAATTTTAATTCTTCAGATTGCGGTCTGCTTGCGCCCCAGAGCGATCGTTGTTCCAAAAATTCACGAACAATTTTGGGTTCGTCTTTCTCAAAAGAGAACGGCCCTCGCAGCTCCACCTGCGTGCCGCCTCGTGCGAAGATACTCTCGTCGTCCTCTTCCAAGCACCCAGAGAACTCTTCATGCTCACGATCAAGACCTGCGCCAAAATTGCTGAGATCTGGAGGCGCTTGGCCAGTGAACCAGTTTAACCGGAGGATGAGATCATCAAGATCTTGCGAGTCTTCAATGAACTCATTTCGCTCCTCAATTAGGTCTTCCAGTGCGTCATTTTCCTCATCAACTGGCGTGAGTGAATATTGTCCCATCACTTCTGTGTCGCAGCCGTAGCCATGGATGGTGGGTGGCAAGTAGTTGCTGTGGAATGGGCATAGAGGATCTTCTTTGCTGTAGTCCGTTGCGTCGAAGATTTGTGGCACCGTCCAACCATTATCTCGGTACTTCGGATCCGTGCCCCCTGCGGCCAGGTTGCGGTACCGTTCGTTTAAGAACATCAACACTGTGTGCAGATAGAAAATCTTTCCGGGATTCACTTCGTCTTCCGTAAGTGTTTCCTCACTCATCATGCACTGCACTTTGGCCATGGTTGCTTCAATGATTTCCAAATCAATATAGAGGCAGGCTGTGTGCTGCCGTAGATCGAGTTGCTCCTGCGCCAGCCGCAAATCGGTATCGAGTAGTTCGCCGATGAATGCTGTGATTTCGTCGAGCCAGTCGAAATAGAGAAACTCCAAATCCAGATCGATAGGGTCAAACGATTCAGCCTTAGTGATGCCCGCCTCGGCACGCTCCAACACCTTTGCCGTATAGTGGCTCGAAATCGGGTCAAGATCCAAAATATCTCCGGTGTCTCCTGGGGGGCATGCAGCAATTGCACTCTGCACAGACAGTGCAGTTGCAAGAATGCCGAGAGGGAACACATGAAGTAGTTTCATTGGAAAATGCCGCAGCCGCCGGTGTAATTGCGCGGGCAGGCAACAGAAGGGATTTGTGTATCGCCTACAGCATAGATCAAGCCGTTTGCGGCGCGCACGAGGTCTGCGAATTCCCGCAACGCTTTATGCAGATAGTTTTGGTACATCATGGTTCCCATACGTGTGCCGATATTCTGTGCACTGCCCTGCAGATCTTGCGCACGCATGGCACTCTCTTCGTTCAGGCTCAGTAAGCTTGAGAATGTGTCTGCGTAATCCCGAAGTGGCTGGTTTGTTCTACGATTGGGATGGAAGGTGCAAAGGATCGGTGGCGAGAGCTTGGGGAGTCCGCTGACTTGGCAGAGCAGCATATCCATTTGTTCCACCAAATCACGGCCACGGTACTGCGGCAGGAACGTACGGGTAAGTGGCGGTATTGCCACCAGATCCGGCAACTCCGAGCGATCCTTCATGCAGGAATCCCATGGATATGCCTCATCCTGCGTGACGTATGGAATGCGCCCCGGAATGAGGCGATGTGCCTCGAGCGATTCCTCTACGCACTGGCTGATGTAGCAGAGGTTATTCCCAATCGTATTTTCGTACTGCGCTTCGCATCCAGGAGTGCAGCTCAGTTTTAAGGATTCTTTGATGGAAAGTGCCCGTTCACTCATTTGGCGGATAGCGTTCTGACACTCTTGCCCCTGTGGAGGCGGGGGCTTAAATGATTCCCAGAGCAGTTCCTTTCGTTCGTTGTAGGAGTCAATATCGGGCGGTTCCCCCGTGCATGCATATTCCCACGTCGCACAACTCTCGTTTGAAAGCATCATGGCGCACTCCTCTAGAGTGAATTTCTTCACGTCGACTAGTCCGTCTTCCATCATTGCCTTGCACATGACCACATTCGGGTAGTACTCCGCAGTACAGCAGCCTGCCTGCGTGTCACTATCCAAGGTTCCTTCAATAGGAAGATTGCACTTCTGCTGCGCATGTACCAGTTCGTGTAGCACGATGTATTCGTATGGAGCCACTTCCTGCTGTTGTTTCAAACAAATAGGAATAACCCCCTTTTCGTTTTTATTGTAGGTCATTCCCAATGCGCCATCGCAGTCACCTTGGCAGTACAGATCTACTTTGCAGTTCTCGCACAACTCTGCCTGCAATTTATTGTCTTTGGTCGGTGTATCTTCCTGCAGCATGATGCTTGGTTCCGTAGGGATCCGCCATCCGCCTACCTGGCACGAGTTCGATCCGGATTCTATTTTGCGTGTTTCAAACTTATGCGGCACACACGCATGCAATTCGATGGTGCCGCCCACAGGCTCTTCTTCGCCTTGCTCAGGCTCAAGAGGTTCCAGATCAATAGGGCAGTCCTCCAATTCTTGCGGCCTGCACAAGTAACCGCGCTTGCCGAATGCATGTGAACAAATACCTTCATCCAACCCCGGTGCCCCGGGTCCGCCAATGTAACTGCCACCCGGTACAGTGATATCGGGGAGTACGGGCTGCACAGGCAATCCCCAGAGCAGCCCCACGTCATCCGCTCGCAACCACAGTACGACATTCGAAAAACCTGGTACCGTGAGGTCAAAAACAGGGAACACGACGAGCTCACCTTCCTGAACGTTTTGTAGTTCATCGTGTGGTAAATCTTCCCATGTCTTGTGTAGCGCCACCTCCAATTCGCAGCTGCGTATGGTGAGCTCGCCCAATTCTCCGCCGCCTCCACCCTCATCCTCATCTTCATCGCAATCGCCGCGATTGTCTTTCCCCTGCACCACCGCATATCCGTGTTTATAGCGTTGCAATAACGTCACTATACTATCAAAACTAAAGTCACTGAGGATCCCGCTGATGTCGTCGGCATGCTCTTCGAATTCGTCGTCGTCCACGGTCATTAACCGTATTTTTGTGCTCATTGCGGGGTTTGTTGCCCTGTCGGATCCGGATTGCCACCAGTACATTGCAGCGGGCAGCTTTACAGATAGCTCATGCTTTCTGCCGGTGTGGCCATCGGCTTCTGGTTCGTAACTTGTCGCAATCATCATCAAGTCCCGCCCCAGCGCGCGAATCCATGATTCTCTTTGTGCCACTTCCACGATTTGTGCTGCCACTTCCATGCATTCCGTGAACGTCACGTCTTTCAATTCACCATTACTGCAGAGCGTAGAGAACTTATTGGTGATTGCTGCCTCAACGTGTTGCGCCGTGATCGGGAATGCCGTTTTTCCAGCGAGTATTTGCGGTATGCCCATTTTTAGTGCGAGCTCCGCTGATGATTGGTTATTTTCCTGCCGCGTCATTTGCAGCACCGTTGGATAGAGCCCCGTTATGGGCGCTTCTTCCGCTGCCAACGTTGCCGCAGGGAGCAGCACGCAGAGTCCGCCAATGAGGACGAGGGTTCTCCGCATCATTCGTAATCGCGAAGAGGGTCTTTCGTATCCTGTACACGTGGGAAGCAGGCAGAGGCCTCTGCAGCAAGGGACATCGCATTTCGCAAATCCATTGTTGCTCGGTAGAAACACTCCGCCTCAATGTCCAAGTTTTTCAGCCTTCCCCGACCGCTCGTGACTGTGAGCACACGATTCATTGCCGGGCGAGCGATAGACATTTCGTGCCCGATTTTTCGAGCTTGTTCGACGTACTCTTCAATCACTTCTCCCCATAACAACTCTGCATCGTTGCGTGCCATAATTTCCTTGAGTTCCTTCGTCACATCGCCAAAGGAGAAGAAGTACCTCTCAGTGAGTGCACATTCGTACGTGCGTAGAAATTCTAGGAGTACGGTAGGCGTATCCACGTACGATAAGTCCGCACCTCCGCCGTTTTCCCAGGGTGGTAGCTGCGCAGCAAGAGCGAGCATTTGGGCTCCGGGTGGCACCAATTGATCCACATTCGAATTGAGGCAGTCAATTTCAAACTGCATATTCGCCAAATACTCATCCACAATTTGCTCCACACGCTTGTGGTAGCGCTCGGTCCACATGTCGATCACATCGGGCGGACCCGGGAACTGCAAATCTTCGCGTGTGATCTCGTAGAGATCTTCCTCCTCACGGCCGGTGCATGCACCTAGTATTGGCATATTGGGTCCACCAACACCGCCAACAACCGTTTGGCCGGCAAGTCGCAGGTTGTCCCCTTTCCAAAAAGCAAAACCTGCTAATGCGCATAGGGCAATGCCCGCAAAGAGCAGCTCTTTTTTCGCCGATGTGCGCGAGGGCGTTTTTTGCATCACCGGAATTCAGGAGTATCAGGATAAGCATCACAGCTCCCAAGGAAGCACGGGATGCGCCCAAGCTCGGCGATGACGCCAGTTGATTGCCGAAGGCTGAACGTGAGCGGCCAGCGGAACTCGTGTAAGGCAAGATCGAAGTTGCCGGCAAATTGCAGAATACTGCGGTATGCGGCGTCGTATTCCACTGCGAGTTTGAGGAGCTCGGCTTCGCGTTCAAGCAGTTCTTTGCTCGTGCGTTCACAGTAGGAACGCAACTTACTCACGTCAGGCTGCCCACTGGTGTTGTCTGTAAAGTCGCATGCAGAAATGGTGCCACCCATTTGCATGCAGCCGGCGGGGCCGTCTTGCGCCGAACCCCCGCTGAACGACAATTCCACCTGCTGGCACAATGCAGCGGTTTTGCACTGGAGTGCACGCATGGTTTGCGTGAGATACGGCACAAGCTCCGATGTCATGATGCGGCGCGTGCCGAAGATGCCATCGCCCGTAGGCACATCACCGTATATTTCATCATCGTCTTTCAAATCGAGTGCTTCTTTCCAGGAACCGCCGACTTTTACCCATATTTCATTGTCTTCATCTGCGCGCGCTGTGCCATCGGGGGCACTGCTCGCAGCTTCCACACTCAGTCCAAAGTCATCCGCCGCCTCCTGCATGGTTTTGGAGTCTTCCCCTTCGCCGGATACGGACGCCCAGCTATCTTCTGCCTCATCTTCCCCCGGTGGGATGGGCTTAATGCGTATCCACGGTTTTCCGGATCCATCGAACTTCACGTTCCCGACTGGCGCATCCTCTACTGACGGTTCGCCAAACAATACCCCGCGGTACATGCGCTGTTCACGGGCGAGTGAAGTGTTGATTGCTTCTACGCAGGAGTTTTCATCACCCTGTGCAGACACTAGCGATATGGGCGCTACGAGAGCGATGCCGAGGCCGATGGCGAGAATGCGATAGAGCTTCATTGTTCGTCTTCGTCTTCAATTGGGTAGAGCTGAATGTCCGCTGGTTTATTGAACGACGGCAGAATCTTTGCAGGCGGCACTTGCAGATTGATTCCTTTGAATAGCGACGACTCAATTGCTTCCTTGCGGATTTCACTAATGAACTCTTCCTGCTCCTCTGGCGTTGGATGTTGAATATGCCAACCAGCACGGCCTTTATCCAATTGCGGATTCATGAGGTAGCACGCCCAGTCTTCCTTTGGGCAGGAATCGTACCCATCGTACCGAGCAGGTTCGCGGAACCGTGGGCCATTGGAGAACTGATAGGGGCCTTTGACCGAGAGGAAATCTTCTTTCAGTAACACTGCTGGCCGTGCGCCGATGCGAGTGAAGCGTTCCACCAGATCCATTTCTACATGTCTGCATCGTCCGGAATTGGGGCGTGAGCAATCCAGATCTGACGGATCATTCACACGGTTCAGCGTACCCCAGAACAGCCGGTATTCTTGGTCCATTCTCGTGATGATCTGGCGGACGGTGCGCATTTTTTGCAGAATTTCTTCTGGGTTCACCTCGGGCGGACGAGGATTCTCCACAATAGGTGGTAAGTCCTGCCCCACATTCACTTCCGGGATACGATCATCAATATTCGCACTGATGGTAGGAATAGGAGGGAGTGGCGGAATCTTCGGAATCTTCGCGTCTTTGTTGTAGTCCAATGGCGCACGCAAACTCGTGACATCCACTGTCACTTGGATCGGTTCCAATACGGGGATTTTGATTGATCCCGTTGAAACAGTAAGCCGTGTCATATCGAATAGTAGATCTGGTGCGCGTGGGATTTCAAAGGTCGGTAGCAGCTGTTGCTGATCCCGTAGATCCGGTCGCCCGGGCATCCATGGATCAAGGAGGGAATAGATTGGGGTGGTGAAACGGTCATTGCGGCACCAAGGGAAATTGCCGTCATCGTGGAAGCGACGGTACACCTGCTGAATGGCCATCCATTCATTCTTGAGCGGAGCCAGTGCATCACGCGCTTCGCGGTGTTCCTGAATGACTCGTGCATTATCGAGCACCCACTCACCAACGTTACGGTTAATGGTGTTGTGCATTTCTAAGTACTTTGCAAGGTAGGTAGAAAGCTCCGCGCGCAGTTTGCGGTATTCGTCGATGCGGTCTGCGTATTCTTCCAATCGATCGAGTAGATCGCCCATGTCGCCGCTGGCGTCATCGCACGATTCATCGGGGTTTTGGTACCGATGCCATTTGCACCACCCTTCCCGCGCAATGCGCAGCTCGGTGGAAGAGCCCATAGGCACGGCAATCGGTACACGTTCTTGCTGCACCTGCAGCAGCAGCGAGCTTTCTAAGAAGTCTGCCACATCTCCCAGCAAATCATCCCGCAGCTCTACCTGCACTTCTATTGGCTGTTGCAACGGATCGGTGTCCCACTGTGCTGCCTCTTCCTCTGGAGGCACAGGCGAAAGAATGGGGTGTGTTGGGTCTAAGTCGAGCGACCATGCTGGGGGGATTACCACGCGTATTGTGGGTTCATTGAACAATTTGTTCCCCTCTGTTTGTAAGCCCTGCCACCATTCCACGAGCGTGCGCTTCAGATTGTTAATATTCGCAGGATCAATTGGGTCGGTTGCGACCGTTTCGTCGAATGCGCGGATCAACGAACCGCTGGAACGAATCTGCTTCACTTTCAGCTGTGGGTTTACACGCTGGTACTTGATCGCCATTTCCAGGAAATTGGTTTCATCGTCACCTCCGCCAATGCGATTGTTGCGCCAGAACGTCTGCTCCCCCTCTTCCTGCTTTTTGGGGTAGGGCGGATCGGGCAGATTGAGTGCGTCTGCGAGGTCACCTTTTCCTTTTTGAGACCTTTCCATGTTGTTGATCCATATTTGCGTATGGTTGCGGATATACAGCACACAGTTGTGTGCCTTGTTGTTCACTCGAGTGAGCTTGGGGTCGAACTCAGCGTATCGCCCGAAGCACAGGACAGGCAGATTGTTTTCGGAGTTGTTATCTCGCGGAACCTCCGGTTGTACCGCATCACGCGTGAATGACGCGCCCACATATTTTCGGAAGAACGATCGATAGCGGCGCGCAAGAATCTGCTTGCGACCGGCAACATCCTGAATGTCTGGATCGGGGAGTGGCATTTGTGTTTCTGATCGCCCCACGCGGCACCCCGTTTCGTTGAACAATGCCCCCGCTCCGCGCTGGATTTTCTCCCCGTTGTTATCGGTAGGGACGCCAGCCTTCCCAGTGTTCGCTCCATCACCCTCGCAGCGAATACAGTTGCGCAGATGATCTGGGTGCGACAGGCATGCTGCAGAGCTTCCTTCCTTACACTGTTCGTAGAACATGTATGTCACTTTTTGGCTTGTACAACAGTAGTACCAGCCTAGGAACTGCACCTCGTCACAGCCACGGGCCGCAGCCGGTCTTGCCGGTTCGTTCCTCGGGTTGTTCCCCTTATGCTCACGACAGTCTCCACGCAGTGTCGAAAACCGCGGTACCACATTTCCCTCGTCATCCGTGTGGTAGACCGTGCAGAGCCATCGAGGTTGTTGCCATCGGTTAATGCGAGCGCACAATTGTTCGCATTCTCCAGAATTCTTGCACGGAGTTTTTGCCGCGGTGTCTTGGTAGTACGGAGGGCTTCCCGGTGCACATGCGGATGTCCAACCCCACACGTCAGATGTATCGGGGAACTGGAACCCGTCATCGAGCAGCTCCCCGCGCTCATCGCGCAGAGCCATACCCAATTCCACAACTGCGAACGGATCGCCTGTTCTCCCGGGCAGTCCGGTTACTGTTGCAATCTTCCCTGCGGCAGATTCTTCGTAATTCCAGCCACCACACTGCGCATCATCAATGTATTGCTCCACATTATTGGTCATGGTTTGCACTCCTGTGGGGCTCGTGGGAGGGAATGGCGTTATGCGAAATAACGCGGCATTCGCACTGCCTGCAAATACCCCACCAAGTAGGAGCCCCGCACCCATCATGAGAAGAGGGTGCACCCGAAGCCGCGAGCGTGCGCAGTACATCGGAAGATATAGTACTGGAGCGGACGCGCTTCATCCGGTCGACCCGCTTGACGAGTTCGCCCGAAGAATTACGATCACCGTTTTTGCAGACCATAGATTTTCTCGGCTGCAATCTGAGTCGCTGGATTTCTATGTAGCAAGAGGTGTACGGTTGTACACGATCCGTTCTTTTTATAGGATCGGTGCCAGAGGCATCCTCTACTTCCATTTCCCCTTTTGTGGCATGTATTCCTACAATCGCGTACACATCATCGGTTATCAAACACAGCCCGTGGAGATCAGACAGACTCCCGGCGGCACAAGCGTGACTGACCTGAACTTGGTCGTGCCCTATGCATTCCAGTCGGAGTCCGGCGAACGGCTCACTGGCAAAAGTTTTCATACGGTTACCCTTTGGGGTGCCATGGCAGATATTGCTGGGCAGTATGTTCGCCCCGGTTCTCAATTGTTCATTGGCGGTCGCTTGCAAACAGACAGCTGGGAAGACGAACAGAGTAAAGAGAAGCGCTCCAAAACCAAGATCGTCGGTCTCGATATGATTATGCTTGATCCTAAAGATGGCCAGCTCCCGGCTCCGGAGGGCTCGGCACTTCTTGACGGTGTGAACCGTGCAGAGATTGTTGGGAACGTTACACGTGACCCAGAAGTACGCACCACAACGAGCGGCCAGCAGGTGGTGACGATCGGTGTGGCAACCAATGATCGCTGGAAGGATCGTAGTACAGGCGAAGACAAAGAGCGCAGCGAGTTCCACAATGTCGTCATTTGGGGCGCACTTGCCGAGCAAGTCAGTAAGCAGATGAAAAAGGGTTCTCGCGTGTACGTTACTGGTCGCGTACAAACGCGCAGTTGGGAAACACAGAGCGGCAGTAAGCGCTACACCACAGAGGTGATTGCAGAGCAGTGCACACTCCTCGGCACGGCCAATCCGTCCGTTGCCGACTCGATCAATGCTTCTGGTGCGCCTGTGGTGCGACGAGATACGGCGCCATCCTCTGCGCAGCCTGCACCGGTAGGTGCGGCAATGCCCGCAGTGCAGTACGAATCCGAAGTGAAGGTAGAAGACTTGCCGTTCTAATCGCGATCAAACTAATTCGGGCTCCTGCTCCAGCGTGAGCCCGAATTTTTTCCGTACAGCGTCGACGAGTTTCTGCGTAAAGTTGTGCAAATCCTCGATCTGCGTTGCCGATATGTTAATGACGACTAGTGCATGGTCTTTATAGATTCCCATTCCTGTTTGCTCATCTACGTATCCCTTATATCCCGCTTGTTCAATAAGCCATGCAGCGGAGATCTTCATGTGTTCTCCAGTCTGCCACCCCGGGACATCGGGGTATTCCTGCTTCAGTGCTTCGTAGCGTTCCAAAGACAGAATCGGATTTTTAAAGAATGATCCGCAGTTGGGTATGGTTCGCGGATCGGGTAACTTCGACTGCCGTATGGCAATCACAGTATTGCGAATGACCAGAGCCGTCGGCTTACTGATTCCTTGTGCCTGCAGCGCTTCCTCTAGGGTTTTGTAGAACGGTCCCTGTGGGGGGGTGTTGCGCAGTTGCAGGGTGATTTGCGTGATGCAAAATCTATCGCGGTCTTCCTGATTAAATCTGCTCCTGCGATATCCGAATCCGCAGTCTGCTTTCTGTAGCGATACAAACGCATCCTTTTGCCTATCGTAGGCACGAATAGAGACGAGCGTATCGGCAATTTCTGCGCCGTAGGCGCCTACATTTTGCACGGGTGTTGCGCCGGTGGTGCCAGGAATAAGACTTAAACACTCAATCCCGCTTAAGCCGGCCTGCACAGTTCTGTGTACAACGGCATCCCAATTTTCCCCGGCGCCAATGGTGACTGTCGTTCCATCTAGAGCGAACCCCTCGATGGCATTCACGAGGATCATGCCGTCGAAATCCCCGGACCAGACAATGTTGCTGCCTGAGCCAATGATTTTCAGCCGCAGGCCTTGTTGTTTTGCAAAGGCAATTGCCTCCAGTAGCTCCTCTTCGGAATGCACTACCGCAAGATAGGCAGCTTTCCCACCAAGGCGCATGGTGGAATGGGATGAGAGATCAACGTTCTGCTGCGGTTCTAGCATAGAGGCATGATACGGAGCATCGCCCTTGAGCAGTGGAACAATCTCTCGAAAAATTACTTCGTAAGCAGGCTGGAGAGTTTCTCCATGCTTTCCACGAGTCGGTCGCTCTTGTTGTTGCGGCGCACTTTGCCCAAAAGGAGAACAAGCAGCAGTAAGCCGAACAGGCTTCCCACAACAATGGAGAGTTCTTTGAAGCCCAAAACTATATCTATCCAGAGCAGCCCTGCCTGTACAGCCGCGAATACGAATACACCTGCGAGCACACCCGTTCCGAGTGTCACGAGCACGAGCTGTGAACGGTTCTCTTGTGAATCTTGTGGTGCACTAGCGAGACCTGTAAGGAGCTCGCTTGGTACAATCACTGCCTCCCCGCCCCACTCTTTGAACAATGCCGTTACCTTGCGTTGCAAAATGAGCTGCACCAGGGTCTTGAAGCTCACGGATGTTTTTCCTTCGATAATGGCCTTGGTGTCACCAGGCTTAATGGAGACTTCCAGATCAGCAGGCTTATTCATTTGCATGTCTGGCATTCTACGATACCCGCGGCGGTAGAGCCACTCTTTCCTTTTCCCCTACAGCGCCAATGCGTTTCGCACGCGCCGCAGTGTTGTTTCCTTCCCTAGTACGGCTGCTACTTCGTACGCACCCGGGCTGAACGGCAATCCCGTAAGTACCGCACGTAACGGCCAGAGCACTTGCCCCTTTTTCCATCCCATTGTTTCTGCGAGTTTCTCCAGCTTCTCCTGTAGCGTTTCCTCTTCCCATTGCGCTTCCGCTACGTTTTCTAGCGTATCAAGCAGTGCGGGGAGGAGCTCAGGGAGCATTTCGGGTGTTACTTTCTGCTTTGGGTTTGCGAGGAGTTCTTTCTCTACAGTTGGATCTGCATAGAAGTACCCAAGCATGCTCGGCGCCTCCGGGAAGAAAGTGATGCGCTCTTGGATGAGCGCGGCTTTCTGTTCGAAATGATCATCTTCCGCTGCAGCAGGGAATTCTGCAGCAACGATCGGCAAGATTCTTTGCGCGAATTCCTCAAGAGGGAAGCGGCGCATCCACTGCCCCTGCAGCCAATCGAGCTTCTCCACATCGAATACAGCTCCTGCCTTCTGCACACGCTCGAGAGAGAACTGTTCGATCAGCTCATTGAGCGAGAACAACTCCTGCGTGGTGCCTGCGTTCCACCCAAGCATCGCCAGGAAATTCAGCACCGCCTCTGGCAGATATCCTTTTGCGATGTATTCCTCCACTGCCACATCACCTTGGCGCTTGCTGAGCTTTGATCGATCTTGGTTGAGGAGCAGCGGCACGTGTGCGTAGCGCGGTGCGTGCCATCCGAATGCCTCAAAGAGCAGCAGGTGCTTGGGGAGCGAGCTCAGCCATTCTTCACCACGAATCACAATGTCGATATCCATCAGGTGATCGTCCACAACGTGTGCGAGGTGATAGGTGGGGAATCCGTCACTCTTCAGCAGGACTTGATCGTCCACTACGGCACCTTGGAACTCCACCTTTCCACGAATGTCATCCTGGAAAGTGATCACACGCGCAGAGTCTACTTTCATGCGAATGGCATACGGTTCTCCGGCGGCCAGGCGTGCTTGCGTATCTGCCGCAGGCAAGGAGAGCGAGTTGCGCATCTCCATACGCACCGAGGAGTCGTACCGCGGTGCGGGGTTCCCTGCTTGCTGCATACGCGTGCGCATGGCATCAATTTCTTCCACCGTATCAAATGCGTAATACGCATGACCGGTCTCCAGCAGTTGGTCGACGTGCTTGCGGTAGATGTCCAGTCTCTTTGACTGTGTGTACGGCCCTTTTGACCCATGTTCCGTAACAATACCGTCTTGTAGCATCACCCCTTCTTCTGGGCTTATTCCTGCCCAGTGCAGTGTTTTGAGCATGTTTTCTACAGCACCCTCCACACTTCGTTCCTGATCTGTGTCTTCAATACGCACGAGGAATTGCCCCTTTGCCTGCCTTGCTACCAAATAGGAATACAGCGCGGTGCGCAGTCCTCCCACATGCAGGAATCCCGTTGGCGATGGCGCAAAGCGCGTTCGCATGTACGTAGCGTACTGGAACCTCAGTGCGATTGCATCGCCGAAAGCCGATTAGTTTACCGTTACGCGGAATGGAACGGGGCTCTTCGGTGCATGATTTTCATCACATTCCACCTGTGCGATCTTGTCCACAACATCCATACCTCTTACCACACGGCCGAAGACTGTGTGCTTTCCTTGCAGCCAAGGTGCACCATCATTTCTGTGCACAATGAAGAACTGGCTCAAGTTGCTGTTGGGTCCCCGGTTCGCCATGGCAATAGTTCCACGTACTAAGGGTGCATCGGTGATTTCATCTTCGAACGGGCTGCCGAAAATACTTGCCCCACCACTACCGTCACCGCGCGGATCACCGCCTTGGATCATGAAATCCTGCATGACACGGTGGAACGTCAGATTGTCGTAGAATCCATTCTTTGCGAGTTCCACAAAATTCGTCACCGCTTTCGGTGCTTTATCTGCATCGAGCTCTAGAACAACGGCACCCATGGATGTTGTAATTGTTGCCGTATGTGTGCCACTTAAGAGCTCCACCTTCGGCTGCCGAGCGGCACCGTGCATGGACGTGTTCGTGATCTCCGACGAACAGGCGGAGAGGAGTGCCAATGGCAGGAGGATCGCCCAGAGGCGCACGTTGCCTCATAAGCTACGATTATCTGCGTGTATTGGCAATGTGATTGCATATCACCTTGGCAATCTTCGCCGCAGCATCTGGATGCGCGAACGCCGCAAAGTGTGTAGTTATTGCTTCGCGTTGCGCTGTGTCTCGTTGCAGCTCCTGCAGTGTGTTAGGCAATTTCTCTACCAGAGATTCTTGCTGCAAGATGATGCATGCACCTGCATGCACTACGCTCTCTGCATTTCGCTGCTGATGGTCGTGCCCCACGCCGCGCAGTGGTACGAGTATGGTTGCTATGCGGTTTGCCGCGAGCTCTGCAATGCTACCCGCACCCGCACGGCTTACAGCGAAATCGGTAATTGCGTACAGGTGGGGAAGTTCGTGCTGCACAAAAGATTGTGCCCAGTATCCAGGGATGTTTTTCGCTTCGCTCTTCCCTGTTCCCGTAAGGTGAATGATGTCGAATGTTTGTAATAATTCCGGCAGTAACACGTCGATGGCTTTGTTGATTGCGAGCGCGCCCTGACTGCCTCCCATTACAAGGAGCACTGGCCGTTTCCCCGAGAATCCAGTGAGCGCGTAGCCCGTTTTTTTGTCCCCGCTCTGCACTTCTGTGCGTAATGGGTTCCCCGTGAGCATCACTTTTTTTGATGCAGTCTTTTGCGGGAAGCCTACACAAATCTGCTTGGCAAAGAGCCCCACAATACGATTGGCTCGTCCGCTCACCGCATCGGATTCATGCAGCACAATCGGAATGCCATGCCATGTTGCTGCAATACAAACCGGAAGGCTTACAAAGCCCCCCTTACTGAATACCACTGCAGGTTTGTGCGCGCGGATAACTGCTGCGGACTGCACGACTGCCCTACCGAATTTCCAAAGGAAACTCAGTGAAAGCTTTGGCGCATCAATTGGTGTGAACGGCACATGTTCGTGCTCTAAAAATGCGCGATCATCCGCGCGGTTCGCGCAGATGAAGTGTGCGGCGCACGTACTATCCAACTTTTCCACCGCTCGCCATATAGCGACACATGGAGCGATGTGCCCCACGGATCCGCCGCCAACAAAGAGGATGGTGCGCATGGTATTACCAGGTCATTCGAGGGCGACTACGAGTGCGCCTTTCCCGGCTGGCCTCTTCAGTAGAGCTCATGGAAATATTGAGCAGAATACCTACTGCACTCAACAGCGCCAGCAGCGAAGATCCGCCGTAACTAATAAACGGTAGCGTGAGGCCAGTAATAGGGAACAGTGCCACGTTTACAGAAATATTGATCACCGTCTGCAAGCCGATCCATGTGGTAATGCCAGTGGCCACCAGGAAGCCAAAACGATCCGGTGCATTCTGTGCAATGTGGAACCCTCGCCACACGAAAATGCCGTACATCCCAAGGATGATAAGTAGGCGCATGAATCCAAGCTCTTCACTCATTGCGGCAAAAATCATGTCTGCCTGCACCTCTGGCAGATAGCCGAATTTCTGGATCGATTTGCCGTAGCCCACACCAAAGAATCCACCGCTACCGATCGCAATGAGCGATTGCTTGATTTGGAATCCGATCGATTCAGAGATTGCCGGGTCATCGGGCGAGAGGAATGCCCGGAAGCGATTGCGAATGTAGCCTTTGTTTAAAATGATCGGCAGACCGAGCACGCCAGCAATCGCACCGCCCAGAATCATGTGGATCATGTTCCCCCCTGCGATGAAGAACATCGTGATCGCGATACCAGACAGAATCAGGAACGAGCCGAAGTCTGGTTGTACAGCCACAAGGAACGTACTGATCACGAGCAGTGTGGCAAACGGCAGAAATCCGTCGTGGAACGTGCTCACAAGCTGTTCGCGTTTTTGCAGCCAGATTGCCATGTAGAAAATGAATGCGATCTTGAAGAATTCCACCGGCTGCAGCGAGAAGCCGCCGATGCGCAGCCAGCTGTAGCTTGTGCCGTAGTCTGCACCGATGCCTGGGAGGAATACTGCGAGGAGCAACAGGAGTGTTGCCCCAAAGAGTGGGAGGGCGAGCCGCTCCCATGTTCGGTAGGGGATCAATGTGGTGATGCACATGCAACCCAGTCCCACAATTGCATGCATCGAGCTGCGGATGAGATAGAACGAATTGCTGGGCTCACTACGCAATCCATCTGCCACCAGGCGTTGGGTAAGCTGGTAACTTTCAAACACGCTCACGCTCGCGATCATCGCGAGGCCGAAGAACGTGAGCACCACGGTGATGCCGCAGAGGAGAAGGTCGAGTCGCCGAAGCACGGGGACAATAGTATACGAGTACCGTTCACATACCCGCTAGGAACCCGAGCGGATTCCTGCCAGGAACGCCTTGCGGTGTTTGCCTGCGGTTGTAGGAAGCAATGCCGCAATCGCATAAGCAAATCGCCTCATTCCCTTTGGGAGCCGGTCAAAGCTCTCGGATTGCCTATGCACCGTTGCTGCGGATTTGCCTAGTGTTTCCATTCGTTTCAAGGAATCTTCTAATGTGATGCGGTGGTGATGCAGTGCTTTGGCATCCGGTTCGTAGAACACACGTATGCCGGAATCACGGAGGCGTGTGCCCCACTCAATATCTTCCCAGCCGTACAGGTGCATGTCCTCGCGGAAGTGGTGCTTCTTGGCCAGTCGTGTTGGCAGGCTAATGTGGCTCGTGTAACTGAATCGATGCTGATCCGCTTCCGGTACGAATCTTTTCGTATACGGCTCCAGCATGGGGTACCCAAACTGCCAGCCGCTCTGTTCTAGCCATTCCATTACCGGCGTAATGCCTACATTCGGGTGCCATGTTGTGTGGCCCAATACGGCGTGATTTTTTACACGATCGTGCGTGCGCAGGTGCACAGCGCACGCGTGTGCGTCCAAGAAAATATCATCACCAATAAAGAGCACACTCGGACTGCGCGCTAATTGCAGACCGGCATTGCGCGCCGTGCCCTGCTGTCGTTTGGGGATTTCGATGAACTGCACAGGCATCTTCCAATCGGTCACCGTACACACGGCGCACGCACTCGCATCCGGCCCGTCGCTCACGACGATCACTTCGATATCTTCCCGTGCAGTTTGTGATTGCAAGTGACGCAAACACTCGCGCAGCACGTCGGGCCGCTTGTGCGTGGGGATGATGACGGAGAGCGCTGGCATGGCAGAAGCACAGTATCGCTCCTTTAGGATGTGAGGGGAAATACTTCCTCTTCGTTTCGCTCTTCGCGATACTCACAATGTGCGTACGCTCTTCCTTGATCTGGCGAGCCACGAAGGCTGCATTGCCTGTTGCGATACAGCGCAGGTGCTTGCGTTCGAACCCGCATCGCCGGGCATGCGCGATGACGCGTTGATACCCGCTATTGAACGCGTGCTTGCTACTGCGAATACATCATGGCAATCACTCACACACGTGGCTTGCGTTACCGGTCCCGGTGGATTCACCAGCCTGCGTGTTGGCGTGACCTGCGCGAATACCGTTGCCGATCAGCGCACACTCCCTATTGCAGGAGTACATCTGAGCGATGTGTACCATGCGCGCAGTGGTAAAGCAGACTGCCTCTGGTTGCATTCCACCCGCAAGCACGAACTGTTCGTACGCGGGTTTGGCACATATGCCACCAATTGGCCTGAACCGATATTGGTACAACTTGAAGAGTTTGTTCCACTGTTCCCCACCAACGCACTCTGGATGGGGGAATGTATTGCAGAACATTCAGTCGCACTTGCAGCGCGCTCGCCGCAACAGGCGAAGCTGCGCGAAGTGCAGGAGGTTCTCCCTGCTCTCCTTGCAGGGTTGCCCTATAGCAATGCGCCACTCATGCCGTGGTACGGCCGCGGGTTCTAAGTGTTTCTTCGCATTCTCTCGCTCCGAAAAACCGGGAGTTTCCTCCGGAAGGGTCGCCTCCCCTCTGCTATGCTCTCCGCGTGTCCATTTTTGATACACTCAATCGCTTACTGGGCGACCCGAATGAAAAGGAACTCAAGCGGCTCATGCCGCTGGTGCGGCAAGTGCGCGAGCGTGCGCAGAGCGCAGAAGTACAGGCACTTACGCTCGAAGATCTGCCCAAGCGCACACAGGAATTTCGCGATCGTATTCAAGGTGGCGCATCTACCGATGATCTCCTTGTAGAGGCATTTGCCACGGTCATTCGCGCGTGCGAACTCATCCAGGGCAAAAAGGCCGCTCTTGGGAAACAGGAATTCACGTGGAACATGGTGCCGTTCGATGTGCAGATCCTCGGTGGGATCATTCTGCACCGCGGCAATATTGCCGAAATGAAAACAGGAGAAGGAAAAACACTCGTATGTACGCTGCCTGTGTATCTCAATGCACTTGCTGGTAAGGGCGTACATGTGGTTACCGTGAACGACTACCTCGCGCGACGCGACGCGCTCTGGATGAATATGCTCTACGAAGCACTCGGCCTTACGGTCGGAACCATCTTGCACGAGTTGCGTCACAACGAGCGCAAAGCCGCATACGATTGCGACATTACCTACGGCACCAATAACGAATACGGTTTCGACTACCTGCGCGATAACATGGCAACGTCCATTGGGCGACAGGTACAGCGCGAGCGGTACTACGCCATCGTGGACGAAGTCGACAGCATTCTGATCGATGAAGCGCGTACGCCGCTCATCATTAGCCAGCCGGCAGAGGAATCCACACAGAAGTACGTGCAGTACTCGTCAGTTGTCCGCAATCTGCAGGAGAATGTGCACTTCAATCGCGACGAAAAACAGCGCGTTGCGACCCTTACAGATGAAGGTATCAAGAAGCTCGAGGAAGTGCTCGGCATCGAGAACATCTACACCGATCGCGGTTTTGAAGAGGTACATCACATCGAGCAAGCACTCCGAGCGCAGGCTATCTATCAGTCCGATGTGGATTACGTCGTGAAGGATGGCGAGATCATCATTGTCGATGAGTTCACCGGGCGCTTAATGCCCGGCCGTCGCTACAGCCACGGTCTGCACCAGGCTATAGAAGCCAAGGAAGGCGTACCCGTGCAGCGTGAGAGCAAAACACTCGCCACAATTACATTCCAAAACTACTTCCGTTTGTACGACAAACTTGCCGGCATGACTGGTACTGCCAAAACGGAGGAAGAGGAATTTGAATCCATCTACCGTGTGCGAACATTCGTCATTCCCACGCATCGATCTATACAACGCCAGGACAGATCTGATGCGATTTACCGCACCGTGGAGGCCAAGTTCCGCGCTGCAGCAAAAATTGCCAAAGAGAAGCACGAGCGCGGGCAGCCAGTACTCATTGGCACCACGTCCATCGAGAAGTCCGAAGCCATGAGTGCACTTCTTGAGCAAATGAAAGTGCCGCATGAAGTGCTCAATGCAAAGCAGCACCAAAAAGAGGCGGAGATTGTCGCAGGTGCCGGGCAAAAGGGTGCTGTCACGATTGCCACGAACATGGCTGGTCGAGGAACAGACATCAAATTAGGTGATGGTGTTGCGGATCTCGGCGGTCTCGCGATCTTGGGTACTGAGCGCCACGAGGCGCGCCGCATCGATAACCAGCTCCGTGGACGCAGCGGACGCCAGGGTGACCCGGGCGAGAGCCAGTTCTTCGTCTCTATGGAGGATGAACTCATGCGCCTCTTCGGTGGTGATCGCCTCAAATCCATGATGGAGCGCCTCAATGTTCCCGACGATCAACCACTCGAAAACCCGATTGTGAGCCGTAGTATTGAGAGTGCGCAGAAGCGCGTAGAAGGCCGAAACTTCGATATCCGACGCCACGTATTGCAGTACGACGACGTGATGAACAAGCACCGCGAAATCATCTACGTCCGTCGCCAAAAAGTACTTGAGCGTCTCGCTGCCGACGAAAGTGGTGTGAGCGATGTGGGCACCAGGCCGTTGCATCAGGATGTGGTTTCCGCCATCCGCAAAGAAGCGGAGGCGCTCGTCACCGTTCATGCATCTTCCGATGACCCTGAGCGTTGGAACACGAACGAAATCATTGAAACAATGGCCGCCCTGCACCCCGCGATGCGATCAGAAGTTTCTGCAGAAATTCTCGCACGCTTGCAGAGTGCCAGTGCGCTGCAGTCGCATTTGGAAAATGCTCTTGTGAGCTTCTACGAGAAAAAGTGTGCCGACAATGATGCTTCGACCGTTGCACAGGCTGAGCGTGTGATCACGCTCCGCTCCATCGATACACACTGGATGGATCACATTGACGCAATGTCGCACCTGCGCGAACAGGTGGCGTTCTCTGGCTACGCACAACGCGATCCGCTGATCGAATACAAAGATCAGGGATTCAAACGTTTCCAGCAATTGCTCGTCGCCATCGACAACACAATAGTGCGTACTTTGCTCCAGATCGACTTCCGTCAATTTGCACCGCAGGCGATTCTTGCCGAGGAGCAGCGCCAACTGGAGAACGTGCAGACCAATGAGGCAGACATTGTTGCGGAACTGAGCGATACGGGTGTCACCCGCGAGGGTGCTTTAATCGAGAATCCATCTGCTCTTCGCGCTCCAATCAAAGCGCAGCCACAGCTGATGGCAGACAAGGCCGGTCGCAACGACCCGTGCCCGTGCGGTAGCGGGAAGAAGTACAAGAAGTGCCACGGAGCCTAGGTTTCTGTTACCATAGTTCCCTTGGCAGAGCAGCACTCTATTGTTGGCCATAGCGAAATTCTTGGGCAGCTTTCCAACGATCTTGCCCAAGAGAATGTGTCGCATGCGTACCTCCTCTCTGGCCCACGACACGTGGGAAAGATGACGGTTGCTCGGTGGTTTGCCACCGAATTGCTGTGCGTTGGCATTGGTGATGCAGAGCGGGCAGACACACTCCGACAGATTGAGAATCTTACGCATTCCGATCTCCTCGTACTCGACCAATTGTGGATAGAAGAGACGCGAGAGGACTGGAATGTGATTGCGCAAACATCCAACGCTCCACAGCAGCACCGTGCCAAGAAGCCGTCTGCGAAAACCGATGTGATCAGCATCGACGACATTCGTGCGCTGCAAGAACGCCTCTACGAAACCACAACTGGGCAGTACCGCTGTTGCATCATCCGTTCTGTGGAACGCATGCAGGCTGCCGCTGCCAATGCGTTTTTGAAAATTCTGGAAGAGCCGCCGCCAAAGCTGGTGTTCGTTCTCACTACACAGGCGCTCACGTCACTGCTCCCTACAGTCATTTCCCGCACGCGTGTGCTGCGTTTTCGGCCACTGTCACAGCGATCCATTCTTTCGTTGCTCAACGATGTGTCCGATGATGATCGGCAGTTCATTCTGCAGATTGCACAGGGCGCACCGGGCATTGCCTGCGCGTTGCGTGATGATCCAGATCAATTGCGCGCGCATCGGCAAATTGCGGCTCGTGCGCGGTCGTTTTGGGATTCCGACACACTCCTTGCTCGCATGCGATCACTCGAATCGCTCGAGAAACGTAGCGACGAAGCAGAGCAGTTTTTACTCCATCTCGCTATCGCCCTGCGGGAGCAGAAGTACCAGCCGGCGAGAGTAGATGCATTGCACCAACTCGCTCGCGGATTGCAGACGAATGTGCACCGCAAACTCCTCTTGCAACAGTTTGCACTCGCGGCAGATGCCAAATAAGAGAAAAGCACGTATTTGTGCGAGAATTCCGCAGCATTTCCTTGATTGATGCTTTGCTACAGTGCTAGGTTTGCTTGTCCCGCGTGGTGTACCTCCTCGTCC
The DNA here is from genome assembly GCA_020058765.1 of Candidatus Peribacterales bacterium. Taxonomy (GTDB): domain Bacteria; phylum Patescibacteriota; class Gracilibacteria; order Peribacterales; family Peribacteraceae; genus JAGVDM01. Next base: position 11,363 of record JAGVDM010000001.1, on the reverse strand, counting down.
TGCTCGGCTCTCTTATTGGTCTGTGCGCGTTTCTCGGCGTGCGGCTTGCACTGCGCTATCGCACGGTGCGCAAATTCGTGCGTGGAATTAAGAAGCGAGCAGACTCTGCTGCAGAGCGCGGATTCAACGCAGTAGAGGATATTCCTGTGGATCGTCCCGATGGCAACTCCCGCGCTACGGCACGTCAATTACAGGAGGTGCGCTCCTTGATCCGTAAGGCGGAGCGTGCACAGGCACAGGGGCAAACAGAAGAGATGGAGCGCCTCTACATCCAAGCGCTTACCATCGATCCCGCAGCGTACGAGGTGCGCGCGGAATTGGCGAAGCTGTACCTTACAACAGATCGCGAACTGAAAGCCGCGGCGCTCTATCGCGAGCTTCTCGATAAGCAAGAAGACGTATCGTACTGGAGCAATCTGGGCTTGGCGTACTACCGCCTTGAGCAGTACGAGGATGCTTGTGATGCGTACAAACAGGCTCTCAGCCGCGACCCTGCCAATCCGGATCGTTGCTATGCACTGGGTCGTGCATGTATTGCTGCTGGTCGCCTGCGTGATGCTGCGCCGCTTCTGGAAAAAGCCAGCGCGCGCCTTTCGCGCGATATTGATTTGCTACGTATGTTGGCGGAATGCTACGTGAGCTTGGGGCAAATTGACCGCGCAGAAGAGGTCTATCGTCGCATCAATCGTTTGCAACCATACGATGAAGATGTGAAGGCGAAACTTGCCGCACTGGCAAACGCTTAAAACTCCACCATTTCCACCTCTACGTCGCCACTCCCCACAATGGATTGGCAGCTTAAGCGATCGGGGTCATCAGTGACGCCCATGTTGTCTTCGCGATCACTACGTGGAGAAAGGTGCTCCATACCGCTCTTCACCTTGCACATGCATGTCGTGCAGAACCCATTACCGCCACAAGCGTGTTCAATGGATATGCCGTTATCCAGCCCGATCTGCAGGATGGTTTCGCCCTCTTTCCCTTCCACGGTTCTTGTTTGGCCGTTGAAGTGGTATGTCACCTTTGGCATCTGGGCAATGAGTATGCGCGAGCCGCACCCGTTTGCGGAAGAGCATTGCCGCCACTTCCAGCATTTTTTTCCACAGGCGCTGCACGAATGATGCATACTTTCCCCGATGTCCCCATTCCTGCAAATCAGCGATCTTTCCATCGCTGTTGGCGATACACCGGTAGTGTCCGGTTTGTCGCTCACCATTGATGCTGGCGAAGTGCACGCAATCATGGGGCCGAACGGTTCCGGGAAATCGACACTCGTGAGCACGCTTGCCGGGCACCCTGCCTACGCCGTTACCGGAGGCTCAGTGCGGTTTATGGGCAAGGATCTATTGGCTATGGAGCCACATGAGCGCGCGCAATCTGGGGTGTTCCTCGCGTTTCAGTACCCCAAAGAAATCGCTGGTGTGAGCCTCCGAAGTTTTTTGCATGCGGCCTACAATGCGCAGATGGCAGTGCGCACTCCAGATGCGGTGCAGCGCTCACCCATTAAGTTTCAGAAAATGCTCGCTGCAAAAATGGAGGAACTTTCCATGAATCCTGCATTTGCTGATCGCGCGCTCAACCAGGGGTTCAGTGGCGGCGAAAAGAAGAAGGCAGAAATTCTGCAATTACTGCTCCTGCAGCCGCTCCTCGCGCTCCTTGATGAAACAGATAGCGGACTCGATATCGATGCGCTGAAGATCGTTGCTGAAGGCGTGAACAGCATGCGCAGTCCGCAGTTTTCTGCGCTGCTCGTTACACATTATGTTCGCATTCTTGATCACATTCGCCCGGATCATGTGCACGTGATGGTCCGCGGTTCCATTGTGGAAAGTGGTGGCTCAGAGCTTGCAGTGCAACTGGAGCGCGAAGGGTACAAGCGGTACGGCATTACCGAGGCGGCGTAATTCCGTAGCAAGTTGCACGCCGTCACGTTACTTTTGCGCCGCTTGTTCGTAGAATAGCTTGTTAGACCTTTCCCCCTTCTACACATATGGATACCAAAACACTGACCGTTCCGGTCATCGTTACCCTGCTCGCAGGCGGCATGTTCATCACAGGCAAGTATGTAGAGCAGCAGGACTATAGCCCCGTGCTCATCTCGGTAGATGGCCGCGGCGAAGTGAATGCTTCCCCCGATATCGCTCAATTGAGCTTTGGTGTGCAAACGGAGCGTCACCCCACTGCGGAAGAGGCAATGACCGAACTCTCCGAAAAAATGAACGCCATTGTTGATGCTGTGAAGGCGCTCGATATTGAGGAGAAAGATATCGTTACACAGAATCTCTCCCTCTACCCGTCGTATGACTGGAATGAAGGAGTGCGTGAAGATCAGGGTTTCGAGGCAAACCAGAGCCTAAGCGTGAAAGTGCGCGACCTCGACAAGATCGGTGCAGTTCTTTCTGCGGCAACTACTGCCGGCGCCAATCAGGCGGGTGGCGTGAGTTTCACCATCGATGATCCTGAAGAACTGCAGGCACAAGCTCGTGAACTTGCTATCAAAGATGCTGAGGCCAAGGCAAAAGTGCTTGCTGCACAGCTTGGCAAGAGGCTTGGCGATATCAAGAGTTACTCCGAAGGTGGATACGGTGGCACACCGCCTATGCCCTACATGGCTCGTGAAGCAGTCATGATGGATGTAGGTGTCGAAGAAATGAAAGCCGTTCCCGTGCCTACAGGAGAGCAGGAGATCGTGATCTCCGTGAACCTGACGTACGAAGTACGCTAAATCGGTTCGTTCTCTTTGGGAGCCATGGTCCGCGGGGATTGTGGCTCCTTTTGTTGATGGCTCTCATCTGCCTCTGCCTCATCGTGCGGCACGATGACATCTGCGTGCATGTTGTTCCCTTCTGCCAGCGCACGGATGCGTTTGTGCAACATATGACGAATATGCACGAGTTGCCGCACACGGTCTTTTTCGTCGTTGTGGTTCAATTGGCGGGTGAGCTCACGCAATTCTTTGATCCTGCTGCCGAGATACGCGATTTCCGCGTTCTCCGGTGCATCTCCTGTTTCTAGTGTAGTGAGCCGAGAGCGTATCCCCTGTGCGGTTACCATCGCCGCTTCCACAATCTGTGCATGCGTGAACCGCAAGTGCACGATGTTCCTCCCGAGTCCGTGCAGACGTTCCTTGAAGTCCATGCTCTGCAGTATTTCACGCGTTCACGCTTCTTGCTACCATACAGTCCGTGCGTTTGTTTCTCGCATTTCTGGTAATGGCAGTGATGGCCGGAGCAGCTTCTGCTGCCGGCATGTATCGCTGGCAAGAAGTACGCTACATGCAGATCACCGCGGAACAACGTGTGGGCTTAGAGGCGCAGGTTGAGGATCTGGCCGCAGAAGTGCAAACATTGCAGCAACGGATTGCTCAGCTTACCGGCACGGAAGATCCAACTACAGCCGCTGAAACGGCTTGCGAGGTGAACGCCGATGCGCCGTCTACAACAGTGCCATTCACACATGAGCGATCCGGTGTGACATTCGATATCCCCTACAACCCGGCGTGGGGTACTGGTGAAATTGCGCCGGAGCCGTACGTTCTCCTTTCTGGTATAGATGGCGTGCTCTTTGGTCGGCCACGCCCCACCGGTGTATGCGAATGGGCACATACGTTGCAGCTCACAGTCATTCCTGCCCGCACATCCGAGGCGATTGCAACAGATCTGGGTGAGCGCATGGGTATACCCATTGAGCGCTCCACGCCCGAGTTGCTGCTTACAGAAGAGGCATTCGGTGAACACACATTCCTCTCGTATCGCGTTGCTGGTGCCTGTTTGCTCCAGAATTACGAGCTACAGCTTGATGAGCTCAATGTGATTTTCTCCACGTGTATTGAGGATACGGAGGACTTGAAAGAGGTTCTGCCTTCGGTGGTGCGGTCGTAACCAGTCCATTCCATCGTCGTAGTGGTATGTATGTGACGTGTATTACGTCTACATCTGCAGTGATACACTGCACTGTGATTTCCCCCTCCCATCATGCGTTTCTCTCGTATTTTCCTTTCTGCGTCGTTGCTCTCATTGCTCACGGTAGCGCTGCCCGCTGGGCAAGCACATGCATGCAGCTGCATGCTTGGTGATGCAGAGTCAGCATTCACCGATGGGAAGATGGTATTCCATGGTGAAGTTCTCGCCGTGTCCGAAGACAGAGAGAATTGGCAGAAGTCAGTCGCATTCGCAATTGATACGGTTTGGCATGGCCCTGCTGTAAATGGCATGGTGATTCAGACGGGTTTGGACAGTGCAATGTGTGGCATGAATTTCGAGGTGGGTAAGGAGTACACAGTTGTTGCAAACAGTAATGAAGGTCAGTGGTGGGCACAGCTCTGTGGCCAGCATTACGCCGATCCAGAAACAGGCGAAGGCATTGGCCCTGAACAGCTAGTTGCTGATCGTGAACCATTGGTGATGAATGAAGACCTTTCGTGCGTGCCCCATGTGTGCCAGGACGGGAGTATGCACCCTGCGTGCACGCAAGATGGCAGCCAGATCAATTATTTCGCGGAGCCCTGCCACATGTCTGGTGGGCCGATCGAGGAGGAGCCGGAAAACGAGGAAATCCCCGGCGCCATCGGTGGGGACTTTACCGATGTACCCGAGACACACGCATCCTTCGAGGCGATCATGTGGGCACGTCAGAATGGCATCGTGGAGGGCTACGCCGATGGTACCTTTCGGCCCAAGGCACTCGTGAACCGTGCCGAATTCACCAAGATTCTCATTGAGGCATATGGCATCAATACAGTCGCTCTATGTCGCATGGCGGAATTCCCCGATGCGCCGATGCAACAGTGGTATGGCCCGTATGTGCACGCAGCACGGTGCCAGGGGGTGATTAGTGGCTATCCCGATGGCACATTTCGACCAAGTGCGAATATTAATTATGCAGAGGCCGCGAAAATCATTGCTAACCTCGATTCCGAAGCAGAGCTGGATGTGAAAGATGGTGCCATGTGGTACCTGCCCTACACCGATTACATCAAGGAGCATGGCGCAATTGTTTCCAGCATTCGTGATGTTGGGCAGTACATCACCCGCGCCGAAATGGTAGAGCTCATGTATAAACTTCTCGCGAAGCCAATTAGCGAGGGCGAAACGAGCCTAACGGGGCGTATTGAACGGATAGAGCGCCCTGCAGAGGATATTGCGTATGATTTCGTTCTAGTGCTCGATACGCCTATGCGTGATCCATTGAGCGCCATGGGGCCTTGGGCAATGGTGGAGAAAGTGGTACTCGTCTATACCAACGAAATCCTCTTTGAAGATTTTGATGACTATGTGGGTGCGCGAGTAACAGTAGAGGGCCAGATGCAGTGGGGATACGCCGAAAGTCGCGTATTCGCAGTGGAGGCAATCGCGGTGGAATAGTATCCTGTTTCCTCATGAGGATCTTCAGCTTCAAGCGCCGCCATCCGGCCATTACCCATGTTGGGAAGTACACATATGGCATCAAGCACGTGCGCGTGTTCGAATGGGGCGAGGGGGCGCATCTTACTATCGGTAATTTTTGTTCGATCGGGAGCAATATTCGCGTATATCTTGGCGGGAACCATCGTACAGATTGGGTGACGACGTATCCGTTTGGTCATATTTTCAAAAGGCATTTCCCAAATTGCAGCGGAGCGGGGCACCCTGCTACCAAGGGGGATGTGGTTATTGGGAATGATGTGTGGATTGCAGAGAATGTGATAATCATGAGTGGGGTGCATATTGGCGATGGTGCTGTTCTTGCCAACAGCGCACTTGTTACCAAAGATGTCCCACCGTATGCGATCGTCGGAGGAAACCCCGCGCAGGTGATCCGTTTTCGCTTTCCTGAAGATCAGATTCAACGATTGTGCGCTCTGCAGTGGTGGGATTGGCCAGATCAGAAAATCGACAGCTTTTTGCCTCTGATGTGTAACACGGATATCGAAGCCTTCCTACAGAAGGCCGAGCAAGAAGCCTAAGGAAGTTCCCTGTGTTTTCGGTCATTACGCGAGGAGCAGAGCTATACTGTGCGCTCATGGATTCCGCACCAATTTTTGGGGCTCTCAATCGTGAGGTATTTGATACCGCAAACCCTGCGCCGTATGCGGAAGGCGCGGAACGCGGTGTGAGCGAATCGCTTGTTCGGCGCATTAGCGCAGATAAGAAGGAGCCGGAGTGGATGCTCGAACATCGGCTGAAGAGTTTGCAGATCTATCGCGAAAAACCACTGCCCACGTGGGGGCCAGATTTATCACAACTCGATTTAGATGACATTATTTACTACGCACAGTCCGGTGCGGAAAACACCGATAACTGGGCAGAAGTTCCCGCAGACATCCGCAAGGTCTACGACCGTCTGGGCATCCCGGAGGCAGAGCGCAAAATGCTTGCGGGTGTGGGGGCGCAGTACGAGAGCGATATGATTTACCATCGTTTGAAGGAGCAATGGGAGGCGCTTGGTGTTGTGTTCCTCGATATGGATGACGCAGTGCAGCAGCACCCGGAGATCGTGCAGGAATACTTCATGAAGTGCGTGCCTCCGAGCGATCACAAATTCGCCGCGCTCCATGGCGCAGTGTGGAGCGGTGGCACGTTCCTGTATGTACCAAAAGGCATAAAAGTAACAGAGCCGCTGCAGGCGTATTTCCGCATGAATGCGCGGAATATGGGGCAGTTCGAGCACACGCTCATCATTGTTGAAGAGGGTGCAGACGTGCATTACATTGAGGGCTGCAGCGCACCCAAGTATGGGAGCCAGGCACTCCATGCCGGCCTCGTGGAAATCTTTGTACAGCCCGGCGCCAAAGCTCGGTATTCATCGGTAGAAAACTGGAGTCGCGATACGTATAACCTCAACACCAAGCGCGCGATTGTAGAGCGTGATGCCACGATGGAATGGATCGGCGGCAATATGGGGAGCGGCGTCACGATGCTCTACCCGTGTTCCATGCTTGTTGGGGAAGGTGCACGGTGCGACCATATGGCCATCGCTTTTGCGAACGAAGGACAGTGGCAAGACACAGGTGCCAAAGTGCTCCATATGGCGCCACACACTACGAGTAATGTCGTAAGCAAATCTATTAGCAAAGGCGGTGGTGTTGCGGTGTATCGCGGCATGCTCAAAGTTGCACCACATGCGCATGGGTGCATTGCGAGTGTGGAGTGCGACGCGCTGCTTTTAGATGAGCGCAGTCGCACCGACACCATTCCCGATATTCAAATTCGCAATAACGATGTAACTGTCGCGCATGAAGCCACGGTAGGGAAACTGAGCGAGGAAGATATTTTCTATCTCACCAGTCGAGGCATTGCAGAAGAAGAAGCGAAGGCCATGATCGTGAACGGCTTTATTGAGCCGATTGTGCGCATGCTGCCCTTGGAATATGCAGTGGAAATGAACCGACTAATTGAACTGGAAATGGAGGGCAGCGTCGGGTGACGCGCCCCCACATCTCCTACACATTTACATCGCAATACCGAGCTCTACCATACGCGCTTGGATCTCCTGCTTGCGGATTTCATAGTCCACAACGGTATCGGGATCCTGACCTTCCAACGACTTCCACATACGGCGGAGTTCCACTGGTGAAGTGTCCTCTGGCACATACTGTGTCCCAAGTGGGAGCGGACCTGCAGATGGCCGCACGCTCATGCCGCCTTCCTTTGGCTCAAAATGCTCATCGCCGTACTGCTTTGTGTTCACCATGGAGTGATTGGGGAATGTTAAGTATATTATACAATATAAAGCAGAACTATTCAATTACGCGTTTTACGGCTTGTTTTCGCTGCTCAATAGCGGCTTCGAGTGCATCGCGCATAGTCCTGCGAGGTGGCCGCTGCGGGGCGAGTTGTACCGTCTGCCACGCCATCGCATATGAGGCAAAATCGCCATTGGCTGTTCGATTGTAGACCTGCGCGATCTTCGATCGGATACCCTTGTCGTCTACAAATGCTTCCAGCGAATCGTAGGGCTTCAGTAGTGGATTGTTGGCGATACTCTCGTTGTATTGTTGCATGGCATCGAGCAAGAATGCTTGTGTGCAGAGGCGTTCCTGGAGGAGGAAATCCAATAGCTCCTGGGGGTTGCCATGCCAAATGGCGTGGCTTGCTTCCGCTCTTTCCCCAGGGAATAGCCTGCGCTGTGTCGGCTCATTTTGTGCCATACGGCAGTTGTACAATTTCTAGTTATATTCTACAATATATATTGTAATCCGACAATTCCCCCAGATCTATGTCAGAAGTGCCACAATCATCACTTGAACTTCGTGACCACGATCTTATTGGTCGCCTTGCACCTGCGATGGTGAGAACAATGGAACGGCGCCAGCGTGAGGGGGATTCGTCGGAACTCCGTGACCGATCCATCCAGCTGCGATCGGAATTCGGCAAACAGTACGTTGCACGTTTGCAGCAGGTGCCTGCAGCTGAGCGCGCAGATTTTGCCAATGAGTTTGAAGCAGCATTACGGAAAACGTGGAGCGAGGTTGCCGCTGCGGAATTTGGATCAAACGTGCCGCAATCGGCTGAAGCCGCATATAGGCGTTTGCTCACAGCGTGTACGGTAGAAGCCGTTCGTGAGGCTTCCCCTCCTGCGCAGCAGTCCGTGGAAGCGCCAGTTGCAGGTGTACGTCATGATGTGCAGTCCACATTGTCCATTCCTCCCAGGAAGCTCCCTGGCGGAGTGGCTAGACCCGAGGGGCAAACAGAGGTTTTGAATGCTGCTGATAAGCACGCTGTGGAAATGAATATAAAAGACTTTGCAGCACGCATTGTGAATGTTGCATTCACCAGCGAAGCAGACAATGCCGTTGAAACGAATGTATTACTGCATGAGCGCGCTAGAGCTTTGCGTGCAATGATCGAAGAAGTGCCGGTAGGTCGTCAGCGTGACCAGCGTAAGGCTGCGATCATGGCCTATTCCATGCAGATCTGGCTCCCTCTCGCCAATGAGTATGCGAAGAATAGCAGCGTGTCTTCTCGCAAATTGCAGATGTTGGACGGATATCTGCCGAGCCTCTGGCGCCTAGTGTAAAACGACAATTGCTTCCGTGACTTCGCGCGATGGCCTGCGTAGGCTGATGGCTCCATGTTCGTCATTTTCCGCGATATACGAAAGGCATCGGGATCTGTGCCCTCTCTGGGTGGGTCGTTGATCCCCATAGAGAAGGATGTCGAAGTGAGTGCGTTCAGCGTGCCTGCAGATCACGATGAGCCGATCTCCCTGCAATTGGAGGCAGAACGCAATCATGTGGTGATAGTGTCTGAACGTGGCAGCACCGCTTCGGTATTCATTGATTTCACTGCGGTGGCTGGAGATACCTGTGCCGTAGAAATTTTCCTGGAGCCTAAAGCACGTCTTACCGTGCTCTTCCTGCAGCGTGCAGGGGGGCAGAACATCCGCATTACGCAGCGTGCACGTGTGGCAGAGGACGCCACGTTGCACATGCAGAATGTCACGATCGGCAGCGGTGTAGTCACACAAGATGCAGCATCGCTGATTGAAGGTGCACACGCGACAAGCTCCATCGATTGGGCGTTCTATGCGTGCGATAAAGAGCGTTGCACTCTCAGCGCTCGTAATGTCTTCCATGGCCGCAATGGTGGTGGAGAAATCACCATCAAGGGTGTTGCCGAGGGGCACGCATCTGCTCGGTGCGATGGCATGATCGAGATTGGCGAAGCAGGAAATGGCACCCAAACGTACCTCACAGAAGATGTACTTATGCTGGATGCCACAGCCAAGGTTGATGCGGTGCCTGCTTTAGAAATCCGCACCAATGACGTAAAAGCGAGCCATAGCGCAACAGTATCGCGTGTGAGCGAGGCTGATATTTTCTATTTTGCGGCACGCGGCATACCTGCCGATGTGGCGCGCCATATGTACGTGCAGGGGTTCCTTACCGATGTGCTGCGTTCTGTGGAAATACAGCAGTGGCGGGAGACTGTAGAAACTGCTTTACGTGAGAAGTACGTGCGCTAAAGGCGGCCGCATGCTTCAATAGTCTCTATGCAGACAATTCTTCAAAATACTCGGCTTCGGTACGATGTACTCCTCGGCGTACTGTTACTCGTCACTCTCATGCTCGAGAACTGCGAAGTTTAATCGCCTGACTCGAGTGGAGGTGGCGCATAGACGATTTGCATGGAGTAGGTTTTTGCTTCTCCTTCTGGGAAGGAGGTAGCAGGGAAGTCTGCGGTGATGAGAATATCGCCGTCGATGAGTTGCATGCGGATATAGGCAATAAGCTCTTCTGGCTCGGGGAGCCGGACTTCTACCGTACCGCCTTGATCCAAGGTCTGATACAACAGGCTTGCCCCTTCAAAGACTTGGCTTTGGAGTGTTTCGTGTAAGTCTGTAAAGAACTTGTCGTGCACTTCGCCTCGCAGCACCTGCCTTCCGCCCTTTTCCTCGCTGAAGTACTGTTCAAACATTGGGAGCGAGTATGCCCCGTCGTTCTTATTCAGCCAATCATCTGGGGAGTGTTTTGGCTACAACAAAGAAACGCGTAGTTCTTGAGCGCGTTTCTGCGGGTACGACGAACCCCTCACCCCATCGCCGAGTAGAGAAGCAAGTCCGGGTCCACGACGCTCCATATCGACTTGCTACCCGCCCGAACGACCGTAATCGGTCGGGCGGGGGCAAGAGACAGAGCGCCGGGAGGTAGCCCCGGTCAATCTGGTTCCGTGATGGCATTGCTACCGGCCAGCGCACGGTCCAAAGAATAAATTCCCTGGTAAGGAAATGTTCCATCCGCAGGTTCTCCTACGGATACCTTGTTACGACTTACTCCCAGTCAGCAGTTTTGCCGTGGTACCCCCCCTTGCGGGTAAGGGTCCTTCGGGCACCCCTGCCTTCCATGAGTTGACGGGCGGTGAGTACAAGACCCAGGAACGTATTCACCGTGACATAGCTGATTCACGGTTACTAGCGATTCCAGCTTCATGAAGTCGAGTTGCAGACTTCAATCCGGACTGAGACCGGTTTTGTGGGATTGGCTCCCCCTTGCGGGTTGGCTGCCCTCTATACCGGCCATTGTAGCGCGGGTGTTGCCCCAGGCATAAGGGCCACGCTGATCTGACGTCATCCTCACCTTCCTCCGCCTTGGAGGCGGCAGTCTCCTATGAAAAAGCAACATAGGACGAGGGTTGCGCTCGTTTGCTGACTTAACAGTACACCTCAAGGCACGAGCTGACGACGACCGTGCAGCGCCTGTCTTTGGGTTCCTTGCGGCACTCAACTGTTTCCAGTCGATTCCCAAGATGTCAAACCTGGGTGAGGTTCTTCGCTTATCATCGAATTAAACCCCACGCTCCACCGCTTGTGTGGGTCCCCGTCTATTCCTTTGAGTTTTAGCCTTGCGGCCGTACTTCCCAGGCGGCGTGCTTACCGCGTTAGCT
>JAGVDM010000004.1 GCA_020058765.1 Candidatus Peribacterales bacterium | reverse complement strand
CTGTGCCTTCGGGTTCGTCTCGTCGTTGTCTGTAGCAGAGCTACAGCTGAAGTCTGCAGGGAAGTCCGCTGCACCATCACCATCATTGTCGATACCGTCGGAGCATGCTGGAGTAGGATCGCTTTCTGTAGGATCGGTTGGTCCTGTGCATCCTGGATCGTGCAAAATTTCACTTGTGTCTCCTGCCGCCGCACAACCGTTATCTTGCGGGTAGTCGGTCTGGCCATCGCCATCGTTGTCGATACCGTCGCTACATGCTGCAAGTGAAATGTTTCCGTTGAAGCGGAAGTGGTGGTTGTCGCCAGGGGAGTGGTAGTTGCACTTGCCGTTCGGGTAGCTGCCGCTGCGCTCTGTATCTGCACATGTGGATGACACGTAGCTTTCGTAGCCGAGAATCTTACATGTTGCGTTCAGCGTTGCTGTGTGGGGTGTGCCGTGGTTTGTCCACACGTTGCCACCGCCGCTTCCGCCTGTTGTGCGAACAAGCGGTGCTGTAGGTTTTGTGAATGGCAGACCTTTCTGTGTAATGGCGCTTGCCACTAAATTCGCTACAGTTTGTGGATTGTTGCCACCAATGGTCTGCGTACTGCCGTTTGCAGCGCGGCAGGTAATGGATGCGATCCATGTTTTGCCGTACTTCGGATCGGCGCCTTCCTTTTGGAAATCGCCTCCACCTATTGTGGTGGTGACGAGGGCGTCGATCTTGCCGTCGCCATCGTTATCGATACCGTCCGAACACTCATTTCCACCTCCGCCGGTATTGAACTCGTCGTTGTCTTGCTTGCTGGAACAACCCGGATCCGTTGGGAAGTCCGCCTTCCCGTCACCGTCGTTGTCCACGCCATCCTGACAGGCTGAACGTGGATTTGTTTCGTCCGTATCCGTTGCTGAGCTACAGCTGAAGTCGGCGGGGTAGTCCGCTGCCCCGTCGCCATCGTTATCTACGCCATCGCTGCACTGTGCCGTTGCAATTGGGTTGGTACAGAGCAAGCCGTGGATGAAGCTGTTGTAGTTACAAGCACCGTAGATTGTGAAGTCATTCTTGGCTGCGTCCCAGTAGCCAATCGTGTTGTCTCCACAACTCGAGTAGTGACTCGTATTCGTGATTTGCGCTGAGTTGTATCCGGCGAATTTGCACACTGCGTTGGCAGTTGCCTGATCGTTGCGAGGAGCACCCGAGAGGTGATCCGGCGACGACTGGATGTGCGTAATCCCAGGGATCGTTTGCAAGAACGCACGGATTTCCCATGCGCTGGAAAACGTCCGCGACGCGGCTTGCGCATGTGCGGTACTCGCAGGTGCGAGTGGGAACTCGAGGGCGGCAAAGCCACTCTGGAGCTGAATGAGCATCAGTGAGAACAGGCTCACTGTAGCCCATGTTCGACGGAGGGACGCGGACATAGAAATATTGAGAAAATTTACAAAATGGCAAAGATATTAGCTAATAAGCATTATTTGTCAAGAGTATTTGACAAAAGTCAACAAGTCATCTTTTTCTGATTCTTACAACATTTTGCCGTGTTTTTTACGGTATCGATTCTCATTGCAACGAGAGGACGCTACACTCCGTTCGCCGACGCATTTTGGGGAGTCGCCAAGTGGTAAGGCAGCGGCCTTTGGAGCCGCCATTCGAAGGTTCGAATCCTTCCTCCCCAGCCAATTCACAAAGTAAAAATTATATTGCATAATATACTTTACAACGGTACAGTTCCCGCATGCATGAGTTCGAGGAATCCTTTGTAAAACAGGAAATCGAAGGCTTTCAGGTAATTCGAGATGACCTGTATGAAGGGGGAACGAAGCGCCGAGCATTTCGTCGTTTGATCCCCTCGATTGATGAATCGGAATTGGTGTATGCCTGTGATTACTATGGGCATGCGGCGTATGCGATTGCACTTACAGCACGGGAAGCAGCAAAGAAGGTTATGCTCTTCTATTACGCTCCAAAGCACGACACGGAGATCTTTCGCAAGGCAACGGAGCAGCCGCATGTGCAGCACATGGTTGTCGATACTGCTGCAACACAGGTAGAAGTGAGTAAGCAGGCGATCGCGTATGCAGAGCAATACCGAGCGAAATTCCTTCCGATTGGTTTGGATTTTCCTGAGTTCGGAAACGCCTTGGAAGCAGTTGTGAAGTCCGCGAATATTGATGCACCGGAACTCTGGTGTATGGGAGGATCGGGAACACTCGGAAGGGCTTTGCAGAGGGCGTATCCCAAGACACCAGTGCATATTGTGAGTGTAGGTACCGCAAACTTTAACGGCGGAAGTAACACCGTGTATCAAGCACCAGAAAAGCTGAATGAACGTGCGCTTCTGCAACCGCCGTACCCCTCCAGTCCGCAATACGATGCAAAGACGTGGCAATTCGTACTCGAGCATGCAAAGAAGGGTGCGTGTATTTGGAATGTGGCGTAAATTTGGTGCAATAGCCTCCGAGTTCGTGTGAGGTCTTTCACCTGTAAGAGTTATGCCAGACGAGCGTCAACGTGAGCACATGGAGCAACTTTTCCTCTCCGCATACGACGACTTCGCCGATGCGATTTTCCGCCACTGCGCGCTGCGTATAGGCGATAGAGAAGTCGGCCGGGATCTTATGCAAGACACCTTTGTGAAGGCGTGGCAGTATGCGGCGAAAGGCGAGAAGGTGGAGAACATGCGCGCATTCCTGTACCGCGTTGCCAACAATCTTATTATCGATCACGTGCGTCGGGCAAAGCGCCGCAGGGTGGAGTCCATCGAGGCGTTGCAAGAAACAGGGTGGGACTTGCGTGACGACAGTGCAGAGGCACACACCGACCGACGGTTCTCGGCAAACCAAGTAATGGATGCCTTGCAGCACATCGATGAGCCCTATCGTCAGGCAGTGGTGCTACGGTTCGTTGATGGCTACCAGCCTCGCGAAATTGCTGATCTGCTCGGTGTGTCCGCCAACGTAGCATCTGTTCGTGTGAACCGTGGAATTCAGAAGCTCAAGACACTCCTTCATGCCGATGAATAATACCCTCGATCAATTTTGGCAGGATGCATGTGCATTGCGCCTCTCCGATGCAGAGCGCGCAGATGCTCGTTCTATGCTTCGTGTGCGGATGCTTTCCGATATCCCAGAAGGGCAATTGCTTGGTGCTGCAGCCACGTTACAGCTCAAGTCTCATGAGCATGCGGAGGGTCGAAGGCAGCTGCAGAACTTCATGCAAAGCTACCAGCCGGAGGCGCAATCGTGGGTTTCTCGATTCCTCAATTTCTCCACCTCACGTTTGGTATTTGCATCCACAAGCGCGTTTGTTGTGGTGATGCTGGCAACTGGCGGAGTGGCAGAGGCGGCGCTGCCCGGGGACATGCTCTATCCCGTCAAAATCTACGTTACAGAGCCCATTCGTGAGCAATTCGCTCATTCGTCCGATGCGCAGCGCACGTGGGAACTTACACGTTTGGAACGTCGGTTCACCGAGCGCCAGCGCTTGATTGAGAGTGGTCGATTCACCGAGGAGCGTCGCGAAGAGTTGGAGTTCCTCATCGATGTGCAGGCGTCCCGTATCGAGGCACATCTCGATGCATTGCCGGATACATCCGATGATCCCGAGATTGAAGACTTTCGCATACACCTCACCGAAGTGCTCACAGAACGCCAGGAAGCAATCGATAGCATCATTCAGGATCGCACAGTTCCCGAAGAACTCGTACCGATTGTGCAAGATGCACGCCGACGTCGCGAGCAGATTGATGAGCAGAATATCCAGCGTCGCGAGCGGTTCGATCGCATCCGTGTTCGTCTAGAGCGTCGACCAGCTGCAGGAGAATCTGATGCAGCAGGAGATGCGCCTACGCAAGACGTGCCAGTATCTGCTGATCGCAGAGAGCCAGAGCTCATCGATGAAAATTCGGTGTCCGAAGATCTACAGGAACCGCTACAAATAGAGGAAAAACTTGGTCTGTAAGAGAGACGGAGACCGGTCGTCTCCTCCTATGTCTCTACTTCTTTCCCTCCTTTTATATGAGACGATTCCTCTCTCTTGTTACGCTCGGTGCTGTCACGCTGACGGCAACTCCAGCGTTCGCGTTCGGTGTGTCACTCGATACAGATACGTCAGTCTCGAGCGAGACTGGTGTAGACGCATCGCTCATGGGTTCCGATGTTGGCGTACGCATGAAGACGCATGCCAAAGTGCATGCAGATGCAGACCATGATTCCGATGATCACGTTGCATTCCGCAATCGTGTGCAGGCTCGTGCGCAGGCCATGAAGGAGCATATGCAGAGCACACGCCAGTGGGCTCGTCGCAATCTCCACCACACGTCTGTAGATGCTCGCAAGGAGCTCCGCGAGACCATCAAGAACCTCATTACCGAGGCACGCGCAGAGTACAAAGCCTGCCGTGAAATGGATACTTCTGTAGAGGAAAAGCGCGAATGCGCCCTCGAAGTACGCGCAGAGCTGCGCGTGAAGGTCAAGACTGCAATTGAGGCAGCACGTGCAGATGAGGACAATACGGAAGACGAGGACACCAACTAGGACGTTCTTTCTTTCCGCAGGATGCGGCGGGGGTGCTCGAAAGAGCCCCTCGCCGTTTTCATAGAGAATTTCTTGCTGATCAGATCAGCGTTCCGTACACTGCCGCGGACGTTTCGCTTATGTTCGCTGTTGTCGACATCGCCGGGTTCCAGGAACGAGTCGCCGAAGGTGACGCGCTGGAAGTGCCATTGCTCGATGCAGAGCCTGGTTCGACGGTGACGTTCGATAAGGTGTTTCTCCTTGTAAAGAGCGATGACGATGTGGCGATTGGTGCGCCAACTCTTGCTGGTGCTACGGTGCAGGCCAAGGTGATTGCTCATGGTCGCGGGGACACGATTCGTGTGTTCAAGATGAAGCGTCGCAAGCGCTACCGCCGTGTGCACGGTCATCGTCAGCACTACACCGAAATCGAGATCACGAAGATCTCCGCCTAGTTAGTACAGCTCCTCTGTTTGTTGAGGTGGAGTATTTGTAATGTGTGTAGAGAATTTCTCTCTATAGAGCATCGCGATTTCGTTGATTGCGGGAGTGATGCGCTCAAGGAGCAAAAGCAGATCTGTATCGTCCTCTTTCCTGAGTCTTTCTGCAGAAAACAGCAGATGTTTTGTGACATCCTGCCCGGAGACAATCACTCCTTCTTTCCTTTTGCAAAAGCCATCGCCGATCAATGCTCGCAAACGTTCTGCGGTGCGCTCTCGCGTTGTTGCAGGAATTGCGCTGTACGTCTGGTATGCGTGGAGCTCACGTTCCACAATGCGTATGGCATACGCGGGAATATGTTCGTACGGCGCGGCGACGGACCGTTGCTTCTTCATGGGGCGGGATTCTGCAGGTCTTAGCCCGCATTGTCATCCATTTGGGCGCGCAGATGTTGCATGGTTTGCAGTGTGAGCCCGAGGTTCTGCATTTGCGCAATGTGTTCACCAAGGCGTTCCTTTGCCCGCAAAAGATGGTGCAGATAGCTCTTGGTATGTGTGCGGCTCATTGGAGAAGGGGATTCCGGGTCGATGAGTGTATGTGCATCGCGGAATGCGGCGCCTGTAATGCGGATCTCGGAACCATCGGAGAGCAGAATTCTTCCGTGACGTGCAATGCGCATGGGGAGCACGCAGTCGAACATATCAATACCACGTGCAACGCATGCCTTGAGTTGCCCGATTTCCCCTACGCCCATTAAATACCGCGGTTGATCTACAGGAAGGATTGGCGCCACTGTTTCCACTACAGAGAGCATGTCGGGTTCCGATTCGCCCACGGCAAGGCCGCCGATTGCGTAGCCATCGAAGCCAATGGCAATGAGCTCCTGCGCGCATTTTTCGCGCAGATCACGGTGCAGCCCTCCTTGCACGATCCCAAAGAGGAGCGGCGCCCAGCCTGTTTTGGCACGCTGTTCGTCGTTGCGTTTTTTGCAGCGCGCAGCCCACACAAGTGTGCGATCCACCGCGCGAAGAATGTGCTCGCGCGGCGCTGTGGAGGGCGGGCATTCATCGAAGCACATGATCATGTCTGCGCCGAGTGCATGTTGAATCGCGATGGATTCATCGGGCCCCATGAAGAGCTTTTCCCCGCTTAGGTGCGAGTGAAACACCACCCCGTCATCATCAATCGCATTCGTGCGGCGCAGTGAATACACCTGGAATCCACCGGAGTCTGTAAGCATGGGCTTCTGCCAACCGATGAATTTGTGCAGTCCTCCCCCAGCTTTCACCACCTGCTCACCGGGCTGCAGATGGAGGTGGTAGGTATTACTGAGCAGAATCTGCGCACCGAGCGAAACCAGATCCTGATGCGTAATGCCCTTCATGGCTCCCGCAGTGCCCACAGGCATAAAGAACGGCGTCTGAATATCGCCATGAGCGGTGCTCAATACACCTCTTCTGCCGAGTGCGGTGGTGTGGTGTAGGTGGAACACCGGGGCAGGATACGCGAGTTCAGTTTCTGTTGCACAGATCACCGATTGAATTCTGCTCACTTGTGCAGTAGCCGAAGATCCGCGCACACTGAGCAAAAGTTCTTCTTACCCTATTTTCCCCCTGTGCCCATGATGGAAAAATGTCCTATCACTGGTTGTTGTTTGCAATCCCCCAAGTCTGTCGTGGCAACACTCGCTCGTGTGTCACTCGGGCTGGCGTTGATCTTCACAGGCATTTCTCACTACCAAGGCATTGCCGGTTTCATTGGGATGGTCTCTGGCGATCTTGGATTCCTCGGGTTCCTCGGGACGATCTGGGCGTACATCCTGCCACTCCTCATGATCGTGGGCGGTGTGTGCTTGATCTGGAAGAAGCAGATGCTCGTTGGTGCATGGTGTAGCGGCCTCGCACTTGCCTCCATCCCTGCAGGAATGCTCCTCAAGCCAGTTCTCACCAACAATCCCGATGCGCTCGGCCAAGCGATGTCGTTTGCAAATAACGCCTTCATTTGGATTATCGTGTTGCTCCTTACGGTGAAGATGTCGAGCTGCTGCGGGAAGTCTGCATGCGCAACCGGCGGCATGTGCGCCTGTGGCGGCAAGGGCTGCGAGAAGTGCAAGGCTATGGGGCAGATGTAATCTGCGTGTCTCGTACAAACAAAAACGGAGCCCTACGGCTCCGTTTTTTGTAGTGCAATGAGCATTACTTCCGCTTCACAATCTTGTCGATGAGTCCGTACTTAAGAGCGTCGTCGGCCTTCATGAACTTGTCGCGCTCTGTGTCGTTCTTCACCTTCTCGAGATCCTGACCCGAGTGCTTAGCGATGAGCTCGTTGAGCAGATCCTTAGTTTTGATGATGTGATCGGCATGGATAGCGATATCCGTTGCCTGCCCCTCTGTGCCGCCGAGCGGCTGGTGGATCATGATCTCGGAGTGCTCCAGCGCGAAGCGCTTCCCCTTGGCGCCGCCCATCAAAATGATGGCGCCGCCAGATGCAGCCATGCCGAGACAGACCGTGGAGATGTCGGGCTGTACGTACTGCATGGTGTCGTACATTGCGAGCGTGCTCGATACCTGACCACCCGGAGAGTTCACGTAGAGCGTGATGTCCTTTTTTGGGTCTTCCTTTTCTAGGAAGAGCAGCTGCGCAATGATGGAGTTTGCGATGTCATCGTTGATCGGTGTGCCGAGGAAAATGATGCGCTCCTCCAGCAAGCGGGAGTAGATGTCGTACACGCGTTCACCGAACTGCGTCTTCTCGATGACAGTAGGGATGAGCGTGTTCTGTGGTGCAATGCGACCACGGGAAATGTTCGCGGAGATCGACTGAATGAGTGGGTGCATGAGTGAAGAGAGGAATGTGACTTTTCGTGTTCATAGTACCATTTTTCCTTCTTCCCGAGCAGTGTGCAGGTACAGCGAATGTTGTGCACTTTCTTCTTGTGAAGAATTCTGTACATTCCGTGCTCCCAGCTCCTGAATCAAGTACCATGCATGCAATGGCTAGAGCAGCCCAGGATTGGCGTATGCACGCACGGGACTTCCTTGCGCAGAGCGAGCGTCCGCTCATTGTGGTCTTGGGGCCGACTGCCAGTGGCAAGACGGCCTTTTCCATTTCGCTCGCCTCCTCACTACAAGATGCCGGCCGCAGCGGCGAAATCGTGAATGCCGATTCGCGGCAGCTCTACCGCAAGCTGGATATTGGCACCGCGAAGGTCACGCCGGAGGAGCGCAAAGACGTGCCGCATCATTTGCTGGATATTCTGGATCCTCGGGAAGAAGCGACTGCCGGTTGGTACCGCGAACAAGCTGAACAGGCGATCATGGATGTGCGCCGCCGCGGCAATGTGCCGTTGCTCGTAGGCGGCTCCATGCTCTACTTGAGCACGATCATTGATGATCTCACCATGGCTCCGCCAAGCGACAGCGCGCTGCGCGCAGCGCTCAACGCCGAGTACGACAAAGACGGCGGAGCGGCGCTCTATGCGCGACTCGCAGATATTGATCCGGAATCTGCCGCAACGATCGACATACGCAATAAGCCCTACGTGGTGCGCGCGGTGGAAATTCACGAATTGCTGCAGTCGCCCAAATCCAGCGCAGTGCCGCGCTCTGAACTACGCGCAGGCACGGCGATTCCGGCCAAGCACGATCTGCTCATCTTCGGTGTGTCGCGTTCTCGAGAAGAGCTCGATGAACGGATCAATGCCCGGTGTGAAGCAATGTTCGATGCCGGCTGGGTGGCAGAAGTGCGCGATCTTCTCGCGCAAGGGTACGGGCCCAATGATCCCGGTATGAAGAGCCACGGGTACCGCGACATCATTCGATTCCTCGAGGAGCAGATACCATTCACCGAGCGGGCATTGATGGAGCGCATTGCCACAAAAACGCGCCAGTACGCCAAAAAACAGATGGCATGGTGGAAGAACGATGCACGGATTGTGTGGCTCTAAACCATCGTCGGCTTCTCCACCTCTCCGTCGGGCGCGTGGTCGATCTGGTTCCAGAATTTGAGCCCCCGCTTCGCCATTTCCTGGCGAATGCGTGGGTCTTGCTCCAGCCGCTGCGCCAAGTCATCGAGTAGGCGCTCGTCGAGCACTTCCGCTGTCGCCCGCGTGCGCGTGAGCTGGTCATCGAATGTGGAATCACCCGGACGCATGTTCTCGAGCGTATTCTGCTGTTGCTTGAAATCCTCGAGAGGTTTTTGCTTCGGCTCGTCTGGCAGAATTTCTGGTGTGCGGGGTTTCGTCATGGCAGAGGGTATTAGAATTTGAAGACGTCGTGGTGTTGTTCGATGCGCTGCTTCATTTCGAAGAGCTGCTCGATCATGGTTTGGTACTGCGGCGACTCGTTGGGTGTATCTGTACGGATGTAGAGCTCGTAGAGCTGCTTTAACAGGTCGGCGATGTTCATGAGCGCGAGGTCGGTCTTGTCCTGCCATTCCTCACTCAACTCGCCATACACTTCCATCCGAATAAATGTCTTGGGTGTGTAGGGATCAATCTCCTTTCGCTCAATGAGCTCCCGAATGCTTTTCAGAAACGCACGGTGCTCCGCAGAGAGCGTTCCCTCAAGCGGCTTGCCTGCTTTCTCTTGCGCGCTGTCGCTCATAGGCTTGCGGGCGCTCTGTGCGATGGTGGTGTGGAAATCAGCCATGTTCTTCGTATTGTAGCACAACACACGCTCTTTCGGAACGGAAGTCGTGCTATGCTGCCTGCCTTATGAGCAGTGCCGCCGCAACGCCGCTTGCCTACAGAATGCGCCCGCGCACGCTTGCGGAGTATGCCGGTCAGCAGCACATTCTTGGTATCGGGAAGCCTCTGCGTGCCGCCATCGAGGCAGATGCGCTCACGTCGGTGATCCTCTCGGGGCCGCCCGGCACGGGAAAAACAACACTTGCGGCGGTGGTTGCAGAAGCGACCAAAGCGCACTTTACGCAGCTCAACGCGGTGCTCAGCGGCGTGAAAGATTTGAAGGCGGTCTGTGCAGAAGCCGAGGAGCGGTTCACGGCATTCGGGCAGCGCACGGTGCTCTTCATCGATGAAATCCATCGATTCAACAAGTCTCAGCAGGATGCGCTGCTCCCGTATGTAGAAGCAGGAACGGTGATCCTGATTGGCGCGACGACAGAAAACCCCTACTTCGAAGTGAATGCGGCACTCGTGTCGCGTTCCACGGTGTACCTGTTGCAGCCACTGGGTATGGATGACCTCAAAGATATTTTGCGCCGAGCACTCGCCGATGAACGGGGATTCGGCGGAAAGATTGCTATGCATGACGACGCACTCACGCATCTAGCGACTATTGCGGGTGGTGATGCGCGTATTGCGCTCAACGCACTCGATCTTGCTGTGCTCACTATTGGTGCAAAGATCACTCTGCCGGAGGCAGAAGCACTCTTCCGTGAGCGTGCCCGCCGGTACGATAAAACGGGGGAAGACCACTACAACACTGTGTCTGCGTTTATTAAAACGCTGCGCGGCAGTGATCCCGATGCGGCGCTCGTGTGGATGTTCAAAATGCTTGCGAGCGGCGAGGAACCGCGGTTCCTGTTTCGCCGCATGCTCATCTTTGCAAGCGAGGACATTGGCAATGCAGATCCTCGTGCATTGCAGATGGTGGTGTCTGCATGGCAGGCGTTCGAAATGGTTGGCCTGCCAGAGGGGGAATACTTCCTAGCGCATGCGTGCGTGTACCTCGCGCAGGCGCCCAAGAGCAATGCCATCACCCGAGCGATGGGTGCGGTGAAGCGTGTGATCCATACGCAACCCACGCTCGAAGTGCCCAATCATCTGCGCAATGCACCCATCAAAGGCATGCGCGACCAAGGCTACGGCGAAGGGTACCAGTACCCGCACGATACCGAGGGCGCGGTGGTGGCAGAAAATTACTTCCCCCTGGGGATGCGTATGCAGCAGTTCTACGAGCCGAGCGATCGAGGGTTCGAAGCGGAGGTTTCCGAGCGGCTTGCAAGCGTTCGTGCGCTCCTGCGAAAGGAGAAGGTAGATATTGCAAAATAATGAAAATATAGTAAAATACTATAAACACACATGCGATTTCCTACGAACCTCCGCGCGTTCGCCGAGCGACACGATCATCTTCCTGCATTCCATGCAGGGTTCCTCGTGCTCGCACTCTTGGCAGCTACCCTGTTTAACTTGGGGTTCTTCGCACTGCTCATCGCACTGCACATGGCGCTGGATACAGTGAAGTTTCACCGCCTACATGGGTGGAAGCGCGTGCGTGCTGTGCTGCATGAGAGTCTCATTGAACTCACGCTCTTCTGCACGGCACTCGCATTCTCGGTATACGTGCATCACAGTGCGGGAATGGTGGCATTCTCTGCTGCGCTGCGTGCAGAGGTGGCGCTGATTGGTATTCTTGGCGTGGTGTTGCCGAAGTATGTGATTGTGGAAGGAGTGCTGAAGATCCTGGCGCACTGGGTGCATGCACTCGGGCACTTGCGCCCGTGTGCAGAGCGCGGCTTCACACACTTCGATCGTTTGTATATTGCGAGTATTGCTGCGTGCCTCCTCTTGCTGCTCGGCGCACCTGCGCTCACTGGGGCAAGCCCAGATGTCATTGGTTCTGTGGTGCTCTGGGAGCTCAGTCCTCTTCACCTCTAACGGGGTGGTCCTTCTGGGAAGAGCTGCGCTTCGAGTGCAATGCATTCTTCCTTCCACGTGCGCGCCTCCACAGACTCTTCTCCGCGCGTGTAGCGTGTGTTGAAGTCTGCAAAGCGTTCTTGCAGTGAGACCACTTGATCGTTCATGACACGTTTATCTGCATAAAAGAGGAGCTGCTGCTCTACGGTGATTGGCACAGTGCCCTTGAGCCCGTGTGGTCGCACGATATCCCCAAGGCCAGGGAACCCTTTTTGTGTAAGGAATGCAGCGCACGCTTCTTCGTGGCTCATGCCTGCAAATGGTGCAGCAACCCTTGCCCAGTGCGCATGGTCGTCATGGGTAATGTGCGTGTTGAGGTGTGCGGAGCCGGGGTGGAAGTCGATGAAGCGCAGCAGGTCATGCAGTTCCGCCGCACGCCGCAGTGCGAGCGGTCGCACGATCTGCGCGCGCTCAAGGAATGCGGAAGCGAAGGTATCGCACAGATCCGAAACGGCATTGCAGTGCGCAGCAACGTTTTCGGGGAGATGCACTTCCTGCCGCCACCGCAGCACATCATCGTGCGTAGGTATGGCGAGATCCTCGAAGTGCATTTCCACTTCTCGGGAGTCTTCTGGGGCATCACGCAGTGCAATGTGGATTGTTGGGCCGTGTGGTAGAACCGCGAGTCGCTCCGCCCATTCAATGCAGCGGATTCCCGGATGCTCATCTGTTTGAGCAATGAGTGTTGCAGCCTGCGTTGGCGAAAGACGATACAGATCCACATGCAAGAGTTCGCCGTATTCCTTGGTGTTGTAGCGCTGCTCCAGAGCGAATGTTGGGCTCGTAATGTGCCCAGACACCCCAAGAGCCTCTGCGAATCCTTGGAGGAAGGTGGTCTTGCCTGCACCCAGTTCACCATTGAGCAGAATGGTCACGTGAGGGTCGTAGAGCGTGTGTGCCAAAGATCCGCCACAGGAGCGGGTTTTATCTGCATTCTGCAGCCGAATTTTGATCGCGTCGGACATTGATTTATCCATGAAAATATTCTATAATAATAGCAACAAACAAACACTCATGACGAAGACTCGATCAGCGAAGGTACGTTTCAAGAATACGCCTCTCTACAGGCGCAGGGAACCGCATGCGTTGCGGTTTCTGGCCGAGCGAGGATCGTTCTGGTTTGCGAGCTTTTCGGTGATGGCGTTCCTTGTGGGGAACATGGTTGGGCAGCATGGGTGGTACGTCTTCTGGCGATCGGTATGGGGAGAGGGGACTGATCAGTACATTGCGTATACCGGAGTGGTAACGCCGATCGACAAAGTGCCTGATTACGTCCGATGGGCGAAGCAGTATGGCGGTGATCCGCACCTGCATACCTATAAGCAGGTACCACAGGATCTTCTTGTGCCGCTTCCACCGTACGATGCCGCTCTGCAGCATGCACATCTGGAGGAATCCGACATTGGCCAGGTGTACTCGGTAGGACACAACGGTTCCTACCGAACAGGTGGGGATAACGACGGCTCCCATCCCGGCGTGGACATCCGCGTGCCGATCGGCACGCCTGTACGCTCGATCGCCAATGGTGTTGTGGATTCTGTGAAAGATGACACCGGCGGTTTTGGCATTGTGGTGGTGGTACGCCACCCAAACGCGCCCGATCCAGATAACCCTCGCCGCATAACTACTCTGTACTCTGTGTACGCGCACTTGAGTGCGGCACTTGTGGACGAAGGAATGGTGGTGCAAAAAGGCGATCGCATTGCCCTTTCGGGTGATACGGGATTCGCCAGCGGCCCGCACCTGCACTTCCAGATGGATCGCAGCGATGCGCCGTGGCACCCCTACTGGCCTTTTAGCACGGCAGATATTCGCGGGGCAGGTTTGGGTGGTACAGCTGCCGCAGTGAATGCTGGCCTCGGGGCAGACAACGTGCGCCTTTATACAGTGCACCCCATGCTCTATGTGCAGAGCAATCCATCACCTCGCACTGTTGTGGCATCCAGTGATGCTGGTCAGGGTGCATCCTCGTCGAGATCGAGTGTGCCGAGCGTGCGCCGCAGCCCGGCGCCAACGCTGGCAAATCGCATCACGCGGTTGCAAGATCGTGTGAGCGATCGAGCCGCTTCTCGCCTTTCGCGTCAGCGGTTTGCCACAGCAAATCGTAGTACACCTGTCGCGCAGCCCAATGTACTGGGCACAGCGCAGGAAGTAACGGTCACCAACCGCAATACGGTGGTATCTACCGATGTGGCGCCCGTTGTTCCTGTGGTAGAGCCTGCACCCGAGCAGCCTGAGAGCCGTGCGGTACATGCAGCATCTATTCGTCATGACGGCGCATTCAGCGGTCGCGGGTGGGAAACGGTCACTGTGAGTCTGCTCGATGCAGACGGCAACGTTGTGAGTAATCCTGCTTGGGGCAAAGATCTCTATCTGCGTACAGCCTACGGCGATGCGGAGTTCCGCCCCGTGGTGCTCAAGGCATCCGATTTCACCAAAGGCGAAGCGACAGTGCAGATGCTCCCGCGCGGTCGTCGCACGGTGGTGATTCAATTGCAGCCGCTCGGCGCCATAGCGAAGCCTATGGTCTACAGCGAGTAGAGATTACACACACCTCGCCGTTTTGATGCTGCTGCGTCAAAGACGACTAGCGCGTTTTTTGCAGGATCTTGTGTCACACAACTTCTCATTTGTGGGTACACTAGCGTGCTATGCCTACTCCAAAGGAGCAACCACCGAATCCCAATGAGTTCCGGGGAGCGCAACTCACACCGAGAGCGCTCGGTGCTCGCATGCTGGAGCTCACCGAGCGGCAACCGCACCTTTCTCGGAAGTCGCCGGTGGCACGGCAGTATCATTTTTCTGCAACGGAACTCCACAAACATACGCTGCTCCAGCAGCGTGATCAGTTGCAGCGGCTCATTGGTTGCACGATGGTCGGCGGCGATTTTGAACGGCAATTCAATAGTGCCAATCAAGTCGTCATGGCGGACAATTCGCAGAATCAGCTGATTGGTGTGGCGCTGCTGCGCACCACGGAATCGTGGGATTGGCGCAATGCCGCTCCCACGCGAGAGCCTGTGGTATCGGTACAGGCGTTCGGTGTGGATCAATCCCTCGCCGATCGTGGGAAAATCCAGAAAATCGTGATCGATGAACTTGCGGCAGAGATCGTCATTACAGCGCAGGAGGTTTCCACTGCCATGTATAAAATCATCGGCACGCCCCAGTCGCCGCAGTTCCAGCCGATGGTGACGTTGGATCCGGTGGAACGCGGGATGGAGCCCACTGTGCGTGCTGAGCCTGTGAATGCGTCGCTCGATGCCGTGGAACAATGCTTGAGCAATATTCGCAATGCTACGCCCAAGCTCGGTACGGGGTTTGGTGACACGCTCGGGTTGCTGCATACGGCACTCAGTGATCTGGAGCGCGATCATGCCGGCAATCACGCGTTTGCTTACGAGGTGACGCAATGGGTGGAATTGCGCAAAGCATTGGATGCAGTCGTGAGGTTTGGTGGAGATACTGAGGAATACCAGCGTGTGCATCGAATCGCTATCGCATCTCTCCTGCTCCTTACTGCTATTCGCAAAGGTGTAGAGACATCGTTTGCACAGCTGCATCCAGGGCATCACGATGAGCAGCTCGCCATGAAAGATCTGCATGTAGGCCAGGCTGATGGCACAGTGTCGCTGTCACTTGAAGGCCAATACGGCAGCATCGGGTCTGCCCGTTTTGATCCGCGCAGTCTCGATGACAAAGAACCTGTCGTGTCGTTCCCATCGCACTATGGCGATGGAACACTCACAGAACTAAGCGCCGCGCTTGCGCAAGCTGTACCCGGCAACGCATGGTGGAGGCAGCAGATGAAGCAGAGTTAAAGCCACTCTTTATAGTCCTCCATCCGCAACACATGGATGGCAGGTTCTTCGTAGGGGTGTGTGTTTTTAATCGCGCGCAGTACATCCTGCATGCGCGATTCCTCTACCACTGCTTCGATCTTCTCTTCCTCTACCTCTTCCACGTTTCCCACGGTGCCGATTGTGGGATCTGCTCCGGCAAGTGGGCGGAACCTGCCGATACCTTGGGTGCTAAAAGAGCAGCTGTCGTAGTTGCCGATCTGCCCGGCGCCGGCCGCGGCCATAGCGCTACGCACGCTCGGTGCATCTGCCACAGGCACGTACACAATGATGCGGAAGAGTGTCGCCATTTTCTCGCGAATTCTAGCACCAGATGTGTGCCTGCTGTAGGCTTCCTTCGTGAATACTGCTGAGGGGAAATCACCGGAGATGCCAGCACTCCCCGGTCGCCGGGAGGCGATGGCAGAGCTAGAGCGGCGTCTGATGAATGGAGATATTTCGCTGCGTACCGTTACTGCGCAAAAGGGCATTGTGAATGTGTGGCAGCCGTCCGACCTGCTCACTGCCGACATGGTGGGGGATGTGCGTGCACAAATGAACAAGCTTTCGCCGCAGCTCCTTATAGTGCTCGTTGGCGATACCCTCACCGAGGAAGGATTGCCTACCTACACGTCGCGCATTTTTCAAACCGAGGGTTTACCCACAGAAACAGGCGATCCACATTCCGAGAACCGCCCGCTCTCGCAGTGGATCCGTCAGTGGACTGCAGAGGAAGCGCGTCATGGCACTCTCCTCGATCGGTTACTCTTCTTGAGCGATCGTATCGATCAACGCGCTCGCGAAGGATCCAAGCAGTTACTCATCGAAGACGGTATGGATATTGGTGTGCAAACCGATCCGTACAAGGGGTTTTACTACACGTCGTTCCAGGAACGCGCCACGCAGGTATCCCATATGAATGTGGCACGCCGAGCAGAAGAGCAGCATGCACCTTTGGTTGCGGAGATCTGTCGCACCATCGCGAAAGACGAAACCGCACATGGCAAAATCTACAGTGACTTCGCGCAGGTCATGTTGCAGAGCGATCCGAATGGCATGATCAAGGCGATCGCAGAAATGATGGAGCACGGTGTAGTGATGCCAGCGCACAACATGCGCGAGGTTCGCTATCGCACGGGTGAAGTGCTCGCCCCCGGCGCATCGTACGATGCGTTCTCTGTGCACGCGCAACGCGTGGGTGTGTACACCACCCAAGACTACGCAGAGATATCTGGGCAGCTCCTCAAAAAATGGGGCATCGCGGAACGCCATACCGATGGCAAGTGGAACGCGCTCCCAGTGCAAGGCGTGAATGACGACGAAGCTGCAGACGCACAGAAGCGTATCGTGCGTTTACAGAATATCGTGCAGCGAAGAAGCGACAAATGGACGCCGCCTGCCGATGCGCCTGAGCACGAATTCAGTTGGCTTGTCGATCGCACTTAAACCACTCGGCTGTGTTTGGCTGCGTACCAATGTAGCCACAAGATGAGCACGAGAAGCGCGGCACCAGCAGCAATTTTTTGCTGTGTACCAAGGAAGAGCGCTGTGACGCCAAAGGCAGTACCAATGCTTGCGGTGAGCAGTACCACCTGTCGATCACTCCACCCCGCGGCGAGCAGCAGGTGATGGAGGTGTTCGCCGCTCGCACTCCCTTTGAGTGGTGATCTCCCTTTCATCATCCGTTTGAGAATCACGATTCCGCTATCGATGAGCGGCACACCGAGCACCAAGAATGCCGTGGCCACTTTGCCACCGGCGTAGATGGTGAGCACGCCGAGCATGAGGCCAAAGAACATAGCGCCCGTATCGCCCATGAGTACGCGTGCTGGCGGGAAATCGAAGAGTAATCCTGCGGCGGCAATGCCCGAGAGGATGAACGCAAGTGTCGCGAGTGCTGCCTGCGCGCCTGGGTCTAAGTGCTCCACGCGCGGGCTCACGGCGAGCATGCCAATAACCGCAAACCCAATGCACGAGAGGAGCGATACCTGCCCCGGAATGCCATCGAACCAGTTGAGTGCATTGATCGTGAGCAGTAACCATGCCACGGTGAAGAGCCCGCTCCACACGGGTGGATTGCGGAATATTGCAGACGCGATCACCCAGTTATCCAGATCCAGAATCCCTTCTGGCAGCAGGGGATTGGTGATGGTGTAGATCCGCGTGCCGAGCAGAAAGATGATCACGGCGACGCACACCTGCGTGCCCAGCCGAAGTGCGGCAGGGAGTCGCATGCGGTCATCGAGCAGGCACACGAATGCGAGCAGTGCCGTGCCCACGGCAATGCCCATGCCCTGCAGACTACTCTCGCTCGTGATGGCAAACACGAAGAGGAACGTGCATACAGAAAGTATGCCTGTGGGGTAGGGGAGTCGCTTGCGCGTGAGTCCGTAGCGTTCGGGGAAATCGAGCAGGCCAATCTTTGGGAACAGTCGGAGCGCGAGGAGGTGGAGCAGCGCCGCGAAGCCGAATGCCGCGAGGGCGGGCAGCAAGAGGTCTATAGTCACGCTGCGCATCATATACTCCTCCGTGCGTGCACACATTCTTTCTTTGTCTTCCCGACAAAGAAAGAAGCAAAGAAAGCGCACCGCGCGCCAACTCCCGCTCCACTTGCCCCTTCACCCCCCGTGGCGCGCGGAACCCCTCCAGGGGATACTATTGCCATGTCCCATCCGCGCACGTCCCCCCATCGGGAACTCTACGGCTATCTTGGTTCCTCGCCAGAGTGCTCAAGCGTGCTCAAAACGTGGAATGCCTGGTTTCGCGAGCAGGGGATGGATGCCGCAATGAGTAAGTACCCCGCTACAGAAGCAACACTTCCCGAACGGTTGAGTGAGATGTTCCACTTCGATCGGCGCGCGTACATTGTGGCGCCCGATCTGGGACGGGCTGTGCTGCCGCTCTTGGATCGATTGGATCCTGCAGCGAAGCACACGGATAGTGTGCGCTACATTACCAATACCGGTGGTGTGCTGACGGGGTTTGCCAGCGTGCCCGATTGTGCAACTGCATTCTTGAGCCCAGAGCCTCTAGGAGTAGACTCGTAGCAGTTGCAGCCTTTTGCTTTCTTCGGGCTGCGACCCTCCTGACGGGTGGGAGTGGCTTGGATGCCGCTCCCACCTCGTTTTTGTTGTGCCCCGCTTCCATGGAATTCCCCTACGTCAACTGACACTTGCCGCAGTATGAGTAGAATGTGTCTCATCCTATGTTGACGCTTGATCACGCTTCGCTCAAAGGCAAACGCGTACTCCTGCGCGCGGGCTTTGATGTGCCACTGGAGCACGGGAAAGTCACCGATGCTTCGCGCGTTGAGGCACTGGTGCCTACCATGAAGTTCATCCTCAAGAGTGGAGCATCTCTTGTGCTGCTTGCACACCAAGGCAGACCAACAGAGAAACGCGAGAAGGAATTCAGCCAAGAGCCGCTCGTGCCTGTGCTCAAAAAACTTCTGAAGACGACCGTACTCTTTGCGCCGAAGTGCACTGGAGCAGCAACGCTCGCACTCGCCAAATCCCTCAAGCCCGGGCAAGTGCTGCTGCTCGAAAACTTGCGTTACGAACCCGGCGAGAAGAAGAACGACCCCGCCTTTGCCAAGGCGCTTGCCGCACTCGGTGATGTGTACGTAAACGATGCCTTTACCAATAGTCACCGCGCCGATGCGAGCATGGTGGGCTTGCCCAAACTGCTCCCGTCGTATGCGGGTTTGCAGTTGGCGGACGAAGTGAAACATTTGTCACTGGCCACCAAGAACCCTGGGCGCCCTATGGTGCTCATCATTAGCGGCGCCAAGATGGAAACGAAGGTCCCGGTGGTGCAGCAGTTCCTCACCAAGGGGGATGACATCCTGCTCGGTGGGTGTATTGCCAATACGTTCATTGCCGCTCGCGGTTTCGATGTGGCCGAATCCCGCTACGAAGAAGAGCGCGTGCCGCTCGCGCAGGAGATTATGCTCGAGAGCGAAAAGCCCAATCACGCGAAGGTGCATGTTCCGCGTGATGCGGTGGTGGCGAGCGAAGCTGCAGAAAAGGCGCAGAAGCTCAACTTGCCTGTGGAAGATGTCGTTGGAGACATGAAGATATTCGACATCGGCAAAGTGACGATCGATCGCTACGTTGCCGTGCTGCAAAAAGCAGAGACCATCATCTGGAATGGTCCACTCGGTCTGTATGAATTCAATCGGTTTTCCCATGCCACCAAGCGCATCGCTGAGGCTGTGGCCAAGGCAACCAAGCGGGGCGCAGTCACTATAATTGGTGGTGGTGATACGCTGGACTTCCACGCGCGCTACAAGTATTCGCTCAAGGCCTACACCTTCGTGAGCACGGCTGGCGGTGCCATGCTCGAGTTCCTCGGCGGCAAAACGCTCCCGGCGATTGCCGCGCTGGAGCATGCAGCCAAGCACACACCTGCAGTGAAGTCGGCGACACCTGTCGCACGCACAAAGAAACCTGCAGCCAAGAAGAAGGCAGCAAAGAAGGCGAAGAAATCTGCGGCAGCCAAAAAGAAGCCAGCCAAGAAGAAGACACTTTTGAAGGCAAAGAAGAAACCAGCAAAGAAGACCAAGGCAAAAAAAGCATCAACCAAGCGCGCTCCCGCAAAGCGAACATCACGCGGAACAAAGAAGCGCCGCAGATGATCGCGTGAAGTGGTAGACTGGCTCGCGTACTTGTTCCCCTCGACGTCTTTTCCCCATGTCCCCAAAGTACCTCACCGCGCTCTTCCTCGAAGAAGGGGAGTCGTGGAATGCGCTCCTCCGGCGCGTGCGCGACACACAGGGCGAGGTGCTCGTGGTGTTTTCTGCAGTGGCGGATGCCGCACTTGCAGCGGGGCCGGAGCAGGGGAAGGCGTTCCTCAGTTCCATTGCCAAGCTCTCGGGGCGCGTGCGACTGGCCACGCGAGACAAAGCCGTTGCCGCACAAGCACGATCGCGGGGGATTCGTGTCATCGATCGATTGCAAGACCTGCGCTCCCTGCTAGAAGGGCATGCGCAGTTCAGCGATGCAGTGCGCGAGTTTTCCCCGCAACTCTGGCGGCAGCAGCTGCGCAGCCGACTGCAGGCTATGGGTCTGCTCAGCATCCCTAAGCTGCGCATTTGGATCCTTGTGGGCATGAGCGTAATCCTCTTTGGATTCGTGTTCCTACGTTTACTCCCGTCATCCACCATCACTGTGACTCCGCGTGAGGACATCCTGAGCCAAACGTCCAACATCTTCTTGGTGCAAACGGGCGCATTGCTGGATATCCCTGAGCGCGTGCGTACCGTAGAGCTCAAGCCGATCACTGTGCAGATCGATCGCACGATCACGTTCGATCACATCAGCAAGGAGTTTGAAGGCACGAGTGCACGCATGCCTATGAAGATCGTGAACAAGATGGCCGAGCAGTACAGCTTGCGCAAAGGTTCGCGCCTCACCAACCAAGCCGGCATGGTATTCCGGCTGGAGGATTCGGTCTTTGTCGACCCGGGGCAAGAGGTAGAAGTCACGGCGATTGCCGACGACGTCGACCTGTATGGCGAAGTGCTCGGGGAGCGCGGCAACGTACCCGAAGGGTTGCAGTGGCAGTTCCCCGGCCTCGGCGAAACAGAGCGCCACTTGGTCTACGGAGTGAACACCAAGGCAGGCGAAGGTGGACAAACGTCCTTCCGTACGATTCTTCGGCAGAAGGATTTGGACGTTGCCGAAAAGCAGCTGCGCTCAGAGCTTGTGGCTCTGGCTAGCCAAATGGTGGATGAGGAGATTCTCCTCTACAACCAAGAGCACCCCAGCGAAGTGCTCACGCGTCTCTACTACGACGAGCTCACCACCTACGCATTCACCGGGTTTGTGATCCCCACACAGTTCATTGGTGAGGAAGTCGCGAGCATCCCCGTGCAGGGATCGGTGGTGTACACCGCGTACGGCTACGATGCACAGTACATCCTCTCGCTTTTGCGCGATGAGCTCATGAGCCACATCGAAACAGGCAAGCGCCTGCTCCCCGAAACCATCCGCATGGATCGCTTAGTAGTGCACGTTATCGACTATTCCGATGACCTCTCGTGGATCAAGCTCACCGTAGACCTTTCGGGTACGCAACAGGCCGTGCTCGATCCGCTCACGCCGCCCGGTGCGAAGTTCGCCAAGGAGGTTCGCCAAGCGGTGCTGGGGAAATCCATCGATGAAGCGCAACGCATCGTGCGCAACTTCCCGCAGGTGGAACGTGCAGGTGTGAGCGTGTGGCCGCCGTGGAACCGCGTGCTCCCTACGATTCCGTATCACATCACCATTCGTATCGGCGATCGATGACCGCAAAGCGCATTGTCATTCTTGTGCTCGCACCCCTGCTCGCCATTCCGGTTGCGGTTGTGCTGGCGTACGTGGGGTTTGTGGCACTCGTGATCACGTCGTTCCCTGGTACAGCGCACTTCCCAGTGGAATGTGCGCTCGTGTTCGGCGCAGCTGTGCGCAATGGCGATTCCCCCGGCCCCGGCATTACCCGCCGCGTGCAGGCTGCTGTGGAGCTCCATGCTCGCGGGGATGTGGAACGTTTCATCTTCACAGGCGGCCGCGGGGACCGCTACCAAACGAGCGAAGCCGAAGTTATGCGCACCTTGGCCGTAGAGCTCGGTATAGACCCTGCAGACACGCAAATTGAGGATTCGTCGCGTTCTACGCAGCAGAATCTCCTCTTTGCTCGCCCGCTTACCGAGGACTGTAACGGGGTTGTGGCCGTGAGCGACCGCTACCACCTCGCCCGTATTCGCTATTTAGCGTGGCTTATGGGGTGGGGGACTCTGGATACGGCACCAGCTGAAGCTGCACCCAGTAGGGCATTCGAAGTCCGAAATGTGCTGCGAGAGGCTCTGGGACTGGGGTATTACACCTTGTTTGGAGCCGACGGGGGAGGGTTCGATGGGGGAGATGCAGAATAGTACTGTGTGTGACTATGAATACAATTTTTATACGTAGTCAAACTTCTGCGCTTTCCCCTACGCAGAACCACTCCATTGAACACAAATCGTGCAGCACAACATGTAGGGCACTTCTGCTACTAGCAGGCATCATCCGTATTTCTGTCAATTGAATGATTAACATAAAATGCATTATGTTAAGTTCAGGAAATGTGGAAAACTCTTCCACAGGCCTCTCCCCCAGCCATGACTCCCCGACCCCATCAATCACCTGCCCCTGCGCAAACGAAAGATTCTCCACTGAATCGCGCAATAGAACGATATCTTGTATTTCTGCGCAGTGAGGAGAATAAGTCCCCTCTGACGGTCGAGGCCTATACACGCGCTCTGAGCGTCTTTGCCCGGCTCTCCGGTATCCAGGACCCAAAAGAGATCGATAAGGGCCTCATTCGTGTCTATAAATCTGAACTTCATCTGTATCGCACAAAATTAGGTGGGGAACTGAGCGTGCGGAGTAAAAACCACAACTTAACGGTGTTGCGAGCGTTCTTGCGGTACTTACTGCAGGAAGAAGAGATGGATGTGTACCCGCCGGATAGGGTAACGCGCTTTAAAGAAGAAGAACGGCAGGTGAAAGTGATGAACCACGACGAGTTGGGTCGCTTACTGAGTGCGCCGGATACCAGTACAAGGGCGGGGAAGCGCGACAAGGCGATACTGGAGCTGTTCTTTAGTACCGGCCTCCGCTTGGCGGAGCTGCGGAGCCTGAATACCAAAGACCTGAACTACAACACGCGGGAGATCAGCGTGCGAGGGAAGCGGGGGAAGATTCGCGTGGTGTTCCTCTCGGATAGTGCAGTACTCGCCCTCAAGGACTACATGGAGAGCCGAACAGATGAGCTCAGTCCCCTGTTCATTCGTGCTCCGGAACGCGCGGTGATGATTGCGCCACCGGGCGAAAACTTCCGTCTGTCGCGCATTTCTATTTATAACGCTGTAAAGAAGTATGCGCTGAAGGCTGGCATTGTGAGCGACCCGTCGCCACATACGCTGCGGCACTCCTTCGCGACCGATCTACTGCGCAATGGCGCGGATTTGCGCAGTGTGCAAGAAATGCTGGGGCACAAGGACCTAGGCACCACGCAGATCTACACGCACGTGACAAATCCACAGCTCAAAGAAGTGCATGAGAAGTTTCATGGGAAATAAATGGATTAGTTGTTTATTGGTACTGTGCTATTCTTTCTTCCTCTTTATATCCATCTATGATTGATATTGATTTCTTGTTTTTGGCCGATTACGCATTTTATGGGGAAAATAAAAAGGTCGGAGCGATAGGTATCTTTCAGAATTACACCCCAAACGAGCTGCCAAAGCACACCAGACCTTTCTATATGGTGATAAGAATGATCGCTGATCCGGGCGATTATAAATTCGAGCTTTTTTTTGAAGATCCACAGAAGGTCAGTAAGCCAATTGCAAAAGGTAATTTTACTATTGAAAAAAATCCTTCTCAGGGTGGATCTAAGCCTATTGGAGATGTGCAGATGCTTATTCCACCGATGGAAGTCACGCAAGCTGGTTTTCATTCTGTTTTGATCAAATTCCCAGAATACAATAAGGAATATTCTGCTTCATTCGAAGTTCTTGTCAAACAATGATACTTCCCCATCGGGTAAGATTAAAGATTCCTATGAGGATGGAGTAATAGTTAAAGCTGACGAATCATCTTCTGGTGATATCAATAAGGTTGTATTCACCGAAATGCCTGAAGATCAGCAGAATGAACTCATCGGTAACTTGCTTAAAAATGCGCAAGAGATTCAGTCTAGATTTGAGATCTTGAATGCAGAATTTATTAAGCTACAACCTCAAATAGAGAATGTGAAAAATCTGCTTAGTAAGACTGAGCGTAAGGCTGAATCAACAGACAAAATAATGAATTATCTACTCATTGGTTTTTTCGCTTTGGTGGTAACAATTGTACTAGATTATCTAATTTTTAATTTTCAAAGATATGAGAACATCATGAATTCCGTGTCAGAGATGCAAGTTAAATGGAACGAGAAAATTTCCAAGCTTGAGAGTGATATTGAATGGATGAATCTCAGTGTGGATAAAGACTCGGCCCATGAAAATACTGTACAAAACTTTATGTATTTTGGAGCAGGCTATCCTCTCCGATATCAAGCTCAATGATTTATAGTTCCCCTCTCTTCGCGAGCGCTTTGATGACGGAGAACGTTCACGTTGGTTTGGCAGCACGGCACTAAATTCTTGACATATGGGCGTTTTAATGTATCCTCCTTTCCTGATGGAAAAGCGCCTCATCCACCGTCGGCTCCGCGATGATCTGGATGTAAACATCGCGTGGGATGCGATCCAGAATGCTGGCGATACCGCTATGCGCGACATGGCGCAGGGCGAAGAGCGCGAGCACGGTTTCCAGATGGTTGGCCGCATGGTTCCACAGGAAAGCGGTCGCGTGCAGCTTAAGGTAGAGAACCTCATTCACGTTGGTGGTGCCACGCGCAATCAGTTTGAAGTAACGCCTGAACTCGCTCGCGAGATCAACGAGCGTGAGTTGCCCGAGGGGCAGCAGACGGTTGGGTTTGCACACACGCATCTCCCCCACCATCAAAGCGGCCCAAGCTCTGCTGATCTGGAGACGATGCAGAACTACCCAGAGACGATGCTCGGTATTGTGCTCAAGGTACACCGCGACGGGAGTGGTGTGCTCTCTGTGTACGATGGTGACGGGCATTTGGATTACAGCATCCAGGGCAACAATGGCTCCTCGCAGTCGTTCCAAGCGGACAGAAACGGTCAGGTAGATGTGGAAGCGCTGCGGGCGGCGTAAAGATTGAGGCCACTCCCCTCCTCATTTGCACTATTGGAGATACGGTCTCCACGTATTGCTATTTATTATATAATATTGTACGGTATCAATCTATGAGCACCCCACGCGAAGAGGCAGAAGCCGCTATACAGAGAGGAGAACGACTCACTCCCGCACAACTGCAGGCTCTGTTGGAAAACACGCAGGTCGTGGGGCAGGAAATGGTACAGACGACTCAGGCGATTGCCGGAACCCTTTCCAAGGAGGCAGGGCTGGGTGTCCCGCCCGGCAAGGTCGTGATCGATCCCAGCGTACAGTCGCCGCGCAGCGATGTGGAACGACGTTTGCAGGCGCTGGATTTCCACGGCATCTGGAAGAATGTGGAAGGGATGACGGGGTACCGGCCTCCGCTCCCCACGTTCGATATTCGCGTGTACGACAACCCGGCTCACGAGCAGCATCAGGCGGAGATCTCTGTGAATGCCAACATGATGCTTGGCACGAGTGCGTCCGGAGATCGGCTCGCGCTGTATCCCCATGAGCAACGCTACCCGAACAGTTTGTCAGTCAACGATTCGTTCCTGCAGCACCAGCCTGACGAAGCGAGGGGCGTTGCCTATCATGAGCTCGGCCATGTGTGGACGCAGGCGATGCTCCTGCACCCGGAGGCGTACAGCGAGGGCTTTGCGGAACTGTTCCGCAGCGCCGCCGCGGAGAAGGAGAACGCACGATGGCAGCAGGCTTGCGGCATACGGCCGTACCAAGTGCTGCATGGCGAGAAAGAACCGCAGCTCGTGGCGAACATGCGGTGCAGCTCGCATATTTCGCACAGCACATCCGCTCGCTACATCGTGTCCCAACGCCTTCGGCAATTACTGGGCGGCATCGACGACCGGAAGCTGGCCGGCATTGCGAAGGCGTGCAGCATGCCCGGGTCCCCTTCCCCTGTTCGTCCGCTAGCGGAGATCTTGGATGCAGTGGAGCGAGAGACCGGCGTGCAGGGGTTTGCACAGCAGTTCCTCCAAGACCCGGTCCTCAAGCCGGGGAACCTCACGCCGGGCAAGCGCGCGTTCGCGTTCCGGAATCTCGCGGGGAATTACGCGGTGATCAAATGCTTCGAGGTTACGGATACGGCAGCGCTCCATGAGCAATCACGGCAAACATTTGCGCAGCCCGAATCGGTAAAGAGCATTCATGTGAATAACGAGAACTTCTACATGGAGGGTGTGAAGGCGCACCTCCTCCCTTATTCGCTGCGGCTCATTCATCCCCGGGGCGTTGAGCTCCGCATGAATGCAACGGGCGATTTCCTTCTCACTCCCGCTCAGATTATGAAAATCGGCAAACAAGCCGGAGCTGCGTGGCCGTCGGGAACGACCCATGTGGAGTTCTCCTTGCCCGGGGAATCCCCGGTTCTGCTCGAACATGCGTTGGAAATTTCCGTCGAGGAGCACGCTGCCCTGTGCGCGAAGATGGGATTGCCGGTTCGCTAGAGAATCCTCAAGCCTGTCTCTTCGGCCGACTTCGGAAATCCGCTTTCTTGCATTCTTCCTGGTGAGTGCTAGAACGGAGAGAATTCTGGATTCTCCTTCTGCATGGATCGCCGCGATTTTCTCCGCACAGGTCTTGGCCTAGGCGCTGCAGCCCTCCTCCCCTCCTCTGCATTCGCCGAGGAGAAGAAAAAGACGTTCGATGCGAATGCGTTTGTGGACAGCTTTCCCGATGCAAAAGAAATTCCGGGCATCGCCCGCGTGCAGCGGTACCGTGTGGAGCAAGCCAATCGCGTGCTCGTGGTGCTCCGGCAGCATCACGAAATTGAGAATCCCCTGCCGGAGGACGCTACGGAAGCCGAGAGCTGCCAAATCGATCTACTGAAGGCGATGGACTACCTCCGCAAAAAGCCGGAGCTCAAGTTCAAAGCACCGCACAATGAATCCACACACTACGGCGACGAGGAACGGTACATCAACACGTACCGCGATCTCACGCGCCAGCGGCTCGGTTGGGCGATCGAGGATCGCAAGAAGCTTACCAACTACGAACCGACGGACGAGGAGTTCGCCAAGCTACTCTACGATCAGAAGGCCCTGCGGTACCGCATCGGTGACATGTCCACACTCGCGCGCGTGGGCGCCGCGGAGATCCTGGCCCTGCGTGGCCACCTACAGATCCGC
Organism: Candidatus Peribacterales bacterium; assembly: GCA_020058765.1. GTDB lineage: Bacteria > Patescibacteriota > Gracilibacteria > Peribacterales > Peribacteraceae > JAGVDM01. Next base: position 318,052 of record JAGVDM010000004.1, on the reverse strand, counting down.
GCAGGAGAATGCGGGGAACTGCGCCGCAAGATCGAAGAGGAAGGGAATGCTCTTGTCCGCGACCGCATGCTCTTCGATGGCCGCGAGGACAAGGTGGTGGAGTTCGCCGCAGAGACCGGCGACGACGTGAGTTACGTGGTATACGGCGCTGCGCATGACTTCCAGAACAACCTGAAGTACTGGAACATGCAGGAGGAGAACAAAGTGAAATTCGCTTCTGTTGTACTCACACCAAATACCGCCGAACGCTGCGATCGCGAGCGTCGCAAGCAGAAGCCTCTCCCCTCACCGCCTCCCCCTCCCCCGCCCCCTGCACCGCCAAAGAAGCCGATGCGGGAGTTCATCGATTTCTTCTAATATCAGAAGTGATGTGAGAAAAGGATTCTCGCCTGCGAGCAAGTCCGTTGCGGTTGAACGGCGGCTGCGGAGGCGGAAGATAGGCAACCTGCCTTCGTTTCCCCTTCTTCCATGCGTCTGTTCTTCGCTCTTGCTGCTGGTTGCACTGCACTTGCCACAGTGGTGGTGTTCTTCCCCTCCCCTGCTGCTCTTGGGTACTACGGGAGTGACTTCCTCGTAGCCCAAAGCCGCCAGCCGGTCATCATTACGCGGCGCATTGTGGCGCGTATGCCGGTGTACAACATCTACCGCATGCCGGTGGTGTCGCAGCGTGGCCGCAAGACGAATACCACAGGGCCACTTCGCCCTCTGCCGCGGTGGAACGCAGTGAACAAGCCCGATCCTGCGCAGACCGATAACTACTGGGTGCGTGAGCGTTCCCAGGTGTTGTGGGATGTGTGCAAAGAGGAATTCCGCAACGGCGATGAGTTTGCCTGCTACCAGCGCAATTCCCGCTTGCTGCGACACAACATCGTGTCGATCAACCGCGACACTGTGTACTAAGGTAGTGTGCCAAGCGTCGTAACACTGCGACGCGGGCTGTTCGTGCCGTAGAGATGCTGGCTGTTCGTGTCGCAGAGATTGCGCGTGCTGTATGAGCGAGCCTGAGGGCGAGCGAGTTCACGCGCATAGCGTTTTCTTGGGTACTTCTTTGTCGCGACAAAGAAGTACCACCGTCTTGAGCGTCATGGCAATTTGGCTTATAGAACGTAGATAGCAGAAAGGTCTCGCACAAGCCCGCAGAGTGCGGGCTTGAACGATTGAGTGACCCAGTTCCTTAGGCTGCTGCACCTTCCGTGTCGGAAGGAGCATCTGCTTCTGGAGCGTCTTCGACATCCGGCGCTGCCGGAGTCTCTGGCGTGTCATCTGTCGGGGCCGATTCGGCGCCCGTTCCATCATCAAAAATGTTGGACATAGTGATGCGGGGAAAGAAATAGATGTACATCGACCATAGGCTATGCGGGGGCAGAGAACAACCTGTTTTTCGCATCCGTTCAATACAATTTGGAGTTTGCTCTCCAAAGAGTTTCAGTGCGCGAGGATCGTCGTATTCTGCCCGCCAAGCTATGGGAAAAACTCTTCCATACCCTTCGCTCATGTTCAATGGCCTCCCTCTTTTGGAGGAGGAATTTGCGTTGGACTGTAGTGAGATCGATAGATTTACCGTTGATATCCAAAATGCCGTGCTCGATGCCACGATGGCGTACGTGCACGCTATGACAACAGAGAATCGTGAGGAATTGCGCGATCTGATTCTTTCTGCACGAGCGACTGCAGGAATGGATATGGATCGCTCTCTCCAAGAAGATCAGGAGTGATAGTTCTCTGTGCTGTGAAGCGAGTGAGCGCGTATTGACAATATTATAGATATTTGTCAATATTCTGCACTATGCACAACGTACGTGCGTTCACTGAGCGGTTCATTGCACAGTTCACCGATCCGGATGCACGAGTGTCTGATGCCGAGATCGAGCGGATTTTTGGAGTGCTGCGCCCAATTTCCGCAGACACGTACGCAGCCATCGGCAATGCGCTCAATGCGGCAGACAACTGCGGGAGCTATGCCTACGGAATGGCGCTTACGTGGCTCGAGGCAAACTTTGTAGTATCACCGGAGCAGAGCGACGAAAAGGAATGGGCAATCACACTGCTCGCCATGGATCCGTGCCCCGGTGTTGTGCGCCTCCTACCAGAGGCGATTACGCACGCACAGGCGGAAGTGGATGAGCGGATTCGTCTGCTGCTGGCTCAACGACGCTCGGCGTAGCGAGCAGGTCGTACTGCAGCCACTCCTCGCTCTCGCGCTTGAGCAGCACCATGAGCGGTCGGCGCAATGCATCTATGCGTGCGCGTGTTTCTGCATCGCTTGTGCAGAGCAGATCAGAGTGATCGTTGCCTGCTTTATCCAGCAGGCGGCCACCGTTCTCGCTACGGTGGGCGAGCCCGTGGTACTCGAGCTCGTTGAGGATTGCGGCGCGTTCGCGGATCGCGGCAAAAGAGGAATTCATGAGGCGCACACGGTACACGAAATTATTCGTGGTAGAAGAGTTTTTTTTCATGCACTTCCATGGAACGCGTCCTTGAATATTCTCAGAAGATTCAGGAGAATCGATACTCAACACTCTTCAAGCAATGCCAACTGTCGTCATCACTGGGGCTGCGGGGTTCATCGGCACAGCAATGCTCTCCACGTTCCGTGCGCAAGGGTGGAACGTTGTTCCTGTTGTTCGCTCTGCAGAGCAGCGTACCGATCCTGCAGCACATGTGCTGCAGCTGGATCAGGACGATCTTGGGCCATTGCTGCAGGAGCATGCACCCGATCTGTGCGTGCATTGCGCCGGTACGTCGTCGGTTCCGGCATCGGTGGAGCATCCCGCGGTGGACTATCGCGACAATGTGGGTGCAACGCAGCGTGTGCTAGAAGCCATTCGCACCCACGCGCCGCAATGCAAATTCCTGCTGCTTTCCAGCGCGGCGGTGTACGGCAATCCGCAGTCTCTCCCCGTGCGGGAAGATGCGCCGCTGTTCCCGATTTCCCCGTATGGCGAGCATAAGCTGCAGTGCGAACAGCTCTGCAAAGACTATGCAGATCGCCACGGTGTGCTCACCGCGGTCGCGCGTATATTTTCGGGCTACGGCACAGGGCTGCGCAGCAGGGTGTTCTGGGATATTTGCACCAAGGCGATGGCATCGGATTCCATTGCACTCTTTGGTACGGGGAAAGAAACGAGGGATTTCTTGCACATCGCTGACGTGGTTGCTGCATTGCAGTGCATTGCGTTGCATGCGCAATGGAATGGCGACGTCTACAATCTCGGCAGCGGCGAAGAGACGACGATCGAGCACTTGGTGTCGCTCCTGTTGCCTGCACTCGGCGCCCCGCACGTTGCCGTACACTGGTCGGGTGCGCTTCCTGTTGGAGTCCCAAGCCGGTGGTGTGCGGATATTTCGAAGCTGCGCTCTTTCGGTTTTGCTCCTGCTGTTGCGCTTGGCAATGGAGTGGTGGAGTATGCTGCGTGGTACAAGAACCAGCGCATGCAATGAGCGTCCAACCGCTGCAATCCATTGGAATCATCATGCTCTCGCACTGGGAAGGCGGTCGTCAGTATTTTGTGAATGTTGTTCGCGCTGTGGCGGATGCTCTTGCCGCAGCTGATCGAGAAGTATCGCTGCATTTGCTCTGCCCCAGCGATACGTTTGCCGATCTGCAAAACCGTACGCGGTATCCGTCCCTTATCCATACTCCTCCCGCTCGTGGCGGAATACTGCAGAAGCATCGTGATCTTCGCGCATTCGTGGCGCGCTGCGATGTGGTGTTCCCCTGGCAGCAGCTCTCTTCGAGTGCACCAGCCGCGCAGATTGCATGGATTCCCGATCTGCAGCACAAGGCACTGCCCGGCTTCTTCCCAATGTATACACGATGGAAGCGGGACATGATGTACTGGCACATGCTTCGCTCTGCAGATATCACTGTGGTGAGCAGTTGCGATGCTGAACAGGCAGTACACACGCACTTCTCCGGTATTCGATCCGATATTGCCGTTGTTCCCTTCCGTTCGTCTGTCAGCATCAATCAGGAGGCTGATGCTGCAGATGTGCAGCGATTGTACGGTTTGCCCGACAGATTCCTGCTGCTCTCCAACCAATGGTGGGCACACAAGAATCACCGGATGGTGTTTGCCGCATTGCGCCTACTTCGCGATCAGGGCGTGCATCCGGTCGTGGTGTGTACTGGCGATACATCGGATTACCGTTCGCCAGCTACTGTGGCAGCAGCACTGCAGGAAGCAGAAGAATTCCGGAGTACTGGTCAGGTGTTTGTGCTGGGGAGCATTGAGCGGCAGCATCAGCTCCAGCTCATGCGTCGTTGTATTGCCGTACTGCAGCCGTCGCTCTTTGAGGGGTGGAACACGAGCGTGGAAGAAGCGCGCTTCCTTGGGAAGTCGATCATTCTTTCCGACATTGCCGTTCACCGGGAACAAGATCCTCCGGATGCAGTGTTCTTTGATCCGTCCGACGCGCACGCCCTCGCGCTGCACCTGCGTACAGTGTGGGCATCGGGTATGCCCGGTCCGGATTTACAGAGGGAAAGGGCTGCAATGCTCACATACGAACAGTTGCGTGCAGCATTCGGCGCACGGCTCCTCGACGTCTTCGAACAAGCGCACCGTATGCGCGCTCTACGTTGAGCGATGCGCCTCCAGCGGTTTTGCTGGTACGCCGCCAACGGTGATTCCGGCAGACACATCTTTTGTCACCACAGCACCTGCGGCAACGAGCGCTTTTTCTTCGATGTGCACGCCGCGCAGTACCGTTGCATGCGTTGCAATCCACACTCGGTCTGCGATGTGTATTGGCGATGCGAGATACTCGTTTTTCTCGCGATCAAGCTCGCCGGTCATGAGCGATGCAAACGGTGACAGTACAACGTGTGAGCCAATTGAGATATCTCCTCTTCCATCGAGGAACACCTCTTCGGCAATCGTGCAGTGTTCGCCGATCACAATGCGCTCGGGGAACCGATAGTGGATTCTGCCGCCAAACTCTGTCCCCTTCCCCACGTGCTTGAAGATCTTGCGGTAGTGCCACGTATAGAACCGCCGCTTAGCGGCGCAAAGTTTTTTTGTGAGTACAGCCCAAGCCTTCATATTTTCATTCTATAGTGAGCAGAACGCGTACTCCACTCTATCGCAGGGCACACTTTCCTTGCTTGCAGGCAACACCCGCATCTGCACAGCTCACGCAGCGCGTCACATTGCATTCGGCCGTGAAGTCTTCCACAAGCGCCGTAAGCGGGTCTTCCACTTCGCTCGATATGGCAACGCCGCAGGTGATATATGGGCAGTTGGCACGGAAGAGACGACAGTCACTGTCTGTTTTGCAGGCGTATTCCTGCGAGAAGAAGTCATCAATCACCGCCATTTGGTTTTTACATTCGTTGGCGGCAGACGATGTTGCAACAGGAGCAGTGTTCACAGAAGACGAAGACTCCTCTGGCTCTTCTTCGCTTTCTGGTGCAACGCACCACCCTGCACACACATCTGCACATGCCGCATCGTCACACAAGCTTTCGCAATCACCGTAGCGCACGGAACACACTGTGCCATTGGTACATTGTGTATCGGACACACACTTCTTAGGAGCGACAGATGCAACGCTGCTTGCAGTGCTAGAAGAGCTCGCTTCTTCTGGGGCGCAGAACATGAGTGTGCAGGCCACAGAGCCGCCGGCCATACAGGTACATGTGTTGCACCCGTCATCTGCAGGGAATCCTTCGTTGAGTTTGTAGAGCTTGCCGCCGTACGAACACATGGTGGGGAGCGGCGGGGCAACGAATTCCGCACTGCATCGCTCAGAACAACCATCACCGTCCATAGTATTCTTGTCGTCACATTCTTCTCCTGTTTGTACGGTACCATCTCCGCATGCGCCCAAATTGAGTGCGGTGCGGATCTCGGCAATCTGCGCGCGGAGTGGTTCGGTTGCAGAGAGGTCGTAGCGATCGAACATGACTGCTACTTGCGCGCGTGTGACGGTATCTTGCGGACCAAAGTATCCGCTCTCGTAGCCGCGGATCACACCAGCGCGTACAAACTTTCCTACCGCTGCCGTGTAGAATGCATTCTCCTCAATATCGGGGAAGAGCGGCCCTGCGGTTTGCGCAAGCGCCGTGCCCATGGTTGCGGTAAGCGCACCCGCCAGGAACAGTCCGGTTTTCGAGAGGATGGATCGTGTCATCGTACAGAGGGAGGAAGAGACGACAGTGTGCTCACCATTCCAGATGTTATACGAGTGCGGTCACTCCGCGAACGATGGGGTTCTCTGCAGGATCACTATTCAGAGGCGGAGTGAGCAAACGACGATCTCTGCGAATGCGATTCTGCAATTCTTCACGCGATACCCGTGCAATCAACTCTACAGAGTCGGGCGTGGCAGAAGGAATCGGCGAGAGCACCGACGAGAGGACGGTGAGACTCCCGAGGAACGTTGCGAGCAAGAGGTGACGTTTCATCGCGAGTGAATGTACACGTTTTTTGTTCGGAGTTTGAGTCTATTCTCTTGCGTAAAGCAGACCTTGTGTACTGAATACTATTTGTATACGAGAACTTCGGTATACTCTCCATCCGTGCGGCAACTGCTTGGGATTTTCGGCACGGCGACACTCCTGTGCTTCCTGTTGCCGGTCGATTTTGCAGATGCGTACATGCTCCAGCATGTCACGCTGCAGCGTACTACCAGCCGCCAAATTGTTCGCACCGCGGAGTATTTGCGTACGCTCGATCGCAACGATCTATTGCAGGGAGAGCGGCGCCAGCGGCCATCCGATGCGCCTATTGATCCGCAGGGTCGCTTGCTGCGCGAGCCTGTGGTGCGCCTGCTTCGTCGCGCGAAGACCGATCCGGCGATCGTAAACCGTCAGCGCAATGTCATCTCCCCTACTCTTGCACCCAATACGGTGCAGAGCACCACGAGCACTGTACCTGTGAGCATTGAAACGGAGGCGTTCTACCGCAACGGCATCAAGTACTTCCGCGGCACGGGCGTGGAAGCCGACCTGGCGTATGCGTACATGTGGCTGAACTTTGCGCTTGCCGACGGCCACCCGCTCGCACGCGAAGCGTTGGTGCAGGTGAGCCGACGCATGAACCCCACGCAACTGGCGGATGCGCAGGTACGCACAGATGTGCTCGGCACAAAATTTCTGCGGTACCGCGATAATCGGGAAGCGAAGATTCGCGATGATGTGCGCATGCGCGATTTGCGGATGATCATGGATGCACTCATTCGCTATCGCGAGAGCAAGCGCGGCCAATATCCCGTTCCCATTCCTCGTGGAGACACGGCATTTGAACTCTGTCGACTCAGTGCGGCAACGTGTGTGTATCGCATGGATATGCGCGCGCTGGTGCCCAATTACATCATTCGTATTCCGGCCGATCCCCTGCTCCCGGTGGACGGCAACGGTACCGGGTACTACGCATTCTTGGATGATGAGTATCGGCTCACACTCTTCGCCAATGAGAGCGAAACAACATTTATCCTGCTCAAAGAAGATCCTCGATAATGCACCGTGTCACCATTCCGCATTCGGATCATTGCCCCGAACACCACCACACATGGGCGCAGGCTGTAGAGTGGTTACGCAGTGATCCTGCACAGGCAACACTTGTGCGCGATTGTTACCTGGATGTTTCCGCACTCGATGCAGCAAACCGCTTTGCGGCGAGTGAGGAGTGGACTGCGATTGTGGATCTCCTCGGAGCTAGGCTGCAAGGATCCGTTGTGGATTTGGGGGCTGGTCGTGGTATTGCATCGTATGCCTTTGCCAAAGCAGGCATGCAGGTGACTGCTGTGGAACCCGAAGATGGGAACATATCCGGTGTGGGTGCCATTCGAGAGCTTGCATCCGCTGCACAACTACCTATCACCGTCGTGCAGGCCAGTGGTGAAGAGCTTCCATTGCCCGATGCATCCTTCGATGTGGTGTATGCCAGAGCGTCGCTGCACCACGTGCGCGATCTTGAGCAGGTCTGCAGAGAAGTATTCCGCATTCTCAAGCCCGGCGGCGTATTTCTCGCCACGAGGGAACACGTTATTGCAAAACCTGGTCATTTGGCTACGTTTCTCCGCCGACACCCGCTTGCATCGGTGTACGGCGGCGAGAACGCATTCCCCCTTCGGCACTACACGGAATCCATCTGTGCAGCGGGCTTCACAATCAAAAAGATCTATGGGCCCTTCGCGAATGCCATCAATCGATTTCCTCGCACGAATGATGCGTACACCGATCTTCTCGCGAGACCCTTTCGACCGTTTTTGGGGAGCCGGATTGCGCATGCAATCGTTCGCCAACCCCTCGTGCAGCTCATAGCATCGTTCATTCTGGAACGCGTGTACTACCAACCGGGGCAACTCTATTCGTTTGTTGCACAGAAACACTCCTAGAGGCCGCTTAAATGCCTTTTATAGTGCAGAAGGAATCCGCTAGAGTCCGTCTATGGAGGAAGACAATGCACTCGCTCCGGTTGCGCTGTTTGTCTACAACAGGCCGGAACACACAAGGAACTGTCTAGAGTCCTTGCGGAAGAATTCCTTGGCCGACCGTACGACGCTGTATATTTTCGCGGATGGATTACCGGAGGGCGCTACGCATAAATGTCGCGCAGCTCTTGAGCAGACACGGCGCATGCTACGGGAGGAACAGTGGTGCGGTGTCGTGCATATTTTTGAGACACCGCACAACAAGGGTCTTGCCGCGGCAATAACTGGCGGCGTGTCACATGTGCTCCGTGATCACGATCGCATCATTGTATTGGAAGATGATCTCGTTCTTTCCCCGGGCTTTCTGCAGTACATGAATGATGCGTTGTCTCTCTACAACGATCATCAAGATGTTCTGCAGATTTCGGGCTACATGTTTCCTGTACAGGCCATTCTTCCCCGTACGTTTTTCCTCCGAGTTGCTTCCAGTTGGGGGTGGGGCACCTGGCGTAGAGCATGGAAAGATTTCAATAAAGATTCGCAGGATGCGTATCGACAGATTCTTGCGTCAAACAGTGCCCACACGTTTGACATTGATCGCAGCTATCCGTTTATGCGCATGCTCAAAAAGCAGATCAGCGGCAGGATAAATTCGTGGGCCATTCAATGGTATGCACATGTTTTCGTGCGCAATGGTCTTGTGTTGTTTCCCGGCATGTCGCTCGTGCAGAATATGGGCTTTGGGAAAAGCGGAACGCATTGCCATCATAGTGATGGTCGTGGTTTGCCGACGATGACAGATACTGTGCCTGTACGCCTTGTTCCTGCTGTGGAATCATCTCACGCACGCAATGCGCTCGCCGCGTTCTTTCGAAGAACACCACATAGCCCTGTCAGCCGACAGTGGTGTCGTATTCGGCACGTTGTGTCGAGCCTTCCATGCCCTTGGAAGATGTGTGCAGTGATGAAACTGCTCATTGTGTATCCACGGGAACTGCTCCTCGCAACGATGCGTAGGCCACCGGGTTTTTCCGTCGTTTCCGCGCTCAAGGATTTCCCGTGGGCGCTTTCTGCATTTGCCCGTTCTACAACCCCTTTTTCTGCCCGATCTCCGTGGATTGTGCATGGTGCAGCCCAATTTCTTGGCGAACGATTGCGCCTAGATATGCGCGTATTCGAATTCGGCGCAGGAGGTTCCACACTCTTTTTTGCTGACCGTGTGGCAGAAGTATTCTCTGTGGAGCACGATCCTTTGTGGTACGAATCTCTGAGCACAGAGATCACACGTTTGCATAGTACAAATGTTTCTCTGCAGCTTGCAGAACCCGAGGCGCTTCTTCGGGCTCCACTGCCAACAGATTGTTTTTCTTCCGCGTCTGCATATGAGGGTATGCAGTTCAACGCGTATGTCTCAACGATTGATGTATATCCGGATGCATTTTTTGATGTGATCTTGGTGGATGGTCGTGCGAGGAATGATTGCTGTGTACACGCCATGCCCAAGCTGAAACCCGGGGGATTGCTTATATTCGATAATACGGATCGCGCTGCATATGCATCGGTAATCGAACGTTTAGGCAATGCCGGATACGTGGAGCGCCCGTTCTTTGGACCGACGATGGGTGTATACCGATTTACGAAAACAACAGTGTTTCAAAAACCAGCGTAAGTGCATCTTTCTCTGCGCACGATTGTGTTCGTCGAGTCGTGTACTTGCATATGTCGTTGTAAACTAAACTTACCAAATCGGCAATCGCGTGCTAGAATGGATGTATGAGCGGCATCAATCCACTTGGGCCTGGTGGCAGTGGTGCAGACTACAGTCTGCGTGGAACTGCGCAGCCAAAAGAACCAGAGGCGTCGCCACCTACAGAACGTTCTGTTGAGAACGGTTCTGCAGAGCAATCGAGTGACGCAGCAGAGCTTTCCCTCTCCACGCATGCGCAAGTAGTTGCGCTGCTTCGCGAGGATGTATTCCTCGCGGATCTACTTTCCCCCACAGGTCTGCCAAAGGATGAGCAAGAGTGGGAACAGCTGTACGCGCGCATAACGAACCCAACACTCCTTGCAGAGCTTGCAGCGATGAATCCCCTCCTTCATGCCATCTTGATCGAAGAAGAAGAGAAGCGACGGAGAAAGGCCACACGTTAGCTGGTGATCTTCAAGAACTTCCGCTTTCCCACTTTCAGGATGCCAGGTTGTACGGTTGCGTGCAGATCGGTGATGGGTTCGTCGTTGAGCTTCACGCCACCTTGCTCCATGAGCCGTCGCGCTTCCGATTTGGAAGGTGCGAGCTGTTGTTCGACGAGCAGATCGAGAACGAGTGTGGCCTTCTTCACCTTCACTTCCGGCATGTCATCGGGCAGGCCGCCGTCGGCAAACACCGTATTGAATTCCGCCTCTGCGTGCGCTGCTTCCTTCTCGCCGTGGTAGAGCGCGGTGATGGTGTGTGCGAGCACAGCTTTCGCATCACGTGGGCTCCCCTTAAGGATTACGGCGTATTCTTCTTTCGGCATCTCCGTCACACACTCGAAGTACGTCTCCATCAGCTCGTCTTTTACGCGCATCACTTTGCCGAACATGTCTTTCGCACTGTCAGAAAGCCAAATGCAGTTGTCGTACGTCTTGCTCATCTTGCGACCGTCCGTACCTTCGATCAGTTTGGTGGTGAGCACGAATTTGTCGCGCTTGCCCATGGCGGTTTGTAGCGTACGGCCGGCAAGCATATTGAAGTACTGGTCGTTGCCGCCCAGTTCGCAATCCACGTCGAGTGTAACGGAATCGTAGCCCACCATGAGCGGGTACAGGAATTCGTGGAGTGCAATGGGACTGCCTTCCTTGAGGCGCTTTTGGAACATGTCACGGTCGAGCATTTGCTGCACCGTGAACTTGCTTGCCAGCTCCACAATGTCTGCGAAGTTGAGCTTCTCGAGCCATTCGTGGTTGTATGCCACTTCAATCTTATCGAAATCCAGAATCTTGCTCGCCTGCTCCTTGTACGTTTGGAAGTTCTTCTCCACATCGTGTTTGGTGAGCGGCTCGCGCATCTGGTCGCGACCAGAAGGGTCGCCGATCATGGCGGTAAAGCTACCGATCACAAAGATGACGTGGTGCCCGGCATCTTGGAAGGCTTTGAGTTTGCGCAGTGGCACGCTGTGCCCCAAGTGGAGCTTGGCTCCTGTGGGGTCTATCCCTAAGTACAGTCGCAGCGGCTTGCCCGCGGCGAGCTTCTTCTCTGCGAGGTCGCGGGGCGTCACATTGCTCACGGCGCGCGTGAGTAGTTCGGAGGTGTTCTTTTTGGTTACCACGAGCAAAGAATAGCAGAGTGTCCGCAAAAAAGGCACAATGCTGCCGTATGCAGCAGGAATGGAAGGCAGAGGCGACAGGCCGGCTCGATGCGTTCCTCTCGGAGCGCAGTAGTTTGAGCCGCAGCAGGCTCCGACGCGCTATAGATGACGGGCATGTGCGGATCAATGGCACAACCGCCACCAAGCCGGCGCAGCGGGTGCATGCGGGTGATGATGTACTGCTGTTACTCGATGACCTGCCTACGGAAGGCGCGCAGATTGCTGCTGCGGATCTGGCGCTTCCGGTGCTCTACGAAGATGCCGTATGCATGGTGCTTGCCAAGCCCGCAGGGATTTCGGTGCATCCTGGTGCAGGCATGCCAGAAGATGAAGCGACCATTCTCCACGGCATTGCCCATGTATTTGCAGAGCGCAATATTCCCTTCTCTACCGAAACCGCTCTTGTGCATCGTTTGGATAAAGACACCACGGGCTGCCTGCTCGTTGCCAAGACCGCTGCAGCACACCGTGCTCTGCAGGAGCAATTTGCCAAACGCACTACAGAGAAGACGTACCTCACTATTGTTGCCGGTACACCAGTGCCTCCCGCTGCAATGATCGATGCGCCGGTGGGCCGCAACCTCACATCGCGTACCAAGATGAGCGTGCTCAAAACAGCTACCAGTCGTGATGCCAAAACCACGTACCGCACTCTCGCAACAGGTGCAGGTGCGGCGCTGCTCGCGTGCGATCTGCACACGGGTCGCACACACCAAATTCGGGTGCATCTCACCAGCATTGGTCACCCGATTCTTGGTGATCGCACCTATGCCAGCAGCGCAAGCAAGCGGCTTTCTGAGGAGCTCAAAGCAGATACGCTCTGCCTCCACGCGTGGACGCTCTCGTTTACTTCCCCTGCGGACTCCGCACGGAAAACCGTGACCATGCCGCCCCCTGCGGCATTCACGGGTGTACTTGAACGCTGTGGCATGCCACAGCCTACTGCTGCGTGAACTCGATCACGTAGGTGAAGCGGTCAATGATCTCATTTTGCTCGTTGCGTGCAATCACCTCGTACTCGTTGCGTCCTGCTTTCATGGTGCCGAGCTCTACTCCGGCAATGTAGTTCCAGAATGTCTTGCCACTCTCGAACAATCGCAACCGGTAGTTATTCACCCATACCGTTGCCGTGCCGGAGGGGACTGTTCCCTCGATCAGGAACTCTGTGGTGCTTGTACCACTTGCAACGTGCTGCGTTCCTGCACTTGGTGCACTCACAGCAATGGAGCCCGGCTGCAGCGGATCATTTTGTGGCAGCGTGCTCTGATCCGTTGGGCCGGTTATTTCTTCCGCTTCACTCTCTTCCCCTTCCGTTGGTGCTGCACCTTCTACTACACCTTCCGTTTCGCCGCCTAAGATAATCGTCATAGCAACGGGCGCGCTGCGGCGACCGTCGGCATCAATGGCTACTGCCGTGAAGATGTTCTCGCCTTCCTGGAAGTTATCCATCTCCGCGTTGGCGATGTAGCTCCACGTGGTATCGCCTGGCTTGAACAGTTGCAGACGGTAGTCGTTCACGATAATGCCCGCAGTACGAGGGGGTGCCGTACCGCGAATTTGTATGCGACGCTGCTGTGTTTGGAATGTTTCGCCGTTTGCGGCTGGGAAAGTGAATGCTGGTGCAGCCGGTGGTTCCATATTCCGGACGAGCTGTACAGATGCCTCATCCACCACGATACCGTCACGGTTAATGCCCTCCACGTTGATGGTGATTTCCTCGTCATCGGAGAGTGCGAGTTCAATGCGGAACGTGCCGGTTGTGGCGTTCATCTGTGCGGCGTAGCCGTTCACACGGACGTTGCTCACACTGGCTTTGTCTACAGATCCGAGCACCTCCACTGTTGATCCCCCAACCACGGCGCCGTTCTCTGGTGCATCGATCACCAGGAGTGAGCCAGTGGGCAGCGGCGTACTTGCAACTGTTCCACTTCCACTTGGTGGAGTTATAGGGTCACCAGGCTTCCAGTGCGAGCCGTACTGCTGGCGGCTTTCTTCTACGAATGGGGTCGTCACCGCGCGAGGATCGAGTGCAGAACGGAACGCGTACAGATCCGTTGCGGTTGCAGGGTTGTCTGGCAACGCGAGAGCTTGTCCTTCTCCCACAATCACCTGCTTCCTGCTCCCAGCAACGGTGATGGTCGCTCCCGGACCATCGGCGTCGTATACGACGATCGATTGCCCAGAGAGCACGGTTTCCGTCCGTGTGGGGATTTCCACAGTGAAGAGCGGTGTAACCACTTGCCGCACGATTGCTCCGGTGAATGCGCTCATGGCGGGTGTGGCAACCCACGCAGAGCCACTTTCGAGTTCGAGGGTAATCGTTGAATCGTCCTGGCCATGCTCACTCTCTTCTATACGCAGGGTGCTCTGTTCATCGAGGCGCAGGAACGTGCCATCGAAGAACGTGAGTGAAGCGTTTGCATTACTCGCTGTTTGCACGCTATCACCAGGGAAGAGTTTGATTTCCTGTTCAGCGCGCTTCCAATCGCCTCCTTCGAGCGATACCTGCACCATGCCTCGTTGCTCGGGTGCAAGCGTGGCTGCCGCGCGTTGCGAAATGCCAAACCCGAATATGCCAAAGAGCCACGTTGCGGCAACGTAGAGCAGTACGCCAACAATGCACAGCGCAACGAGTGGTCGAGCGAAGGGCAGACTGATCGTTCTGCGCTGGGGTGCCCCGTAGGCAGCCGGCAAATGTCGGTGACGTCGTCGCATGAAAAAGAAGGTGGCTCCTCATAGTACGCAGTGTGCGAAGTACTGCGCAAGTGCCAGTTTCGCTTCTGGTCAAGCAGCGGTGACGCGATCTACCTCGGCCTGGCTCGTGATATGTGCTTCCACGAGCAGCTTGCCCCAGTCTTTCATGGTGCGGTATCCGCTCTCCCTGGCCACTTTCAGGATGGCAGCTGCCGATTCATTCAGCAGGATCATGTCGCGGATCTTGTCGTTGACGAGCAGCAATTCCGGGAGCGCCACACGGCCGCTATAGCTCGCTTTATCCGATGGATCGTACACGGCGCCCTCTACACGCAGATCCTCACGGAGCGTGCGTACGAGGCGTTGTGCCAGCACACCGCGCAGTGCAGGGCCGAATGTGTACGGGCTTACGCCCATCGAGAGCAGACGAGGGATGGCTTCTACGGCGGAGTTGGTGTGCAGCGTGGAGAGCACCATGTGACCTGTGAGCGCTGCATCGATTGCTGTTTGCGCTGTTTCTAGGTCGCGGATCTCACCCACGAGGATCACGTTTGGGTCGTGGCGGAGGATCGAGCGCAAGCCAGTGGAGAAGGTGTAGTCGTGATCGTGATCCACCTCGCTCTGCACAATGCCACCGATTTCGTACTCCACCGGATCTTCGAGCGTGATGATGTTGCGCGCCCTACCAATCTGCGTCTTGAGGAGTGCGTACAGCGTCGTCGTTTTTCCCGAGCCGGTTGGCCCTGTAACGAGGAACAGACCGTTGGGGAGCTGTGCGAGCTTTTCCATCTCCTCGTGGAGCTCTGGAGGGAAGCCCAGCTCTTCTAAGGTAATAATGCCGCGCTGTGGATCGAGCAGACGGAGGGTGTAGGTTTCCCCGAAGCGGGAAGGGATGCTCGCCACGCGCACGTTCACCTGACGGCTAGGAGCTGCGAACGTGTACTGTCCATCCTGTGGGATGTTTGTAATATTCAGCTTCAGCTTGGAGAGGAATTTCACACGACGCACGAAGTCCTCGTAGACGGGGTGCTTGATTTTGCCGAGTAATTCCAACATGCCGTGCAGACGCACTTCGAGACGCACGAATTCCTTTTCGGGAGACGTGTGAATGTCGGATACGCCCTGCTCTACACAGAACTCCTGCAGCTTGGTAAGCAGGTCTTCGCCATTGAGTGCCTCCCAGGAATTTGGTTCGGCCATATCAAGGTATTGTACCATTTTTCCTTCGTCTGCGCCAGACCTGTGTTCCCTAGGGAATGCCTTCAATCGCCAATCTGCGGTCTTTTGTGGCAATCATCCCACACGGGGTTTTTGTGTCCGTGGTAGCATGTGCGGGTGTCGCGGTACCGTCTGCCAGGACAGCTGTCCGAAACCCAACGGAAGCGGGTGCTTCACCGTCGTATGGCGGTGGTGCACGTGTGCTTCGCATTCTGTTTACTGGTGATTGTATCGCGGTTGCTGGAGCTCCAGATTCTGCGTGTGGATGAGTTTCGGGCGTTGGCACAGTCACAGCATTACGGTGGCGTGATTCTGCCGGCCAAGCGCGGGGAAATTCTGTCGCGCAGCAGCAAAACCAACGAAACAAGCATCCTCGCTACCAATACCACATTGGACCTGGTGTACGTCGACCCGCTCATTACCGACGACCCCACACTCGTTGCCGATTCACTTGCAGAAGTTCTCGTGACCCAAGATACACACACATGGTGCACAGCGGGCGACCCACGGTGTCCGCGTGAGCTTGTCCCCTTCTACGCGTCGGCGTTCGATCCCATGTCTTCCACCACCATTACCTCCTCGGGTGGTGTGGTGACGTTGTCTCCTTCTGCACCTACGTCGCTCAATTTGCCAGCTGATGTTATAGAGGCGCGTCGTCGATTTGCGCGAAACATTGAAGAGCGTATTAGCGAGGATCGCGTGCGATTCGCGCCGCTCATGTACGGAGCCAACAAAATGCAGATGCAAGCAGTGTCCGATCTCGCGATTCCTGGCGTGACCGTTTCTACGGAGAGCAAACTCATTTTCGCTGATCCCGAACAGATTGATCAGGGGCGGCTTTCCAACATTGCACGTGCACTTGCTGCACCTTTGGAAAAAGACCCTGCAGCACTCGTGGCGCTCCTGCAAAGCAGACCACTTCGCTACGTTGCGGTTATGCGACAGCTGCCACCAGAGTTGACCGCGCGCATTCGTGATTTGAAAACGCAATCGCAGAAACTCACGGCCGCCAAACGTGCCGAAGCACCCAATCGCGAAGCTGCACAGCGTATTCAAGATCCGTTCCGGAGCATTGCGCTGATTCCGGAGCATTGGCGCTACTACCCAGACAGTACGATCGGCTCACACGTGATCGGCTTCTTAAACGCAGTGCAGGAACCACAGTACGGCATTGAACGCACATTCGATCCGCAGCTCAAAGGTCAGGAGGGTCGCATCCTCGCGGTAAGCGACCCCACTGGAGGGCAGATTGTGACCGGGGAACAGACGATCGTGGACCCGAAGGATGGTGAAACGATCATTTTAACCATCGACCGCGTGGTGCAAAAAGAAGCAGAACGTCTGCTGGATGAAGCGGTAGAACGCTACGACGCGGAAAGCGCGCAGGTGATTGTGATGGATCCCAAAACCGGTCGCATTATTGCCATGGCAAGCGCGCCGATCTTCAATGGGAACTCTTTCGGCTCGGTGTACGAAAAGGAGCCGATCGTCTTCGACGATACAGATCTGCGGGAACTTGTGGTGGAGTTGTATCACCCTGTATCGCACTCCTTTATTGTGAAGGCGTACTACGACCAGATCTTCACTGCATCGGGTCGTACATTGCTCTCCGAGGAAATGCAGCAACAGCTCGCGGAGTTAGATCAGCTCTATGAGGTGAAAGACATTGCTCGGTATTACCACTACATCGGTGAGAATAGCCGTCGCGAAGTCTTCCCCACGGATCGCCCGGATGTGTGGCTCAAGTACAAGAACAACATTGGTGTCGGTGCGTACCTCAACCGGAACATTCAGGAAATCTACGAGCCGGGATCGGTGTTCAAATCGGTGACCATGGCCATTGCCATTGATCAGGGGGAAGTGGTGCCGTCGGATACCTACGACGACAACGCACCCGTGAAGGTAGATGAATTCACCATTAAGAACGCGCTCAATGCCTACTACGGTACCGTCACCATGACCCAGTGCCTCGAGTTCTCCATCAACACGTGCATGACGAGTGTGTCGGAGAAGCTCGGTCGAAAGCTCTTCCAGAAGATGATTGAGCGCTTCGGCTTTGGCGCTATTTCGGGCATTGAGCTCGAAGATGAGCTCCCCGGAGAAGTGCAGCCGTGGCGTAACTGGAGCGCGGCACTCCTCGCCACTGCATCGTACGGGCAAGGTATTTCTGCAACACCGCTTCAGATGATCACTGCGTACACGCCCCTTGCGAACCAGGGCAAGCTCATGCGTCCGATGATCATCGACAGCATCATCCGCAGCGACGGTACGGTGGATCGCATGGAGCCACACATCGTTGACCAGGTGATCAAGCCCGAAACGGCAGAAACAGTCACTGCCATGCTCACCAGCTCTGTGCAGAATGGTTTTGCGCGCGTGGCGCAGGTGCCCGGGTACCGCATTGCGGGTAAAACAGGTACAAGCCAGATCGCCGGCCCGGGCGGCAAGTACGAAACAGGCACTGGTTCTACCATTGCCACGTTTGCCGGATACGCGCCCATCGAAGATCCGCGCTTCCTCATCCTCGTGAAATTCGATCGCCCTCGCCGCGACGTGTACGGTTCGCAAACAGCAGGTCCGGTGTTCCGCGACATGGCGGCATTCCTGTTTAAATACTACGGCATTCCGCCGGATCAAGACTACTAGTTGGTGTTGTTGCCGTTTCCTTTAGCGCTGGAGCGCTCGAGTGCGAGGAAGCCGGGGCGTGGGTGCTGCATTTTTGCGCATACGCCCTTTGCTCGTGCGCATATGCTGCTGCGTATCATGTTCTTCCTCTGCTTCCTGCGTATCGCATTCCTCTGATGCAGTAGGTGTTGTTTTGAGCATCTTGCGTAGCAACATACGCAGCGACCGCGAAATCTTTGCTGTGCTCGATGGTCTGCATCCGCTTGCCTCTAGCGAGTTCGATACACTGATCAACACTTCGGAAACACGAGCCTCTGCATCGGTGTAGAACCGCTCTCCATCCTTACGTTCCCTTCCTTCACGCCATGGTGCATCGGACGATTGCGGATTCACGCCGGTGATCTTCTGGAAGAGCGCGCGGCATTCCTGTGTCTCGGCGGTGATGTCATCTTCTCCATCAATCAGAATATCTTCCACCACTTTGCTCAGCATTTCCCATCGGTCATGCCCCTCAATGCTTTCTTGTACGATATCCTCCGGAGGTTCCACTGCATCAAGCCGCGCGGATCCGGTGCGCAGCAATCGATAATCCAAGCTATCACCATCAGGATGGCTCAAGTTTGTCCGCTTTCGCGGTGGCTGTTCAGGGTCGAACGTTTCCGACATTGGTTTGCCACTTTACGGGGAGCATTGCGGATCATCAAGTATCTTCGCGACACTATTTTCTCGCGCTCCTGAGCCAAAAAACTATGGTGTGCTCACTTCACCGTAACGCTCTTTGCCAGGTTGCGTGGCATGTCTGGATCCTTGCCGCGCTGCACAGCGAGGAAGTAGGACAGCACTTGAATCGGGATGATATTCACGATTGCTTGTGCGGGTCCCGCATCGGGCACGCGAATCCATTCGTCAAAGATTTCGTTGCTCTCTGGTGATACGCCGATTACCTGGGCACCACGTGCTTTGAGCTGTACGGCGTTGCTCAGAATATCGGGGAGGACTTCATCGTTCCCCGCGAGCACGATGCACGGTGTGCGCTCTTCGATGAGGGCAATGGGGCCATGCTTCAACTCGCCGCCGGCGAATCCCTCGGCATGAATGTAGCTCACTTCCTGGATCTTGATCGCGCTCTCGAGCGCCATGGGGTAGTTCCAGCTCTTGCCGATAATATAGAGATCCTCCTTCTCTTTAATCTTCCCCGCGAGTGCTTCCAAACGATCAACGTAACGGGGGTTGAGCATGTCGTTGATCATGGACGACACTTCCAACAGCAATTTTTTTCCTTCCTGCAATTTGCCTGCCAGTGCATACGCCGTAAGGAGGAGCACGGCGAGCTGACCCGTGAGTGCCTTGGTACTTGCCACTGCACGTTCGGGGCCTGCATTAATATGGAGCGTGTAGTCGGATGCACGATCAATACTCGAACCGGCAACGTTCACAATGGAGAGCACTTTGGATCCCGCTGCTTTGGCAACATTCATTGCTTCGAGCACGTCGGCTGTTTCGCCGCTCTGGCTCACGACAATCAGCAGGCTCTGTGGCTGCAGGAAATGATGGTAGAGCTTGAACTCGCTTGCAGGCGTGAAGTTCACGTGGTGCTTCGCGATAACCGAGAAGAAGTATTCCGCCGCCATGCATGCTTTGCCTGCAGTGCCGCAACCAGCAAGGAAGGTTCCCTTCGCATTGCGAATAGCATCGGCCACTGCGAGGATTTCCGCTTCATCTTGGTTCACTGCTCTGGCAACGCTCTCCTTTTGATCCATGATCTCCTTGAGCATGTAGTGGGCGTATTTTCCTTTGTCTGCCTCAGCAATATTCGTAGTGATTTCGATTTCACGCTTGGGGTGCTCCTCTCCTGTGAGGATATCCCAGAAGAGGATGGTCTTGCCGTCGGTCACGAGCATCTCCCCATCATCCAAGTACTGCACGGTTTTGGTGTGCCGCAGGAATGCCGGTGTGTCCGATGCAACGAAGTATCCCTTGCCCCGCTCCACGCCCACAATGAGTGGTGAGCCTGTACGTGCGGCCACGAGTGTATCGCTGGTGGTGTGCACCGCAACCACTGCATAGCGACCAGTGAATCGGCGGCAGGCGAGCTGCACGGAACGTGCGAAGTCGTTGCCTTCCTTCATGTATTCCTCAATGAGATGCGGCGCGATTTCGGTATCCGTTTCCGAGACGAACACATGCCCTTTGGCTTTGAGCTCATTGCGGATTTCCTGATAGTTTTCGAAGATGCCGTTATGCACAACGGCGATGGTTCGGTCTTCGTT
Source organism: Candidatus Peribacterales bacterium (assembly GCA_020058765.1). GTDB lineage: Bacteria > Patescibacteriota > Gracilibacteria > Peribacterales > Peribacteraceae > JAGVDM01. The sequence goes on along the minus strand of JAGVDM010000004.1, from coordinate 297,519 downwards.
GAATTGCGGATGTGCGTTCTCCTGCGTTACGCCGCCGTGCGTTGCCCAGCGCGTGTGCCCAATGGAGAGCGTGCAGTTCTCGCTCAGTGTTGTGCCATCGACACCACTAATCTTCCCGATCTCTTTACGAAACGAGAGGTTCCCCTCCTCCTTCCAAGCGATGCCCCACGAGTCGTAGCCTCGGTATTCTAGGCTCTTTAACCCCTCCACAGCCATGATGGCTGCGTCGTTCCGGGAACCTACATACCCGAAAATTCCACACATGGATGGATTCTACTTATTTTTGCGCTTTGGTCAATGCACTTCAGCCATTCTCCGCTCCTGTAGAGAAGGATGAATTTCTGCGTATTTCTTGACTCGCCAAGTGAGTCTCCGTAGGATTCGCGGGCTTTATGCCACTTATTGAATCAGCCATCAAGCGAATGCGCCAGAGTCGCGTCCGTCAGGACCGCAGGGCTCCGGTGAAGACGCACATGAAAACAATGCTCCGCAAGGTGCGCGATCTCTCGACCGCCAAGAAGTTCGACGAAGCCCAGAAGCTTCTGCCTGGTGTGTATAAGGCCATCGATATGGCTGCCAAGAAGCACCTGATCCACCCACGCAACGCTGCACGCAAGAAGTCCCTGGTGGCTCGCATGGTTGCGGCCAGCACGAAGTAGGGCATGCGCATTCTCGCCCTTGATATCGGCCTCCGGCGTACCGGGGTCGCTTTTGCCGATGCCGCACACGGCATTCCCCTCCCCCTTGCCACGCTGCGTCACGCATCGTTCCAGGGTCTTGCCGAGCAGGTGCGTTCACTCGTGGAGGCTCGTCACATTACGCATATTGTTGTTGGTCTTCCGCTGCTCCCATCGGGGGATGTTGGCGAACAGGTAACACTCGTTCGTCAGGCGATGGCAGAGTTTTCGCTCCCCTCTACAGTGACCATTGACGAGCTCGACGAACGTTTCACGACACTGAAGGGTGCAGGAATTACCGATCCAGATGCTGAGGCAGCTTGCCAGATTCTGACTACATACCTTGCTCGACAAAGTATTTGACAAATACAAATAACATAGTAAATTATCAACCTTTGTTCTTTCTTCTTCTCGCGTTCCCATTTGGGGACGTGCGCTGGTAGTGACGTAGATCAGAAGACGACACATCTTCTGCCACTCGTCTAGTCAAACCACTACCCGATCTTTTGTCTCTGTCAACGTTCTGGTATAACGAGGGTTGTTCTCCCCTCTCCGCCAATGCCCGACCTCGCAATGACTCCCACTGCTCCCTCCACCCAAACCGCAGCCGCACCGCAACTCTCTGTGAATTTACAGGAGTTGCTTTCGAATCTTTTCATGGTTCTAACGGAGAAGGAGTCTACGGTCATTAAGCGACGTTTCGCCCTCCAGGGTAGCCAGAAGCAGACGCTAGAGAAGATTGGAAAGCACTTTAATGTCACGCGTGAGCGCATCCGTCAAATTGAGAGTATTGCGTTGGGCAAGCTCCGCCGCACCGTTCGCACCACACGTCTCGAGGAGGTCAACGACCTTGCGAAGGCGGTATTGCGCATGCACGGAGGAGTGATGCGCGAAGATGACCTTGTTTCCGAGACACTCAAGCGCATTAAGGGTAGCGCGGACATTGATGGCGCTGTGCTCCGACTCTCCTTCTCTATTGATAACGAGATGGTTGCCGGTCGCCGAAGCAACACGTTCGTGCCATTCTGGCGTATCGAGACACTCGCGATGCAGGACATCAGCCTGATCGTGAACAACATTGTAAAGATCCTCAAGAAGCGCAAATCGTGCATGAAGACCGATGAAATCGTGTCTGCCATTCGCGCCCTCAACCTGTTTGATGGTCGCGTACCAAGCCCTGAACTCATTGTGAGCTGCCTCAAAATCGACGAGCGTTTGCGGGAGATCCCCGAAGGATGGGGGCTCACAGAGTGGCGCTTCGTTCGCCCACGCAGCATTCGCGACAAGGTGGAGATCATCCTGCGCAAGTCGGGTGAGCCTCTGCACTTTATGGATATTGCCAACCGCATTCGCGAGGCACACTTCGACCACAAGAACGTTACGGTACAAGCTGTGCATAACGAGCTCATTCGCTACCCCGAGTTTGTGCTCGTGGGTCGCGGGCTCTACGCACTGCATGAATGGGGCTTTGAGCCAGGCACCGTAGCCGATGTGATCGAACGCATCCTGAAAGACAAGGGTCCGCTTTCCAAGAAGGAGATCATTGCCGAAGTCGCACGCCAGCGCACAGTGAAGATCGGGACGATTTCGCTCAACTTGCAAAAGATGCCGTACTTCAAGCGTGTTGGTCGCGCCGTGTACGCATTTGATCCGTCCCTCAAATAAGCCCCTTCCCCTTCCGCGTGACAACGGTATCCCGTTTTCCAGTGTCTGTTCTCCTTGTAACTGCGAGCCTGTTGCTCGTTGGTTGCGGAGATGACAGCGAAGGCCCTGCACCATTGCCCACGGGTACACTGACCATGACAGGAACACTTCTTCCTGCAGACATCTCTTTGCTGCGCCGCGGGACACATGTGCTACAAGTCGATGGCAAGGATGTGTACTACGTCGAGAGCGAGACAACGAATTTGCGCCGGTATGAACGTAAGCCTGTTGTACTCGAGGGTACGCTCTCGGCGAATGTTGATCCGTCGTTCTTGCCAGTGCTCGAAGTGTCGCGCGTTGTGGATGTGCTCGAGCAGCAGACGAAAGAATGGTCGGTGCCGGCACTCGGTCTTGCGTTGCGTGCCCCCGAAACATGGGAGGCAACCGTGGGTGATCAATCCATTGCACTGCGTGCGCCTGGGAGCACAGCATCGATCATGAAGGTCGAGCGCATGGAGAAGAGCCCTATTGATCTGCTCAACGCAATGCCGACGGTTGTAGGCACAGCTCGCGCCCTACGTGTGAGCAATGAGCAGTCGGGTGCGGAAACTGTTGTGCTTGAGCGTTCGAGCGACGTGCTCGTATTCTCGTTCACGCCAGAAATTCCCGAACAAGCAGAACGCTTGCGCCAGGATTGGCTCGCGATTCTGGAGACCATCCGCTTGCAGTCATCCGACAATCCGCAGAATTCCTCTATTGCCCCTGTAACAGGAACGGGGACAGCGTTAGGAACACCATGTGGTGGGCCTGCAGGCATTCTTTGTCCACCAGCATCGTACTGCGATATCACCAACCTGCAGGAGAACATCGGTGTGTGTAAAAGCCTCTGATACACTGCGGACATGCGTTCCGCATTCATCTTCCACGGTATAGGGGGCTCCCCCGGGGAGAACTGGTTTCCGTGGCTTCGTCATGCGCTGCAGCAGGAGGGGCTTTCGGTTACTGTGCCGCGATTTCCTACTACTCGCCCGGTTACAACATTCGCGCAGTGGTGGGACGTCTTCGCACCATTTCTCGATACGGTGGATGAACAGTCTCTTCTTATTGGCCATAGCCTCGGTGTTGCATTTCTCCTGAGTGTACTTGAACGCACGTCAGCAGATGCTGCGTTCTGTGTTGCACCTGCATGGGGTGTTACGGGGAGCATGTTCGATCCCATCATGCGCGATATTGCCGATCGCCCTTTTGATTGGCCGACGATTTGTGAGCACTGTGCGCATGTGGAGATTTTCCACGCGCCGAATGATCCGTATGTGAAGATGGAACGAGCGGAAACACTTGCACAGCATCTCCACGGCACACTTACTGTGGTACCCGACGCAGGACACTTCAATACCAGCGCAGGATACGAGGAGTTCCCTCTTCTCCTAGAACGAGTCCTGCAGCGGATTTCTTAGGGTGTACGATAATACACCACAATGTATTACGGGGCTCTGCAACTGCAGATTCTTGCCCTGCTTAGTTGGTCGTGTGAAAGTGGGTGTACGAACATTCACCCTCTATTCTTCCTCTTTCCCCTTCCCTATCATGACCCCCGTAGCAACGAAAGCCGCTGTCCTCGAACCGAGCAAGATTTCTTCCGCATCCCCCAAAGCCACTGTGCCAGATACACCTGCACCAAAAGTGAAAGCACCTGCACCCGTAGACCCGCGCAACGCAGCAATTGAATCTGCGCTCGCGCAGATCAAGAAGGAGTACGGCGATGGGAGCATCATGATGATGAGCGAGCGAGGCAAAACGAGCTTTGAAACCACGCCGTCGGGTTCTATCGCCTTAGATATCGCTCTTGGCGGGGGCATCCCTCGTGGTCGCATTATTGAGATCTACGGGCCAGAGTCGTCCGGGAAAACCACCCTTGCGCTGCATACCATTGCGGAAGTGCAAGCACGTGGTGGTCGCGCTGCGTTCATCGATGCGGAGCACGCACTCGATATCGTCTACGCCGGCAAAATCGGTGTGGATGTGGATGACCTACTCGTCTCACAACCCGATGACGGTGAGCAGGCGTTGGAAATCACCGAGAAGCTTGTGCGAAGCGGCGCGATCGATGTGATCGTGGTGGACTCGGTTGCTGCACTCACTCCTCGAGCTGAAATCGAGGGCATGATGGGCGATAGTCACATGGGATTGCAGGCGCGACTTATGAGCCAGGCGCTTCGCAAACTCACGTCGATTGTCAGCAAGACGAAATGCTCGGTGATCTTCATTAACCAGATTCGCATGAAAATCGGTGTGATGTTCGGGAACCCCGAAACCACTCCAGGTGGCAACGCACTCAAGTTCTACGCATCCGTACGTATCGATATTCGGCGCATCGATAAAATCCTGGAGAAGAAAGGTGAAACGCAGGAGATTATTGGGAGCCGCACACGCGCCAAAGTAGTAAAGAACAAAGTCGCTCCACCATTCCGTCAGGCGGAGTTCGATATTCTGTACGCACAAGGCATTAGTAAAGAGGGTGATCTGCTGGAGCTTGGTGTGAAGTACGGAGTGCTCGAGAAGTCCGGTGCGTACTTCCGCTACGGTGAAGAGACGATTGGCCAAGGTAAAGAGCAGGCACGCGAGTACCTCAAGGAGAACGTGAAGATTGCACTTAAGATTGAGAAAGAGATTCTTCAGAAATCCAAGGAGTAGTTTTTCTCCCCTCGCATTCGCCCTATGGAAGAACTCTATGCCGACGACACATGGCGCATAGTCCGCGAGTCCGCTCCTCTGCCAGATGGCAGAGTGAAGCGGACTTCGCGCGTGTACCGCTGCGACGCGGTGAGTGTGCTGGCATTCCCTACGCCCGGCATGGTGCTTGTGCTCAAAGAATTCCGACCGTTTTATGGCGAGTACGTATGGATGCTCCCCAGTGGCAAGGTCGACAAAGAGCAGGATATCTCCAAAGCAGCACAACGGGAGTTGCAGGAAGAAACAGGCTTTCGAGCGGAGACGCTCTCGCACTACTGCACTACTCGGCAAGCAGAGAGCATTGCGATTGCAAACCATATCTTCCTCGCACACAACCTGGTGCATTCACCTCTGCCACAGGATGAAGATGAATGCATCGAGGTACACGAATTGTCTCTTGAAGAAGCCATAGAGAACGTGCTCTCTGGCCCAGTAATTCACACGCCCAGCGCCTTCGGATTGCTGCGCTACGCCCGCGAGCACCAGTAATTCTCCACAGGTTTTCCACAGTCGATCACCATCGCGGCCGTTTCCTCGGCCTACAAGTGTGCAGTCTCCGCAAGACGAGGAGGGGTTGTCCCATCCGCATTCTCCCGCAAGAATACATTCCCCCATGGCCACCCAAACTCCCGTATCGATTCACACGCAGCCGCACTCACTCGAGGCGGAGAAGACCGTGCTCGGCGCGCTTCTGCTCGATCCGGATGCCATCATCAAGGTGAGCGACTTCCTCAAGCCCGAGGACTTCTACGATCCGGTGTATCGCAATGTGTACGAGGCAATTGCGGGGCTCTACCACGCGCATGAGCCTGTCGACTTCGTGACCGTTTCCTCTCGGCTTGCCGCCAATCAGCGCGTGCAGGATTTGGGAGGAAGTGCATTTCTTGCGGATCTTGCATCTGCCGTTCCTACGTCGTCACACGTCTACCAGTACGGCCAGATCGTCAAAACCAAATCGGTGCATCGTCGTATTATTTCCGCAGGGCAGAAGATTTCGGGATTGGGGTACGAGGAAGCACGTCCTATTCCTGAGCTTATCGACGAAGTGGAGAAGACGGTTTTCGAAATTTCCAATACGTTCATCAAAGACAAATTCATTCACATTCGTGATGTTCTCGACGCGCGGTACGAGAAGTTCGCTGAGATGCACGAGTCCGATGATGACGATGCATTCAAGGGGATCCCCACCGGCTTCAAATCCATGGATTACAAGCTTTCTGGCATGCAACCGAGCGATCTCGTAATTATTGCTGCTCGCCCAAGCATGGGTAAAACCAGCTTTATGTTGAACATCGCGCAGAACGTTGCCATCAAGTCGGGCAAGAGTGTGGGCATCTTCTCTTTGGAAATGAGCAAGGAGCAGCTGGTGGATCGTCTGTTCGCTTCCATGCTGGGTGTAGATTCGTGGAAGCTCCAGCGCGGAAAACTCGACGATAGCGACTTCCAGAACTTGGGGCCCATTATGGATGAGCTCTCCAAAGCCAATATCTTCATCGACGATTCCGTTGCCTCCACCATCCCTGAACTGCGTGCCAAGGCGCGTCGCCTGCAGATGGAGCACGGTCTCGATATTCTCATGGTGGACTACTTGCAGCTTATGAGCACAGGGAACCAAAGCTATGCGGGGAACCGCGTGCAGGAAATTTCCGAAATTTCTCGTTCTCTCAAGCAGCTCGGGCGCGAACTGCATATTCCCATCATTGCACTCTCGCAGCTATCGCGCGCGGTGGAGAGTCGCCCGGGCAACATTCCGCAGCTCTCCGACCTGCGTGAATCGGGCTCTATTGAACAGGACGCCGACGTGGTGATGATGATGTATCGCGAGGATTACTACGAGGAAGACAGCGACCGCCCCGGCATTACGGACATCTACATCCGTAAACACCGCAATGGTCCTACCGGCCGCGTTGAACTGATGTTTAAGAAGGAGCAGATGCGCTTCTTCGACTTGGATCGCGTGCATTCCGACGAGTAGTTCACGCGCGCTGCTGCTGCGTGTATTGTGTGTTGGTATGCCTACCGCCCCCGATCCAGGACTTTCACTCGCTGCGATACTCGGTTACGCGCTTTTCGCGTTCGTACTCGGCCTCGCATTCACGCCCACGTTCGTCCGTTTTCTGCGCCAAAACAAGCTCGGGAAGCAGTTGCGCGTAGAAACGGTAGACGGCCGCGAAGCAGCGATATTCCGCCAGTATCACAAGAACAAGTTCGGTACGCCGACTATGGGCGGTTTGCTCATTTGGGGGGCGATCCTCTTTACCGTGCTTTTCTCTCGTGTGCTCTCGCTTGCGGGCGTGCTCGATTTCTCTCTCTTGCAGCGTGGCCAGGTGTACCTGCCACTCTTCACCCTGGTGAGCATGGGCATTCTTGGTGCAGTAGACGATTACTGGAATATTGCAGGGCTTGGGAAGAAGAAGGGCTTAGATTGGCTCCCAAAGCTCTCTACGCTCATGCTCATTGGCGCCGTTGGTGCGTACTGGTTCCACGTGCGTTTGGGGTACGACAGTATTTTCATCCCCTTCTACGGTGATATGACACTTGGGTGGTGGTACGTGCCGATTTTCATATTTATTATTGTGGGGACGTCCAATGCGGTGAACATTACTGATGGACTAGACGGTCTTGCCGCAGGGTTGCTGGTGATCGCATACGGGTCGTTTGCTGTGATTGCCTATCTCTCTGGTCTCACATCACTCGCTGCATTCTGTGCAGTGTGCGTGGGTGCGATTGCCGCATTCCTCTGGCACAACGTTCCCCCTGCGTTATTCTTCATGGGTGATACCGGTTCGCTCGCACTTGGCGGCGTGCTCGGCGTGATTGCACTCATGACGGATAACGTGCTCGTACTTCCCTTCATTGGGTTCATCTTCCTTATGGAAGTGCTCTCCGTCATTATTCAGCTCACAAGCAAGAAGTTCCGCGGCGGCAAAAAAGTGTTCCGTGCGGCGCCCATTCACCACCACTTCGAAGCGCTCGAATGGGGCGAAAGCAAAGTGACCATGCGCTTCTGGATTGTGGGCGCTTTCCTCGCATTCATTGGCATTCTGATTGCGATCACTGGGCGATAACCGTGCATTGTTGGCCGGGGTTGGTTGCGGTATCATCAGGCCATGATTCGCGTCGCCATCAATGGATACGGACGTATCGGTCGAAACGTCCACCGCCAATTTGTCGAAAACTTCGCAGACCAAGTAGAAGTGGTCGCCGTGAACGCATCATCGGATGCAGAAACACGCGCGTATCTTCTGAAGTACGATTCACTGCACGGCAGGTTTGCAGCGCAAGTCGACGTGACGGGTGAGGACTTCACCGTAAACGGCAAAACCGTGAAGGTTGTGCGTGAACGGGAGCCTGCAAAGTGCCCCTGGAAAGCACTCAAGGTAGATATTGTTGTAGAAGCCACAGGCCACTTTGTGACGCGAGAAGGCGCGAGCGGTCACCTGAAGGCCGGTGCCAAGCGCGTGATTGTGACGGCACCCATGAAGGATGACACACCCACATTTGTGAAGGGCGTGAATGATCATCTGCTCACTGCAGATCTGGAAGTGATTTCCAATGCATCGTGTACCACCAACTGTATTGCCCCGGTGATCAAAGTGATGGACAGTGCATTCGGTATTGATCGCTTGCTTGTAGGGTCAGTGCACGCGTTCACCGTTTCGCAGAATTTGCTGGATAACAAACCAGGTGAAGAAGGTGGCGATCTGCGTCGTGCGCGTGCGGCAACGCTGTCGGTGATCCCGACCAAGACGGGCGCAGTAAAGGCTTGTGCAAGCATCTTTCCGCATCTGCAAGGCAAGCTCGACGGTATGGCCTTCCGTGTTCCGGTACCGACGGTATCGTGCGCGTACATGGCCTTCTCGATCAAAAAAGACACAACAAAAGAAGAAGTGAACGATGTACTCCGTGCCGCCGCAAACGATGCTGCGTTGCAGGGTGTGTTGGGAGTGAGCGAAGAGCCACTCGTGAGCATCGACTTCATGACCGATCCTCGCAGTTCCATTGCAGATTTGCCCTACACCAAAGTGGTGGATGGAAAGGGTGTGCAGATTCTGAGTTGGTATGACAACGAATGGGGGTACGCAATGCGTGTAACGGAAATGGTTCACAAGCTCGGTACCCTGCTCCAATAACTATGGCAAAACGCGCAGCTGCTCCACATCGGCCATCACTCAATTATCATTTGCGCATACATGCCAAGGCGCCCGATGCACTGCGACACGTCATCATGGATATTGCACGTGCAGCTGCATACGTGCGTCGTGCAATCCTCACTACAGAAGCAGGTTTGGCAGGGGCAGTGAATCAATTTGGAGAAGAGCAGCAGAAGCTCGATGTGCTCAGTGACGAGATTATTCAGCAACATCTGCGCGAGAGCGGGTTGGTGCATTCCTTCATTTCCGAAGAGCAGGCCGATGTTGTAGAGCTCGATCCTTCTGCGCCGTACAGCGTTGTCTTTGATCCGCTCGATGGATCATCACTCGTGGAAACGAACTTTGCGGTCGGGTCTATCTTTGGTATTTATGAGGGTGGCGAATTGATCGGGCGCACACCGCGCGAACAAGTTGCAGCGCTCTATGTGCTCTATGGCCCTCGTACCATCTTGGTGTATTCCGCAGGCAACGGCGTGCACATGTTCATTTTGAATGATGTGGGCGAGTACATTCTGCTCAATGAGCATTTGGGGATTGGTGATGAGGCAGAGAACTACAGCCCTGGGAATTTGCACGCATTCAAGGACAATGCGGGCTACCGTGCTTCCATGGATCGTTGGCTACAGAGTGCGCTCACACTGCGGTATTCCGGCTGCATGGTGGCGGATATTCACCATATCCTCAGTAAGGGCCAAGGCGTGTTTACCAATGTGGGCGGTGCCAAGTATCCCAATGGCAAACTCCGCCTTGCGTTTGAGTGCGGTCCGTTTGCATACCTTGTTGAGCAAGCAGGCGGCAGTGCTACAGATGGCACCATGTCCATTCTGGATAAACGCCTGACCGAGATCGATCAACGCACGCCACTCATACTAGGATCCGCACACGAAGTCGCGCGTGTGAGCGAGGAGCTTCAATCCCAATAGGGCTCCTGGAGTGCTTTCTGTAGCGCTTCATCGAATGCTTGTGCATTTTCGGGTTCCCGCTCCTTGCCCGCAACGCGGTACACGCGTTTCGCTGTGCGGTAGGAGCACCAAGGGTAGAAGCGCTCTTTGAGCACACGCCGTGGCCTGCCGCGGCGATCTTTCTGTTCTGGCGCATCTGGAGATGGGAGCGCCATTGCTAAGCGCTTCGGTTTGCCCGTCGGCAACCATTCCACAACGCCGACCACCGAACGAGCGTTCGGGTCGACGTACACGAGCATATCGTCTGTATAGTCAGTCACAGGCAAATTGTAGGGGAGATCCTACCGATACGGAAGTGTTGGCCGTGGAACAGGGTGTTCCTCTGGTGGCGGCGGAGGTGGAACGTTGCTCCCTGGGGGCACGTCGGGGCGATCGCGAGCAGGCTGCACAGGAGTTGGTGCGGGTGCTTTTGGCTCGGGTGGTGGGTACTGAAACATTCCCTGTGTCTGGCGGCGGTGATCTTCCTGGTAGGCCAAAAATCCGTAGAGTGCTGCAATGAGGCAGCCGACGAGCGAAACATACACACCAAAGCGCACTTCCATGCCTGGCGACTCGAGTGTGACTTTGAGCAAGACAGACAGTGCCGCAAGTGTAAGGATGGTGGAAAGCGCGGTTGTGCAGAGGCGCACAGTAGGGCGAAGATGCCGGCGTACGAGTGTTTTACCGCTTGTGAGCGGCACAACGGTAATGAGCAGAGTAAAGAGCAGGAGTGCGAGAACCGTAAGGCCAATGAATCCCGTGTGGAACCCAAGCCCGCTGTACATGCGGGTTGTGGTATCTATCAGGGACGGCCGTCCGCCAATCCACGGCAGGAAAATGCCAACAATCGCCAAACAAAGACCACCGTTGAGAATCTTCTCCTCAAGTTCCAGGGCCGCGAGCTTCTTCAGCCACATCGATGCCACGGCGTAGAGCATAGCAGCTCTGCCTCATGTCCACTAGACTACCGCCATGCGCATCGCCATCGACGTGCGGGAAGTGTGTCGGCCGCAGATCACCGGCAAAGGCGCATGGGCGCGGGGTTGTTTGCAGGTACTGTTGCAAGAGCAGTCACACCAATTCCTGCTCCTTACAGATTCCCCGCTCCCTGCAAACTTTTCTGGAGCGAACGTCACTACACATCTGTTCAAGCATGGGCCCGGGTGGCACTTTCGCGCTGCAAAATTCCTGAAGCAAGAGCACCCCGATGTCGTGCTGTGCCCCACAAGCTATCTCATCCCTGCGATTCTGCATCAGTCTGTTCCGTGCGTACCGATTGTGCATGATCTCATCGCGTTCCAGCGAGAGCCGCACAACCGCAAGGCGAAGATTCTCGAGCGGGCACTGCTCCCGCGCGCACTCCGGCGCGCAGCGCATGTGCTGTGCATTAGCGAGTCTACAAAGCACGATATCCTTGAGCGGTTCCCTGAGCTCCCACTCGATCGCCTCACATCCGTTTTTGCGGGACCGTTTCGTGCATCCCCTCCTCCGCGCGTAGCGAAGCCTGCAGGTATTCTGTGTATTGCCACACTCTGCCCGCGCAAGAATCAGCTCCGGCTTATTCGTGCGTATGCAGCACTGCCGGAGGCGCTCAAAGCGGCGCATCCGTTGCTGCTTGCCGGAGGCCGAGGTTGGCGCGATGTGCCGATCCTTCGTTTAGTAGAGCAGACACCCGGCGTGCAGTGGCTGCAGTACGTGCGCGACAGTGAGTACGATGCCCTCCTCTCTCGTTGTGCAGTGTTCGCGTATCCATCGCTCTACGAGGGGTTTGGGTTACCCGTGCTCGATGCACTCCAACGTGGCGTGCCGGTGCTCACATCGGATCGTGGAAGCTTGCAAGAAGTCGCCGGTGATGCCGCATTGCTTGTCGATCCGGAGCGTGTGCCTTCCATGACCGATGGTTTGCAGCGCCTGCTCACGGACGCCACTCTTCGTGAGCGTTTGGCAGCGGCAGGTCCTGCGCAGGCGGCGCAGTATTCCTGGCAGCGAACCGCAACAATCGTGCTCGACGTGCTTTCGCGACTGTAAGGCGGTGCTACAATCACACTCCATGTTGCAGTATGCACGCATCGGCGTCACAGTGAAGTCTGGGCTCGATCATAAAAACGAGGCCGTAGAACGTGTTGTCGCCATTCTGCGGAGCCTGGGTGCTACCGTTCTCTTTGATCCATTGCGCATCAATGATGTGCCGTGTGCCAAAGAGCTCCCGTCCTACAGTGCCGATGAATCCGACATCGACCTGCTACTCGTGATTGGGGGTGATGGCACCATTCTGCGTGCGGTGCGCGAGCTGCAGAATTTTACTGTTCCCATTCTGAGTGTGAACCGCGGGCGCATTGGGTTCCTTGCAGAAATCACTGTGGATGAAGCAGAGGATCTGCTCCCTCGTTTGCTCAATGGAGAGGGCGTGCTCGATGAGCGGCATCTGCTCCATGTAACCGTCGAGCGAAAAGATGGCACTGCCGGGTACGATGGATTTGCATTGAACGAAGTGGTTATTGCACAGGGAATGATCGCGCGCTTGATGAACTTGCAGACGACGGTGAATGGTGAGCCGCTCACGACATACCGCTCCGATGGATTGATCATTGCGACTCCTACCGGATCTACCGCATATTCCCTCGCAGCGGGCGGTCCCGTGGTGCACCCGAGTCTTTCTGCCACCATTCTTACGCCGCTCAATCCTCACAGCTTTACGCAAAAGCCAGTGGTGATCCCCGGGCAGAGTGTGGTGCAGGCACAGGTGGAGATTCACTCCACAAAGTTCGACGATCGAGAAGTATTCCTCACGATCGACGGGCAGACATCTATGCCCTTAAAGAGCGGCGACCGTGTGAGCGCGCGAATGGATGGCCACAGTATTCACTTCCTGCGCCGCAAAGAGGACACCTTCTACGGCACCCTGCGCGAAAAGCTCAAGTGGGGGGAGAATATCGACGCTGACTAGTTACACGTTCTTGCGAATCCGCACGAGCGAGAACATGGTGTAGAGCTTCTCTGCGGAGAGTTTCGTGATGTCATGGAAGCTCATGTAGCCGTCCTTTTCTGGATTCACCGGGCGAATGCGTTCCGCATCACGCAGTGATGATACCTCGTGGATTCCCATGTGCTCTGCGGTACCGGGTGCGGGAATAGCCGTAATACCACGATAGATTTCTCCATCTTTTGTGCGATCAGGAAGCGGAGTAATGGAAACGAGGAACGTATGCCACGCGCGCTTTTGGCGGAGGAGTAGGTGTCCGAGCTCTGGACCCACTTCTTCGAGTGAATGGAGCAAGAGCAGATTGATGTCTGCGTCGAATTTCTGTGTGCCGAGTGCTTTGTACTGCGCTTCTGTGGGCAGCGTGCTTTTACCGAGTGCTGCATTGGTCGATTGCTCTGGCCACTGCTGTTCTCTCCAATTGAGCGACACACCTACTCGTGAGGCAACACTTCCCATCATGAGCTGGGCGTACTGCTTGGAGCGGTCGAATGTTTCCGGGGGGCCGACCTTAGGTAGAAGGGGCTTTACGAAGAGATTCCCCGCGAGCACTGGTGCATGCATGCACCATCTATGCCAAGGATTCGACCACTCGTCAATCTTTGAGAATCATCTCCTCTCTCCCCTGCCCTGTGCCCAGGAACCGCACGGGGATATCTGTTTGCTCTTCAATGAAGCCAATGAGTGCTTGTGCCTCTTTGGGCAGTGCATCGAAGTCTGTCATGCCCGCTGTGGAGGTTTTCCACCCAGCGAATTCTTTGTAGACGGCTTTGCCGTTCTTTTCGGCGATTCCTACGGGAATCACCTCTTCTTCGTCGAGCACGTCGAGCTTGGTAATGTTCCAGTACGTATACCCGTTGATGCGTGAGGAGCGTTGCAGATCGGGGATGTGCAACCATCCACAGCGTCGCGGACGCTTGGTAACCGATCCGTACTCCCCTCCTCGTTCGCGCAAACGATCTGCCGTGTCGCCGTGCACTTCTGTAAGGAAGTCGCCACTGCCCACACGCGTGCAGTATGCCTTGGCGACACCAATGCACGAATCGAGCGCGAATGGTGGCAGCCCTAACCCCTGCAGTGCACCGGCAACGGTGGTGAAGCTGCTCGTTACATATGGATATGTGCCGTGATCCAAGTCGAGCATAGTGGCCTGTGCGCCTTCCACAATAATACGATGATCCTCGGAGCGCAGCCGATGGAGGAGCTCTACTGTATCCGTAATTCTACTGCCGATACGCACATGCGCGTCGGCAATCTGCTGTGCTTCTTTTGCAACATCAATCTCTACACCGTAGGCATGGCGTACAGATTCCGCTCGATCACGAAGATGCGCGGAGAGGTCTGTTCCTAGGCGTTCCATGCGTACGCCTGTGCGCTCCGCTTTGTCCATATATGCAGGGCCAATGCCGCGGCGCGTGGTGCCAATGCCTTCTCCCTTTTGTGCTGATCGTCGGTCTTCCATTACGCCGTCGATCTCTTTGTGATAATCGAAGACAATGTGTGCCTCGTGGGAAATCCACAGACGATCGCGCAGCGTGATCCCTGCTTGCTCGAGCAAGTCGAGTTCCTCAAGCAGCGTTGGCACATGAATGACCATGCCACTGCCGAGCACGATCGTTTTGCCGTCGTGCAAACACCCTGATGGTAGCAAGCGGAACACGTGTTTCTTGCCGCCCACCACAATGGTGTGGCCGGCATTCGCGCCGCCGCATGCGCGCGCAACCACGTCGAATTCCTCCGTGAGTAGATCAATAATCTTGCCTTTGCCCTCGTCCCCCCACTGCGCGCCGATGACGGCGGAGACCTGACCCAATTCGGAGAGCTGTTGCTGCACGGCGTATTCATAGCATCACTCCCCGTGCTTCGCCAACGCTTCCCATTGTTCTTCCATGCACTCCAGTACCATGCCCCTGCATAGGGGGTGCGCGCGAGCCTCGGCTACGAGAGGGCGCAGTACCTGCATGCCGTCCTCCCCGGCAAAGAGCGCGATTGATGGCTCGAAGCCTGCTACATCTGGCATGAGTGCTGTTTCCAGTGGAATGTACGGCGGATTGCTCACGAGCAGAAACGGTGCATCGAGATCGTTGATCGGATCGAGCAGTGCGCCATCGGAAAAAACACATCGATCAGCTACTCCATGACGCTCTGCATTTTCTGTAGCAACGGCAATTGCCCCTGCGCTCACATCTATACCAATGCAGTGCAAGTCGGTTCGTTCGCACGCGAGTGTGATGGCAATGCAGCCGCTCCCCGTGCCTACATCTACAACGGTTCGCACATGTTCCAGTGCACCGAAGAGTTCGGCTCCGGCAACGATGCCGCTATCGGCCTGCCGCACATCTGGCGTACCGGTACGCAGTACATCGAGCGCGAGTGTGACGAGCGCTTCGGTGGCCGGGCGCGGAATGAGCGTATCTGGTGTTACGCGGAAGCTGCGCCCATAAAATTCGCGCACGCCAAGAATGTATGCGAGTGGCTCGTGCTTCGCTCTTCGCATAGCAAGTACTGCGAACTGCTCAGCATGTTCAGTGCTCACCACTGCATCTGGATGTGCTGCAAGCCATGCCCGTGTTTGACCAAGCACCTGCGCGAGCAGGAGCTCCGCGTCGAGCGGATCAATGCCAGAGGACGCAAGGATGGCTGCGAGCTGCACGAGGGCATCATGCCACCCCCGTGTTGTTCTCGCTCGGTTTTCCGTCATACTTCTGCGTGTTCTATGCGCACAATAGGAATCGACTGTCGGTTCGCCGACGAACACGCCGGGCTCGGGCGCTACACACGCTCGATTGTGTTGCACATGGTTGCGGCAGCACAGGGTACGGCGTTCGTGCTCTTCGTGCGCGACCCTGCCGCTGCGTGGCTGCACACAATCCGCGACCGTGTGCAGATTGTCGCTGCCGATATTCCGCATTACTCGTTTGCTGAGCAAACACTCTTGCCGCGGTTGCTGCAAAGCAGTGGGATCGATCTCCTCTTCTCGCCGCACTTCAATGTGCCTCTGCGTTGCCCGGTGCCGTTTGTGGTCACCGTGCACGATCTCATTTTGCATCGCTATCCCAATCAGGCATCGGTCTTCAAACAGTATGTGTATCGCTTGGTGCTCAAGCGCGCACTCAAGCGCGCACAAGCGGTGATCGCTGTGAGCCATTTTACAGCTGCAGAACTCGCGGAAACGTATGGCGATTCTGTTGCTACCAAGACTACTGTCATTACCGAGGGCGTGGAGGAGTATTTTGCTCCTGCGTCTCCAGAGGAGGTGGAGCGCGTACGCAGAGCGCACAGTCTGCCGCCGTCCTTCTTCTTGTATGTTGGGAATGCCAAGCAGCACAAGCGGGTAGATCTGCTACTCAAGGCGTATGCCGCACTTCCCAGTTCGCCGCGTGAGCTCGTGCTGGTGAGTGGAGGCAAGGAGGCAGTGCAACTTTCGCTCCCGCCCGGCGCACGCTTGCTGCAAGGACTCGATGATCGCGACCTGCCAGCGCTCTACAGCGCGGCAGACGCGTTCGTAACTGCTTCAGCATATGAGGGCTTTGGGCTGCCGCTCGTGGAAGCGCTTGCCTGCGGATGCCCGGTGATCGCTACCCGCGGCAGCGCCGTCACCGAGGTGATTGGCAATGACGGCACGCTCACGGAACCCTCAGTAGAGGGGCTGGCTCATGCAATGGCGCAGCTCCCCACCGGTCGCAGGGCACCCGTGCGGCGATTTGCATGGTCAGAAGCTGCGGAGGAAACGGCCGCGCTTCTGGAAAAGGTACCGCTGTGATACACTCTCGTTCCTCTATGGAGCGCATCAGCCATCTTCTGCCCAAGGTTCTCAAGCGTCGTGGGCTGCATGAGCACGCTGTTGCCGCCTACACCGTGCGTACGGCACAGCAGTGGATCGATCAAGAATTACCGAATTTTCAAGGGGAGCTGGCTGTTCGTTCACTCAAAGATTCCGCGTTGCTCATTGATGCGAGCAATTCCATTGCAGCGCAGGAATGCTACGCCAGAAGCGACGATTTGCTTGCGCATATTCGTGGTGTGCACCCAGAGGTGCACATTGAGCGCATGCACCTTTCACGGGTGTAGCGGCGATTTCGTCGGCGTTTTCCTTGCCCTGGGTTTGCCACGTGCGCTACGCTTGGCCACGTCTGCAATGGGAAGTTCAGCTTCCTTGCAGCGCGCGGCCGCTCTCTTCCTTCAAGAAAAGGCGGTTGCCGATCCTTTCCCTCCAGTTCACTTCCTTATCTACGCATGCTCGTTATTCGTTTGCAGAGAACCGGCCGTAAGAATGATCCTTCCTATAGGATTGTCCTCGCAGACAAGCGGTATGCAGCAAAAGGAAAATTTCTGGAGGTTCTGGGATACTATCTGCCGGCCCGCAATCCGGCAGTCTTTGAATTGAAACCCGACAGAGCAGAGCACTGGATCAGCAAGGGCGCATGCCCGAGCGACACCATGGCTCGTTTGCTCAAGAAACACGGATTGAAGGATATGGAGAAGTTCATGCAGAGCTACGCCAAGCAGCGCTCCAAGAAGGCTCCTCCAGAGGAACCAACTCCACCGCCTGCTCCAGCTCCAGTAGCTCCTGCAGCGGAAGAAAAGCCTGCTGAGGCTCCCGCACCAGAAGAGAAGCCCGCAGAGGCACCAGCAGCGGAGGAGGCACCAGCAGAAGCGCCAGCTGCAGAGGAAAAGCCAGCAGAACCAGAAGCACCTGCAGCGTAAGGAACCCTGCAGGTATGCCCCCTGCTTTTCCCGGTGGGACAAGTTGAGAGTGACAACAGCCTTTGCTGCGCCTACAATGCACTGCGACCTATGCCGAATGATCCTACGACAGCAACGACGGATGTTCCCGGTCTACAGTTTCTCCAGTACGTACTGGATGAACTGCTCGACGACAAAGATGAACTGCACATCGAATCCAAGATCGATGATCTTGGCGTGCTCCTCACAGTAAAGGTGAGCGAGCGCGATATGGGCAAGATCATCGGCAAGGGGGGGCAGACCATCAAAGCACTCCGCACACTTGTACGTGCGGTAGGCAGTGCCAGTGCACAGCGCGTAAACCTCAAGATCCTCGAACCTGCTTCTTCTTAATTTCTCCCACGTTTGTTTATGCTCGGTGAACTCCTCCAGAATGGTAGTGTTCTTGAAATCGTTGCCACCTTTGTGGCACTTGGCTTGGTGATTGCTGCAATCCTCTCGCTCATCTACATCATTGTAGGCGGCATCTCCTTTATCCTCTCGGCAGGCAACGAAGAGAAGATTAAGAAGGCAGTGAATACGATTCGCTTCTCCATCATTGGTCTCGTGGTGGCCTTCGTCGCGTTCTTCGCGGTGTCGTTCATTGCCAACCTGCTCGGCATTCCGTTTGAACTGAGCTTCTCCACGATCATTGATCTCATGAGTGAGATCTTCAGCGCTCTGCAGTAAGCGCTCCTTCGCTGTAGTACCAAAAAGACCGCCCTCATGGGGCGGTCTTTTGTAGTAGACGAATGGATATGTAGCCTTACGCGAGCAGTGCCTTGCGCTTCAGGCTCATGGCTGCCACTTGCCCTGCTCCAACAATGCTGGAGAAGACAATGAAGAACAGATCGAGTGCGGCACCAGACTTTGGCAGGTGTGTTACCACGCCAACCTTGGAGGTAATGATGCGCTCCGTGAGTGAGAGGTTCTCCATGCCGTCACCAACAGCGGATACAACGTTGCTCACCGTGAGGCCGTGTGGTGCCTGTGGGTGCACTTGCATGCGGTAGTGTGCGTTCCAACTCTGGCCAGGAGCCAATGTGGCAATCTGCCAGGTGATCACACCACCTGCCTGTAACTGTCCGCCTTCGCTTTGCTCTACGACGCGCAGGAGGGTGTGGTCGAACTTATCGGTCACAGTAATGTTCGTCCAAGGGCGATCTGTGGTGTTGCGCAGTGTGACAGTGAAACCCACTGTGCTGCCTGGCTGTACTTCGCGCTGGTCAGCAACTTTGCTAAGAGCGCTCCCGCTGCGCACAGGTTGCTGCACCCCGCCACGGTTGTCTCCAACGCGGGAGGCACCGATTTGTGTAATGTCGAAGGATTCAATGCCCTTGGCTACTACACCAGCACGGATGGCAGAACCGATTGGCGCATCACTGCGCACGCGGATGGCGTAGCGCAGCACGCGCTCGCCGAATGGGCTTACTGTGAGGCCCTTCCAGTACACGCTGCTTCCTGTCCACTGGCCGCCGTCGAGGGCGTCCACGAACTCTGTGTACTGTGGCAATACGGCGTTCACATCCAGGTTTGTCACGAGCTCATTGCTTGGGTTGTGAATCACCACTTCGTACTGCAGATCTTGACCACTTGTAGCAACCTTCTGGCCGTCGTTCACGCTGATTACCAAGCCCGCTGCTGCTGTTCCTTCGCGGCGAATGGTTGTGGTGTCGGTGGCTACTTCTTGGCCAGATGATACTTTGAGGCGGAGGGAGAAGAACTCTGGCGCATCGCGCTCTACGTGACCCGTCACGAAGAACTCACGTGTTTCCTTTGGACCGAATTCCAAGTCGTCCCACATAATCTTTCGGCCTTCCTTGCGGTGTGGGCCGGTGACCTCGTGGAGCACAAACTCCGCTGGAGTTTCTGTGCGTACGTCGATCTCGCGCTCAATGTTCTCGCGGTTGGTCACCAGAATGCGGTACGTGAGGATTTCTTCTGGGGAGGCGTATGTCTTGCCGTCTGTTACAGAAATCTGCGTCCAGTTGGATGCAGGTGTGGTCTCGTGCGTAATGAGGGTGGTATCTGTTGCGCGAGCGCCACCAGCGCGTGCCTCTGCCACCAGCTGCTCGTCGAGCTGGGCGTTGTTTTCTACCTGTACTGTTACCGTAAAGGTGCGTGGCTGCTGTGGGTATACTGTTACTGCCTGCCAGGTAATGCTGTTGCCCTGTACCAAGCCTGCATCGCTCCCCGCAATCAAGCGTGCCTGCTCCGGCAGAATGAAGCGGACGTCCGTGGTCTTCTCTACTGTGCTCGTGTTACTCACGCGAATGGTGTAATGCAACTGATCTCCAGCATCAGCTGTAATCTTGCCGTCCGTCACGTTCAAGTGAATACCGTGATCGGTAGGGCCTTCGTACTCATCTTCCAAGCCATCGCACGTGCGATCCTCTGGGAAGTCGATGTCTCCGTCGAGATCGTTATCGATCCCGTCGCTACACTCTGGCGCAGCGGCCGAAGCAGGAGCACCCTTCTCTGGGGCAGAGAGGACGTGCAGAAGGGCAATGCCTACAAGGATGAGCCCGAGGAGCCCGATCGTGCGGAAACGCGCTTGGAGAGTACGCATTACAGAAAGAGAGAAGTGACAAAAGGGGTGCTAGTCTACATAACTTTACAAATGTGTCAAGTACTCCTTACATCCCTAGTCCCCTGTTCCTCCGTACGCGCAGATTCTGCAGCAGACTGCCGCTTGCTGCGTTTCCTCAGGTGCACCCACCGCTGTCGCCATTGGCCTCCGGTGAGGGTGATTCCCCGTTGATCGCGCATGTGTTTTGCCACCGCGTTCCAATCTTTTGCACCGGTAAATGGGCGATCTGCATGGATACACGACGCCGCAACCGCCTGTAGCTCGGCATCGATCTCTTGCGTCCATGGGTAGAGCTCCGATGTTTTGATCCCCTTCTCACGAGCATCACTTGTGAGGTTGGATGGCCTGCGGGCCATAATGTCGTGCGTGATGACCTTGGCAAGCGGTTCGGAGAGGCACAGCTTGCAGATGCGGTGCACCACGGAGCGCCGGATGTGCTCGGTGGTGGCACCGGCAGTTTCCAACATTTCTGCGAGTGCCTGTGCAATTGCGGTGTAGTCACTGCGCTCTATTCGCTTTGCAACAATTGCCGCTGCGATTGCGGGCCGCTGCTTCAGGATGTCTTGGGTAATACGATCGGCAACGTAGATGGCCCGAACGGTCTCCTTTGCATTTGCCGCAGCAGACGCTGATGCTTCTCCGGTGCTCTGCGACTTCTTCTCCATAGCGGTACAGTAGAGTTCACATGCGTGCATTTGTACAGGAAAGCGGCACTGCTTTCTTTCCGTTGCTGCAGTCTGAAGAGATATCGAAAAAAAAGATGCTCGCCCACACAGAATGCTATAAAGTTCCTCTGCTTTCGGGCGCCTAGCCCAGCTAGATGTGCTAGGTCTATTGTCATCATCGTTCCAGGGCGCCTAGCTCAGCTGGTTAGAGCATCTCGTTTACACCGAGAGGGTCGAGGGTTCGAATCCCCCGGCGCCCACCATTCATTCCACGCAGGAGCACACGCATATTTCTCTGTGCTGCTCATTTTGTAGGATGAGAAAAACAGGCTGAACAGATTGCGATTTTCGACGAATGCACCTACCATACCGCTCGATGATTGAAGCCCTCCACATTGCTATAGCCCTGCTCGTGTCACTCGGCATTCTGCTGCAGACACGCGCTTCCGGTCTCTCCTCCACATTCGGTGGATCCGGTGCAGCGTTCCAGGTGCAACGCCGCGGAGCAGAGAAGCTCGTGTACAACGCAACGATTTGGCTCTCTGTAGTCTTCTTCGCACTGGCGATCGTTCGCTGGTACCTGTAATCGTCCCGCGTGTTCCCGTCATTCCGCGCTGTAGCGGATGAACGCGTCTTGTCGTTCCCGATCCACTCGTGCCACTCCCTCGCCAGATTCGCCGCTCATTCCTGTCGCGTATTCCGTGGCAGCAGTGGGTGATCTTTGCGCTGGCTGTTGCGTTTGTGTTCTCGCTGGGCATGTTGCTGCGGCGGTTTTACGTACAAAACACCGTGCTCGTGCCGGATACCGGCGGCACGTATATAGAAGGTTCGGTTGGGGAATTCCTGCCGCTGAATCCCTGGTTTACCATCACCAACGATGTGAATCGCGACATCGTGTCGCTCGTGTTTGCTGGGCTCCTGAAATACAACCCGGAAACCCAAGAGATCGAGCCAGATCTGGCCACTATGGAAGTGAGCAACGATGGCCGCATCTATGAACTTACGCTGAAAGACGGCATTGAATGGCACGATTCCACCAGTGCTTCACCGCATTACGTCACGGTAGACGACGTCCTGTACACCTTTCAGACCGTGCAAGATCCCGTATTCCCCAATAGCCTGCTGCGGCAAAACTTTCAGGGGGTCACATTGGAACAGCTTGATGACCGGACTATCCGATTCAAACTTGAAGAACCCTATCGCTTCTTCCCCAGCAACCTCACACTGGGGTTACTCCCCAAGCGTTCGTTTGAAGGTGTGCCCGTTGATCGCTTAGATCAGGTGCTGGACTTCGGATTTGCTCCTATTGGCGCCGGTCCATACGCTTTTAAAGGACTCGTGCAAACAGAGCTGAGTACCGAGGCCACACTCGAGCGCTTCGAGCGCCCCATGGAACCAAGCTTCCACTTGGAGCGCGTGGTGTTCCGCATCTTCCCGGATTACCCAACACTCCTCTCGGACTTGCGCAACCTCCACGGTGTGCGCCTGGTACCCCGGAACGATGACGGTGAGCCGCTTGTACCCCGCCGCTTTGAGCCAGTGAACTACACGCTGCCGCAGTACGTGGCGCTCTTCCTCAATTTCGATCACCCCATTCTGCAGGACCCCACCCTTCGCCTCGCGTTGCAGCTGGGTACCAATAAGCAGGCCATTGTGGATAGCATCGACGAAACATCGATAGTGGATACTCCCCTCTTGGAGCTCGATACATCGGACTGGCGCTATCAGTACGATCAAACTGCAGCGCAGGGTGCACTCTTTAATTCTGATTGGCACCTGCCCGAAAAAGTGCGCCTGCAGCGACTGCTAGAAATGGATGAGGCCAACAGCGTTGGTGAACTCAAGATCAATCCGGTCATCCTGCTGGATACCGGAGCCGTGCTCACAGTGACAGGATCGATTGTGACGGTTGGTTCTACTGGCGGACTCCTGAATGGACTGCCGCTCACCGAACACCCCACGCAGTCTGGTGCATGGATTGCTGCACTACCCACAGTTGGTACAGGTTCGCTCAAGATTGGCTTCAATCGAGTTACGCTCCAAAACGATCAGGGTGATCCGGTCGATAGTACCTACGTACAGCGCACACATACCTCTCGCGATTATCGATCAGCATTGCTGGAGCAAGAAATTCTCCAGCTCTTCTTGCAGTCCCGTGCGGGCGCAATCCCCGAAGCCGACCGTATAACCGTTGGCGATTTGTTCTTGCAGGATGGCTACCTCCGCCGCAGGGAATCCACCGATCCCACAGATATTCGCGTGAATAGCCAAGGTGAACGACTATCACTGCGTTTGCTCACGAGCAACAACCCGCCGCAGTATCGCCAGATTGCCGAGCAGATAGCTGAGCAGTGGCGCGCGCTCGGTGTGCACGTAGGCATCGACATCCCCGAAACGCGCGCAGACTTCGAGGAGAAGATGCTTAAGCGTGATTACGACGTGTTGCTCTTTGGTCAGTCCCTACTCGATAACCTGGATAGCTACCCCTATTGGCACAGCTCAGGTGTACAGAAGCAAACCGATCAACGAAACGAGCTCCTCATAGATGCCTACAACCTCTCGCAGTACAAATCGCTCAATTCCGATTCGCTCCTGGAGCTCATTCGCAAAACAGGCGATGCCGATGAACGCACAGAAGCTCTGCAGGAATTACGTACGATCCTGCGTGATGACGTGCCCGCCGTGTTCCTCTACTCCCCTATTTACACATTTGCGTATCACCAGAATCTACGAGGGGTAGAACTTGGCAAACTGTCGCTGCATTCGGATCGGTTTCTCACGCTCCACAACTGGTATGTGAAGGAACACCGGATCTTTAAATCCGGCAAGGGATGGTTATCGTTCTTCTCCTGGCTCTTCACACAGGACTGAAAGGAAATTGTCGCCCGTTCGTCTTATACATGGTGAATTCTTCGCCCCGGTATATTCCTCTTGACTGTGCCCAGGTCGATCCCTAGAATGCCCCGGCTTTTATGACTCCGGTGAATCCTCACATACGTGGGACCACCCAGTCTTCCTCTCCCATGGAAGTCCTTCTCCTTCAAGACATCAAGGGCGTTGGCAAGAAAAACGACCTGCTGATCGTAGGGGATGGCTATGCCATGAACTTCCTGTTGCCACACTCCAAGGCGCTGATTGCAACCCCAACTGTGCGCCGCCGCTTCGCAGAACACATCAAGAAGCGCGCACTGGAAGCAGAAACGGAGCGCAGCAAGGCAGCTACGGCTGCACAGCTCGCTAAGGGGAAAGAGCTCGTCTTCACTCGCAAAGTCACCAAGACGGGCAAGCTCTACGCTGCCATTACAGAGAAGCACATTATCGAAGAGATTTTGGCCAAGACTGGTACAGAGGTGAAAGAAAAAGACGTCACGCTCGCAGAGCACATCAAGTCCACTGGGGACTTCACTGCAACTGTTGCCTTTAAGGGTATCGACGTCGAAATCGCCATCTCGGTAAAGGCCGAGAAGTAAATCGCTTTCCTCCGTCTCGATTGAAGCGCCCGAGAGGGCGTTTTTTGTTTTCTTGTACGGTGTTCGGTTGTTACTTTTGTCCGGCAGATCAAAGATGCTTCTTTGCCACCTTTTCCCGGCGGAAAAGGTGGCGCTGCCAGGGCACTGCGCACAAAGCCTTTCGCTTCTCGCCTTTGGCTCGGGCTCAAGAGCTTTGCGCTGGGAGCAAAACGCCGGAGCGCCAAACCCACCCGTTCTCCACCCCCTCCGTGGCGCGACACCTCTCCACGAAATCTCCACACAAGAAGAAATAGGGTTGTCGGCGCGCTACACAAACATTCTTCACGTCTTCCAAGGAGAGAGACACTCGCACGGAACCTCGCTACATGAAAAATAGGGCTGGCAGCGCGCTACACAAACATTCTTCACGTCTTCCAAGGAGAGAGACACTCGCACGGAACCTCGCTACATGAAAAATAGGGCTGGCGGCGCGCCACGGGGGGTGTTGCGGCAAGCGGAGGAGCTTTGGCGCGCCGGTATTTTTGGTTACTTTTGTTACCGGACAAAAGTAACAAAGAGATCAAGACTAGTTACCGGACAAAAGTAACAAAGAGATTGAAAAGCCGCCGGACAAAAGTAACAAAGAGACACCTATCCCTTCTTGAACATCCTCTTTACGGTGCCAATCGTTCCAACGATGGCACTTGCACCCAGTGTGACTGCTGCACCCGTGCGAACCATATCATCATCCCCAGCAAGCAGAGTCGCTACGATTGCTGAGCTCTGGAGCATCATCTTGATCTTGCCCCAGGTATTGGCCTTCACGCGGTTTACGCCTTCGGTCGCTGGATCTATGTGTGTGCACTCATGCGGGTGCAGCGTTGCCTGCACCGCTTCCTTTGCTTGCACCACAGGGTTGCCCCGCTGGAGCTGCGATCCAACATCTACCGCAACGTTTGCCGCGGAGGCGATCATGAGCGACAGATCATGCATATGCAGCACGCTGATATAGGCCAAGTACGCTGCATTCGTGATCTTATCCACTAGCGGATCGAGCTTTTCGCCTTCCTTCGTTCGCTGGTTATTCACCCGGGCAGACATGCCATCGAACCAGTCGCAGACTAGGTTTAGGCTGTAGCTGATTGTCCCGGTAATCGGCTCTATTGCATGCAGCGGTAAGCCAGCTGCGGCAAGTGCTGTGCGAATACGCCCGGTAATAATATTTGGGTGTGGGAGCGCCTTGGCAAAGGTCTCCATTTTGCGCTCCAGCACGTTGCGTGTGTCCAGGAACAGGCCTTCGCTCTTGGGTTGTTCTTCTGTGGATTGCATAAAGGTGCCGTAGAGTACCCCTGCGACTGCGCTCGCGCAGCGCAAAAACCAGAGAATCTATCCCCTTCCCCGTTGGATCTCTATACTTGGTTCTGTGCGCCAGTAGCTCAGCCTGGGTCGACGAGTCCCGCATGTGCGGGGCGAGTCGCAAATCAAAAAAAGCGAAGGAGCTCGGCCCTCGATCTTTGTTTCCACTATCATCCCTACATGCGCCAGTAGCTCAGTTGGTTAGAGCTCCGGACTTATACACCGGCGGTCGGTGGTTCAACTCCACCCTGGCGCACCAAAAAATTCGAATCTCTTTTGGCCAGCCAACATGTGCACGCGACCGTGGTGGCTTCAGAGCACGGAAAAGCAGTAAGTCCAGATCCGAGTCTGGAGTGCGCTAGAAGCACCTAGATACCAATATTGACTTAGAGATAAGGGTAAAACCTGATACCCTTTCGTTGTGCTTCTCAATCTTTGTTTTCAATGAAACTCACTGCCTATCACGCAAAGTATTTCGCCTATGAGCTCACCAAGAGGAGCTCATCCGATAGTCTTGAGAAATTAACAGCAACGCTCTCCAATGCCCAAGTAGATCTTAATCCGCATCAAATTGAGGCGGCTCTGTTTGCGTTCCGTTCGCCTTTATCCAAAGGTGCAATTCTTGCCGATGAGGTAGGACTTGGAAAGACTATTGAAGCAGGTCTGGTCATTTCTCAGAAATGGGCTGAACGAAAAAGGAAAATACTACTTATTGTTCCATCAAACTTACGAAAGCAGTGGAGTGTTGAATTGCAGGAAAAGTTTTTTCTTCCATCAAGTCTTTTGGAAGCTAAATCCTTCAACCAGCTCATCAAAGATGGAAACCTGAACCCCTTTAACCAAGAAGAAAGTATTGTCATCTGTTCGTATCACTTCGCTCGAAACAAGTCGCCGTATGTAAAACAAACACCATGGGATCTCGTGATTATCGATGAAGCGCACCGTCTTCGCAATGTCTACAAGCCAAGTAATAAGATTGCAAAGGAAATCAAAGAATCATTAGAAGGTGTTCCAAAAATCTTGCTCACCGCCACTCCACTCCAGAATTCTCTCCTGGAACTCTACGGTCTTGTGAGCATAATTGATGACCATGTTTTTGGTGATTTGAAGAGCTTCAAATCTAATTATGCTCGAGTATCACAAGTGCAGGATATCAACGAGAACGAATTGGGGCTGGTTGAGCCCAAGCAGGAAATGTTCCTGGATCTCCGCAATCGATTAAAAACGGTTTGCATCCGTACCTTGCGACGTCAGGTTCTGGAATATATTAAATACACAAAGCGCATACCTCTAACCCAGGATTACATCCCATCTGAAGATGAAATAGAGCTATACGACGAGATGACTGACTATCTGCAGCGCCCAACACTCTATGCGCTACCCGCAAGCCAACGACATCTTATGTCGCTCATCCTCCGGAAGCTGCTGGCCTCGTCTTCTTTCGCAATTGCCAGTACGCTGGATGGATTGGCAACAAAGCTTGAAATTTTCATAAGAGAAGCCAAGAAGAAGAATGCGCAGCAAGAGCTGGGAATTCCGAACATTGAGGAGAATTTTGATTCATATGATGAACTTGTTGATGAATGGGCAGATGAAGAAGAGGATTCCGAAGAAGAGGAGGAAGCCGAAGCCAAAATATTCACAGAGGAAGATATTGAAGCGATGAAGGAAGAACGGAAGGACCTGCAACGTTATCGTGATATCGCAAAAAGAATATGGAAGAACTCAAAAGGAGATGCCTTGCTTATTGGCTTGGAGAAAGGTTTCCAAATGACAGAAGAACTTGGTGCGCAAAAGAAGGCAATCATTTTTACGGAATCGCGGATCACGCAAAACCATCTAATGGAACTGCTTTCGAAGAATGGATATGAAAATAAAGTTGTGTTCTTCAATGGTTCCAATAACGATCCAAAGTCCAAAGAAATTTATGCCGAATGGCTGGAGAAACATAAGGATACGGACAAGGTGACCGGATCAAAAACTGCAGATATGCGTGCTGCGATTGTTGATCATTTTAAATACGAAGCTGAGATCATGATCGCAACAGAAGCAGGGGCTGAGGGCATTAACCTTCAATTTTGTTCGCTCGTGATTAACTACGATCTCCCATGGAACCCTCAGCGTATCGAGCAGAGAATTGGTCGTTGCCATCGCTACGGTCAGAAGTACGATGTGGTGGTCATCAACTTTGTGAACAGGAAAAATGCCGCAGATCAGCGTGTTTATGAATTGCTCGACCAAAAATTCAACCTCTTTAAAGGAGTGTTCGGTGCAAGTGATGAAGTGCTGGGCAGTATTGAATCCGGAGTGGATTTTGAAAAACGTATTGCTTCCATTTATCAGTCATGCCGGTCTGAAGAGGAAATCAACACTGCGTTTGACACTCTCCAGCGAGAAATGGACGAAAGTATTCAGGAAAACATGGGAGAAGCGAAACAAAAATTGCTTGAGAACTTTGATGCTGAAGTGCATGAAAAGCTGAAGTTTAACCTTCACGAGAGTAAGCAGTATCTGGATAAGTATGACCGTTGGCTGTGGGATACGACCAAATATTTCCTCGGCAAGAACGCGGAGTACAGTGACAACGAATACTCCTTTGTTCTCAACAAAAATCCTTTCAAAGGAGAATCAATTCCTCCGGGGCCGTATAAGATCGGGAAGAATGTTGAAGACTCTCATATTTATCGCCCCGGGCATCCTTTGGCGGAGCGGATTCTTGAGAGTGTGAAGGCCACCGAACCGCCAGAGGCGGAGGTGACGTTTGATTACTCTGGTAACCCCGTCAAAATATCCGTACTAGAACCGTATGTAGGGAAAAGCGGTGTTATCCGCGTTGTCTGTTATACGGTCCAAGCTTTTGAAAGTGAAGACCATATTATAACCATAGCTATTGATGAAGATGGTGAGGTGCTCGACCCTGAAGTGTCTAAAAAAATCTTTTCACTATCGGGAAGTGGGAAGAAATGTGAAAGCCCGTCTACTGAGGAACTTGAAAGGCTACGGAAGGCAGAAGATCAAACAGTCACTCTTATTTCCGGTCAAATCGCCGAGCGCAATAGGGACTTTTTTGATGTGGAGGTGGAGAAGCTGGATAAGTGGGCAGAAGATGTGAAGAAAGCACTTGAGATTGAACTGAAGAAGCTTGATATTGACATTAAGACTGCAAAAACCGCTTCCAAGAAGATCCTGAATCTTGATGAAAAGTTGCAGGTGCAGAAGTACATTAAGGACATGGAAAAGAAGAGGAACGACATGCGAAAAAAGCTTTTTGAGTCTCAGGATGAAGTAGAAGAGAAGAAGGAAGCTCTGATTGAAAGAGTAGAGGCGCAACTCAAACAAAATTCATCTCTTGAGCAGTTGTTTACTATTCGATGGAGAATTATCTAATTTTGCCACTGTATGCCTATTTCTAAATTTGAACTTTATCACGGTGTTGTTCTCTCTCAAATCATTCGAAGCCCGCAGATAAGCCTGAAACTGCTGGACAAAAATACTGACATTGAATGGAGTGCGTACGAAATTTTTGTTAAAGACATAACCCATAAAGTATTTGTAAAATCTACATCAAATGTCCGAAAAGGAAGAAAGGGCATAGAGTACTCCGTTTTTACTTTTTCAAAGTCTGACATTCTCCGTTTGAGAAGAATTGAATCCCATAAGAATTTGTTGATTTGTTTGGTGTGTGCAAACAGAGAAATATGTACATTGGAATGGGAAGACATTGATGCCATGCGTCTGCTATTTGAAACCACTCCTACTGCTGTGATTGTTTCTTGGGAAAAGAACACTCGATTGCATGTAAAATGCAGAGGTGAATCATTAAACTATACTGTTCCAAGAAACAGACTGAAACTTTTTAACTGGTCTTGATGTATGAATGCAGTCTATAACAACAATGGCAAAGGAAAGCCAAAGAAACAGCGTCTTGAGCTTACATGGATAGGCAAAGATGAGGAGCTAAAACTGGAACCAAGAATCCTAATTGAAGATCCGGAGAAGTCCTATGGAGATCCAAATTCAGAAAACATGCTCATTCATGGAGATAACCTTTTGGCATTGAAAGCTTTGGAGCAGGATTATGCAGGAAAAGTGAAATGTATTTATATTGATCCTCCCTACAATACGGGGAGTGCTTTTGAGCACTATGATGACGGTGTTGAGCACTCAATATGGCTCAATCTAATGAAGCCAAGATTACAAACTCTTCTTAATTTATTGAGCGAAGACGGTACAATCTTTATTTCTATTGATGACAATGAAATGCCATATTTAAGAGTGCTGTGCGATGAAATATTTGGACGAAAAAATCATATCTGTACCTTAGTATGGCAAAAAGTATATAGCCCAAAGAATCAATCTAAGAGGATATCAGTTGATCATGAATATATTCTTTCTTATGCCAAGAATGAACAAAAGTTAGATTTCAATCTATTAGAAAGAACTCCTGAAATGAATAGTAGATATAAGAATCCCGACAATGACCCCAGAGGTCCATGGAAACCTGGTGACTTAATTGCAAATGAAGAACGTAAAAATGGACATTATATAGTTACAGGGCCACATGGTGACAAATTTGATGCCCCTCCAGGAAAACATTGGGCAGTTGCTCAAGCAAAAATGATCGAATTGATAAGAGATAATCGAGTTGTTTTTGGAAAAAATGGAAAAGCAATCCCATCAGTAAAACAATTTCTTACCGAGGTTCAACAAGGAAGAAAGGCTTCTACTTTGCTGATGCACAATGAGGTCGGGCATAATGATGAATCTAAAAAAGAAGTGATTAAAGTGAATTCAAGCGACGTGTTTGCTACTCCAAAACCCGAACGGTTAATAAAGCGAATCATTGAGCTTGCGACCGCAAAGGGTGATATTGTGCTAGATTCTTTTCTCGGATCAGGCACAGCTGCTGCCGTAGCCCATAAAATGGGCAGAAAATGGATAGGAGTTGAACTAGGCGAACATGCTAATACTCACTGCTTACCAAGACTTAAAAGAGTAGTCGATGGTACTGATGGGTTACCACTTTCTGAAAGCCTGAAATGGGAAGGGGGAGGTGGATTCAAATTCTACAATCTTGCTTCAAGTCTCTTGCGTAAAGATAAGTACGATAATTGGGTCATCGATGAAAAATACAATGCCAATATGTTGGCTGCTGCCATGTGCAAGCATGAGGGATTCCGGTTTTCACCACATGAGGAATTGTACTGGAAGCAAGGTAAATCAACGGAAACAGACTATATTTTCACCACTACGGCCTTTGTCACAGTTGAACAACTCGATAAGATTCATGAGGAAATGAGTAGCGAGGAAAGCCTACTGATTTGTGCTAAGTCATTTGCACCGGAGTGTGATGACCGTTACCCCAACATCACTGTAAAAAAGATTCCACAGATGATTTTAGGGAAATGTGAATATGGGCAGGACAACTACAATTTAAATATTATTGAGTCCACGGAAGAGATAGCCGAGGATCAAGACGATACCTCCAATGACGATGAATAAAACTGCTCAAACAATTACCAATCGGCTAAGCCTGCGCCCACCGCAGAAAACGAGTTTGGAAATACTTGCTAAGCTTGCGGATGAACTTGAACTACAGAATGGAGTTGATCTGACGGAGGCACTTAAAAAGGTGCATGCACTGTATCCAACCTGTTCGGATTTTGAGCGTGATTTTCCTTCTCTTACCTTTGCACTCGCCACAGGTGTAGGGAAAACCCGTCTTATGGGTGCATTTATCGCCTATCTGTACATAGAAAAAGGCATCCAGAACTTCTTTGTACTTGCACCCGGTACAACTATCTATAATAAGCTTGTGGAAGATTTCTCGGATCCAAATAACCCGAAATACGTTTTTAACGGAATCAGTGAATTCGCTCAGAATCCTCCCCGTATTATCACTAGCGACAACTATTCGGAAGCGAGACAGGTGACCCTGTTTGCCGAGTCTGTAAAGATCAATGTTTTTAATATTCAGCGTATCAGCTCCGAAATGCGCGGAGGCAAAGAGCCGCGCATAAAAAGGCTGTCCGAATACCTTGGTGAGTCATATTTCAGCTATCTCTCCTCATTGGATGATTTGGTGGTTCTCATGGATGAGTCACATCACTACCGCGCAGATGCGGGTATGAAAGCCATCAATGAACTAAAGGCAGTATTAGGCTTGGAGCTCACTGCGACGCCAATTGATAATCGGGGAGCCAAGTTCAGGAATGTCGTATACGAATACTCTCTTGCGCATGGATTACGCGATGGCTTCTTGAAAGAGCCTGCCGTTGCGACTCGCCGAAATCTTAATCCGGATCAATATAAGAACGATCCAAAGGAGTTAGATCTCATTAAATTGGAAGACGGAATTCGCATTCATGAAGATACAAAGGTCGCCCTTGATATTTATGCCCGAGATACAGGCAACAAGCTGGTGAAGCCGTTTGTGCTTGTCGTCGCCAAAGACACTACGCATGCGCAGGAAATTAAGGACATGATTGAATCGGATCGCTTTTTTGACGGAAGGTACAAAGGAAAAGTGATGGAAATTCACTCCAATCAGCGAGGAGGTGAGAAAGAGGAAAATGTGCAAAAGCTTATGCAGCTAGAGAAGCCCGAGAATACAATCGAGATTGTCATCCATGTAAACATGCTAAAAGAGGGTTGGGATGTCACAAATCTGTATACAATTATCCCTCTACGAGCCGCAAATTCACAGATCCTCACGGAGCAGACGCTTGGGCGCGGTCTTCGCTTGCCCTTTGGTAAACGCACTGGGGAGAAGAAGCCAGACACACTGACTATTATTGCCCATGACCGCTTTCAATCTATTGTGGAGGCGGCGAATAATCCCGATTCCATAATCAGAAAGGAGAATATTATTGAAATAGACCCCGATTTCCTGCCTGAAGCACAATCTATTATCACATCAAATTCAACGTATGATGAAGTCTTGCGCGAAGAGCGCGCTGCGGTAGATGCGTTGCAGGATGCAGATAAGAAGCAAGAGGCGAATATTAATGTGCAAGCCAAGCAGGCACTGTTTGATACTGTTTCGAATCTTGGAGATTCAATTACCAATATCAATGACCTCAATTCAGCGGAGGTGAAGAAGGTGGTATTCGAAAAACTTATTGAACGGGTTGAACGTGCTCCTCAGCAAAGCTTATTTAAAAGTGAGATCATTGAAGCTGCCAAAAAGGAATATGAGGAAGTAGTGCAGGAAGTGATCCAAAAGATCATTCCTATTCCTCGTATTCTTATTCAGCAAAGCCATGAGGTTGCCGCAGGCTTTCATGATTTTGATCTGGATGTCACAAACCTGAATTATCAACCTGTTTCAGAGGAAATTCTACGAACCACGCTCAGGACAAATGAGTTTGATATTCTACAAAGCGAAGGTGGGGGCATGGTGCGAGACATTCCGGTAAATATTTTGGTGAATGAGCTTATCAATTACCCGGATGTTGATTATGACCAAGTAAATGACCTTTTGTACAAGCTCGCTACGCAGGCAGTCAATAAGCTTGGCGCAGACCGTGCTGACGATGAATTGCGTAATATCGTGCTGTATCACAAGCGTGAAATAGCAAAATTTATCTATGTTCAGCTTAAGAAGAATTTTTATTTGGAACAATCTGGTTTTGAGGAGCCGGTCATTCACGCATTTACAAAAATCGAGCCACACAATTTGTCGATATATACGAAAGATAAAGTCCACCATTACTCAGAAACAATTCAGCCTACAAATTCAATTCCATCCAAAGTATTCGGCGGCTTCAAAAAAGCATGCCACAATCTGTATAAATTTGATTCAAAAGCGGAAAAGGACTTGGCCGCAACGCTAGAGGCGGACACGGATGTACTAAAATGGCTGAGGCCTGCCCATTCACAGTTTCGAATCTACTGGAATCACAATTCAAAACGATACGAACCGGATTTTGTTGTGGAAACGGATAATTGTATTTATATGATCGAGGTTAAGGCAGAAAAAGATATTGAAGAGAAGGATGTATTGGAAAAAGCAGAGGCGGCAAAAGAATTTTGCAAGGCTGCGTCCGACTACAATAGGAGCCATAAGGGGAAGGAATGGAAGTATGTATTAATTCCTCATACAGCTATTAAGGTAAATATGAGTTTTGGCGCACTACAAAATACCTTTCTTTAACAGAGATGCCTTTTTAGGCTTGGAATTAAATGCTTGCAAAAAGAACACCTCTCACAATGCCATGTATTTTGAAGCTATCTGGATTCTTCACGACGTATGGAGGATATTTTTCATTAAAAGACACAAGAACGATATCTCCATCTGATTTAGAATACTGCTTTATTTTACATTCGGAATTTTCTTCACATACGACAACTTTACCGAGAGGGTTATGTTTATCCTCTGAGAATTTTTCGACGAGAACAATATCCTTGTGATTTATTCGCGGTTTCATCGAATCACCATCGGCAAGAATTAGAAAAGTGTCTTTGATCTGCGTCGGAATGAAAGAAGACCGCACGGGGATTCTCTCAATAATATGTTGTTCGTTATCAATACCCTTTCCACATGAAGCGAGCGCAAGGAGAGGTAGGAATGAAAATGCGTCCTCAGCCTCGTCAATGATCGTGAAATTCTGGGGATCATCGGGATCACGCTTTAGTAGTCCTTTCTGTTCGAGTTGGTAAAGATGATGCGCAACCTGACTCGTTGAGGACGCGCATATCCGCTTCATAAGATCGCGGTATGTGTATCCTTCATCCGTCCCGGACAGTCTCCTCAATTCGTTCAAAAGTTTTTGCTGGAGAGGGTGAATTGGACGCATGCCTATCGATTTTACGGCATAAACGACAGAAAAACAAGAACAATTGACCTGATAAAGAATACTTGTTAGGCTTGAAGCTCCCCTCCGATTTTGAAATGCTTGAGCAACACGTAAAACACAGCCAGATCCTTGCCTTTGCCACGGATAAGGTGAACCTACCCCATGAACTGGCGGAGAAATATCGCGGACAGGTCAACAACCTCCGAGATCAGCTCGAAAGATACATCGGTGATCACCCCGACTACAGTCTCGTAAAAATGCTCCACGCGGGCAGCGTCGCAAAGGGCACCGCCCTCCGCACAATCGACGATATGGATGTTGCGGTCTATGTGAAGCCCACAGACAAAAACATCGACGTTGATAAACTGCTCGTATGGCTTAAGGAACGCCTGCAAGAGGCCTACCCCCAACTCAAACCTGAGCAGTTCAGCCTTCCTCCTGGCTCACACTGTGTCACCATTTCGTTTGTCGGTACGGGATTGAACGTCGATGTCGTTCCTGTCATTTTTGAAGGAGAGGATGATGGCGTGGGTTACCTCATCCCCAAAGACATGGGCGTACGCGTTATGACCAGCATCCCTCTGCATCTGGATTTCATCCGGAAGAGGAAAAAGGAGAACTCTGATCACTTCGCCCAAGTGGTGAGGCTTGCAAAGTGGTGGAAGAAACAGGTCAGAGATCGCGACTCATCTTTCCGCTTTAAGTCGTTCATGATCGAGCTGATCTGCGCCCATCTCGCCGACACTGCAAAGATTGAACTCGATGATTACCCCAAGGCCATGGGCGATTTCTTTGCATACATCGTGAATTCTGGGCTGAAGGAACCCATCGTCTTCGCCGACAATTATTCTTCTTCGTCCTTGCCCAAGAATTGTGTCGATCCGATTCGCATCTTCGACCCGGTGAACCCAGAAAATAACGTTGCATCGCGATACACCGAATCGGAACGGCAGATGATCGTTGCCGAAGCGACAAAGGCACTGACTGCAATTTCTGGTGCCATGACGACGGCCACAAAAGGTAGGGCGCAGGAGCTTTGGCGATTGGTGTTCGGTCCATCCTTCTTCATTTCGCTATGACTCAGTCACTCACTCGCTCAGCAACGGCATCGCGAACCGACGCGGAGTATTTGGGCTCAAAAATTGCGGGAGATTTGTGGCTGCTTTACTTTCTCTACAAGAAAACATCCGAGCAGTACGTCAGGGATCACATCACAGAAGCTGTGGAGCTTATCGCCAACGGGTATCTGCGATCGCTGGACTATGGATTTAAGAGGAACGGCATAGTGATTTTCCGGCTCCGCTATGAAGTCCATTGGGATGGCTCCGTCTCCCGGGACGATGAGTGTGGCGACATCCGCGCAGGAATGAACCTCGAGGGCGCGACTGCCTATTCCTACCTCAGCCCCAACTCCAATTATTTTGCCCTTACAACAGAGCAGCAGGCGGCTTTCGACGCTAAGCTGCCCGTGAAGCGGAACGGAGCAGATGAACCGCCTTTGGCAGCAAACGGCGTCTCCTCCGCTGACCGGCAATATGCCAAGAATGGAACAGGGGTATCGCGTACTGTATTCAATGCCACCTAACACTATGGATGATGAAGAAAATGTATTCGAGGCCGTTGATAGCTTCCCCAATGCGGAGGCTCTGATTGTGTATCAAGGCCTTGTTGGTCTAGATGAGGAGAAATCGCAGCTGGTCAAAGAATCTTCCGTTCTCCTAAATCGATCCTTGTTGGATGACTGGAGCAAGCAAAATCATAAGCGAGTCATCCCTTTGGTTGATTTTTTTAAGAAGAGAGCACCTCTATTCATTTTTGCTGGGGATGTGGGAACGGGGAAAACGACTCTTGCAGAGACCTTCGGCGCAGCCATCTCCGACAGAGAGAAGAATATGTCCATCAATCTCTACCGGTTGAGCCTGAACGCGCGCGGGAGCGGCCTCGTTGGTCAGATGAGCAAGCTCATCAGTAACGCTTTCGAGGAAATACGAAAGACGGCTTCGGAAATTAAGATCAATGCGGGACGACCCTCTTCGGGAATCATTTTCTTCATTGATGAGGCCGATGCACTCGCGCAGTCCAGGGAATTCCAACAGATGCATCATGAAGACAAGGCGGGAGTAAACTCATTGATCCGTGGCATTGATACGTTGTCGAAGCAGGGGCTGCCCGTCATTATTGTCATGTGCACGAACAGGTTTGACTCCCTGGATCCAGCAGTCGTCCGGCGAGCCGCCGCCATTTTTCAGTTCAAGAGGCCTAGTAAAGAGCAGAGGAAAGAAGTTATTAAGCAAAATCTCGATGGCATTGGATTGAAAGCGGCCCAAATCGAGAAAATTGCCGATCTCATGGGCTCTACGAAAGATCGCACCTACGGCTGGACGTACTCTGATATGCGACTCCGTTTCTTCCCTAGCCTTGTTATCGATGCCTTCCCCGACACGGCAATTACTTTTGATCGCATCGTAGAACTCGCTCAAGCCTTCGAGCCAGCCAAGCCTTTTACCAATGAGAAATCCAATGCCTAAGAAGACAACGTCAATACTCAACGGGCTTGATTATCAGCATCTCCAATCTTGGTTTTTGACTTTGGAGCTTATGCAACATCCAGACAATGTGCACCATATCTGTGTAGAAGACGACAAAGCAGGTTCCGTCGACGATGTGACCGTCTTTCCACATACGTCAGATGTGGAATTGCCGTCTCGGTTCTATCAGGTCAAATTCCACACATCGCCAGATACCGTTTACTCAACTGAAGAGCTTTGTCGCTGTAAGACAAAAACTACCAAAAGCCTTCTCCAAAAATTCTGGAACACATGGCTGCTTCTTCGCTCAAAGCATCAAGGGAAGATTGAACTGTATCTCGTAAGCAATACCGGATGGAATAACGAATCAGAAGCCATCATTGATCCCGATCACGAAACCCTTCGGCTTGATTTCATATCGGGCACGAATGCCATGTACGCAGATCTGCGGAAGAAATGGCAGGATCATATTGGCGCAAGCGACGAATCGGAATTTGTTTCGTTTCTTCAGACTCTGCATTTCCGACTCGGCAGAGTGCCAAAAGAGTTAAAGGAGCGCATATCGGAACGAATGCAAAATCACGGATTAAAATATAGCGATACCGACCTTTTCACAGTCATTGGCATTGTGAAGGAATGGATCACAGGAGCTGTAGCAGAAATCACATTAACCACCCTTGATGCAAAATTGTCAGAACATGATTTAAAATTACCACCGTCGGAAGAGCCCTCTTTGACCATTCATATGAATACGATCAAAGATCAAGTGTTCAGCGTCCCTCCAGACTACCTCTTGGATTGGAAAGATCATTTTAATGACGGGGGCCGCCAGCTCAAAGAGCCAAATAATTGGAATGCCGTGCTGCTCCCGGAACTCAAGAGCATGGAAAAACAAGTCAGCCGCTCTGCTAGTGAAAGACTCATTCGTGCTCGCGGTGCCGCCAGACTGAGTGCATGGATGGCGTTCGGCCATACCTTCCGCAAGGTGGGTCCGTACGTAATAGAAATGGATCAATACGGCCAGCTCTGGAGAACCGATGCGAGGCGTAACGACGATTTTTCAATGAGTATCGTCAGTGAGGGCGGCACTACCGAAGGTGAGAACGCTGCTAAGAATGGCAGTGCAGTCGCAGTCGGCATTAGTCTAACGCACGATATATCAAATGATGTCCGTGAGTTCGTTAACGCACATGAGGATATCGGCAGCCTTCTTTTACTAGCTCCAAAAACTGGTATCGCCCAGAAGTGCATCCGCAACGCAGGCGATCTTGTTTCAATGGCAGAAGATGTAAAAAGCTCGCTTGTTGCATTAGTAAAAAAGAGGAAGGCGAAGCGTTTGTATATTTTTTATTGCGGCCCCATGAGTGGAGCCTGTTTCCTTGGCCATCAGTTGAATGCAGTTTGCAGCGAGATCCAAATAATGGAAGATCAGCAGCCGGGATACGCACCTAGTTTTTTGCTAGCGTGACGGCATTCAGGTTTCCAGAAATATCTTCTGACCTTGGAGCACCAATTTATCTTTTAGCGAATCCAGCAGTTCTCGTTTTTCAGAGATAGATCCATTTCTTAGGAGATACTCTACGTACTTCCTCTGGTTGATCTTCTGAGCTTTCTGCTTATCCGAAATTCCCAGCACATCGGTCGCAAGCTTTTTATTTCGCTCTCGGATGAAACCCCTGCGGATACCGTTGCCCCGCCGCAGCCACTTCCCATTGCTGCGTGCGGGTTACATCCAATGGGCGCTCTTTAATCGCGGTATTAATGTCCCGCTGCTCTGTAACTGCAACGCAGAAGTGCGGCGCCCAGCGGGGGTGGGGCATATTAGTTACTGGTTCATAGTACGGTGCCATCGCAAAGCTAAAGAGCCGGCGCACTTCGCCCGTCTGCGAATCTACAAACTTTTGTGAGAGCGCGCCGTTTGCTGCGTAGGTGTCGCAAAGCCGATCGCGTGTAACAGGATCGCGCATGAGTGTTTGTAGCTCTCTCGGCAAAAGGTTGAGTGCCGGTATCACTTGGTGCGCTGCAAAGATGTTGAGATCTTCGTTGATCTCCAGTGCTTTGATGAGCGCGTGCTGATTGATAGTTCTGAGTGCGAGCACCATATGCTCGTAGATCTGCAGTGCCTGTCCCCTCCCCTTTTCGAAGTGCATGGGTTCATGGGACGAAAGTAGCATGAGCACACGCTTGCGATCATCATCTATGTAGCCTTGCAGCGCGTTCTGCACGCCTTCTTCGTTACTGTTGTGCCCGGCATCCACTGTGGCGTAGGCAATCTCGCCGCGTTCTGCGGCTTCTTTGGCAAACAGGCAACCTACGTTCCCTGCGAGGATCTGCTCGTGGAGCGTAGTTGCCGGTTGTTTCTTGTTCCAATTCCACATACTGGTAAACGAGTATGCCACTTTTTTCGCCGCGCGCACTGAGTTTCTGCAATTCTCGGGGGCGCATACGCTATCGTGTAGTCTATAGAACATGCATGCAGAAATTCGATTTCTCCTCTTCTGGAAGGGCTGAACCATACATTGACACAATACAATAATAGTTTACAATGTAATTTAGATCAGCCGTGTGGCTGACGCTCATTCACATGTTAGGAGAGTTGCTATGTCCTGGTTCGCCAATTTTTTGCTGTGCCTGAAGTGCGGCTACGGTGCTCGTCCCCCCAGCGAAAAGGAGATGCTTGCTTCTCGCAAGCAGCTCGCTCACAACCTGCATGAGGTCACTGGTTTTTGCCTCTTCTGGGGTTGGGTGCTGTGGTTCTGGATGATTGTTCTTGCCCTGCACATCGGCCTCAAACCGATTTTCTTCGGTTGGTGGCTCCCGTGCCTGGGCATCTTGGCTGGCATGAGTGCCTTGAGTCGTCACCCTCGGATGTTTGAGTTCCGCGGGCCGCTCATCGCCATTGCTTGCGTTGTTTTCGCTTTTGCTCTGCTGTGGTACCTCTCGACGTACCATCTCGGAGTGATCTCCATCCCCGATTCTTTCGGGAAGCGATTCCGAGAACTTTTTGCATATATGCTGCTCAATGTGTTGGGGTATGAAGAATACCAAACGCATCCGTGGAACATCCACCCCGCCTGGTGGTGGAATCTCGTTCCTGTCTGGATCGCGGCATTGTGCCAACTTTCCTACTTGTACGTTATGCGGGCAGAAATTCAGTGGGGTCTCCCTCACTGGAAACAGTATTACCGCTAGCAAGTAGCGTCGCACGCTGATCAAACACGGGGCTGCTGTCACACGACAGCGGCCCCACTTGCGTGTGGAGCTGTAACCATTGTCTCCACATTTCGTAGACGGTATGGCATACTGCCGCTTTGGAGTAGTACTGCTTCTTTTATTCCCCTCTTGCACTATGGCTGCCGCAGCAAAACAGAATGCCACACTTACGCAGA
The DNA here is from genome assembly GCA_020058765.1 of Candidatus Peribacterales bacterium. Lineage (GTDB taxonomy): Bacteria > Patescibacteriota > Gracilibacteria > Peribacterales > Peribacteraceae > JAGVDM01. Next base: position 256,890 of record JAGVDM010000004.1, on the reverse strand, counting down.
TCTTCTTTACGATCGCTCTGCCCACCACCCTCCTTGCAGGGCTCTTCTTCCTTGCGGGGAAGTATGTGGAATCTCGCCCCTATAGCGCGCCGAGCGTGAGCGCACAGGGCGAAACCAAGGTGGCAGTGCAGCCAGATCTCGCACTCGTTACTCTGGGTGTGCAGACTGGCAGACAGCCAACGGCGGAGCAGACTACAACGTTACTGGAGGCAACCATGAAGGAAGTGCTCGCTGCTGTAGGCGAGCTTGGCGTGGAAGGAAAAGATGTGCAGACGAGCAACTTCACGCTCTACCCTGCCTACGATTGGGTCGACGGTGAGCAGATCGCCCGTGGCTTTGAGGCAAGTCAGAACGTCACGATCAAAGTGCGCACTCCAGAAATGGCAGGTGATGTGATTGCAGCGGCTACTGCTGCTGGGGCAAACAATGTTTCTGGTGTGCAGTTCACACTGGAAGATCTGGAGAAGGTAAAAGACGAAGCACGCCGCGAATCTATTGGGAAGGCGCGTGCGCAGGCAGAGCTGCTTGCGTCGGAACTTGGTATGAGGGTGGGCAAACTGATTAGCTATGGCGAAGATGCCACGAGCTACCCCGGTGATGTGTACGGCAGAGGGGGCTACGGCATGGGTGGAGACATGGCGGTGAGCGAAGCCGCTGCGCTGCCTACAGGTGAGCAGGAAATTACCGTGCGCGTGTACTTGAGCTATCAGCTTCGGTAGTTATCACTTCTATCGCAGTCCAAAGAGCGGCATGTGCCGCTCTTTTCTGTTGCACTGTGAGTTGTGCTACAGTGCGGGGCAACTGTTCCCCTTTCCTCTTATGACGATGTTCGTAAAACTCCTTGCCCGCGTTGGAGGCATTGCGCTTCTTGTGCTCGGCATTGTTGGCTTCGCTATGTCTTCCTTCGCCGGATTGAGCTTTGATACCACGCAGAATATTCTCCATATCGTTTTGGGTGTGCTGCTCTTTGCAGCTGCGGGCACGTATGGCCGTGCGCGGATGCTGCTCATTCTCACGGGTATCCTGTTTGCTGTTGCTGCAGTAGCCGCACTGGTCATGAATGGCAATGTGTTTGGCTTCTTTGCAGTAAACACCACAGAAATCGGTCTGTACGTTGGCATCGCATTCCTGTGTTTGATTGTGGGCTTTGGGAGCAAGAGCAAGGTGTAAATGAGTGAGTAGGACTTCGCAGGTTACTGGAATGCCGCTCACAGAGCGGCATTTTTTTCGTTGGCGCAGAACGTCGCAGAAAATCTTCCCGGTGGGTGAAACCACAGGTGTACGATCCGAAGCTATGAACATTCCATCTTCCCTTCGCGAGTCTTTTGGTTCTGCCCCTCGGTCACCAGGTATTGCTGCCGCTGTGGGCCACATCACTGCGTGGGCGGCGCTGGCGATGGGTTCTGCCGTCGTGCAGCCCTCAGAGAGCCGCGCACAGGAATCCGCGTTCCCTCCTGCTGCAACTTCAAATGATTCGGGGAAAGATGCCCTGCAACAGGTACATACACATGATCCCGTGGAAGTGTGGAAGCGCGACCAGCTCCCGGTTCTGCTCCAAAAACTGAAAGCAGAAATCCCTGCACTGGATGATGACGCATTCGCGACACGCGAACGGGCGCAGAAGAGTATTCAAGCGTCGCTTCTGGAGCTTGTGAAGTTTATGAATCCACGACCGCCAGAAGTGGATGCGGCAATTCTGCAAATCATTACGCCGAAGAAAGATGTGCACTCCGTAGAGCAGGTTTCCCGTTTGCGGTATGCAAACTCGCTTATGGAGTACGAATCTGCAGATGCGCCCACGCGCATTGCACTTCTGCCAAATTCGAAAGCAGATCATGCGCTTGCGCAGTTGCGCGCGCAGTCGGGCATCAGCGTGTCGCTTTCCGATGTGCCAGATCACCAGCGATTGCAGCAGCTCAACATGGAAACCAAGAACAACAGCTATGCCGAAGTGCTGCAGCAAATTTGTCGGGGGCTCCAGGCGTATCCTGCGGCAGCCGAGGGGCCAGACAGCATTGCGCTACGACCACACGACGATCGTCGCCGGAATGTCTTTGCGGACAAAACCGGCCGGTTCCTCTGTGTAGAGGAAGAAGCCGGTGAGGATGGTATTCCAGTATTGCGCGTTTTCTGTGATCCACAGATTGCGATGGCAACACTCAAGGGTGCCGAGGCGGTGAACATGCATGGGCACTATCACGTCGTCATTGAAATGACGAAGTTCCAGTGGCCCACAGGGGAAGGAGTGGAGAAACTCGGTAAGCCAGAGCTCACCAAGTCCACGGCAGACTACTGTTCCCCGCATTCCGAGGAACGTTTTGTGCCAGAGTCCGAAAAGCATCGGCGTGCCGTTCTGCTGCATGGCGCGCTCCTGGCGCAGCCAAAGGACTACGATCTCCCGCTCGATGGTACTGCGGTGAACACGAGCTCGCAGATTGCGGCAGCCACCTACAATGCAGAGAAGGGCGCGGTATCTGTGCGTGCCAAAGCATCCAACCCGATCGATACACCTACAACCTTCTGGATCGAAGCCGCTGTGAACTGCAACACGTTCACGCTCCTCGATGATCAGGGCAAAGTGCTCTACACCGGGCGCGGCACGCTGGTGTATCGCCCAGATGTCGGCCATGTGTTCGATATCGACCTGCCCGCAACCGTAAAGCCGGCACAAGTACGAATGCGTGGGTACGGGTACCTCACCGATTGGAACCGCTCCTCCTCGGGTGGCGATGGCGTGCTTCTTGAACTGCCGAAACGTTGATCAAGCAAACCGTTTGCGTAGGAAGATTTCCGCTTCTGCGCGCGTGGTAATGTCACCCGACACTTGTGCGCTGTAGAGTTCTTTGAGTACTTTGCCGAGCTCGTGCCCTGGCTGAATGCCAAGGATTGCCATCACGTCATTGCCATCCAGGATTGGTTTGGGTGGCAGCGGGTGTGCATCCAGGAATGCATTGTAGTCGGCAATGATTTCTTCGTAGAAGCCGAAGCGCTGCTCATGCGTGCCAGCAATATCGAGCCAGAAGAGCTGCAAAAGTTCCAGGAACCATGGGTGGTAGTACCAATACCCTTTTCGCTCTACGTCCAATTCTTTGAATGTCCCCATCATCATGTGGTGATCCACAATCCAGGCAATCTTGTCGCGCCGTTTCGCCGGGCATTGCAGGCGATCCAAGATGGAGCGCGCCATATCTGCACCCACCGATGCGTGCTCATTAAAGTGAATGCGATCCTCTTCGATGGAGAATGTTTTTGGCTTGCCGATATCGTGGAAGAGCGTTGCCCAGCGCACGTCGGCACCGTGGTCTTCTGTAAAGCTCGCAATGGCGCGCATGGTGTGCGTCCACACGTCGTTTTTGCCGTGAGGAACGGTAGGCTGTGCCACGCCTTTGCATGCATGCAGCTCTGGTATGAGTGCTTCGATCACATCGGTTTCCCACAAATCCTCAAAGGCAATATCTGGGTGTGGGCCGAGCAATATTTTCTCGAGCTCGCGGAATCTGCGCGTTCCCGAAAGCACAGCAATGTCTGCTGCGCGATCATGCAGTGCTGTAAAAGTATCTGGGTGATATTGCCCATCGATTGCTGCACGGAACCGCACAGCACGGAGTAGGCGAAGTGCATCGTGCTCAATGCGTGTTTTTGGTTCACCAATAAAACGGATCAAGCGCTCGCGGAGATCTTTTTCTCCATCGTAGGGGTCGTAGAGCTCTTGAGAGATCGGGTGCCAGTACATGGCATTCACCGTAAAGTCGCGCCGGGCTGCATCGTGCCGGCGATCCCCAAAGCGCACAGATTCCGGGTGTCGCCCATCCGAAGCGGTATCGTCTTCGCGGAATGTGGTGACTTCGAACACGTGCCCCTCGATGGACACGAGTACTGCACCCAGAGCAGCGGAACTGTCATCTGTCTTTTTGAAGAGTGCAGTGAGCTCAGTTGGTAATGCAGATGTGGCAATGTCGATATCTTTGGGAATGCTGCCAAGCAGCATGTCGCGCACACAGCCACCCACCCACCATGCGTCGTGCCCTGCATCGGTGAGTGTTTCCACGAGCCGATACGCCTGCTCGCCGTGCGCTGTGCGCAACGTGCGATCAATGATGTCTTTCGTGAGCGGCACAGCACGACTATAGGTAATCAACAGCAGAAAAGCACCTCACTATGCCCTGCGTTTGCCGTATGGTACTGTTTGGGTATGCGTCGTTGTTTCAGAGTCGTTATTGTCGTTTGCGTAGTCCTTGTCGTTCTATTGATTGTGAAAAGCTGTTCGACTGATTCCCTTGCAGGAGAGTGGGTTGGCACAGGGTATTTCTGTGATGGTCAGGAGCATGAGCAAGATATTGTGATCTCCCAGGATGGCAGCATCGTTCGTGCAACGAAAATCACGGGAGATGCCTGCATTCCCGCTGGTCAGCTCACGTGGGAAGGTGAATACACAGGTAAGAGTTTTGCTGCGTCTATGTACATCGCAATTCCCGGGCAGGCGGCGTCCACTATTCCGGTCACGGTTACCGTAGAAGATTCACGCACGCTCCGTCTTTCGGGTATTGCACCAGAGATCGTCTTTACCCGCTTATAGCACGCAGGAGTCATTCTGTTCTGGTAGCATGCTCACATGCTCCGTTTTGCCGTTGCCGGTACACCGCATTCCACGCCCAAGCCCGGTGGCACGGTGGAGGGGTTAAAGCGTGCTCGCGCACTCGGCATTGCAGCAATGGAAATGGAGTGGGTGCAGCAGGTGCCCAAGAACCCTGAGCGCATTGCAGAAATCCGCCAAACAGCCGAGGAGCTTGATATGTACCTCACGGTGCATGCGCCGTACTACATCAACCTCAATTCGTCAGAAAAGGCCACACTCGTTGCCAGTAAGCGCCGCATTCTGGATGCCATGGAAATGGGTCAACTCGCCGGTGCGCATTCGGTGTGCGTGCATCCGGCGTTCTACATGGGTACCGATCCTGCGCGCGCATTCGAGAACGTCTGTGCTGCTACAGAAGATATTCTTGCCCAAGCGAAGAAGAAGAACCTCACGATCAACCTCGCCTACGAGACCATGGGCAAGGGCACGCAATTTGGCACGCTGGATGAAGTGCTGCGTTTGAGTGCAATGTTTGGCATCTACCCGTGTGTGGATCCGGCGCACATGCATGCGCGGAGCAACGGCGAATGGAACACGGCAAAAGAATGGAACACCATGCTGGATTTGTACGAAGAGCACCTCGGCAAGAGCGCGCTCAAAACCATGCACATGCACTACTCTGGTATTGAGTACACCGCCAAGGGCGAGCGGCGACACTTGCCGCTTGCCGAGAGCGATGCTCGCTGGCGGGATTTCCTTACAGTACTCAAGCAGCGCAAAGTCGGCGGAGTGGTGGTGTGTGAATCCCCACTCCTGGAGGATGACACACTGGTGCTGCAGCGCACATTTGAGAAATTGTAAGGTCGGTGGATCGTTCTAGCCTCTCCACCAAGGGCTCAATGGCTACATTGTGACTTTCGATACACGAGTGCATTTGCGTGATGCAAGCCCGGGGTGATACTCGCGGTATGCGGGAGTCATTCAATACCCCCATGAGCAGACGGCATCTGCTCACACTTGCCACAGGTGCGGCCGGGAGCGCACTTGTTGCACGCATGTTTCCATCGTCGGAGGTGGGAGCTGCTGAGCCTGCACCAGTCGATATGACGCGTCGCCCTACGGAGGGGATTACTCGTTCACACCGCAATGCCATTGTTGTGTTGCTTGCTGGTGCCATGAGCCAAATGGACTCTTTCGATTATAAGCCAGATGCCCCAGGGGAATTCCGTGGGCCATTTACTGGTGTACCTACAAAAACTGGCAATGCAGTGTATTCCGAGCTGTTCCCGAAACTTGCGGAAATGGATGACCAATATGCATTGTTGCGTGCCATGACCGTCACCGATTCTGGCGTGCATTCCACTGCCTATCGCAATTGGCTCCAAACACCAGACGGTACACATTTGGTAACTGCACTCGGTCGTAATGCTCGGCAAATACCGTACGTGAATGCAGTTACTCCGGGCGTGTTCCCCGTATTCAAATCTGAACATGATAGCGAACTGGAGTTATCGCAATCTATTCGTATTGAGTGGGATGAAAAACAGAAGGGCTACATTGCCCAGAGCGTAAAAATTACCGAAGGTCTTACACAGGAACGGCTCAATGATCGCTTATCTCTTCGGGGGCAACTCGATCGCTCTTCGTTCACGAACAAACAAACGCAGCGCGTCGATGCTTTACGTGATCAGGCGCTGCATATCCTCAATGGAAGTGCACTCACAGTCCTCAACAGCATGGGTTCATCGAATGACAAAGATCGCGAGGCATTCGGGGATAACCCATACGGTGAAATCATGGAATTTGCAGGTCGCATGGCAGATCCAGATCAGGGCGACACACGTTTGGTAGTGGTAGAGGCAGGGAGTTTCGATCACCACTGGGATGTTCGAGGTCGCATGACAGAAATTTGCCCGCAGCTTGATCAGGCTGTTGCCGAGCTCATTCGCCGGTACAGCGATCGAGTGGTAATCGCCATGCGTGGTGAGTATGGGCGTACGCCGAAACTCAACAGCTCATGGAAGGAAGGTCCGGGTCGCGACCACTGGCCAATTCACGCAGGTATTCTTGCCGGCCCCACTGTGGAACCTGGCACGTACGGGCAAACATGCAAAACATGCCGGAACGTTACTGAGGGGGAAATCACCAACAAAGATTTCTCCCAAGCGTTCTTCCAGGCGACGGGCGACATTGCAGATCGTCGATCCCCGCTTATCAAAGGCGCCTAAGAGCTGGGTTGAGCTCAGGCGCCATTGCCGTATGATGGAGGCACAACTCCCCTCTTTGCTATGAACATTGCTATCAATGGATTCGGTCGTATTGGGCGCCAGGCATTGCGCATCATTCTCGCCAAGCATCCAGATCTGCACGTGGTGCTCATCAACGATCTCACGGACGACGTCACGCTTGCGCATCTCTTGAAGTATGATTCCACCTACGGCACGTTTGCGGGTGATGTATCGGCAAACGAAAACGGCATTTCCATTGATGGGAAGACGATAGCTACCACAGAGGAGAAAGATCCGAGCAAACTTCCGCATAAGGATTACAAAGTAGATGTGGTGCTCGAATGCACTGGTGTATTCACGAAGCGCGACGCTGCTGCCGCACACCTCGTTGGTGGTGCGAAGAAGGTAATTATCTCTGCTCCTTGCAAAGACAAAGCAGATGGCACGTTCTGCCTTGGCGTGAACGAAGAGACGTACGATCCAAAGACAATGCACGTGATTAGTAATGCATCGTGCACCACAAACTGCTTAGCACCGCTTGTGAAAGTTCTTTCGGATGCGTTCGGCGTCGAATCCGGATTCATGACCACCGTACATAGCTTCACGAACGATCAGAACTTGCTCGATCTCCCACACAAAGATCTTCGCCGTGCACGAGGGGCAACCCAGAGCATTGTGCCTTCGACCACAGGTGCCGCGAAGGCAATCGGGCTCGTGGTGCCGGAACTGGAGGGGAAGCTCAATGGCTCTTCGTTGCGTGTGCCTACGCCCACGGGGAGCATCACCGATCTTACGGTGATCACCAAAAAGCCGGCGACTGTGGAGGAAATCCTTGCCGCGTACGACGCGTACGAGAAAAAGCACCCTAGTATCCTGCACGTTGAGCGCAATCCTATCGTCTCGCGCGATATCGTTGGCGACAGCCACAGCTGTATTGTGGATGCCGATCTCACCGATGTGCAGCCTGCAGGCAAAGGCTCACTCGTAAAAGCTTTTGGCTGGTACGACAACGAATGGGGCTACGCCAATCGATTGGTGGAGCTCGCAGCGTACATTGGCAAGAAGCTTTAGTTTCCGCGTAATCTCCGTACCACTCTGCCTGCTACCACATTGATGGGTTGCGCGTTGATCGGGAGGCGATCGCCAAATGGTGTTCGGCTTGCCGAGTTCCTTGGTACTCCGGTCTCCAGTTTGGAATATTCATTGTGCAGGCGTTCTAGAGTGGCTGATTGAACACGTTGTGAGAGTTGCGACAGCCCCCGTTGCAGCACTGCTGCTGCATCGGTTTCGCCATTGGCGAAAAGCTCCTGGATGAGCGAGGCAATGAGCATGTAGTGCTCAGCACGACTCTTGCTCGGGAATTGCTCTACGGCCTGCAGGAAGTGCCTGAGCGCAAGATGTGCATCTCCTTCATCCTTTTTTGTCTTTCCGAGCGTCCAGTACACGGAGAAATAGCGCGCGTCATTGAGATCATCCGGATTGCGGGGTGTGCTGCTTTGTAATAGTGCGAGAGCCTTTGATCGACTCTCATCCGTACGCTCACTGAGTAATTGCTGCACTTGCTGCATTACAGGAATGCCCCTTTCTTTCACTTTGCGACGAAATGCAGCACTAATTCTCTGCATCGACTCTGTACCGAAGACATTTCGATCGTCCTGTTGCACAAGTGCTTCTGCCTCATCCGCTGTGATGTCCACTCTTCTTGGTTCGACCATGTGAGAATTGTACAATTTTATATAAAGTTGCCAAATAGAAAGTCATGCGCGTCCGCATGACTTTGTGTTCATCCCTTGTATGTGCGGTTTATTCGTCTTTCTTCTCCTCGTCCACAACCTCGGCATCTACCACTTTTTCATCGGTCGATTCCGCCTTCTTCTCCCCCTCCTTGGCTGCGGCTTCGTAGATGATCTTACCGATTTCCTGCGCTTCCGTTGCTAGAGCTTCGGTCGACTTCTTCAAGTCTTCGGCAGAGGCGTCCTCCTTCTTGAGCAGCTCTTTGAGGTCACCAATCTTCGTATTCACCTTCTTCTTCAGATCATCTCCGACTTTCGCATCGTGCTCGCGCATCTGTTTTTCTAGGTTGAAGACGAGAGCGTCTGCATTGTTGCGGGCATCAATCACTTCTTTCTTCTTCTTGTCTTCATCCGCGTGCAGCTCTGCATCTTTCTTCATCTTCTCAATCTCCTCTTCGCTCAAGCCTGTTGAGCCAGAAATAGTGATGTGCTGCTCTTTGTTGGTGCCTTTGTCTTTGGCAGTCACATGCAGAATGCCGTTGGTATCGATATCGAATATCACCTCCACCTGAGGCATGCCGCGCGGAGCAGGAGGAATGCCATCCAGTATAAAGCGACCGAGCGATTTGTTATCGGCGGCCATTTCGCGCTCACCTTGCACCACATGGATTTCCACGGATGGTTGGTTATCTGCAGCGGTAGAGAACACTTGGCTCTTCTTGGTAGGGATCTTCGTATTGCGCTCAATGAGCTTGGTGGCCACTCCGCCGAGGGTTTCTAAGCCAAGAGACAGCGGCGTCACGTCTACGAGCACAATGTCCTTATCGATATCGCCGCCCATCACGCCCGCCTGAATAGCGGCGCCAATGGCAACGACTTCATCGGGATTCACGCCCTTGTGTGGCTCCTTGCCGAACAGTTCTTTTACGAGTGCTTGCACCGCAGGCATACGCGTCATACCACCTACGAGCACTACTTCATCAATGTCACTCTTACTTAGGCCCGCATCTTTGAGTGCTTTTTCACATGGGCCGACCGTGCGGTCGATAAGATCCTTCACCAAGCTTTCCATCTTCGCGCGGCTGAGCTTCAGGTTGAGGTGTTTTGGTCCGCTAGCATCGGCTGTAATGAACGGCAGATTGATCTCTGTTTCTGTTGCGGATGAGAGCTCAATCTTCGCCTTCTCTGCCTCTTCCTTGAGGCGCTGCAGAGCGATCTTGTCTGCGCTTAAGTCGATCCCTTGATCCTTTTTGAACTCGGCAATGAGCCAGTCCATGAGCACTTGGTCGAAGTTGTCTCCGCCCAGGTGTGTGTCTCCGTTCGTTGCCAACACTTCGAACACGCCTTCCGCGAGATCTAAGATAGATACGTCGAATGTGCCTCCACCAAGGTCGTACACGGCAATCTTGTGCTCGTTGGTTTTATCCAGACCGTATGCGAGTGCGGCTGCAGTTGGCTCGTTGATGATGCGCACTACTTCCAAGCCGGCAATTTCACCTGCATCTTTGGTTGCCTGGCGCTGTGAGTCGTCGAAGTACGCGGGCACTGTGATTACGGCTTTATCGACAGTTGTGCCAAGAAACGCCTCTGCATCTGCCTTGAGTTTCTGCAGCACCTTTGCGCTGATTTCCTGTGGGAGCATCTGCTTGCCATTCACATCAATCACAGCGCGTCCTTCCTTACCCGCTTTTACCTCGTAGGGCATACGCTTTGCTTCGTCTTGCACTTCGTCGTGCCTGCGGCCAATAAAGCGCTTGGCAGAAAAGACCGTGTTCTTTGGATTGGTAACCGCTTGTCTTTTTGCTGTTACGCCAACGAGCACGTTCGCATCTTTGAACGCGACTATCGATGGAGTGGTGCGATTGCCTTCGGCATTCGGGATCACTGTGGGTTCACCACCCTCGATCACCGCCATGCACGAGTTTGTTGTTCCAAGGTCAATACCAATGATCTTTGCCATAAGGAGTACAGGGGAAAAGCTTTGTCACTCAAGAGTCTAGAGTGATAATTCACAGTCGTCAATCCGTTGTCTCGTTGCTCTCTGCCTCCAAAACACAGTCTCGTAGATACTCCAGCAGTTCACGACTTTCGATCAGGATTCTGTGTGTTGGAATATGTGGGGTTGCTTGATGCATCTCCATGAGGGCCTGAGTATCTCGTTCGAGAATGTTGAATGCTGTCACGGTTTTAAGCTCTGCCTTCCCCTTATGGAGCAGTGCGGCCATGTTGTTCTCTTCTGCTTCGGCGCCAAGCCATGCGCCATAGCGAGACGTACCGTAGAGGAGTGTCATTCCCATTGCGTAGCGGCGCGTCTCTACGAGTTGATCTACCGCAGCGGACTCTTCGCAGTACTCCTTTGCTTTGTCCTGCCGCACATAGGCGTCCATTCTCGCTCGTGCGCAGGCAATGGCACGTACAATGTCTTGTCGCTCAAGGTCGTAGAGGTGTGCGTTCCCAATCGCCTCAAGTGAAGTGATCAGTGCCTTCGGACTCGAACAATCCAAGAGAAACTGCTCAGGCGGTTCTGGTGAATTTTCAGCCATAAGTTCCCCAATCTACCTCCTCTTTCCTTCAAGACAAGTCTATACTCCGCGCACATGTTTTTGGATGCAGTCACTATCACCGTGTTTGGGGGCAACGGCGGCCGCGGTTGCGTTTCTTGGCGCCGTGAAAAATACGTTCCTATGGGCGGCCCTGATGGTGGAGATGGCGGTCGCGGAGGGAACGTGATTCTGCTTGCGGATGCCAATACAGATACCTTAAGCGACTTCGGATCCCGCAAGCGCTTTGAGGCAGAGAAGGGCAAATTCGGTATGGGGCAGAACAAGCGCGGCAAAGACGGTGAAGACCTGGTGTTGCGTATCCCAGCGGGAACGGTTGTGGCAAATGAAGAGGGTGCTGTTCTTGCGGATCTCGCTGTAGATGGCGATCAAATGATTGTGGCTCGCGGCGGTCGCGGCGGATATGGTAATGCACACTTTCTCTCGTCCACGCGGCAGCGACCCGACTTCGCCGAGCTTGGCGAACCCGGTGAAGAATTGACTGTTCGCCTTACGCTCAAGCTCGTTGCAGATGTTGGCATCATCGGTTTCCCGAGTGCAGGGAAGTCCACGTTGATCTCCGTTGTGAGCTCGGCAAAACCGAAAATTGCCGATTATCCGTTCACCACTCTCGTACCCAACCTTGGCGTGGTGAGCGTACATGATCGCTCATTTGTGTTGTGTGATGTGCCGGGTCTCATCGAAGGAGCGAGCGAGGGGAAAGGCCTCGGCGATCAGTTTTTGCGCCACATTGAACGGTGCGGCATTCTGATTCATCTGTTGGATTATTCTCATGCATTGCAGCATGACGGCTCTGTCGATCCTGCAGCACTCATCGAAGATCATCGTATTATTCGTAAAGAGCTTGCAGCGTATTCTTCAACACTTGCCGACAAACGAGAGGTTGTCGTGCTCAACAAAATCGATTTGTCTCCGGATACCCTGAATGACGTTCGCTCAGCGATTGAAAGGGCGGGTATTCCCCTTTTTGCAGTGATTTCCGCTGCAACAACAATGGGTACCCGCGAACTCATGGCACAGCTGCTTCCCATCGTCCTCGAAGAGCGCGAAAAGCGCCGAATAGCGAGCGAGCCTGTGCCGAGTACAGATTTACCTGTACTCAACCCACAAGTGAACGATGCGAAGATGGGAGCGTTTCGATTGGAGCGGAAGGAAGACGGTTCCATCATGGTTCTCGGCGCCAGAATCGAACAATTTACGAAGATGACAAATTTTGGTGCTCCAGGAGCAGTGGAGCGATTCCGCGACGTAGTAGATCGCATTGGCCTCCGGCGTGCCATTCAGCGCGAATGGAACAAGCAGCCCGGCGAAGTGTACATCGCGGGAACTGCTGTAACTGAGGTGCTAGGTATCGCGTAGCACACTACGATTGCACAGGCTTTCGCCTGGGGAGTGGCACTCGGAATGTAGCGGTCGTTCCGACATTCTTCTCACTTTCGATGTCGATCGACCCTCCAATGTGCTCCAGAATACCTTTGGCAATAAAGAGCCCGAGGCCGAGTGCATGTGGATTGCGCTCCCACCCGTGCTTCCCCACATACAGGCGCTCGAACACATGTGGGATTTCATGCTTGTCGATTCCTACGCCGTAATCCTTCACAGATACTTCAAGATCGTGTTTTTCTACATGCGCCGTTATGGTGATCGGTGCACCTGGCGCAGAGAAACGATCGGCATTCGTGAGCAGCTCACGGAGTACTCCGCCAATGACTTCTGCATCCAGATTCACTGTGTCGTCACCCGTGCTCTGCACCGAAATCTTTCGGTGCGGAAACAGCGCGACTGTGTCCGAAATGAATGCAGAAAGCGATGTACTCTTTGCTCGATACGGAATGTGATCACCGCGAATGCGATCTGCCATTTGGAGTTTTTCAAACATGACACTGAGTTGCTTAATCCCCTCGTCGAGGTTTTCTAAGTGCTCGCAGATGGCGAGTTCCTTGCAGCGTTCGCCCAGGCGATCGCGCAAGAGTTCTGTGGTAAAGCGGAAAATACTCAATGCGTTGCCCACCTGGTGCATAGCGAGTTGTGTGAGCCAGGTGCGCTCTTCTTCAATCCGGCGCACGACATCAATCTTTCTGCGCCCGAAAATGAACACAATGGAACACACGAGTACACAGCACACAGCGAGCAGCAGCTCGATGGCAAAAGCAGTGAAGATACTCTGCACTTCATTCAGATAATCATCTGCTGAAACGTCGATGCCGATTACCGCGACTGTATTGCCATTTTGATCTTTGATCGGTGCGTATCCAGAGAGGAATGCGCCCCATTGGTCTTCGGTAATTTCTTCGTCGGTTGTTGGGAATTCGAATGCGATAGACTGCAACGCAGGTGTTTCAGAAATGTCGTAGGGATCTCCTGGCTGTGATGGTGCCTCTGAGCTATCGAGCATGCCGTCTCCATCGCCATCCAACTCTGCTATGCCCAGCCCTGCTTGCGCATCCGCAACGAATTCCAATGTGAATGCGTCGTCTGTACGCCGCATGATGTAGACGTACTGGGCATCGTGGATGCCCTGTTTGATGCGTAATAGTTTGTTTACCACAGTGGCGTATACATTTGCATCGAGATCTTCTGCTGTACGAATAGCAGCAATTTCCTCCGCAGTGAATTGCATGGCACCGATAGCAGCAAAGCCCTGCAGCTTTTCTTTGAACATGGAATCGAGCACCTGCTCACTGCGCTGGAAGAAGAAGACTCCCAATGCAGCAATACCCGCAATCGTCATGGCGATCAGCAGGAGTGCAGCCTTGTCTGTAGAGGGCAATTTGTGGCTCACAAAATGGGTTTTGGTATCACTATAGTGTAGCAGAAAGGCTGTTTGGCTTCCATGTAAAACCGCGCAGGGAATCTCTTCTCTTGCAGTAGCGTTCTTGCTAAAGTTGCCCCGCTTACGCGTGACTGTGGCTTGGGAGCACCTGCCAGGCCTTACATGCAAGGGCGAGATCTCGTGGCCCGGTAGCTCAAGTTGACCGCCGAGGCCTTGGCCGAGGCGTAAGAGAACAAGTATGCTCGGTCCTGTATCGTTCACAGCATCGTACCAAATACGTGGCCCGGTAGCTCAGTTGGTAGAGCACTCGCCTGAAGAGCGAGGTGTCACCAGTTCGAACCTGGTCTGGGCCACCAGTTTTCCGTGCGTGACAGTCCCCAGACTGTCGGGTACAGTGCGTGCCCGATGGCTCTGTGTGTTTCCCGCTTACGGGTACTTCTCATCGGGACATTGATTATCAGCCTGCATTCTTCCGTATGCACGGGTGGCATTTTCTCTGTTTCTGCCGCGTTTGCGGGGCGTATTGGTACCAATGACGCTACAGCAGTTCTTTTCAGCGAGGACACGCTCCTCTGCCAGCTCTTCACCCCTGTGGCGGAAGGTGATGTGCAGTCCGCCGTTGCCGCTGCAAGCCACGGTTCGGGGTGCCAGGACAGTGATTTCTGCTTCCAGAATGCTGTACGCGGAAGCCGTGAAGATATTCCGCTCGTACTTGGATCCGATGACGCACCGTCACTTCCGGCAATTCTTCCGGAGGAAGCGGTAGTGTATGAGGGGCGCGTTCAGTATCTTCTTGCACAAGATGGTCCTCGTTTTCACGCAGCGCCGCTTCTTGCTCATGTACTCATAAAGCGCGAGTAGGACGAGTACTGTATTTCGTTTTTTATTCGTTTTTTCTTTTTCTCTCATGTCCAAAGAATCATTTACAGCAAATACGCCGTGGTTCGGCATTTCCATGGTGCTCATTGGTGTCATCGTCGGTTATGGCGCTGCTACGGTTTCCGGCGGTTCTGTAAACATTGGTGGTGCTAACAAGCCTTCTGTAGCTGCACAGCCTACGCCAGCAGCACCAACTCCAGCCCCAGCTCCTGCACCAGCAGGTGAGGTTCCAGAGGTAGACCCAGATCAGGATTACATTCGTGGTGATGAAGATGCACTCATCACGGTGATCGAGTACTCCGACTTCGAGTGTCCATTCTGCTCCCGTCATCACCCCACAATGAAGCAGCTCGTTGCTGAAGTGGACGACGTGAACTGGGTGCTTCGCCACTATCCTCTTGGCTTCCACCCCAACGCACAGAAGGCTTCAGAGGCAAGCGAGTGTGCGGGTGAACAGGGCAAGTTCTGGGAGTACGCAGACATGCTCTTCGAGAAAGGCGCAGACAATACGCAGCTCGAAACATACGCTGCTGATCTCGGTTTGGATGCCGGTGACTTCAAGGACTGTTTAGATTCCGGCAAGTACGCACAGAAAGTCACCGATCAGATGGCTGGTGGTACGGCAGCGGGCATTCGCGGTACTCCAGGCAACATCGTGATCAACAACGAAACAGGCAAGAGCCAGATCGTCTCCGGCGCACAGCCGCTTGAGGCCTTCAAGGCAGCAGTAGAGGCACTCAAGTAGTCGTGCCTGTATTCGTACAAAAAAGAGAGGTGAAATACCTCTCTTTTTTGTAAGGGAAATTGCGGAGATTTTGGTGTCTTTTCTCCATCCGCGAGTATACTTACGGCATCGACTCCTTCCCTGTTTCTCCGATGCGTTTTCTCCGTGCAATTGCACTCGGTGCATGCACCGTTTTCGCTGCTTGCTCCCTGGGAGCACCGCAAGCTGAACCGCTGCCCGAGCCAACTCCTGAAGACACGCAGGAAGTTCCCCAGGAACCCGCTGTCCGCGAGACAGAAAATGTCACCTACAGCGGAATCGTGAAACCCGCTGGAATTAGCGTGTACCAGCAAGGCAGTCACCGACTTGTTCTCGATGATGGTAGGTTCATACTGCTAGAGAGTGATTCTGTGGACCTGAATGGATACGTAGAGGAGGACGTGGAGGTGTTCGGTGCCATTCGCCCAACCGTCGAAGAAGGCGGCATGATCATGCGCGTGGAGAATATTCATCTGCTTTCTGCAGAGAGCGAAGGTGTCTCTTCAACGAATTCCGGCGCAGTGGTACCAGATACAGCGACTGGAACAGTAGCCGACACGCCAGATGAAACGGACGATGAGCCTAAAGACCAGCCAATTCCCGAGAAGCCTGTAACGAATACGGGTGCCGTGGAGGAGCCGGATACGCCTGTTGAAACAGAAGAGCCAAATGAGGAGCCCGTCAAACTCACCGCTTCTCAGGAAAGCGCAATCACTGCAATGGCTGCCGAGGATTATGCCGCTGAGCGCTGGACCCAGAAGTACTGCACAGGTCACATTGGTTTCTGTTTCCCTGTGCATAAGAATTGGTGGTTCCAGTCATTTGGGAACACCACGTCGCACCTGTGGCACGTGGAGGTAGGCAACGCACCTATCGATAGCATTGGTGACGGCGTGATCGTTATAAAACTCGTTTCCGGTACGGTGGCATCCAAGAACGCAACGGACGGACAAGTCTCCGTGCAAGGATCCACAGCTATTGGGTACCGAGCATGGCAAGACAACTCACACTTTGAGATTGTTGCCGATGCGCGCCTGCAAGCTGCAGTGGCGTATATCACTGCACAGTTGGTGGCATTCGCTGGCTAGGCGAGTTCTGCTACACTGCGTCCATGGTGCTCTACTCGTACAGTGCACGGAATGCCAAAGGCGAACGCGTCCACGGCAGCATAGATGCTGCAGATGTGACCGCAGCAAGAATTGCTCTTGCAGAGCAAGCACTGCTTCCAGAGGAGGTGTTTCAAATTTCCTACGAGACCAAAAACAGCACAGACTTCTCTTCTGCGCCTCAGCAGAATCCCACACCAGCAAAGGCCGTGCAGAGCCCTCCGCCTGCTGCCCCAGTGCAGAAGCAGCCTCCAGCGCAACCTACTCCGGCTTCGGCAGCGTCAGTAAACAAGCCAATCACCATCCCTCCTCCTCGAGAGCAGGCACCTGCGCATGACTGGGCTCAGAAGCCTTCATCTACCGAATCTGCAGATACTCGTCAGTATTATCCGTTCCTGGATACTCTGCGGCTCTATGCCGGGTGGCTACTTGCGTGGTACGCCTTAGTCTATGCATTGGGCGCATATACCACCACACGCAGTTTGCCCTTTGAGATCCCGTACCTCATGGGGATCTATGCGTCTCCATTAGTGCTTTCGTTCACACTGGCGTCGTTCCTCTTCCTCGCAATGACCAGCCTCTACAAAAAGCTTGGTACAGGAACCCTTTCGGCATTGTTCTGCACAATTGTTGGCGTACTCGCCTTCGTGTTCTACCGAGTGAACGTCTAGCGATTACAGCCCGAGCTGCTTACGAATGGCGTCTGCTTGAGCAGATTCATCCGCTTTGGCGCTTTGCTGTGCGGTAATCGCTTGCAGATCCTTCCAGTCGTCACCGTGCTTCTGCTCCAACTTCATGAGCTGTAGCAGGTGCTTGGGTGAAAGCTCGCTAAACTTGATGCGCTCTTCGTCCAAAATCTTCTGGAGCTCATCAATCTGGAACTGGCTGAGCTTTGGGATCGCCATAATGATGCGCCACTTCTCATCTCGCGTAAGGGAAATACTCCCGCGAAGCAGATTGAGGAAACGCTGCTCATCGAATGTTGTTTCTGGGTGCGTTGGCACAACAACGTTCTGATTGGAGAGCTGCCCTGTAAGGGAACCGAAGCGGTAGTTGCCTACCTCTTTCAGTACGCGGATATCTTCATCGTCATATCCGGCAGCCTTGAGCTGGTCATCTGCAGGCAATGGACCTGCAGGTGGTGGAGGAGGGCCAGCATCTTTTGGTGGCTGTGGTTGAGCACCATCCTGCTGAGCGCCTTGCTGAGCAGACGGTGGAGGCGGTGGTGGCGCAGCAAACACCTGTGTGGGATCAATTCCGCCAGAAGGGATCGGGTCTCCCGGCCGAATCGGCTGGGCTCCACCCTGACCGGATTGCTGCTGTGGTTGTGCGGAATCGCTCATGCGTTCTATAGGGGAATATCGCTACCAGTGTAGCAGGAGAGGCCAAATTGACAAAGCGAATGTTTCGTTACTCCCTTGGGAGAATGCGTACAGAAACGCCCAAATGTCGATCTTCTGGCTGCAAATCTTGGTCAGAACGCTGCGATGGATCCTCAATGCTACCGCCGTCCGGAAGGCGCTTATTGAGCTCAACATAGCCGGAAGCCCGACCATTTCCATCGGCAACGTTCGCGTAAATACCCCATTGCCCACCTGGAATTTCTGCCAGATTCTTCACGCGGTAGGCTCGAACTGGCGTATTGCCGATTTGTACCCGAACCGTTCTGTCGCTGCAGGTGATGTTGCTTTCGATTTGATCCAGAAACCGCTCCACATTTGGGGAGAACACTCGTCGGTTGCAGAATGGGGCATCCTTGTAGGCCACTTCTTCCTCTGTAACCGTCGGGAGGAATGTATCCAGTTCCTCTTCGTTGTCATCTTCTCTACGCCATAGCGGCACCAAATGCTCTTGTGCGCTGTGAGCGCTTTGTCCAAAGAGCGACGAGCGGAACTGTTCGCCGTCTTCTGTAAGCGGGTGCCCATTTGTAGGAATGCGGAAGAGTGACACCAGCTTGCTGCGGATATACCGCAGTGAGCTCACTGGCACGGCATAGACCTCGATTCCATCTGCAGTGAGCCCTAAATGGAAGTCCCGCCCGTTGCGGCCTTCAGCTGCTTGTTGATTGCGTGGAGCGGAGTTGAGCAGAATTCGAAGTGTGCTTGTATCGAGTGTCTGCAATGCTTCGACCACGTCTGCAGGAAGATTTCTCCCGTTCTTCTTCGCCTGCAGTGCAGCGCGCCGGATAACATCCTCACTGATCTTCTGTAGATCAGTGGTGAAATCCGCTGCATAGGCAAGTACACCGGGATTATCACCTGTGCTGTAAATTCGGTTATCCTGCAATTGTAAATGACGTGCCAGAATCGTTTCATGTGCATCAAAATCGCGTGGCCCATCTCCAACGTCAGTCACTTGCAGCAATCGTCGTGTGCGCTTGGCGAACACTTCTTGTTCAAAGTCGGTGAGATCCGATGATTCTTGCAGTACATCGTCGGAAAGCAATCTGCCTGTCTGTGGATCGAAATCCGCAGAGATCGTATCTCGGAGTTTGGGGATAATCGTGTTTTCCATGAAATGAATGAAATGAGGTGATAAAAAAACCCTCGTTTGTGGCGAGGGTTCTGGTTGCTTGAGTGAGAAGTCTTCTTTATGCGCAAGCAGCCGTCCCTCGCGAGGAGAGCATCATCATCGACATCATCATGCCGGCGAAGTGCGGGACGGATTGCACGATGTGCAGGATATCCGACTTTGAATGGGTGTCAAGCACCGCCTTACACAACCGTCGATTCACGCATCCCAAGTGCACGTTCTGCAGCTCGCCTGGCTCGTACAACCAGTTCTGGATTCAGTAAGCCGATAGCTTGGTATTCGGGGAGGCCGCTCTGCCTCAAGCCAAACAGCTCGCCCGGGCCGCGAATCTGCAGATCAATCTCTGCAAGAAGGAACCCTGAGTCGTGTTGCTCCATTGCTTTCAAGCGCTCTGAATAGGCTTGCTGAGGCGTGGTGGTAAACAGGAAACAATGGCTTTGATGATCACTTCGACCGACCCGTCCGCGGAACTGATGGAGCTGGGACAGCCCGAACCGCTCCGCACCTTCAATTACAATAATTGTTGAATTGGGAATATCGATTCCCACTTCGATTACCGATGTGGATACGAGAATGTCGTACTCACGATTCTTGAATGCGTGCATGGTTGATTCCTTTTCCTGAGCAGACATTCGCCCGTGCAGCGCAATGATGCGTCTATGTGGGAAGCCCTCTTTTAGTCTTGCTACTTCCTGTGTCACATTTTTTACGTCGTTCATTTCCTCGTTTTCCGATTCATTGATGAGTGGACAGATCACAAACGCCTGTCTCCCCTCGCCAATTTGCTGATCAATAAAGCGCTCAACCGTTGTGCGATCGCTGGGGGAGACCACTTTAGTATGAATGCGTTTACGATTACCCGGCTTCTCGGTGAGCACTGAGAGATCGTGATGCCCATGGGCGGTGAGTGCGAGCGTGCGAGGAATAGGTGTAGCTGTCATCGAGAGGAAATGCGGACTCCCCTTCTCCTTGAGTTTCGCACGTTGCACAACACCAAACCGATGCTGCTCATCTACAACAACAAGTTGCAAATTGCGAAATGTGACTGAATCTTGAATGAGAGCGTGCGTGCCGATCACGAGATCAACGGCGCCAGTCGTGAGGCCGTGTCGAATAGCCTTTGCATCTGCTGACTGGACTGATCCTGTGAGCATTTGTACCGTAGGGTGCGGCATAATTGGCAGTTGCTCTCCGCGTGCACGTGCGGCTTCCAGATAGGTGTGGAAGGCAATGAGTGTCTTCCCGATAGAAATCGTATGCTGGCGAGCGAGAACTTCCGTAGGAACCATGAGTGCGCATTGCCCTTTGTTGCGAAGCACGTTCGCAATCACTGCAGTAGCAACGAGCGTTTTGCCTGAGCCTACATCCCCCTCAAGGAGGCGCGACATCGGTTGATCTTTTTCCATGTCACGCAGAATTTCGTAGATAGCAATCTTCTGACTATTTGTGGGTGTGAAATTCAGCGACTGGAAAAATGCACGAATGAGCTCCACATCCATCGGCACGCGTAAGCGCTCTTGGTGTTCTCCTTGCCACTCCTGCTTTCGTTCCAGCGCTTCACGCTGCAGTGCATACATTTCCTGGAATGCCATTCGTTCACGCGCACGCTGTAGTGCTTCACCGGATTCTGGGAAGTGAAGTGTGTGGATTGCTTCGCTGCGAGATGGAAGCAATTCTTCCATCACCACAGCGGCCGGCAACGTTTCCGGGAGCTCGCTGATTGCCTCCTGTACAAGAACCATTTTCTCACGAAGCCACACCGTATTGATCAGCTCATGCTCTGGGTAGATAGGCACCAATCTGCCTGCGTGAAGCAGCGTGCCTCGTTCTGCTTGTTCGAACTTGGGGCTCTGGAGCTGCAGCCGCTTTCCGTTGAGCGTGAGTTTCCCGGTCAGCACGATCTCTTGCCCGCTTTTCAGCATGCGAAGGACGTGCGGCTGATTGAACCAAATTACTTCGGCTGCTTCCCCTTCTGTATCGGTGAAATCGGCTGTAACGAGCACTTTTCCGCTCTTTGTTCGCACTCGGCGCAGGTGATCCACAATGCCGCGGAATGAGCCCTTCTGATCGAAAGGTGCTGTGCGTAGCACATGCATCGCGCTTAAATCTTCGTGCGCCCGAGGCAAATAGAGCACCAGATCCTCCACGGTGTGCAGCCCCATTCCTTCCAGGCACGCCAAATGCTGCGGTGTAGTCCGCAGCACCTGGCCAAGTGGCGTGGAGAGACGCATGGGTATGCAGTATACCCGTTACACTCAGAGACAATGACTATTCAATTGTAATCAACGCTTCGAGCTGTACCTGCGATGGGAACGATACGCGTTCGATCTCGTTTCCGTCGGCATCAAGCAGAATAAATGTATCTTGTGTCGTGACGTTGTACGCAGAACGCATGTCATTGGCTGTGTCGTAATTGAGTTTGTACACGGTGTATGCACCGGCACGACCTTCGCCGTAGAAGTCCTCGAGGTAGCTATCGTTCTTTTGGCAGTAGGGGCACCACTCCGCATGGAAAAACAACACATACGGCTTTGTTTGTGCATCTGCAGCGGCTGGGGCATAGGGCTCATATTCACCCAATCCTGCTGTGTCATCACGATCACCTTCCAAGCACTCCGCAAGATCATCGGTCATGGTCCAACCGCACTGGCCGTTGCCTTGGCGCTCACACTCTGCATTTTGGTAGCACGCATATTCTGCCCGCCATTCGCAGGTAGATATACCATCTTCTTCTTCATCCACGCACAGCTGACTGCTGCACCCTGCCACTTTGCAGCCACCACCTGTGGATGGAACCTCTGCGTATCCTCCCATACGGTGGATGATGTAGGCCATTTCCCCGCGAGTGAGGCCGGCGGAAACATTGGAGACCGTTGGTGGGTATGCTGTTTTCTGCTTTAGCACATCCACGTACGGCTGGTACCACACCGCAGTACCTGCCTGTGCAGGCGCAACACCGTAGGCAGCCGTAACGATTTTGGCAGCTTCCGCTGCGTTCACGTTTCGATCTGGCTTGAATGTGCCGTCAGGATAGCCACCAACGATTCCTTTTGCCTTGGCCACACACACGTATTTGGCAAACCACGAATCTTTTGGAACGTCTGGGAAAGTGAGCGTGGAAAGAGCACATGCATCAATCTCCGATGCGAACCTCGCGCCCATAACGATCTTCGTGAATTCTGCGCGATTAATCACTTGTTCAGGTCGGTACGTTCTATCGGGATACCCGCTTACAATGCCGTTATCCAATACGTATTGGATTGCATCTTCATACGGGTGACCCTTGGAATCGTTGAACATCGCCAGTGCCGGCGACGCCATAAGCAGCGACGCTGCAAGAACACTCAATCGAAAACGCATAGAAAATGGGAGAAAGAACAGCTCATTCTTGCCTGTACGAGGCCAGAGCGCTACTGACGGCAGTGAGAATTGTGGCTTGAATCACTCCCACACGATTTTTCCGTTGGTTGCACTTCTTCGCTGTTCACGAGAGAATGCACTCATGATTACAACAGCACTTCTGCTTCTACTTGGAACCGGTACAACAATGACCGTTCCGCCGATTTTGGATGAATCACCAGCGGTGTTGCGCGCTCAGTACGAACAGGAGTGTCGCAAGGAGCTGGGCTATAGCAGTGATCAAAAGCTTATTGCCGTGCATCTGTTTACCTTCCGCCGATGTGTGGTGAAAAAAGATGCAGCAGCGCACCGCCTCAAGACGATGCAGGATCGTACAACTCGTGTGCAGGATATTTATGGGAACTCGCGCAATCGAGCTTCGCTCCTTCGCGAAAATGTAGAGAAGCGATTCCTCCGAGAACGAAAGTTGCAAATGCGCCGACAAGTGATGCCTGATGCACACCTCACAACACAGCAGCGCAGCGATAAGCTCAAGACGCATCGTGCGAATTTGCGCGAAAAACGTCGACAGGTAGAACAGGGTATTTTCGACGAAGCGCAGTAGTTTCTGGCCATCGTAAAAGCTCCGTAGATACGGAGCAAAGACGATTGGTCGGGGCGGCGGGACTCGAACTCGCGGCCTCCTGGTCCCAAACCAGGCGCTCTAGCCAACTGAGCTACGCCCCGATGATGTGAATGATGCATGATTTCCTGGCGCGCCTCGTCAGGCGAGTTTTTCTAGTGCTCGTCCCGCATATGCGGGACTCGACCCAACTGAGCAACGCCCAGTTGATGTGCAAAGAGTAATCGGAATGCAGTGTGTCTGGCTAGAAGATTCTGCACGTACTCGAACCTCGGTATCTAGCCAGCAACGCTGCCCGTCTACTGGGATAAACGTCCAACGTGTTCATAGGATACAGGAAGTCTGCCAACTGCTAGTATATTTTTCCATGCGTTGCACTGTCCTCACTGTGGCACAGAATCCCGGGATTGCCGGAGGGCTTACGTATGAAAGCGCGGGAGCACTCTCTCCTGGGACAATTGTTCGCGTGCCACTGCGAAAGAAAATTGTGGAAGGCATTGTGTTAGATGTACAGGAAGCAGTGCAAAAACAGGAGCAGTACGACATTCTCTCGGTGCACGACACCCCCTCGCCACGTGCTTTGCTCACACCTGCACAGCTTGCCACACTTCGCTGGATGGCAACGCATTACCGCTGCAGCCTACGCCAAGCAATGCGCGTATGGCTGCCCGCACCGCCATGGAAGGCGCTTCTGCCGGTGCCGAGTGCTCTCTATTCCCTTGGCATTAACCAGAACACACAAGCAAAAGGATCAAAGCAAAAGAAGGTTCTGGAAGAACTCTGTGCTGCTGGCACAGTGGAAAGGAGTGCATTACTAGAAAAAACAGGTGCGAGCGCTGCAACACTACATGCGCTGGTTGCCTCTGGCAGAGTACATATGGAGGAGCAGCTCGCAGCGAGCCGAGCAGAAGGGACAGCGTACACAGTAGACGACGCACGCCGTCCTGCACTCACATCTGCTCAGCAAAGCGTCTTTGCCGATATTGCAGCAGATCCGCGGCCGTCGTTGCTCTTTGGTGTAACGTCCAGCGGCAAAACAGAGATCTACGCCGCGCTGATTGCAGAGCAGGCATCGCGCGGCAGGCAATCTCTGCTGCTCGTTCCAGAAATCCTGCTCACAGAGCACTGCATTGACCGCTTTACTGCCTTACTGGGCCACGAGCAGGTTGCCGTTGTTCATAGTCGCCTTACACCTGCACAGCGCAGAAACACTTGGAAGCGTATTCATTCGGGCAGTGTTGCGCTGGTAATTGGTTCGCGCTCAGCACTCTTTGCCCCACTTGCCACACTGGGCTTGGTGATCCTCGATGAGGAGCATGAGTGGACATACAAAAACGAGCAAACACCCCGCTACCATGCGCGGGAAGCTGCCGAGGCGCTCTGCCGTTTCTCCACTGCCAAATTGGTATTGGGTACTGCAACGCCGTCGCTGGAATCTTGGCACCGCGCCAAGAATGGTGTGTATCACCTTGCTCGACTTCCGGATCGCTACAACTCTCACGCGTTTCCTTCTGTACGTATTATTGATCTTGCAGAGGCGGAGTGCGGATCGTCGTATCCCCTCTCCCCTACTCTGCGCGCCGCAATCGAAGAGCGCCTCGCACGAAAAGAGCAGAGCGTCCTTTTCCTCAATCGCCGTGGCGTAGGGAGTGCACTCCTCTGCCTCGATTGCCGCCGCAGAGTGGTGTCACCCGATTCCGCACTGCCTTTTACTGTGCATCGTGACAGCCGAGGATTGCCAATTCTTGCAGATCACACGACAGGGCTACGGGTGGCGTTACCTGATCGCTGCCCATCGTGTCGTTCAGTGCGGCTGCATACGGTGGGTGCAGGAACACAGAAAATTGAAGATCTGCTAGCCAAGCACTTCCCTGCGGCACGTGTACTGCGTGCGGATAGCGACACACTCACGCACCCCGAGCAGATGCGCACATTGCTCACTACAATGCGTGCCCGAGAGGCGGATATTCTCCTTGGCACGCAGTCGGTAGTGAAGGGTCTGGATCTTCCCGAGGTGACACTTGCAGCAGTGCTCGTGGCAGACGTTGGCCTTTCCCTCCCGCACTTCCGCGCCGGCGAGCGTGTGTTTCAGCTTCTCACACAGCTCATTGGGCGTAGCGGCAGAGCAAAGCCAGGTGAAGTGATCATTCAAACATTTCGACCTACGGCTCCAGAGGTACAGTTCGCCGCACAGCATCGCACAGAAGAGTACCTCGATCAGGAGGTAAAATTGCGAGAGCATGCGGGGTATCCGCCACATACGTCTATGATTCGCTTGCTCCTCCGCGGGCCGACCGCCGCACCCGATGCGCAGCGCTTGCGTGATGTTCTGCGCACGACAGCTGCAGCGCAATCTCCCTCTACAGCCATCTCCGCCGCGCCCACATTCTTCGGTGGTGGCAAGGAATGGCATGTTCTCATTCGCGGCCAGAATCTGCTGCCACTACTCGATATTGTTGACACTACAAAGGCGGTTATCGATATTGATCCTCTGGATTGCGTGTAAGACGAGAAAGCTTCGCGCAATTACTTTCAACAGCATTCAAAGGAGTATAGGAGTAGGATCTTCTGCATGCGCCGACTCCTCCTCATTCTCCCTTGTGCTCTCCTTCCATTTTCTGCGAACGCCGCGGAACTACGTGCAGGTGAAATACTTGTCATCGCAGAAAACCAGACCGACGATCTCTACCTTGTTGGCGGACAAGTGGATGTGAACGCAGGAGTCCGAGGGGACATCATTGGCGCTGGTGGAGAAATCACAAGCAATGGTGCGATTAGCCAAGATTTGGCTCTGGCTGGGGGCAGAGTGAATGTCGGTGGCACCGTTGGTGATGATGTTCGCATTGCTGGTGGCGAAGTGCGCATTTCGGGTAGTGTGACGGATGACGTCATCATCACTGGTGGTCGAATCGAAATTCTAGAGTCTGCTGAAATTGGAGGAGATGTACGCATTGTTGGCGGAGAGGTGTTCATTGACGGTCAGATCGACGGGGACATCGACATTCGTGCAGCGCGAGTGGTCATGCGCGGAACAGTTGGTGGCTCTGTAGAAGTCTCTGCAGCGGACCTCACTGTTCTTGGCACTCTCCGTGGTACATCCAAACTTGTTGCCGAGAAGATGGAGCTTGGTGAGAGTGCACGGTTTGCAGGAGACGTTACCTACTGGACGAAGTCTTCTGAAATCGATTTTACACCCGCACTCGATGGCGCAGGCGCTGTGCTGGATCCTGCGCTGGAGCCAGCTCATGCACAGGTAGCGAAGAACGCAGGTAAGGCAACAATTATCGCCATTGTAAGCGGCGTGCTCACATCGCTGTTCTTCTCGATTGCCTTCATTGTGCTCGCTGTTGCATTTGCGAAAACCACATTCACCGATGCAGCCAAGCGATTGCACTCTCGCCCGTGGGCGAGCGCGCTTACCGGTCTACTGTACTTCTGCTGTACGCCAGTTGTTTTGCTTCTCCTGACGATTACTGTTGTCGGCCTTCCTCTGGCCATTCTTGGTGGGGTGCTCTACGGCTTCTCGCTCTATTTCGCACTGCCACTCTCCGCGATCATTCTCGCAAAACTTGTGGAGCTGCGGCTGCACCAACACTGGCACCTATGGCAGCAACTCTGTGCATCCATCTTCGCTTTTATTGTCCTGTGTATTGTTGCAATGGCACCGCTGGTGGGCTGGCTGAGCATTATGCTGATTAGCTGGTTCTGTTGCGGCGCACTCTTGCAGGTGAAGTGGAAGAAGCTCAAAGAGCTGCGCTAGCAGTTGACTACACAGCATTGTCACTCTACACTCGAGAGTGATAATGGATCTGCATCGCTATACAACGAAGGCATCAGAAGCGATCCAGAGCACAATGCAGCTCGCTGGATCTCTGTCGCAGCAGGCGCTTTCGCCACTGCATTTAGCTCTCGTGCTGGTTCGCCAGCAAGGGGGTATTGTGCCGAGCTTGCTTACGAGCCTGGAACACAATGCGGAGCAGGTTGCAGAGCAGCTACAGCAGAAAGTGTCCGCTCTTGGAACGGTAAGCGGCGGCCAGCCATACCTCACGCCCGAGTTACAGTCGGTGCTGAACGCTGCAGAATCGGAGGCGGGGAAACTCCGCGACGACTATATATCCACTGAACATTTGTTCTTGGGATTACTGGAAAACAAGGACGTCCAGTCCATTCTGCCACTCAAGCGCACGGAAGTACTTGATGCATTGCAGAAGCTCCGTGGCTCGCAACGTGTTACCGATCCTGACCCCGAGGGCAAGTACCAATCGCTCGAGAAGTACACCGTCGACTTCACGCGTCTCGCTCGGGAAGGAAAAATCGATCCCGTGATCGGACGCGATGAGGAAATTCGGCGCATCATGCAGATCCTTTCGCGCAGAACCAAAAATAATCCCGTGTTGGTTGGTGAGCCTGGAACGGGGAAAACAGCGATCGTTGAGGGGCTTGCCAAGAAAATCATCGACGGCGATGTACCCGAAACCCTCAAAGACAAGCGACTTCTCTCATTAGACCTGGGCGCCCTCGTAGCAGGTACCAAGTATCGCGGTGAGTTTGAGGATCGTCTCAAGGCTATCATTCGAGAAATCGAAACGTCAGACGGGCAAATCATCCTCTTTATCGATGAGTTACATACTATTGTTGGCGCAGGTGGCGCAGAAGGTGCCATGGATGCAGGCAACCTCCTCAAGCCCGCACTCGCTCGTGGTGCATTACGTACGATCGGTGCAACCACGCTCAAGGAATACCGCAAGCATGTAGAAAAGGATGCGGCACTTGAACGACGATTCCAGCCCGTACTTGTACATCCGCCAAGCATCAAAGATGCCATTTCTATCCTCCGAGGTATTAAGGAAAAATACGAAGTGCACCACGGTATACGCATCACCGATGCCGCAGTTGTCGCTGCGGTGACGCTCTCTGATCGATATATCAGTGATCGATTCTTGCCCGATAAAGCTATCGATCTGATGGATGAGGCTGCATCTGTACTGCGCATAGAAACAGACAGTAAGCCGAGTGAACTCGACCAGCTCGACCGCAGTATCCGCCAGCTGGAAGTGGAGCGTGAAGCGCTCAAGAAGGAGACGGACGCTCCATCCAAGCAGCGTCTTTCTGTCATAGAAAAAGAGCTCTCCGATCTGCAAGAAAAGCAGCGATCGCTCGAGGCGCGTTGGCGCAACGAGAAGAATGTTATCGACGCAATTAAAGCATCGAGTAAGCAAATTGAAACGCTCCGTTTGGAATCCGAAAAGGCAGAACGAGAAGCAAACTTGCAGAGAGTTGCCGAAATTCGCTACGGGGAAATCCCCGCACTTGAAAAGAAGATTCAGGCTTCCCAAGCAGAGCTTAGCGCCATTCAGCAGGGCAATCCCATTCTGAAAGAGGAAGTACGCGAAGAGGACATTGCCCGAGTTGTCTCGCGCTGGACGGGCATACCTGTGAGCAAAATGCTTGCAGAAGAGTCCAAGAAGCTCACCGATATGGAACAAACGCTGCAACGACGTGTCATTGGCCAGAGTAGAGCTATAACCGCTGTTGCCAATGCCGTGCGGCGGAGCCGTGCCGGCATTCAAGAAGAGAACCGCCCGATTGGGTCATTCATTTTCTTGGGGCCAACAGGCGTGGGGAAGACCGAGCTTGCGAAGGCGCTCGCCGAGTTCCTGTTCAATGATGAGGATTTGATCACACGAATCGACATGTCCGAGTACGGAGAAAAGCACTCCATTGCTCGGCTTGTGGGTTCACCTCCTGGTTACGTGGGCTACGAAGAAGGTGGTCAGCTCACAGAAGCCGTGCGTCGCCATCCCTACACGGTCATTCTGTTCGATGAAATCGAAAAAGCACATCCAGATGTCTTCAACGTGCTCCTCCAGGTGCTCGACGATGGTCGGCTTACCGATGCCAAAGGACGAACAGTGAACTTTAAGAACACAGTCATAATTATGACCAGTAATTTGGGGAGCGATATTCTGCTAAAATTCGCAGAAAAGAAGAAGGGTGCAGAGAGCGCAATACTGGATACAGTGTTCTCTCCAGAAGGCGAGGTGCAGAAAGTTCTACGAGAGTTCTTCCGTCCGGAATTCCTCAATCGCATAGACGATATCATCGTGTTCGATCCACTATCCGAAGAGCAAATTGCACATATTGTTGATCTGCAAATAGAGCGTGTTGCTGCACGCTTGCAGTTACAAGGCATTACGCTATCGCTTACAAAAGCAGCATCGGCGTTGCTTGCCAAGCGCGGCTACGACCCGTCGTACGGTGCGCGGCCGCTCAAGAGAGTGATTCAAAACGACATTCTCGACGATCTCTCGCTGCAAATCATTGAGGGAAAGATTGGCGATGGTGACACCGTGAAAGTAGATGCCAAGAATGATGCAATCGTTCTTACAAAGAAGTAACACTACGCATTCGCAAAGTGCTCCAGTGCAATGCCTACGGCAACAGCAACGTTGAGGGATTCTTTTTTGCCGTGCATGAGAATTTGTACGACATCATCTGCTTGGGCAAGTAGTGCTTCTGGCACGCCCAAAACTTCGTGCCCTGCAATGAGGAAAATTTTCTCAGCTGCTGTGTATGAATGCAGTGGTATAGCTCGTTCTTTCTTCTCTAGCGCTACGATCCTGTAGCCGCTTTTTCGAGCATGCTCTATGGCGACGAGTGGATCGTCTACGCTCTCCCAAGGAATCCATTCTTCCGCCCCCAGAGCGGTTTTGCTAATTTCTCGCCGAGGAGGAATTGGTGAGTAGCCAGAAAGGAGAATTCTTTCGATACCAAAACAATCTGCACTGCGAAAAAAGGAACCGACATTCCACAATGAGCGAATGTTATGCGCGAGCAGGACTACCTTTCGCTTCATGACAAGCGCACAAGAGTGCTTGCATGCGGGTTTCCGAAAACTTCCTGCACATCAGAACGCAGGAGTTCCGCTTCGGTTACGTCCATGCACACATAGCACACGCCGCTGTGCCTCTCTTCTCCGTCAAACCGAACGAGTGGCACTCCATTGGAAAGCGGAGAAGTTTTTGTGGCTTCCTCTGTTTTCGTTTGTGCATTCCAACGGTGCATTGTATCGCCCCTACGGATGTACGCGATCTCTTTGTTGGAATTATAGATGGAGAGCTGGCTCAGAACTGCGGTCGGATCGTCGTTTGAAAGAGCAATGTATTTGAGTTGTTTCAATCGCAATCCAGAAAGAATCCGTTTTGCAGCCTGTTCTACGGAGCGCTCCTCATTGTTCACGATGATTGTATCAATGAAGATTTCGGCAGCTGGGCGCGACTGGGTAGCAATTTCACGCGTTGTCGAGAGGTTCGCAGGCGCAGAATACGGAGTACGAGGAGTACGGTCGATCCACTGCTTGAGTGCATCAAAGTACGGCTGGCCATGCGGTGATCGCTCAGGATGTGGCATAAGGGCAACAACGTTGCCCGCCGGATTGCAAATACCTGCAGCACCAAATTCTGAACCGTTGGGATTCTCTTTGCCTGTTGGGGCTACGTTGCCCTCTGCGTCGCAGTAACAAAATGCGAGCTGGTCGTTGTCCATTAACGTTTTCCAGAGGGTAGTGTCCGATGTAGTAAAACGCCCCTCACCATGCGCGATCGGCAAGTGCATGGGGCCTTCCCAATCCGATGTTGCACAACGCTCCTTTGCACACGTTGGCGTAATCCATACCCACTCACTCAAAAAACCACCTACCCTTTCTCCTTCGTTGGAATTGCGGGCAAGGGACATTTGCAAGCCTGATGCATTGGGAATGAGCCCGCTTTCCACAAGCACCTGTGCTCCGTTGCAAATACCAATCACTGGCTTCCCTGCGCTCGCCTGTTGCCGGAGGATATCCATCACCGGATCACGAGCAGGGATCATTCCGGCACGACCGCGATCTTCATAGCTAAATCCACCAGGAATAAGGTACCCATCCATAGATTCCAGTACGGCAATATCACCATTCCAACGGCAAAAGACCGGCTCCATGCCTGCGCGTTGTATGGCGCGCATAGATTCCACTTCGCAGTTATTGCCGGGGAAGGACAGGACAGCGATACGTGGTTGCACGTGCGGAGTGTAGCAAGACAGGAGTTACACGGTCATCACTTCCTCCGATTTCTTCTTCGCCGTCTCCTCAATATCTGCATTTGCCTTATCGACCGCCTTCTGCAGAGTTTCGAGCTGCGTTTCGCGAACATCCTCATCGGTTTCCTTCCGGATCTTTTCTACCGCTTCATGACGTGAATGGCGGAGGCTGATCTTTGCCTCTTCTGCGAGTGTGTTCACATGCTTCACAAGCACTGCACGCCGCTCTTCCGTCATAGGGGGTAAATTAATGCGGATCACATGTCCGTCATTCACCGGAGCGGTACCAAGATCTGCTTTGTGCAGAGCCTGCTCAATAGCTTGAATGACACTTTTATCCCATGGTTGCACCACGATAGTGCGCGCATCCTGCACACTAATCCCAGCAACCGTTTGCAGCGTTTGCTTTGTGCCATAGGCTTCCACTTCCACATGTTCAATCAGAGAAGCGTTTGCGCGCCCTGTTTGAAGTTTCGAAAATTCGGTATGGAGGAAATCGATGACCTTTTTCGCTTCTGCGACGAATGTTGTAATGTCGGCGTCTGCCATAGTGGTGGGGAAGATTACAAATGCACAAGTGTGCCAACAGGTGAACCCGTGGCTGCCTTGAGGAGAGCACCTTTGGTGCCCAAATTGAATACGCGAATGGGAAGTTTCTGCTCGCGGCAAAGGCTGAAAGCCGCCTGATCCATCACCTTGAGATTCTTCTCAATCGCCTCATCGAACGACACATTTTTGTAGAGCTTGGCATTTTTGTTCCTCTTGGGATCTTTGTCGTACACGCCATCCACATTCGTAGCCTTTAGAAGAATGTCACAATTGAGTTCGGATGCACGGAGTGCTGCCGCACTATCGGTTGTGAAGAACGGGTTGCCCGTTCCACCTGCGCAAATCACGATGCGCTTCTTCTGTAAGTGGCGAACAGCTCGCCGGTAAATGAATGGCTCGGCGAGTTGCGGTACGTCGATTGCACTGCACACGCGTGTATCAGCACCCATCGATTCCAATGCAGATTGCAGACCAACAGAGTTCATAATCGTCGCAAGCATGCCCATAGCGTCACTTGCTGTACGTTCAATGCCGCTATCTGTTGTGTCGCGATAGCGCCAAATATTCCCCCCACCCACGACAACCACCATCTGCACACCCTTTTTTGTTACAGACAGAATGTCTTTTGCGAGAGCGGTGAGTGTGGGGTGGTCGAGACCAAACTCCTTGTTTCCTGCGAGAGCTTCGCCGGAGATTTTGAGCATTACGCGCTTGTATTTCATCGCTCGTAGCATACTGGCAGCACCTCTCGTTGCCAAGGCGTCTTCTTGGCTGCCGACCGAGAAATGCCCATGAGAAAGCCACGATTTCTTGCTATACTGTTCGTATGCCCCGGTAGCTCAGGTGGGTTGACGAGCGCTTGCGCGAGTCACACATCAAATAAGCGAACCGCGGTGTCTGTCAAAGAATAGCATTACCACAGTGCCCCGGTAGCTCAGGTGGATAGAGCGGCAGCCTTCTAAGCTGTAGGTCACAGGTTCGAATCCTGTCCGGGGTACCAATGACTCACGCAACGAAATTCCAACACTCACAAGACTGTACTGAGTGAGGAGTATCTCCTGTATATTTCAAGAACCGCTATGCGATTCATTCTTTGTGTGTACTCCTGCCAGCGAGAGCCATATGCGCGTTTGCGCAAGGAGTTGCTGGCACAAGATTGGTTTCAATCTCCGCTGAAAGATCCGAGTATTGAAGTGTTTTTTGTATATGCAGATCCTCACTGCCGCGAGCCGACGCTTTCCGGTATGGATCTGTTTCTCCCTTGCGAGGATGCATACGCACAGCTCGCATCAAAGACACTTCGCATGCTGGAATTCTTCTCCAGACGTGGGGGATTTGATTATTTGATTAAAATGGATGATTCAATTTTAGCGAGCCCTCTTAGCGGGAAACTCCCCTCTTCAATTGTAGAGCTTTGCCACGGATCCTACTGCGGGATACGCCCATTGTTTACACTACCCATCACTTCAACTCGATGGTTTCAAGAACGACAATTGCCTTTTCGCAAACAAAGCTACCCTTGGTTTTGCCCATTCTACGCAGGAAAGCTATACACATTGAGCTGGGGTGCAGTTGCTGCAATTGCTCAGTATGGCCGATCGTACGAAGAAACGTTCAATACAGACCTCGGCGGCATAGAAGATGTTCTGGTTGGCCGTGTTCTCTTGCAACATTATTTGTCTCCTCGTGAGAAATTTCAAATTTACGCCTCTGCACTGCGATCGGAACTTCGTGTTGCATTCCAACAAATGCTCTCGATTGGGCGGAATACGAAAACACGCTAGAATTTTCGCATGTATAATCTTGCGATCGTGAAAAGCCGGGCAATTAAGCCATCTGAGACTTTTGTGATGCAGCATGCAACACATCTGGCTAACGTTCGTATATTCGCTGAAAGTTTTCCTGTTCGAGTGCATACACCTCCATTCGATTCAGCAGCTATTCTCGCTCCACCAACACAGTCATTTCTCACTCGTGCCATCAATACGCCACTGGGTGCGTATATTGCTGATCCCTTCGTGCACCGCGCAAGAACCGCAACGTACATGAAGATTTTTCGCGAGCACAGGATCAACGTCATTCTTGCAGAATTTGGCCCTTCCGGCGTGAATGTACTTTCTGCCGCAAACACTCTTGGTATACCGGTCATTTGTAATTTCCATGGATACGACGCGTTCGATAGACGCGCACTCAAGCTCTATTCCGCACAATACAAAAAACTTTTTCACTCTGCCGTTGGCCTCATTGCGGTTTCGCAGGAAATGCAGAAACAACTTGTTGCCCTTGGTGCACCGCAAGAGAAAGTGGTGGTTTGGAACTACGGTGTTGATACAGAGTTTTTCCACCCTGCACCATCACCCCCTTCTCGTTCACCATTCACGTTTCTCTCGGTTGGCCGACTTGTGGAAAAAAAAGGGACAATATATTCGCTACAAGCGTTTGCGGACTTCCACAAAAAACAGCCGAACTCTGTCTATAACATTGTTGGTTCGGGTCCGCGAGAGCATGTTCTTCGTCAATATGTGCGCAATCAGAATTTGCAGGATTCGGTTCATTTCCTAGGTGCGCTATCTCATATACAAGTTCGCGAGGTTCTACGGCAATCGCATGTACTTCTCCATCATGCGGTTGAAGGGCGTTATGGAGATCGCGAGGGAACACCGCTCGTCATCCAAGAAGCAATGGCATGTGGAGTCCCTGTGATTGGCACTCGTCACGCTGGCATCGTGCATGAAATTGATGACGGTGTATCTGGGTACTTAATTCATGAGAAAGACGTACAGGCAATGACAAGCTGTATGGAGAAGCTCTACGCTGACGAAATACACTGGCAAGCAGTATCCCGTGCTGCGCGAGCGAAGATTCTCTCTCAGTTTTCTTCCAGTGCACAAATGCAAATTCTGGATACCATCATCTCTTCACTCTGCAAGGCTGTAGCGTAGATGACGATATTGATCGTAGAGTACTTGCCAAATTCTATTTAGTGTTATTTAGCATCATTGACGATTCGCGTAGTCCTGCGTACAGTCGACAACCTTTCTCAAATTTCCCCCACGGTTATGCAGAAACTCCTCATTTCAATCGGCACCATCGGCATTACGGCCTTCGTCGCCTTCGCTGCGAACGTCGGGGGTGTAGAGGCATACTCCTATGTTGCCCCGAACTACTACAACACACCGTACTATAACAATTCGTACAACTACGATACGCCGTACTACAACAATTCGAACAACTACTACCCGAGCTATAACTACGGAAACTCGTATAACAATTCGTATAACACGCGGTGGAATGGCGGCTATTCCAACTGCCACTACTACGGCAGCGATGGCGCATGCTACAACTACAGCTACACGAATACGCCGTACTACCAGTACCCAAGCTACAACTATCACTACAACAACCGGAGCTACCACCCCTACGAGGTGCGTACTCGGTACTCCACTCGCCGAACGTATGATCCTTGCCATTACTCCTACTGTGATCGTCCATCCTACGGGTACTCCTGGTAGGCGTGATGGAGGAAAGGGAACAAGGATTCCTCGCACGAGGGGTCCTTTTTCTTATGTGCTAGGGAAAAGCCATGACTTTTATGCTATACTGTAAGTAATAGTCAGATCCGTTTACACAGCCCATCTGCGCATGTCGCACTGTCGTCTTACCAAAATCGTCTGCACTCTGGGGCCTGCCTGCGCCTCTGTGGAACAGATTCGCGCTCTAGCGGATAACGGCATGAGCGTGGCACGCATCAACCTCTCCCACGGAACAAGAAAGGAGCATGAAGAAGTGATTGCGAGAATTCGCACAGTGAACAAAGGGCGTGCAATCCCTGTTGCCATCCTACTGGATACCAAAGGTGCTGAAATTCGCACAGGTGACGTACAGACACCTCTTACAGTGCATGCCGGTGACGAGATTATTTTCATTTCCGAGAGCGATAAGCGTGCCAATCAGCCGGGATTCGTGACGGTGAACTACGACGGCTTTGCCAAGGACGTACAGGAGACCAATCGTATTCTGATTGATAATGGTGAGCTTTCTTTCGACATCGTTGCCATAAACCCCGACAAAACAGTGCTGGCGAAGGCAAGGGAAGACGGCGAAATTGGGAGCAGACGCCATGTGAATCTTCCTGGTGCGGATGTCGATCTTCCATCACTCACGGATCAAGATTGGGATGACGTTGCCTTTGGAGGTGCACAAGGCGTTGATTTCCTCGCGTTATCCTTCATTCGATCAGCAGATGAAGTGGAGGAAGTTCGGGCGTTTCTCCGCAAGAAGGAAACCCCCGTTGCGCTTGTGAGCAAAATTGAAACGGCCCGCGCCGTAGAGAACATTGCCTCAATCATCCAGGCATCCGATGGCATCATGGTGGCCCGTGGCGATTTGGGTGCAGAGGTGCCATTTGAGCGCCTGCCTGCCATTCAAGATGAAATCGTCGTACGCTGCTCCGATGCTGGTAAGCCGGTCATTGTAGCCACGCACATGCTTGAGAGCATGAAGGATCACCCAATCCCTACACGGGCAGAAATGACCGATGTGGCTCACGCTGCAACAGAAAGGACCGATGCGACTATGCTCTCCGGCGAAACAGCCACCGGCAGACATCCAGTAACAGCTCTGGAAGCCATGGATCGTTTGCTGCGCTCCACAGAAGCACATATCGCACGCTTCACATCCCCGTCCGATATTCGTTTGAGCGAAGATGAATACGATGCTCGGTCGCAGGCTGCAGTGAACCTTGCCCGCACAACTGATGCGGCTGCTATTCTCGTATTCACTCGCTCAGGCAGAACAGCTCAGCAAATCAGCAAGTTTCGACCACATGTGCCCGTGATTGCCTGCACCAATGAGGAATCTGTTCAGCGCGTTATGACGCTGCTCTATGGCGTGTATCCTCTACACATTGCATTTGGCGAGCCGGAGGAAACCATTCTCCGCGGCATGGAGGCACTACGAACATTTGGAATAGTTCCCAAGGGATCTCGATTGATCCTGGTTTCTGACGTGCCCAAAGAGCTTGCCGACTGGAGCATTCAGCAGCGAACGCTGTAACAAAGGACCATCGAGGTTTCTATGACTGCTTGCCCCACCGGTGCCAAGGCAGTTCAAATTGCGAGAGCGGGATATCGTCTACAGATTCGTTGGCCCCCTTTTTTGAACCTTTCTTGAGGGAAGAACTCCGGCGAATGAGCATGTAGCCTCCGGTGAGGCCTCCTCCGCCGATCAGTACGCCACCACCCCCTAGGAGCCACATGTGCGACCGCAAGATCATGCCGAATGTAATTTTGGTGCATTCCGGGGTGCAGCGATCACCACCATCGCACTCTTCGCTGCTATCGACTACACCATCACCGCAAAGCGCCATTGAGCAGTCTTCTCTGCAGGCATCTGCGGCTGTATTCGAGTTCTGCGGCCCATCGTCGCACTCTTCATTCATTTGCAGAAAGCCATCTCCACATACAGCTTTGCTGCACTCTGCTGTGCAGTCATCTGTAGATACATCATTGCCGTCATCGCACTGCTCATTTCCCTGAACATAGCCATCTCCACAGAATGTGTTTGTGCAGCGCGTGCTACATTCATCTGTTTCATCAGCATTGCCGTCATCGCACTCTTCTGCAGCCTGAACAACTGCGTCTCCGCACTTCGTATGCACGCAGAGTGCTGTGCACTCATCAAGATCATTAGCATTGCCATCATCACAATCTTCACCTGTGTCTATAACTGCATCGCCACAGACAGGATTGGTGCAGTCGCGGCGACAAGCATCTTTTGCTTCATCACTATTCTTTTCTCCGTCGTCACACTCTTCTCCATCCTGCACAAAACCGTCACCGCACACAGGGCGCGTGCACGAAACAGTGCAGAAATCTGTGCTGTCTGTATTGCCGTCGTCACACGTTTCGCCGCTGTCTGTTACACCATCTCCGCAATGCGCACGTACACACTGTAGGCGGCAAGCGTCTGTTTTTACATTGGAATTTCGCGCACCATCATCACACTCCTCATTCTTCTGTACTACACCATCGCCACACATGGTGTGCTTGCAATTATCGCTACAGAAGTCCGTGTTCAATTCGTTGCCGTCGTCGCACTGCTCCTCGCCCTCGCGAATTGCATTCCCGCAAATAGGCAACTTGCAGTTGTTGGGGCATGTATCGCTATTAATAAAGTTTCCATCATCACATTCCTCACCCGCATCCACAATTCCATTGCCACACCACAAATTGGCTGCCGACATTTGCGGGGTAGGAGTCATTGGTTCTGGTACAGGGCTGGCTTCATCGAGCGAGAG
The DNA here is from genome assembly GCA_020058765.1 of Candidatus Peribacterales bacterium. GTDB lineage: Bacteria > Patescibacteriota > Gracilibacteria > Peribacterales > Peribacteraceae > JAGVDM01. The sequence continues at coordinate 218,834 of JAGVDM010000004.1, read as the reverse complement.
AGCCGCGCCTGTTGCGCTCGATGCCGACTGAGCAGTTGCTGGCAGCTGAACTTCGTCGCTTTCCGGTTCTACTGGTGCGGCACCATGATCTACCGTTTCGGCGTCTGCACTTGGGGCAGGCACAGCGCTGCTCGAGGAACTCGATTTCTGTACCACGGCTGTAGTGACCTGAATCACCGAAGGAACAAGCTTGGCTTCTCCAACGCATTCTGGAAGGAACTTTCGGCGACAGCCGCCAAAGCACTGCCCACTTGTATCACATGTAGGTGCCTCACAAATGGCGCTGCAGCTTGGGGTGACAAAGCGAATTTCTTTTGTGAGTGCGCCAGTTTGCGGATCTATACCATAGTACTGTTCTGTGAGTGGCTCACATTCTTCACCGAGGTAGGGCGAAACAACACTATCTCCACAGAAGAGAATTCTGCATTCTTCAGTGCAATTCGTAAGACCATTAAAGCGGCCTAAGTCACATTCTTCGTTCGCTTCCACAACGCCATTACCGCAAGTAGTGGAGACGGTTTTCGCTGCCTCCTGAATCACGGGGCATCCAGAAGTGCCGTAGAGCTTCCCAACACATTCCTCCTGCGAGAAGACAGGCAACACAAAGAGTACCTGCGCAAGAAGCGCAACAGGAACCGCAACTGTGGTCTTTAAGAGAGCATGCACGATGTGTACTGTGTATTTGGTTCTATTGTACCATTTTTCTCTGTTTTCGCTACCCCCTACTGAGCCCGAATTCCCGCCAGCGTTGCCTCTTCATTCGTGTACAAAACGGCTGTGGGCTCAAGCATAAGCTGAATCTGATTATCCTGCTCCAGCACAGCCAAGGATTGCTCTTGAGCCAATTCCATCTTCAATACCTCCTCTTCCAAAAGGAGCTGTGTTCGCTCCCTTTCTAAGGTACGGAGCATATACCCCTTTGTGGCATTTGCGTTCTGGTGGAACAGAATAAGCAATGCAAGCATAAGGATCAGCGAGCCAATGCAGAGCATGAGCAGGATGGTACTCTGACTGATCAGATGACCAAGCGATGAACGCCTCGGCACCGTTGATGTGTGCGAGAAGGATCCCAAGACTGTGGAGGAGTATACCATAAAGTTGCCTTAGGGAAGACGTCGCGTAATAGAGCGAAATTTCGCGCTTCTGCTTCGTGGATTCTGGTGTGCCTCCTCGGCACTGGCACTTATGGGTTTTCGCTGCGGTAAAAGAAAATCTGGCTCTTGTAGCGGAGCGCCTGTGTGCTGATCCACTTCTGCTGTGGTGAGCGTGCGGAAGCACTGCTTTACCAGTCGATCTTCGAGTGAATGAAAGCTGATGATGCCCAGTCGACCGCCAGGCCGCAAAAGAGTGGGTGCTGTCTCAAGGAAACTCTTCAGTGCACCAATTTCATCGTTGACCGCTATGCGCAACGCCTGAAACACTTGCGGCAAGATTGAAGGGGCTCGAAACCCATAGGCAGTTTCCACAATCGACCGAAGCGCGGATGTTGTTTCTGGTAATTGTGCCTTAAGAAGGGACGCGAGGCGGCGAGCACCGGGGAATTCCCCGTACATTCGGAACATTTCAACCAGTTCCTGCTCGGTTGCTATGCGAATGAATTGCGACGCAGTCATCCCGGACGAACGGTCAAAACGCATATCCAGAGGGGCATCTGCACGAAAAGAAAATCCTCGCACTGGATCATCAAAGTGCGGAGAACTCACGCCAAGGTCTGCAAATATCACATCAAAAAGCGGTGAGGGCAGACCCTGCACATCTCGAAAGTTGCGATGGAGATAGTGCGCATTCCCTGGTTTTCCTTGGAGAGCTGCTTTTGCATCGGCAAGATTTTGTTCATCGGCATCCAAAGCAACGAGTGTTCCCTTCTCGCCAATGGCATCCAAAAATGCGGCGCTGTGACCACCTAATCCAAGTGTTGCATCGAGCACAGCTTCCCCCTCTTGCGGATGAAGCACGTGCAGAACTTCTGCAAGCAACACGGGGATGTGGATAGCAGTCGACACACGACTATTCTGCTGAGGAAATGCAGGCACACAAGGAGAAAGAATTGCATTCAGATGAGAATATTTCTGCATACAATAGTTGTTCAAAAACTTCTGAAAGATGCAGTAGCCCCCTCCCCTCCCCTCGCATATACTTTCTGCGCTTCGCAACAGGGAGAGGTGGCCGAGTGGCTGAAGGCACCACACTGCTAACGTGGCAGACCGCAAGGTCTCGAGGGTTCGAATCCCTCCCTCTCCGCCAGATGCGAAACCAGCAAACCGCTTCGTTGAGTCAACAAGCGTTTTTTGCTACTATAGATTCAGACACCACACATATTCTTCCTACAGTTGCATGCACACTCATGGCACGCGTGTACTCATCTCCGGAGCGGGCATTGCCGGTCCGGCTCTCGCATACTTTCTTGCAGAGCACGGCTTTGACGTAACCATCGTGGAGAAAGCACCGGCACCGCGCCACGGAGGCTACTTGCTGGACGTCCGCGAAATTGGCTGTGACGTGGCCGAACGAATGGGAATTCTTCCGCTACTGGAAAAGCAGCGATGTGACATGCGCAACGTTCGCGTGATTGATTGCAATGATCAATGCATCATCGGCTTAGATCCTCGTATCGTTCGGGAAAAGAGTGGCGAACGTATTGTGAGTATCTTGCGCGGGGAGCTTTCAAAAGTTGTCCTCGATGCCGCACAGAAGAACGTGACGTACATTTTTGGTGATGTGATCAGCTCGATTGAAGATCAGAAAGACAAAGTGCATGTGACATTCTCAAAAAGTGAACCGATGGATGTAGACTACGTGATCGGCGCAGACGGAGAGAATTCTATTGTGCGAACTCTCGCATTTGGCGAAAAGTCGAAATACGAGAAGCACTGCGGGTTCTACATTTCTGCGTTCACTGTCCCAAGCGCGATAGTGGAGGAGCACACAATGCTTCAGTATTCACTCCCTGGGCGTCGCATTACGGCATATGGCATCCCTGGCGGAAAGACCGTCGTAGAGTTTGTATTCCGTGAGCGAAGAATGCTCGACTTTGCCCCGCAGGACACGGCGCTGCAAAAAGATATCCTCAGGCGTGCATTCACTGGAGGAGACGAACAATGTGCGCGTTTTCTACAGTGTTTGGACGAAGCAAAGGACTTCTACCTCGATGCCGTAACGCAAATCCGTATGCCCAAGTGGCACACAGGAAGAGTGGGCCTCATTGGTGATGCTGCTTGCCTTGCCTCACCGCTTTCCGGGCAAGGTGTATCTCTCGCGCTTGGCGGTGCGTATGTGCTCGCATCTGCAATGGTGAAATTCCCCAAGAATCCTGCGAAGGCGTTTGAAGAATATGAACGAATCTTCCATCCGATCGCCAAAGAGATTCACAGCCGAACACTGCTCTCTGCAGGTTTTCATATACCTGATACAAGGATTGGCATGGCAATTCGCAACCGCACGCTTCGCCTCTTTGCACTACTCCCGAGCTGGATGTTCCCTCGACGCCTTACAAGCGTACGACTGCAGCTGCCCAAATCATGCTAGCCACTCGGTGTGGAATGTTCCTTCTTTGTCGAGGCGCTCATAGGTATGTGCGCCGAACGCGTCGCGTTGCGCCTGAATGAGATTCTGTGGCAGCCATGCACTGCGATAACTATCGTAGTACGAAAGCGATGCACTCATTGCAGGAAGAGGAAGTGCACGAATTGCGCCAAAAGCGACAATGCGCCTCCAAGCATGCTGATGTTCTGCAGAGAAACGCGCTCGAAGATGTGCTGATGCCTTTTCTTCTCCACTGAAAGCTTTGCGATACCACGTGAGGAGTTCGGCACGAATAATGCAGCCACCCTGCCAGCAACGGATGATTTCTGACAAGGGCAGGTTCCACTGATTCTGCGCGCTTGCAGCAACCAGGAGCTGAAAACCTTGCGCGTAGGTATTCAGGATCGAGAGCTCCAATGCGCTGCGGACATCCTCGATGAACGTAGGCGGAACTTTCGCTTCTTCATGCTCTGGTGAAGACTTCACACTCTCTGCGAGCCGGAAGTCCTTTGCCGATGAAATGATCCGAGCATCGACCGCAGCGGTAATGCTCGGTATGGCAATACCAAGATCAAACGCTGCTTCCGTCGTCCATTTTCCTGTTCCTTTTTGCCCTGCAGCGTCACGAATCACATCGATGAGCGGTGCTCCTGTATCTGGATCATTCTGCAAAAAAATCTTTGCAGTAATGTCGAGCAAGAAGCTGGAGAGTTCAGGGGTTTTGCTCCATTTTGCGTAGAGATCAGCAAGGCTCTTCGCATCGAGGCCTGCACCTTCTTTAAGCAGATGATAGCTTTCCGCAAGCAACTGCATGACTCCGTATTCAATACCGTTATGCACCATCTTCACAAAATGCCCTGCTCCACCGGAGCCCATGTATGCGACGCATTTGCCCTTATCACCGTCGTCCGCGGCCATGGACTGCAGTAGCGGTGCAAGGTGGTCATAGGCCTCCTTGGAACCACCGGGCATCATACTTGGACCGAGTAGCGCACCCTGTTCTCCGCCCGATACGCCCATACCTACAAACTGTATTCCCTTCTTCTTCAGCGTGTTTTCCCGTCGCTCGGAATCTCGGTAATGGCTATTGCCACCATCGATCAGAATGTCACCCTTCTGCAGATGCGGCACGAGCTCAAGTAGGACATCATCCACGGCGCTACCCGCTTTTACCATGAGCAAGATTGCACGCGGTGACGGGAGCGCCTCCACGAAGGACTCGTACGAATCGGTTGCAATGAATTCGCCCTCTGCACCGTATGCGTGCATAAAGGAATCTGTTTTTTCCTGCGTGCGATTGAAAAGGACTACGGTCGCGCCGTTTCGCGCGGCATTGCGAGCCAGATTGGCCCCCATGGTTCCAAGGCCGATGAGGCCGAGTGAGAAGGACATACGTTATTTGCTCTGAACACTTTCCCAATCCTCAAGGAATTTTTGGAGGCCCTTCTCGGTGAGATCATGTTTTGGAAGCTCAAGAAAAACCTTGTACGGGATAGTACAGATGTGGGCTCCTGCAACGGCTGCACGACGCACATGCTCTACGTCTCGAATCGAAGCCACAAGAATCTGGGTTGCAAAGTCATATCGGTCCCATGCTGCACGAATATCTTCGATGAGCTTCATGCCATCCTCGCCAATATCGTCGAGACGACCAACAAACGGACTGATCATTGTTGCACCCGCCTTCGCAGCGAGAACAGCTTGTGCGACGGAGAAAACGAGCGTCGTATTGGTGGGAATACCCTTCGATTTGCACCAAGCCAAGGTTTTTAAACCCTCGACCGTCATGGGCACTTTCACCACTACGTGCTTGTGCCAAGACGAATATTCCTTTGCCTGTTCTTGCATGCCTGCGAAATCAGACGCCGTAACCTGAGCACTGACCTCCTTCACCAAGGCGCACATCGCCTTCACAGTAGGCTCAAACTCTGCACCTGCTTTCAGTACAAGAGAGGGATTCGTCGTCACTCCATCAAGAATGCCCCAAGATGCGATCTCACGTACTTCTTCGACGCTTGCGGTATCAATGAAAAGTTTCATGCACAATCGTAAAAATTACAAAATCAGTATGCACGAAATGCAAGGGCGTATCCACCCTACGCGAAAACATTTTGTTCTCTCCACTGTGAAGATGCGTCACCGTCTACTAAAACGGATTGGCAGTAGTCAGCAGAAACAAGCTGAAGAGAACGATGGCTGTGACATTGAGCGTCACAAGTGAAAGCGGCTTCTTTCGTTGCCCTGGGAGAGTGCGATGCATAGAGAACCGTGTGAACGGGAGTGCACTCTAGCACCGAGATTTTCACGGGCAAGGAACCCGACTTGACTCTCTATTTATAAGCCAAACGGGAGTGCTTTACGCCTGCGGCAACAGCTCATACACTCGGTCTACTCTCCTTACACTTGTCTCTATGTCTCTCGCCCGACCACTACCGAATACTCTCCTAGGGAAGGATTCCGCCAATGTTCCGCAATCCCTTCAGCGCGTGCTCGCAAGTGCACGCAAGGTGGATTCCCTTTGGATTGGGCCTGCGCAGGCAATGACGCTGAATGCAGAAGAACAGACGCGCTACGATCTTGCGCACACCATTCTTCGCCATTTGTCTGTGCGCGCACCGCGCGCACACAAGTCTGGCCATCCAGGCGGGCCGCTTTCTGCATTCACTTTTGCGTACTTGCTTTCCAAGCGCAGAAATCCACACGTGGATCAGCCACTTCGCATTAGTGCGGGGCACCTTTCTGTATTGAGCTATGGTTTGCAGTGGCTCTTTGGGAGAGAAGGAGACGATCCTCGTTTGGCGAGCCCAGAGGCAATTATCGAAAACTTCCGCATTCCTGCCGGATTACCCGGTCACATTGAGGCAGGCATTGGTGATATCCCGTTTGGAACAGGGCCACTCGGCAAAGGCGTGAGCAATGCCCTTGGTGTGGCATTCGGACTCAAGATGCAGAAGAAACCTGGCATTGTGGATGTGCTTTTAGCAGATGGAGATGCGCAAGAGGGGCAAGTGATGGAGGCATTCCGTCTTGCCAGTCACTTAGAGCTCGACCACTTGGTGGTGCATGGGGACTTCAACGATATGCAGCTTTCAGATCTGCCATCTCGCACTGTCGCTGCAGACTTTGCTGCTATTGCACATGCATGTGGGTGGAAAGTAATCGAAGTACAGAACGGCAATGATCCCGCGCAAGTGGAGGCTGCGCTCGATGCTGTTGATACAGAGCTCGGCAAGGGCGCACCGATCTTCGTGTGCTACTACACGACCATGGGTCATGGAATTTCCTTTATGGAAGAAGGTTCGAATTCTGGGAAGAAGAACTACCACGGCTCCCCTCTTTCCGACGAAGAAGCGGAGAAGGCACTGCAGGAGCTCCCCGATTTCGATGAGACCATCGCAAAGTATGAGCCGATTCGCACACAGGAGAAGAAGCGCTACGAATCTGCAAAGCCAACGGAGACGGACATTCCCCTGTCATGGAAGAAACCAGCACCTCGCACAATCACAAAAGATAAAGGCGGCGCTCGAAAGGATTTCGGCGCCGTGCATCTCAAGAACTTGATGGCGGCAGATCCGCGCATCGTTGTGCTGCATGCAGACCTTGCCGCATCGGGTGGATTCGACAAAGTACAGAAGGAATTTCCTGATCGCGTGATCAATGTGGGTGTTGCGGAGGCGAACATGGCAATGATGGCAGCGGGGATGCGCCAGACAGGCTTACTCCCCGTCACGTACACATTCGCTGCATTCGGCACCAACGAAGCTCGTGCAAATGCCAGGCTCATTGATGTGAACTGCGGGCATACGCGTTGCGCTGTGCTGCACGACTGCACACATGCCGGCCTTTCTGTAGGTGAAGACGGCGAAACACACCAAGAGCAGAATTACCTCAACATTCCCTATCACCATACGCAGGTATGGATGCCCGCTGACTGTAATCAAGCGGGTGCCATGGCAGAGCGAGGATTGGAACTTATTGCAGAGGGGCATACAAGTGTCTTCGTGTTCTCTGCGCGTTCGGATCACCCGCAACTCACTACGCCAAAGGGAGATGTGCTCTACGATGCGGGCTACGTGTTCGATGGAAAAATTGATCTTGTACGCGGAAATGGCGATACCTCTGACCAAGTCACCATCATTGCAACGGGTATAGCCGTGCATGATGCGGTGGCCGCAGCAGATGCCCTCAATCAATTGGAAACACCAGTGCGGGTTCGCGTGCTCAACGTTGCCTGCATCCGTCCGCTCGATGCGTCCGCAATCGTGCAGGCTGCCTTGGAAACAGGGCATCTTGTTGTTGCAGAGGACCATAACAGCGAAGGCGGACTCGCAACTCAAGTCGCCGATGTGATCGCAGATTTCGCACTCCCGTGTTCATTGCGTCGGCTCGGGCTATCCCACTACTTCCCCTCAGGTTCTGCCGAGGATCTCAAATTCCTCGCGGGTCTCGATCAAGACAGTATTGTGGATGCGGTTCTCGATGAAGTACGCAGCGAAGTACGAGGTGGAGAAGACGCTCTTGTATCCGCCGTTCTGGAACTCACGCACAATGTGCGTCATAGTCGATTCCGCTCACAAATGAAGGTATTTGTGCGCAGGCTACAGGAGGAAAAGGGATACCTGGAATCACTCCGTTCTTTCTGGAAGAACAGAGAGTGCTCACCAGACAAACTCCCCGCGAACGAACAGCTACGGAGGACTCTGGAAGAACTCTCCGCAGAGAGTTTCGCGTAGAGACGCGGGTTACATCTGCTGAATTTCCAGCATGCGCATTGGTGCCAGTGCGGCATCCAATGGAGCATCTACACGCGAAATCACGAGGCCTTCTGCATTGAGAAAGAGCGTTGTTGGGAGTGTGGTGACCTGGTAGCCCTGCCAAAGCGTATTCTGCTTATCCACGAGCAACGGGAATGGTTCGCCGATGGATCTCCACGACGCCCTGGCTGCAGAAGCATCATCGCCAACGTACACACTAATCAGCGCGAATTCAGGAAACTCTTCTTGTGTGGAAAGGAGAACATCCACATCGCTCATGCACATTGCACAATCATCAGTCCAAAAATGTAGTACTGCAGGCTTGTCTCCCCGCAAGGCTGTTGTCGCATTCGATTCACCGAACAAGAGTGAGCCGCTTACCTCGCTAGAAGTAGACGAGCATGCTGTGAGAACTAGTGCCAGTGAACATGAGAGGAGAGTGTGACGCATGAGAACATCGTACAAATAGACATCACAATGAACAAGCAGTGGCGGAGGGAGTGGGATTCGAACCCACGTGACCTTGCGGTCAACCTGATTTCAAGTCAGGCGCGATCGGCCACTCTGCCATCCCTCCGTAGTCAGTATAGTGCGAGAGATCCCGAATGGAAAAGGTCAGAAGCGCCAAAGTACGCTTTTGATATATTGCCATTATGTTGTATAATATACATATGGGTATTGGTGCTGAATTATCACGCGCAGGGAACGATTTGTTCGGTACTGCAAAGCAGGCAGGCAGTGAAATTCTGCATAGCAAAACCGCACCAGAAATGGCTGCGGAAGTGCTTCTTGTACAACCAGCAAAGGTTGCGCTGAACGTATTTGGCATCAGCATGCGCACAGCCCTGCGAATTTCAGGAATTCTCGCATGGGAAGGAGCGAAAACAGCAGGCAAGGCTCTGTCTATGCTACCGATCCTCCCATTTGGTACTGGACGCAATGCCGGTGGCTATGAACGAATGGCGCGTGAAGCACCGATTACACTCTAGCGAGCAATAGATTTGCGTTTGAAAACGTAACCCGTAGTCTTCTTTTGCATGAAAAGTTTTACCGCACGAACAATTCGAGGGGCAGGGCGGGGCAAAGGGCTGCAGTACCCCACTATTAATCTGGATCTACGTGATGTCCCTGCAGATATTGAAGATGGAATCTACGCATGCCTTGCGATTCTCGACGATGAAGCCAATACAAGAAATGCCGTGGTGCACGTAGGTCCACGTCCAGTGTTTCAGGATGACCGATCCTTCGAAGTTCATCTGCTCGATAGTGATGTACAAACCTCTCCTGAGCAGGTTACGGTGACACTTATAGGGGAGCGGATTCGTGAGATTCGCGACTTTCCCTCAGTAGATGCACTTACCCAGGCAATCAAAGAAGACATCGTGGCAGCACGTGCTATGCTGTCCACCCATGCTTCGGGCGATTAAGGCTCTCATCGGTCAGAGAAACCCCGTGCGCCTTGCTTACCATGCGTTTCGAGCACTCGTTGCTGCTGCGTGGTACGGCTTCCCCGCCAGAAAACTCACGGTGATCGGCGTAACGGGAACTGATGGAAAAACTACAACCGTCGGAATAATTGCGCACGTCCTCCATGAGCAGCGCATCCCTGTGGGCGCGCTCTCAACGGCATTTTTTCGAATAAGAGAAGACATTCAGTGGAATGAGACGCGGCTGACATCGCCCTCACCCTTTGTGGTACAGAAATTTTTACGCACACTTGTTCAGCAGCACTGTACACATGCAGTCGTTGAATACTCCTCACATGGCCTCGTGCAGCATCGTTTGGACTGGACATTCCCGAAGGTAGCAGCCATTACCAATCTTTCTGAGGAACACCTTGATTACCATGGAAGCATGGAACAGTACGCAAAGGACAAGTCGCTTCTGTTCTCTATGCTCAAGGGTAAAGGGGTGAAAGTACTGAATCGTGATGACCGTACGTACGTGCTCTATCGGGCTATCACATCGGAAAAGACATACACCTACGGCACACAATCACCAGTAGATGCCAGACAAGGAGAATACGCGTGCTGGCTCAGTGGAAGCACTGTAACGAATCATTCAAGTGAAGCGGTGTTGCAATGGAATACCAGCGAGCCACCACATTCACTAGCGCTCTCTATGCCGGGAATATTCAATCTCCTCAATGCGCAATGTGCGGTCGCCTGTCTGCATAGCATTGGCGTGCCTGTAACAGACGGGCTACGTGCACTGCGTACATACAAAGCGCCACCCGGCAGGATGGAGCGTATCGATGAGGGGCAGCCGTTTAGTGTGTATGTCGATTTCACCGTATCGCCAAATGCCTTTGTGCAAACACTCGATGCCCTCCGTGCAACACTCAAAGACGGCGCGCGGCTGCTGGTGCTCACGGGAAGTTGTGGCAATCGTATGCGCGAGAAGCGTCCGGTGATCGGGCGCATCTGTTCCGAGCGCGCAGATATCGTTGTAATTACAGACGATGAAACCTATACCGAACCAACGGAACAGATCATGGCGGAAATCTGGAAAGGCATTGATCAATCCGCAACACAGGCACACCAAATCGCCGATCGGCGAGAGGCTATTGCGTTCATTCTTGCTCAGGCAAAACCCGGTGACAGTGTGCTGCTCTGCGGAATGGGCAGTTATCCGGTGCGCCAAACGTTGCACGGGCTCGTTCCCTGGAACGAACAGGAAATCGTTCGAGGCATGCTTCGAACAGTCCCCACGAAGTAACAGTACGCTATGCAGTCCACGTCTCCCGTTATCGCCGGCGTTGATGAGGCAGGTCGTGGCGCTGTAGCCGGCCCTGTGGTTGCTGGCGCCTGTATCTTGCCGAGCAACGTCACTGTTCCCGAATTCATTCGTGACAGTAAGCAACTGTCTCCGGCAGCCCGAACAGACGCCTTCCACTGGATTGAGCGCCACTGCGCATTCGGCTGGGGCGTAGTACCAGCAGAGTGCATTGATCGTAGTGGCATTCTTACTGCGACTGAGCTCGCTATGCAGGCTGCGGTTCGCAGTTTGGCGATGCAGAAAATACCAACGTACCTGCTCGTAGATGGTCAGGATCACTTCTGGTTCGATTACCCGCACAGTTCTATTGTGCGAGGTGATCAAACCGAAAAATGCATTGCTGCTGCGTCGATCGTTGCCAAAGTAATGCGAGATCAGTTGATGGTTCGGTCACACCTCGAATTCCCGCTGTATGGCTTCAGGGAACATAAGGGCTACGGGACGCCCGCTCACTTTTCACTCATTGAACGCTTTGGTGCGTGCCCTCTCCATCGGCGTACGTTCATTACACGCGTCGGTGCCGCTTCGCCACAGCCCACACAAGCAGCAGGCCGACGACGACGAGTGGAATCGTCAACAATTGCCCTCGTGTAACTACCACTCCCGCAAGGTTTACGGTCTCATGTGACGGAACACGCAGGTATTCCAACAGAAACCGCAAGACACCATACGAAATAAAGAACATTCCCGTAGGGAATCCTGCAATTGATGATCGGGAAAGTGCACTGAAACAGATACCTGCAATCGCAAGATCTTTCGCTACAGCATACAGTTGAGTTGGGTGACGCAGTCCCTCTACTCCGGGAATGGCAATGCCCCACGGTAACGTCGTGACGGAGCCGTAGAGCTCCAAATTGATGAAATTGCCTATGCGGCCGAGTGCAAGTCCCAATGCGGCAGGCACCACAATAAGATCAGCCAGTGCCAACACAGGTACTCGGTGTTTTCTGCAAAAGAGCCATACACCAAAGACCACACCGATCAGGCCTCCATGTGAGGACATTCCACCTTTCCATACGGCGAACACATCGAGAGGGTGCTGCAAAAAATATAGGGGCTCATAGAAGAACACGAACCCAAGCCTCCCACCTGCAAGTACGCCAAGTACGCCGAGTGTGAGCAATTCTGACCACTGATCCTTCTCAATAGCTACCGTTGATCGATAGCGCTGCAACCTTGGCAGCAGAAACAATGCCAGCAAAAACGCACAGAGGTACATGATTCCATACCAGTGCACGGCGAACGTTCCAATTTCCACAAACACCGTTCGCGACGGGAAGAATACAATCACACGGTGATTCTACTGGTGACTACTTCCCACGTCGATACGTTCAGCAGTCACGATCCACCGATCCTTTGTTGTGCCAATGGGGTAACAGGTAATGAGTGTCAGGATTGATCCTCTATGATCTTGCTTGAGTACCTCCGTTTCACTTGCCGATACGACCTTTGTCGATCGCACAACGTAATCGGCATATCCTCCGTCCGGCTGCAATAGCGTGATCACATCACTCACCTGTAGCTCAGGCAGTCGATGAAACACATCACCAAATTGGCTCTCCCCCGCACGAAGATCTGGCGGGCTACTATGCCCGGCAACAATCAGATTTCCCTGTTGTCCAGGAAGCACGGAGTGAGGGTATGCCACTGTGCCGTACACAAGAGCATCCTGCATCCGCTCTTCGAGCAATTCCCAACTGCGTGTATCCCACAGCGTTCGCTCGGCGAGCAGTACCGGAGCGCGGACGTTAATTTTGGGGATCGACAGCGACGCGATTACGGGAAATCCTGCTATGCGCTCATCTGCTGCTGCATGCTGCAAGGAATGTGTTTCTGGAACGAGCTGTGCAAGTGAGCGGAGCAGCAGCACTTCCGTCCAAAGGAAAAACGAAAACAGAATCGCGGTAATTGCGAGGATAATCGCCCACTGAACAGTTCGTGGAACGCGCTGATTATGGCTTTTGGTCTTCATATTTGTAATGTATATATTATACAATATTTGTAGTGTATTAGCAATCTGCTAGGATGCCTCTGTGCGCATTTTAGGCATCGAATCATCGTGCGACGAAACATCCGCTGCAGTTGTAGAAACGGGCGGACATGTGCTTTCAAACGTGATTGCAAGTTCCAGCCATACATTCCATGCGAGCGGTGGTGTTGTGCCTGAGGACGCCGCTCGTAAACAGGTGGAATATGCACTGCCGGTCGTGCATGAAGCGTTACAACTCGCAAATTGTGACCACGAATCGATCGAGCTTATTGCCGTAACCTACGGGCCAGGTCTCCTTGGCTCCCTGCTCGTCGGTACCACTCTTGCACGCACACTGGGTTCTATGTGGGGCACTCCTGTCGTCGGAATTCACCATACCTTTGGTCACTTGAGTTCGACATGGCTACACGACGGCGGCGCCCCAAACGTGCAGTCCTTCCCCATACTTACACTCTCTGCATCGGGTGGTCACACGGATCTTTGGCTGCGAACATCACACGTGAAAGGTGAGCTCTTGGGTAGAACACGTGATGATGCAGCAGGTGAAGCTTTCGACAAAGGAGCGAGTATGCTCGGACTCCCCTACCCCGGCGGCCCATCGATTGCGCGCAACGCCGAAGGGGGAAACATAACAGCATTTCCTTTTCCACTGCCCCTTCACGACAGTGATACACTCGATTTTAGCTTTTCGGGGCTCAAAACAGCCCTCAAGTACACCATGCGAGATGCGGGCGAGCTTTCGCCCGCACAATTGCAGGATCTTGCTGCATCCTATCAACACGCTATTTGCCTACACCTCGTTGATCGCATACGTCGTGCGGTGAAAGAGCACGCATGCAACGAGGTGCACTTGGTTGGAGGGGTTTCTGCAAATACCGCACTGCGATTGCTTGTGCAGGATGCGGTGTCTGTTCCCGTTCGCTGGCCACAGCACATTCGCTACTGCACAGACAACGCCGCAATGATCGCATGTGCGGCTGGGTTCCTGCTACAGGAAAACCCGATTGCGATGAAGAACGCATGGAGCACAAGTGCAACCGCCCCACTGGAAGCATTCCTCGAACGTTAAAATGCGGAAAGCGCAGGCAGGAGTGCGCTGAGCAAAATTGCTAGTGCCCCCAGAATGGCTACAGCGCGTACGAGAGATTTCTGTTTCATTATTCAGCAGTAATAAGTAATTCCTTGGTGCTGGAGTTCCCGGATGCATCGCGCACGGAAAGCACGACTTTGTATTCACCTGCTTCCTCAAAGACGTGAATAGGGTTTTTTTCGTCGGTACGAGCACCGTCTCCAAAGTTCCATTCGATCGTGCTGGCAAGACCCGTTGTACAGTCCATGGTGAATTTTACACCCAACGGTGCAGTGCCACGCAGCCTACTTGCTGTAAAGCACGCATCGAGCAATGGTGCACGTACAACAACCGTTCGTGTTGCTTCTTGCACTTCCCCCGATGCGGTTCGCGCAAGCAATCGCACAATGTATGTGCCGGGCTTTTCGTACGTATAGCGCATGACTGCACTGCCCGGGCGGGGTGTTGCACCTTCGAGCTCCTCACCAAAGAGCCACTCAAAACCTGCAACTGTTTGATTCGGAATACGGGTCTCGGATGCATCGAATGTCACATCCAACGGAGCCACGCCGCCCTCTGGATTCATTTTGATGGAAATGAGTGTGGAAGGTGGCTTCACTTCAACGCGAATTGGCTTACGCATGGCATGCCCTGCCGGATCTTGTGCAAGTAATACCAAGGTATAGGTATCTGGTCTGCGGTAGACAGCCTCCACCGTTGCCTCCGTTGCCGCGAAGCTTGTTGCCTCTGGTGCCTCCCATGTGTACGAAATGAGCGGCAAGCTCGATCGTGGTGTTAGGTTCACCATGAGGGGTACTTCACCGGAAATACTACTCGTGCGCATATCGACGGTAGGCGTACCGGTGAACGACAAATCCGGAATACTCAATTCCTCCACAACACGTACGAGTGTTGTAAGGCGTGCAAGATCTCCAGATTCCGATCGCACTTCAGCAGTGACCACGAAGTTGCCCTTCTGTGCGAATGTGTAACCAACACGTGCACCTGTTCGTTCTTCGCCATCTCCAAAATTCCATTTCACTTCGCGTACCGGCTCGTCAGTAATCACCTCGAATATTGTTTGAAACGGCGGAGGGCTCACAAGGATATTCGGCTCGGACTGAATTTGCACGGGGAAAGGTAGCGGTGCCGGATTGCGGATTTCAATGTCACGTTTGTGCTCCTGCTGGTTCTGATTTTGCATGATTACTGTCGCTGAAACGCTCACGATGCCTGGCCGAACAAATGTATGAACAACATCGAGATTGCTCGTGGTTTCATCCGCTTCACCGTCGCTGTCAAAATCCCAACGAACCTCCTGAATTTCCTCGGGGAGATCGACCAAGTGAGCAACACTGAACTTTGCTGGTTCATCCACGATGGGGATCGGTGGCGTCACCTGGAATACTTCTTTCTGAATTGGCAGACGGAAGCGGATCGTACGCGATTTTCCATCGCTCGCCTCAATTGCTACAGCGATGTTGTAGGATCCCATGCGGTTGTAAAACGCTGTTGCCATTGGTAAAACGGTTTCTTCGTTCACCTGACCATCTCCATCGAAATCCCATTTGTAGGAAAGCGCCCGAACATTGCGACGCTGCAAAATATTCTGTGCATCTTCAACACTGAAGGTGATGGAAATGGGAGCAATAAGCTCATCTGTTGACTCAGGTTCGGCAATCGCCATCCATAATTTTGGCTCCGCAGAGATGGTAATAGGGGTCATGATACCAATCGCGATACCGGGTATGAGCACAACAAGCAGACGAACCGCACTCATTGCCACAGTGAATCCGGCGAGCTTCTTACCTCGCTGAACGATCCGTACTGCAGCAAAAACACCAATAAGCAACAGTCCCATCGCCCCAACAAAGCCGCTCGCCGAACCGCTCGGAATAAGCGAGTCGTACTCGCCTGTTGCATCTGGCAATACAGACATGAGGAACAGGCACCACCCGAGAAACATGAGGTATGGAACGGCAAACAGCGCAACCAAGAGAATTTCCACGCGCTTACGCTTCGTGTCATTTGGGGATGCAGCGCGCTCCTGCGCCAAGGGCTGCGGCGCTGGTTGCGGAGCAGCAGGAGCACCTGCAGGCTCCTGTGGAGAAATGCCGTCGAGAGGTGCGGACTGTGGAGTCACTATTGAACAGGAAGAGGCATCGTCCCTTGTTCCATCATTTGGAGCAGAAGCTGTTGCTGTTCTTCTTGCGACAGACCCTCCAATTGCTCAAAAGGATCGGGCTGTGCGCTGTCCATTTGTGGCAAGGCATCGAGTGATGGTAATCCGCCGGATACGCCAAGGAACATGAGTGGAGAAAACTCCTCCGCATTTTCCGGTGGGAGAATCTCCGGGGCACTGTTGTGATTGGAGACGGTCATTCCGAACACAATGAGCAAATCACCAGGGGAATCCTCAGTGCCTGTTCTCTTGATTGTCCAAGAAAGCCGACGAACGAAGAACGTTTGTGCATCAATCAACAGTTCACCTTCCATGGTCGTCGATGAAAGCATTTTCTGTATTTCAAGGTCATCGAATGGTTCATTTTTCTCCTGAGCAGCAGTACGCAAGAATGCGACAAGTTTCTCCTGGTCGACGGCAACACCGTAGTGGTATGCGGGCCTGCCTTCCACCATGGCAACACCTTTGTCTTCGGTGATTCGTACAACTTCCGCCTGCGCACGCAGCAGACTGGGATCCGGGGTGACGGCTACGTCATCGGGTGCCACATTGTTCGAAGGAATACGCCACCACTTCGAGAGCGCATTGGTGAGCAACTCATCGGAAAACATTGGATCACCTTCCACTGTTTCGAACGCATCAATCCGTACGTAGATGTCCCCGGGAGTGAATGCTGTCACCGATGCACCAAGTGAAACGGTGAATGGTCCACCTGAGGCGGAATCACCACGAATCACGCCGTCGGTGAGTGTGAAGGAGACGTCATTCCCAGAATCCTGAAACACACCATTCGTGATGCCGGAGAATGAGAATTTGGTATTCTCGTTCGGTGTTGTTGCCTCAACCTGGAAGTCACCATTGAACGTTGCTGATTGCATCAATCTGCTTTCCGCTGCGCTCTTGCGTAGCACTTCTTCTGGTTCCATTTGGGGCACTTGCACATCAGGCGTACAGGCAAAAAGAGATGCTGCAGCCGCAACAGAGAAGAGCAATGGCAATGACGTGTGTCGCATGTCTAAAGGAAAGGGATACCTCGCCAGTGTGCCATGAATCTCAACGCCTGTCAGGAGCAACCACTAGCGCCTTCGTCGCACCGGTTCTGTAGTGACATCTGCCGGATCTTCCACAACGAAGCGTACGGTGGTACTTGCTCCAATATGTACATCAGCATGCAATTCCAAAACACGCGTCTGTCCGCGCTCAAGAAGAAAACTTTCGTTCATATGTAGGAGTGCTGTTTTGCCCTCCATAGAAGGCAAAACGGATGACACTCGTTCAGCGCGATTGGTGACGAGTACAAGGTTTTGGAGATCATCGTCGGATGCACTACCGTTGTTCTCAAAGCGAATCGACCGAACATGTTGCGCGTCGTCACCTTCTGCGGTCAGACGAATGCGGGCAACTGTACGATCCGTGCCGAATCGAATACGTGAGAGTGGGTCGAGCATTTCCAGTCGTACGCCACCCTGTGTATCTCCCACTGTGCGCCGAAGTTGACTTGCAACTTGCGCGTTGAGCAATCGCACAGATGCACCTGCGGCATCCACACTTTCCAGAGCGAACCGATGCTCGCCGGCGACAGCCGCTGTTGCAGCAAAATTTGCATAGATAGTGATGGTTTCTCTATCACACGCCTCAACAATCACATCACGTATACGCAGAGAGAGTCGACCATCTTTCGATGACACACTTTGGACGTTGCTCACACGACCACCCGCTCCTTCTGCGTAGATCGCCTCAAGATCACTACGATCGCCCAAACCTGTTTTGCGCAATGCGAGTGACACCACTCGAATATCTGCACTGCACGTAGCCTGCAGATCAAGCTGCAGCATGGGTATGCGCTGTGCACCTTTCGGAATAGACGTGAGAGTATCTGCATTCCGCACCGTAACAGAGAGCTGCCCTGCAACACTCGAGGGCCGCTGCACAGCGTTGGGCAGAGACGGCGGGAGCTGAAAGTGATGCAGGTAGAGCGCGATGAATGAGGACGCGACAATCATACTTCTGTCACTCTAGCAGAAATCTCTCTATTCGCTGTGATGACGCACACGTTTTTACCACCTGCCTCCTGCTCCTCCTCCCCCAAATGATCCGCCACTAAATCCACCAAAGCCACCGCCACCACCTCCTCCTCGACCTCCAAATCCACCTCCGTAGAATCCGCCTCCGCCACGCCGTGATCTGCGACGTGCATTACTCGCTGGGAACAATTTCGACACGACGTAATCGAAAAGCAACCCACAAACGACGAGGAGCGGAATGCTCAACCACCAACCAAATGCGAGGAGGAACACCACACCGAGAAGCGCGCCCATAACACCGCCAAGCCACCAGGACTTCGTACGGCCGAGGAATGCAGCGAGCGCATCAATACCTAGAAAACCCATGAAAAGAATGAACGGCCAAGGAATGCTCCCACTCTCACTCTCTGCATATCGCTCTGCCGTGTACTCACCTCCAATATGCTTCTCGAGTGATGCAACTGCAGCGGTCAATCCCTCCGCGTATTCACCTTCTCGGAATGCCGGAACAACGTCGAGATCAATAATCCCTTTCGCAACAAGATCCGGAACCGCTCCCTCCAAACCGTACCCCGTGGCAATGAACACTTCCTGATCATCGTAACTCATTACAATCACAATGCCGTTGTCATTCTCTTCCGTACCCACACCCCACTCTCTCCCTGCCTCCACAGCAACATCCACTATTGCTTCTCCATACAACGACTCAACAATGAGTATCGCGATTTCATTACTTGTTTGTTCCCTATACGCGCTCAATCGTGCCTCCAGGATTTCTTCGTCAGACTCCGGCAACACGAGAGCTCTTTTTTCTGCAGGCAACACAACCGTCACAAATCCATCATTTGCAGGAACTTCATAGGCGTGCACATGCGGTACACATGCGAAGCAGAAGAGCGCGACCGTGAAAAGGCGATGAGGCATTAGAACTGCACTGCTGGAGCTACGGCAGCATCCTCCGCACTGGCGAAGAAGGCCGCAGGCTCAAAGCCGAACATGCCCGCAAGAACGTTCCTTGGGAACACACGAACGTACACGTTGTACTCCCGGACGACGTCGTTGTAATCGCGGCGTGCGGTTGCGATGCGATTCTCTGTTCCTTCGAGCTGCGTCATGAAGTCGCGGAATGCCTGTGTAGCCTGCAACTGCGGATATGCCTCCACCGTCACCAGCAATCTGGACAGCGCGGAATCAAATCCATTGATCGCAGCAATTTGACCTTCACGAGATGTGGCACCTTGCCACTGGCTGCGGGCAGCAGTCACCGCAGTGAATGTTTCCTGCTCAAAATCTGCAGCGCCTTGTACAGTCGCTTGCAGGTTCGGAATAAGGTCAAAGCGACGTTGGTATTGGGTTTCCACCTGTGCCCATGTGCCATCAAGAGATTCCTTCACTGTCACGAGACCGTTATACGTGGACCATACCCACCCCAAAAGGAGCACGGCAATGCCGCCAAGGATGAGGAGAGAAAATTTCGATTTCGAGAGGAGCGCCATAACAGTGTGTGGGGAAAACGGCGATATCCTAGCAGAAAACGTCGCAGAGTTCACGCAACCAACTGCCGAACCAAAAATGGTCGGGATGAGAGGACTTGAACCTCCGGCCTCGTCGTCCCGAACGACGCGCTCTAGCCAACTGAGCTACATCCCGAACATCTCAAAGTGTACGCAAGGCAAACGCGCGGTGCTAGAGCGCAGAGTTGTATTCATGGCTCGCACGTACGCGCTAAACAGTCTGTCGTCACTTCGGCATCCAAGAAAGTTGACGAAATTCGATATACACGAATAATGCCCCCAATGACTCCGGAACGCACACAATCAGCCGACTCCTCTACCACAAGGGAAGATCATTTGCGTGTGTGGGATACACAAATATCTGTTGATGAGATTCGGTCGTATTTACTGCGCGAGATCTCTCCATTATTGCGAGCGAATGGTATCGATGCATCGAACCTCCATATCTACCCCGCAGTTGTCCCTTCAGATCAGGGTGATTCTCTGCGCGTGATCGAATGTACGCTGTCCGACAAGATCTGCGTTCGTCCCACCACCCTCTACGCCGAATTACTCCGCAACCCTGCCGAAACACTATACGTAATTCGCAAGAAAATAATCGATGCACTGTCGCTCGAACTCCCCCAAACAGAGCGCGAGGCACTACTCCATTCGGTTACACCTATTGATAGCGCAGTAGATGCATTACGTTGCTGGCAGGGCATGGGCACCGAGGGGAGCCGTACGTGGTTTGCTCTCCCACACATGCAATTACCGAATGTACGCATGGCGCCGTCACTACCGCCGGGCGAGCTGCGCAAATATCTCTTTTCTGCAGGGCACAACCCACGCAGCACTCGATCTATCCGTGTTCCGCCGTTTCGTATGCACGATGCAGAACAATGGTTCCGCGGAGCACAAGGACTCGCAGAATACATCGAAGCAGATATTCTTCGTGACGTGCCAGGCGGCACACTTATTGTGTGGGCAGATCCCGCGGATCCATGGACGCTACATGTGAATGCGGCATCTGCACGTTCCAATGCTGGATCGGAAAGTGCTGCACTGTACACCGATGCACCACCGCAGGAGAATGTGGAAACGACAGATACGTGGAGTACCGAGCAGAAGAGCTACTCCGGCGACGAGGTAGAGAAGGGCACGCAGCAAGTGCTCGAAGCAACGCTAGAGAGCATGGGGCTGGCAATCGATCGAATCGTCGTTCTACCAGGAAAGCTCGAGCCCTCCACGAAGGACGTAGATAAAGAGCGAGATTATCTCTGCGAGTTTCCCATCCCCCTGGAATCCGCGGAGCTCCAACTCCTATGTGGTGATGTGCAGCGCTACCTAGAGGAAGACCCTGCTGGGAAGGTATTCATCTGCATCCGAACAACTGCAGATCACGCCGCGGCTTGCCTCAATGTGTATCGCTCACGTCGCACGCCAGCTTCTTGACAGACAACTAAAGCAAAGTACGATATCCGCAATGACCGTTCAGTTCGCGATTATCAGCTGCATTATTCACCCGCGCCAGGCGTAGGGACGAGCTGCTAATCCACGAAAACGAGCACCTCCCGCGCCACATGGCTCGGAGGGCTTTCTTTATTTCCCCCTTCCATATGCAGGTACCTTCCCTTACCCCAGAACCATCCGGTGAGTACTGCCGCAGGCTCTCTGCTGAGCTCCCCGACGGAGAGAGCGCACAATTTGTGCAAGGCCGTACGCCCAAAACGAATCACGTAACCCCATGGCTCCGCATGCAATTCTCTGATGCACCGGGCCGTGAGGTGCATGTACAAATGGCGAAAGCCGCAACTGAGCAGCACGATACCCTCATGTGCACTCTTGCAACGCAGGCAAATGCACTGCGTTCACTCTTGGCACGCTGGCAGGAAGTGGACATGCGCATAGCATTGGATGGATTCCCGCCAGATTCCTCTGACCGAAGAAACGCAGGCAAAAAGCCTTCCGGCACTGTAGAGGTACTGCTTCACCTGCGCACCACCCTAGAGCTGCATGAAGGACACGCATACAATCCAGAGGTTGCCGGCATCATTGAAGAGGTGCGATTAGCAATGGAGCATTGCAAACAGCAACGAGCTGTTGCCCCAGCAGAACCAGTACGATCATCGACTCTGGAAGCGCATCTTGTTACAAATGAGGGGCAGTACAAATCTACGCCCGAGCGAGCTATTTAGCCTGTTTCATAATATTTATTTGATTTGTCTAGTGTTTGAATGAGGGCAAAATAAAGATTTTTGAACAATTTTTGTGTTCAACAATAATCCACTTTGGTCTGCAGGAACATGCGGGTAGATGAAACCGGGCTATTTTGCCGGTGCCAAGTAGTACCAGAACATCGAACACAATATGTGATCAAGTATTGCTAGACAACAAAAGACCCATACGTACACTGCCGACCCCCTTCACCACACCCCTATGATGAAGATCGTGAAATACACTTCACACCACGTTCCTGGGCCTGTTGTGCTCGTGCACACATGCCTGATCGCGGCGTTCACACTTCAGCTCCTGCTGTGGTATCCGACCTTCGGATAAGAACGCTTCGGGGAACCGACTGAGACTCGCACATGCGAGCGGAGAGGATCGGCCAGAAGCGTTGCAACAGGGAATAGGCAGCGCGCAATACCCCTCACACTCGCTTAAGCGGGAACGAGGCGGCAGGGTTCTTGCACGTGTGAATGTAGTTGGCCGTTGGATCACCTTCAAAATCAATCCCGAACGTAGTGCGCCAGTTGTGCGCTTGCTATCGCCAGACCAGGTACCGAATTACCATCATCGAGCTCTAAGGTAACGAGCACGGTGAGCGAATCTCGCAAGTCCTCTTTTGCCGTGTACTCCAACGCATGGCGCACATCGCCGAGCACACTGCGCAGATGACCCACGCTGCGAGGCTCCTCGCCCTCTTTGGCCAGCCATACCTCATAGAATGCTCCATCTTTGGCACG
The DNA here is from genome assembly GCA_020058765.1 of Candidatus Peribacterales bacterium. GTDB lineage: Bacteria > Patescibacteriota > Gracilibacteria > Peribacterales > Peribacteraceae > JAGVDM01. The sequence goes on along the minus strand of JAGVDM010000004.1, from coordinate 196,053 downwards.
TTCAACATTCAATTGCACAGTGAGGCGGTAATCCCCGCTCTCAAAAAAATGGGCTTGGGCAACACCATTCGCTATCGCGTCTTGAGTGGGAGCGAAAGCACCAATTGCAAACCATGCCTCTTTCCCAAATATGCTGTCTGCGTACTTCAGGTCACCGGTCGGCACCGTGTACTCCAGAACCTGATCTGGCGCATCTGAGACAGTGCGTGAGCACGCGGAGAGGAGCAGAGCCGCGCTGAGAACAAGAAGAGAGAATCGCATAATGATGTGGGCTGCGATCCTACGTCCGCAGAAGTAGGACTGCAACCTTACCAAAGCACTCCCGGTGATCGAGTTTGCAAACGAGAACGCTCACTTTCGGCATTGCGCGCTGCTGCAGCTCCGAGCACCAGATATGCAGGCTCCTCTTCGGGATAGAGCGCAGCGAACCGTTTGGTAAGCAGCATGAGCTCCTCCACGTTGTGAGAGAGTGCAATGAAATGTGCGTTGCGCTCGATGGCATTGGCAAACGCACGCATTCTCCCAGTAAATTCCTCTTTTTGAAGATCAACACTCTCTTTACCATCTGCGGCAATCATACTTTCGACGAGGAATCGCAGAATGGACAAATCGTTCCACCCATAGAGCACATACGCTCGTTCGTATGTGGTGCGTGCACACGCTGCATCGTTTTGCGCTGTGCAGAGATCGCCACGCAATTTCCAGAGTCTGCCATCTTCCTCATTCTGCGCTGCGTACACGTTCAGCACCTCGGTGGCTTTGGCGTAGTCGCCCTTCTCAATGAAGAGCTGCGCTCTACTCAAGTGCAAATCACGGCTGAAGCGCTGCGCACTTGAGCGCTCGTACCATTCTAATGCAGCTTCGGTATCCCCTGCCGCTTGGGCGTGCCGACCGAGTGAAGAGAGTGCAAGGTAACGACCTTCCACAATTGCTGTAAGCATAAGCACAGTGATCAGTACCACTTCGGCAATACGCTGAAAACGCATCGGCACCGAATACGACGACACAGGAACCAGTCGGCCGAGAGCACCCAGAAACAGCCAGAACGGCAGCGCAATGCCAACGAACTGCAAATTGTAATCCACAAGGTTGTGCGCGAGCACTCCTGCAACACCCAGAAACATCGCCGCATCGGTAGACCAAGGTGTGCTGCGCACAGACTGTGCAGCGCACCAGAGAATAACGATCACCGCGCCAGCGAAGAACAGCATGGCAGGAATCCCTCGTTCCGATGCAAGTTTGAGAAACACATTGTGTGGATGATCAGACGTAGCCAAAACTCCTTCCTGCATTCGCGGTTGCACAAAACGGAAGCTGTACGGGCCCCAGCCGAGCAGTGGCTTCTGTGCGGTCATGCGAAGTGCTTGTTGCCAGAACTGGCTGCGCTCGGAAACAGATGACGTGCCTTCCGCCGCAGTGAATGTGACCTTTTCTGTTACGGATTGCACAGGGAATATGCGCGAGCGTACTGCATTGATTCCCACAAACAGAACGAGAGCAAGAACGGTAACAGCGAGTGCTTTGGAGAGCGCTGGTTTCAGCCACGTGCGATTGTGCAAGTCGCTCAACAATACAAAGACAATCCACCCGCCCGCCTGCGCAGCAAAAACGAGTATGCTCGCTCGTGAGTACGAGAGCAGCAAGCACGCTAATACGAGTGCCAGTGTTACCAAACGTATAGGTGTGCTGCGCAATGTTTGCCATGACCACACGAGCAGCACAGGCCACACGAGCAGCAGGAACTCCGCCCACGCATTTGGCCAATAATCTGTGTGGAAACGGAAATCAAGGAACGTACCCACCATGCGATCAACGGGCTGTAAGACATACACAAGAATTCCCACTGCACAGGCAACGATCGTTGCGGCAATGAGCGCACCACGGAATCGTTGTAACGCGCTCTCTTGCGCAACGCGTATCATCCAGAGGCACAACGTAACGAGCGCGCCTGTGCGTAACATTTCATCGAGGCCATAGTTTGCAGTCTGCGATGTGAATGCACTTGCCACGCTCATACCCACGTACCCGCAGAGCAGCAGCCACAGTAGAGCAGGCACTGGACGCTTTGGCTGGAATCCCACTGACCATTGATCAGCAGCACAAAGCCACGCAAGAGCAACGAGTACCCATGTCATTTCTAGAGTTTTGCCGCCTTTCCACAACACAGCCGCTATGAGAAAAGCGGCTATCACAACCGGGATGTTGCTACGAGAGAACGTGCGCTGCACAACAGATCGCATGCGCACAGTGTGGCACATCTTTGTTCTCCGTGCAGCTTTCGAGGTTGGCGCTTAGCCTGCGTCCACGAACGAAATGTTCTTGATGAGTTTCCCGAAGCGAGAAATCACCTTTTGCACGTTGTGGTACGAAGTGCCCTCAAACCACATTTCGAAATTCGTCTGCTGATCAGAACGCGTCGTCTTCTCATACGAACCGTAGTTTGTGAACATACCCTGTAGTGTTTGCCCATTGCCGTGCTGTTGCGCTGCCTGATACGTTGATATTGCTGCAGCTTCATCATCACCAGCTACTTCGATAATCACACGAAACTTCCGCGCGGACTCACGCTTGAGCTCCATCCACGGAAAGTCTGACTGCTGCTTCTTGCGGGAAACCTGTGTTTCGGCACCCGATTGCTGCCGTAGTTCGGGAGCAAGACTTTCTGTAGTAGCTACACGTAATGCTGGGGATTGTGTCATGATGAAGCGAAAAAGTAAGCGCGGGCATTCTACACAATATCTTTATCTTGTCAAGACTGCACCCACATCTTTCGTGGGAAGTTTGCACCGTGATCATTGCGTGAATACGCGAGGAACGTATACTCCGGACGCTTTCGTTCTACCGCAAATCGCAAACGTGCCGACGTGGCGGAATTGGTAGACGCGCACGCTTCAGGAGCGTGTAGGAGCAATCCTGTGAGAGTTCGATTCTCTCCGTCGGCACCATCTGATTTTCTATCCACAGCAGAGATGTTTCTCACACTTCGCTCTGCAGGCCAAGAGAAAACGATCGATGTGCAAGACGGGCAAACTATCGCCGAGGCCGCGAGATTGCATGACATACAGCTTTACGGCTCATGCGGCGGACACGGTATTTGTGCTGGGTGCTCACGCTATATTGCATCGGGCATTGTGCAGCTTCTCAATAGAAAAACAGGGCTCCCCTACCAACAACGAGACGACGTAGCTCCCTATGCCAAAACGTGTATAGCACAACCCGTCGCCGACGGCGTTGTGGTGGAAACGGAGCGAAGTGCTCGTTTGTGGTAGAAAAGAATGTTTCCTGATGAATTTACAAATACAATATTTTATTGTATAAATATATTGTGGTGCTTCATTCCTCGTAATAAAGGAGATTCTGGCATGAGCAACACCACAACGCTCTTTGATTCCAGTGGCGTCCCCCAACCTTCGTTGCTTGAACTGCTTGCGCAATTTCAGGTGCAACACGACGGCACATTCAGCGGCATTCGTGCTGCTACGCAGATTGCCTGGCTCACGCCGGGGAAACTGCGTTCGGAAATCAGCGATGATGACGACCGGGCGAAACTTCAACAGTATATCCAGCTCTTCGAAGCCCTGGGCTTTGTGGAGCAGCTGACTGCTGAAGGAGTACACGCGGAGTACATGATCGTTGGCGCCGGGAAAAAAACCGCCGTGGAAAATCGGCTCGCGTTCGCTTCCAAGCAATGGAAGGAGCACAACATGCGATTCCGCATCGCGGTGATGCTCGGCAGCGGCCGTCCGCTGCAAACCGACGAGTTCGATCCGCTCTTCCAGCTCTCGAACGAAGCGCAGATGGTCTGCCGCGTGTACTTCGATGCTGGGAGTGCAGGGAAACTCGCTTGGGAAGCCGAGCGAGGCCAAGCGTTTTCCGCTTCGCACTTTCCGTTCGCTCCGAAGCCCGAAGATCGCAATGCATCCGTTGAGGACTGCGTAGCTGCATGGCTCCGGCAGTTCAAGGTGCAGCCTTCGCCAGTAATTTGCGTGTTCTCACAACCATTTGTGGTGCAGCAAACATTGGCCGTACGGCTTGCTCTTGGGCCGCAATGGGCCAATGTGCAAGGCATCGGCTATGGCGCGGTGATGCGGTACGGACTAAGGACGTACCTCGATAACATCGCCAAGCAAATCGACGTCGAATATCGACTAGCGCATCCCTAGGGATCGCCGCACTCACAAAGAGCAACAACGGCTTGCAGCACACCAACTGCAAGCCGTTTCGCGTCTTCCCAAATACATGTATTTCTGCTAAAATATTGGGAAATACCACAAATATACATGACTCAAATTTTCCGCTCAAAGCGCTCAATTTCGCTGCTCTGCACTGCAGTGGTGCTCTGTGTGAGCACGCTTGCTCTGCGAGGGGAAACGCAACGCGCGCAGTTGAATAACGAGCAATCATTTGTTCTTTTTGATGATGCATCTGCCACACTGTCAAACGGCATTAAGCTGGATCCAAACACCCCACTTCGTACAGTAAGTGGGCAGGGTCTTCACGGAAAATTTAGCGTACTACGAGAAGGCCAATCGCTGCTTTGGAAAGACGAAGACACACAAACGGTCGCAGGCATGTACGATGTATTTGTATCGAATCCCACAATCACTGAACAAGCGGTGAGCGCGAAAATGTCTGCATTTACAATCAATGCTGAAGGCGATTCCACAAACATTACATACAGCATTCCATTTGGGAATACTCCGACGCGAACAGAGACTTTCAATGGGCATCAGTGGCGCTATGTTGGTGACCTCTTTCTTGAGGAGGGCGCAAGCCTTCATTCAATTGTTTTCGCAACTCTTCCAGGGTCTACAGGCAAAGAAACCCCTGTTGATGGTATCCTCTTCCGAGAGAAAACATTCTCCAACAACACACGCTTCACCTTTGAGGATGCCCAGGTACAACAGGATAGAAAATGGGCAGAAGTAGATCTCCAAGACTCTGGGCGACTCATTGTGCCTGGAAAGTATGTGATATTGGGAACCTGGGAAAAAATTGCTGACCTCTCTCCATCAGATAAAGCGAACCCCAATAGCAATACTCCATCTCCCTATGTGCAATTCGCAGTTTTCGGAACAACTGTTGACGCACAAGCTACAGAGTTCACATTCGTTCGGCCACTGGATCTCCGGAACCGGCCGAGCGGTAAAAATATTGACGGTATTCTTTGGCAGGAACTCGGTACTGTAGATATCCCGGCCAATACTCAAACAATCACTGTACAATGGATGGTTGCCAACCCCCCAGGTGGCACCGGAACGCCGGGTGGAGTTGTTTGGTTCCCAGTAACAATAGAATCATCTGCTCTCCATGCTGCAGCGGAATCTTCCGCAACATCTGCAAGCACAACCAGTGCTTCTACGACTTCCGCATCGAGTGACAGTGAGGAATCAGAAGAGAGCACATCGTCTTCTACGACAACAAGCACTTCCGCATCAAGCACATCAACATCCACGAGTACGCCTGTATTGGATATCAATTCGTCTGCATCGAGCAGTACTGCAACATCGCAGGCAAGCACGGGACCACTGGACCTTACACCTGGTTCTGCAGTGCTCGATAATACAACAGCAAACTTCTATACACGCGGCTTCGCGGCTGAAGCTGGCGGCTATCGCAATAGCTTCCACGGCGCTGCCCCAGCACAAAGCGTGCAAAGTGACGTGGGTGGTGCGTACGCAGGTTGGCGCATGCCAACCATAGAACACGGTGAATATGACGCCTACCTCACATGGCCAAGCGTTCCAGGCGGGTCTCCCGCAGCCCCCATCACGATCTCCACTGTGGTTCCATCGAACGGTAGCTATCTGAAAATTTCTAAAACGGTAGTTGTGAACCAGTCTCGGGCTCCCATGGGGCCAACGGTAGCGGACAAGACCTGGCAGAAAATCGCACGAATTACGATAGATGAGTTCTCTGGGCACAACAGCGTGGAATTCCGAGTGAACGATAAAACACCCGGAAGCAAGGTTGTTGTTGATGCCCTGCTTCTCCGAAAAATTCCCCAATAAAATGACAAATGATCGCTTGTGAGGCAGCGACCACAGTCGTAGACTGCCGCGCGATATGTCGTTACTGATTGCTGCTGCCCGGGCGCGACACTACGCATTTATGGCTTTCCTCCTTGTTGGAGGCTGGTTTGCAGCACATCGGTTTTCGGGCATTATCGATACTGTGATTGCTGAGGCGGGTGCCGAGGAGCAGACCATTTTGGTGCTTTCGGGAATCGTTTGTGTGTTCACTTTAGGATTTGTGGTGTGTGAAGTTGCCAAACCAACGATATTCCCCTCCTTCGTTGTGGCCATCTTTTTTGGCATTGCAACGCGAGATGTCTTCTCATTTCTGACGAGCAATACGCTTGTCGTCTCCACACTCATTCACGTTGGTGCAGTGCTCATTCTCTTTGGGGGCGGATTAGAAACACCCTTTAGGAAGTTCCGTGATCTCGTAGGTCCTATTTTCTCGCTTGCGCTCTTTGGAACGATCTTCAACGCGTTCCTGTTCTCTGCACTACTCATCTCCATTGCCCCGTTGCTAGGCATTGCCATTCCACTCCCCGCAGCAGTGCTGCTGGGAGCGGCACTCGCGTCTACAGATCCCGCTGCCATTATTCCAAGCATTCAGTCGCTCTTCTTTGTACGCCCGACTGTGAAGCACATTGCCATTAGCGAGAGTGCGATCAACGACGTGGTCGGTGCGGTGCTGGTGGGTATTTTCCTTGCCATCTTCCAAGGGGGACAAGTCTTCTACTCCATCTTGCAGGCCTACACGATGCTCTTCAGCCTTCAGAATCTAGAGCTGCTACTGAAGACGCTCGCTATTGGCGGCGTTGTCGGGCTAGGCGGATTCGGCATCCTCTCTGCATGGGATAAATGGAAAACCACTCGCATGAGCAGCGATGAAGGAGACAGTGCGCTCTTCCTCTCGGTTCCACTCCTCGTGTTCACCACCGCAACATTGCTCGGTGGGAGCGGCTTCCTCGCAAGCTTCCTGTCGAGCCTGCTCTTCCAACTGCGTTCGCACATCCGCCACGTGGAGCACTACTTCCACCACACAGTGGAAGACTTTATGAAGCCAATTCTCTTCATCTTGCTGGGTGCCATGGTAGATCCGCAGGCGCTCTGGAATGTAGCGCCACTTGGCTTACTCATGGGTACGCTCTTCATCTTGGTGCTGCGGCCACTCATTGTGTTCATCACGCTGTGGCCCTTCTGCTTTGGCAGGAACTGCCTACACTTCCGAGAGTTAGTCTTCCTCTGTTTCGTACGTGAGACTGGCGTAATCCCCGCCGCATTGCTCCTCACAATCTTCCTGCAGGGCGTTGCCGGAGGCGGTACGATTATGGCTATTGGTCTGTGGGTGATTCTGCTCACACTCATTGTGGAGCCACCGCTCACGCCAGCGCTCGCTCGTTGGCTCGGCCTCGCAGGCAAGCAGGGCGACGTACTTCCTCGCAAGCACTCCGGCCCCGTGGTGGTTCTGTGCTCGCGCGGGTATTCCTACAAGGAGCGCCTCCAAACGGTAACGGAATGGTCGCAGCAGCACTCCGTGGAGCACGTTGTATTGCTACACTGCCCCGAAGATAAATACACGCAGGAATTCATGCACGAAGTGCGCGATGAAGCCATGAAACAATTCCGGATGATCAATACGCGACTCGTCAACGAGGGGAAGCGCGAGCTCACTTTCGAGTTCCTTGGCGGGCCAGGGTTGCTGCAAGATCACATCGAATCACTCGTGCAGAGCGGTGACGTTTCTATTGTCTTCGTGGGCACTAAAATGCTGGACTTCCGCATTGATGACATCAAGCGGATGCAAGTGCCGTTCTACTTCATGCCGTAAGGCATCATCCGAAGAGTGTGGATGCAACACCGGATCGTGTGCTTTCGAATATCCGCCCGAAATCATTTTCGGGCACCATGCCGAAGGTATCCATCACCTCTTCGGCAGCAGCACCTTCAAGAATAAAGAAGTCGAGGAATTCGGATTCGGTACTGGTCATACATGTACTGACGATCAGGTACTGTATATCTTACTCACCAATCACGAGTATTGCCCGTTTGCCACTGAGGATCGTCTCTTTACTGCCGTTCCAGTCGTGGATCACTTTGTCGATCACGTCTGCACTGTAGCGATAGTTTTCGCCGCGTCGTGTGCCAGGTTCATTCGTGATGAATTCTAAGCCCGAAAGCATGCCTCCATCCTCATACCCAATGAGAGCAAGCATATGGTACGGGGGCCCATCTCCGCTGAAGTACGGATTGCCGATGTGTTGCCCTGCGGCTGGAACAATGACCGGGTACCCCGCTGCAAGCAGACGTTGCATGTTCTCGATGTTCACATCTTCCCCCTCGTACACGATTGCCTTTCTCCCAAAGCGCTCACGTGCGATAGCTGCGAGCTCGGCAACGGTCACATCTACCGCGTATCCCGCATCGTCTACCCATGCGGCAAGATCGCGAATTTCCTGTGCGGCGCGTGCTTGTGGTAGATCCTCTCCGCGGAGGGCGAATTCCGCCATGATCAGCGATACCTCTTCGCACGCTTCATCGAATGGTGGATTCCAGTCTGCATACGGCGACTGCGGCGTGAACGGCACATCGAGATGCACACGATCGGGCAGAGCAATTCCCGCGGCTACAGCGAGCGGATCAAATGCTCGAGCGGAAGGAGTGGGTACTGGAACTTCTACAGGTGCTGGCGCAGGGGCTTGAGCACTTGCACTAGAAGCTGCAGCCTGTGGCTGCTGTGCTTCCGTCTCCTGCCCTTGTGGAATCTCTGTGCAGGAGAGCAGAAGGAGTGGAGCAATGAGGAACAGTATTCGGCGCATAAGAAGATGAGTGTAACAATAATTGGAAGAGTTGTCGCTCTAGAAGACGACGAAGACGGTGATTCCTGACATCGTGTTCCCTCTGCTTTGTTGACACTGCAGCAGCGGTGACTACCATCTGCGCGCCTACCATGTCCATACGCAATCGTATACAACCATCGCTCCTCCTTGCGCTCGCAGTTCTCTGTACAGGGTGCACGTCTTCCAGGCATCCAAGTGCACCGGATATACCAGCAGACACATGGGACGCAAACGGCACAGTGCTAGTACGCGGGTATGCAGAAATAACGGATGATCTCGTGCCCTATGTATTCGTGATTCTCACAGAGGTATCAAGTCCGTCTTTTGCTCTGTATCTGGAACAGATGCACGGAAATGCATTTGCCGACAGTGATCGTATTGGCGTTGGCTGCCTCCAGAACAGAGATATCTATGCCATCCGTTCTACTGACTACGGAGATCTAGAGGCGTCACAATTGCCCCAAAGCGTTACACAAGCAATACTCATATCTCGGCAGCAAGAACCTGTAACTCTGCATCTCACCGCTTCTGGATTGCATGCAGCGGGCATTGCACCAGATTGCTTCTCGCACTTCGCTCAAATCAGCCTGGAGGGCTAGAATTCGGCTTTTTCTTTGATATGTACAATTATACTGAAAAATAGTATAATTATTGATTGACCAGTCGAATACACAAAAAAACATGACAGCCCGCAATACCCCTCAGACCAATCCAGAACACGCATGGCGCCGCCGCGAAGCGGTGCGCACTGCTGTATGTGGCACCTTAAGCTTCATCCTTACTATTTCTCTGCTCACATTCGGCAGCGAACACCTCACAGGATGGCTCACATTTTTTGGCTTGCGCAGTGCAGAGGTGAGCACGAATGACTTCGCTCCAGAGCCACCGCCTCGCAGGGAGCTCTTCGGCCCTGCAGCGGTACCAGCACCTACACAGCAGGCAGTGCGGCACATGGCACCACCCGCCACACCCGTGATATACAAAGCAGCAAAGCCTGTACGAAAATCCGCACAGCCGCTCCCTGCATCGGTAGTGCGTGATATGTCCACGTCCGATACAACAGCTACATTCCCCGCATTTATTGGTGCAGTGCATCCAGTGAGCCGAGTGCCAAACTGGGGCGCTATGCGCACGCCAGCGGAATGGAACCGAACCTATCAACAAATGAGCAAGAAGGATTTCGTGGCGATTCCTGAATACAACCTCGAAGTACTCACAATCCCCACAAAGGAACTCCTCAAAGACCGTGAGAAGAACACGCCGATACTCACCGCAAAGCTCTACTACTCCACGCGCTTCTTTAGCTCTTATAGCATTGATGCTGGTGAGTTCACCGGCATGCATGCGGGCATGGACTTCAAGCTGCCCATTGGCACACCTATTGGCGTAATTGGCGGAGGCCGTGTATTCAGCGTGTCGCAAAATGAAAACCTTGGCCTCCACGTGGTTGTAGAGCATCGCATCCCTACAAAAGGCACGTTCTACTCTATTTACGGTCACCTTGGCACAGCGAGCGTACAGGCCGGCCAGCATCTTGCGCCGGGCGCGGTACTCGGCACTGTGGGTATGACCGGCAAAACCACCGCAGGGCACCTGCACTTGCAAATCGATCCGGGTCAGCCAGGGCAATATGCAGGGGCGGTATCCCCTCGAGGATTGACGTTGCAAGAGGCACTGACACTCACCGTGCATCCACTACAATTCATCGCTCAGAACAGTAAAGCCTCGCTCCAGATTGTGGAGGAATACCAAAACCGCCCCATCGAGGTGACGGGGCGGCAGAGTACTATTGTTGGAGGCTAAGAGCCTTTACGACTTCGTGTTTGTTGTCTTCACGAGCGTTGGGGCTTCCTTGAGAATATAGCCCTCCGGAGCAATGAACTGCGTGATATTACCCTCACCGTCACGCTCATACTTCAGGTGTACGTTGCGATCCGGGTAGTAAATTTCGGATGAACCGATGTAGTCCGCACACGTCTTCATACTGCCTCCGTCGCGAGGATCATCGCGATCTGGGTTGTCGCGACGCTGAAGCGTGACGAGATCAGAGCGAACGCACGCATTCCAGAAGTGGTTCACCGAGACTGGGTATCCGCGGGAGTCGAGCGGGATGGTAACCGCTGCCGCAGTCACGAGACCGTCTTTGGTGAGGCGAGCAACATTCTGCTTTACACAGAATGCGGAGTTCTTGAGTTCCTGGCGCACAAGCTGCTCACCCGTACTATCCAAGTTGAACATGTCGCGAATAATTGCTGCGAGGTAATCGACTGCCTCCAAACGAGCAACGTTGCGCTCGAGCATCTTCTGCGCGGTACAGATCACTTCTTTCTGCGCATCATCGAAGTAATCATCTCCTCCGAATCCACCAGGGGGAAGATCTGCAGGATCGCTGAGCGAGTAGTTCGTGGTGCCATCGTCATTCACGCCACCACCTCCGAAGCCTCCGCCGGCCAGGCCACCCAGTCCGCCATTCTTCAAGGACTTTTTGAGACCGTGGAACATGGCTTTTGTCTCCTTACCGGAACGTGCGCCGTTCTCGGAATCGGTGCCACTGTCGCTGAACGTCAATGGAGCGAATGGAGTATCACATGCGTCACCATCGCCATCTGGAGGGACATCTGTATCTTCCTGCAGAGGGTTTGCATCGAGCGGACAGTTGTCACTCAGATCATCAACGCTGTCGTTGTCATCATCGGTATCACAGACGTCACCTTCGCTATCACTGTCGTTATTCTCCTGCAAAGGATTTGGATCAAGCGGACAGTTGTCGGAGGCATCCGGAATACCGTCGCTATCTGTATCAGGAGCGACCGTACCTGCATCGCAGCTGCCGCCGAAGAGCGATGATACATGTGATCCATCGATCGTTCTGTCGTAGATGCGCACATCATCAATGCGACCAAGCAATGCCTGGAAGCTACCGTCGTTGCGATTACCAATTTCCAGTTCACCAGCGTTCACAATGGAGCCCACAAGGTTGTCATGCAGGGCAGTGGGTCCGGTGACGTCTGTGCCGTTGAGGAAGAGTTGCACGCCAGCTGCAGTACCTGAGCCGTCGTAACTCATAACGAGGTGGTGCCACGCATCAACCGTGAGTGCAGTGGTGGAACCTACACGCAAGTACTCACCTGCGCCGTAGTCGCTCTGCATCCACAGTTCTGGAACACCGTTGTTGAGGGTGATCACGAACCCTGTTTGTGCTCCGGTAGAATCGTCAATCTTCTGTACTACCGTCTGGTATCCGCTAAATGACGGTGCATTCACCCATGCGGCGATTGCGAACGCATCAGTCGTATCAAAGCTGATGTCGGTTGTGTCGACCACATCTGCATGGCCATTTACGCCATCGACAGAGAGTGAGTAGTTATTGATGAACGATGTTGCAGGGAAGTCACCATTGAATCCGAACACTGCACCACCAATGAACGAGGAAACGTTCGGGTAGACAGTGGAATCAGTGGCAGTCGTACCGGTGCCTTCCTCAAATTGCCAGTGGGCAACAAGACCGTCATCGGTAGACAGACATGCTGTAGGCGTCACGTCTGCGTATGTGATCGTGCAAATATTGCTCCATGGAGATACACGCTCACCAGGATCAACAGCATCGTTGCTATTGTCATCTTCGAAGGCCATCACCTCAGTGTCATACGTGCCATCCTCACCGGGGCCAAAGCTGAACCAGCCGTTCATGTGCGTTGTGGTGAAGACCATGCTTGGAATCTCCACGCCATTCACGCGGCGAATGTACTTCACATTCGTTCCAGGAACAGACGTCCACACCTGGTTCAAAGAATTGCGATCGTTGTTCACGAATACACCGGAAGGATCGCAGGCCAAATCGACAGGCGCTTCATCCAACGTGAGTGACCAATCTTCTGCGTTCCAACCAAGAAGTGTTGGCGTAGCAAGAGTCGTAGGCACACATACGCTGGGTGTGCCAGTACAGTTGTAGTTGGCCTCTACCTGGCACGTGGAGTCGCAACCATCTCCATCCAGGCTGCCGTTGTCGTCACACATTTCTGCACCTGCAATGATTCCATCGCCGCAGAAGGGCGCTACATCGCAGGATCCGGTATAGAGATCCGCAACCTCGTTCGGACCGAGCACGCGGTTGTAGAACCGTACATCGTCAATGTTTCCGTCCCAGAACTGCACGGGCGTACCCTGATTGTCCACCGCACCAATGTAGATCGGCCGATCTGTACTCACGGGTGCAGCACCAGCTGCTGAATTATTCAATGATCCATTCATGTAGATCGACCAAGTGGTGCCGTCAAATGTTCCAACAAAGTGCGTCCAAACGTCTGCAGTAAGGGGCGTGAGAGCCTCAACGCCGACTTGATTGGGATTATTGAAACTTTGGAAGCTCATTTTCCCATCCGCAGTGGTCGTCTTCATCTCCCACTCTGTCTGGGTACCGTTGTACCCCTTCGATACCACCTGCCGGTCGTCGCCGATCGTATCCGCCTTCACCCAAGCCGAAATGGAGAACGAGGCGGGCGTGGGGAACGCCGTATTACCAAGATCAAGGTAGTCATCTGTTCCGTCAAAGCTTAGGCTCCGGGGATTGTCGAATGACACTATTGGCGCGTCCACGCTGATCACCGGACCGTTCATATGCGCACCGTCTATTCCATTTCCCGAAGCGTCCGCCGCCACGGTTCCCGACGTTTCGTCGAACGGAATGTGGAAGGCGATGTCGGCATCGGTAGTCGTGCACACCGGTGCAGGCGAATTGTCGACGGTAAATGACCAGGCAGTGCTCCATGCACTGGCGTTTCCTTCATCGTCAACTGCGCGAACATGCCAGTAGTAGGTACCTTCCGGCGTGCCCGGCGTCGGGATCTCGGAGGCAGTGAGGCTACTGGATGTGTATGCCGGAGTCACAAACGATCCATCAATGTTCGTGGCAGGACTATTGGAAGACTGGTAAATGTACGTTACGGGAACGGACGGATCTGTTTCATCGGTCCAGTCTGCCTTGTCCAACTCTGCAGCGGTAAGCGTATCGCCATCCACTGGGGAGACATGCGTAGGCACGGGGGGCGGAGTCGTGTCGGTCGGGACCGGAGTAGTGCTGGGATCGAGCGGGTCGTCTTCGCTGTCGGGGATCCCGAACGGAGCGAAGTTATCCACGATTGCAGGCAACGTGCATCCCGTGGTGTTGAAGGGGTCGAAGTCGATGTCTGCACCGACCGTATCGCCTGCGCCCGGGCCGGAACCGGAGGGACCGGAAGCCGCGCCCCACCAGTTGTTCTCCGCATTCAAATCGGGATTGGCGCCGGCGTTGAAGATCACGCCGTCGTCGTTCCCCTGGATGCAGTTGTCATTCACCGTCACGTTGGTCGGGTAGAGGGAACTCTTTCCCACGCGCACGCCGTACGTTGTGTTGTTCTCGATCAGGTTGTTGGTGATCGACACGTTATCGATGTTGTAGCTCACGTAGATGGCGCCGTTGCTACTGTCGCTGTCGGAGATCTTGTTGCCCGATACGACAGTGTCCCCCATGTACACGTTGATGGCGTCTTGATCGACATCGACGATAACGTTGTCGGTCACCGAGCCTCCGACGCCGAAGTACGATCCTTCGCCAACCTTGATGCCCTCCTGATTCGGAATGTCGTACACCAAGTTGCCGCTGATCGTGAGATTGTCGCTATTATAGACGTAGATCGCGCCATTCGCCGAACCGGAATCCGTGCTCACGTCATGCACGCGGTTGTCCAGGATCTGGCCGCCGTCGGACCCGTCGGAAAGATTGATACCGTCACCCGCGATGTCGTACACGTCGTTGTACTGCACCAATGCTCCCGGTGCCTTCTTCAGCTGGATTCCATCGTCATCGGAGGAATCGTGCACAATGTTGTTCTTGACCACGAGACCCGTGCGCGTGCTCGTCGTGTTGTACACCAGGTCGTCTTCGCCGTTGCGCACCTCCAAACACTGCAGTGTCACATTGTTCGCTTCGATCAAAAATACGTTCGTGCTGCCGTCGCCGTCCACAATCGCCTCGGTCGCCGTATCACCGGCCGTGCGAGTCACGATGACATCCGGATCGCAGCTCGTGCGGGTAATGGTGACCTCTTCGCTCACCGTAATCGTTGCGCTCTGCTGGTAGAGGCCGGGGTTCAAACAGATCACATCGCCGGCATCAGCTGCATCGATCGCCGCCTGGATGTCGTCACCGGGATCCAGTTCGAAGTCGCATCCTGCAGGCAAGGGGGATACGTAGGGAATATTGGTGAACGTGCATTCCACGATTTCGCCCGCATCAATATTAATTGCGGCGGAACCGTTCGGAACGTCGACGGTCGTCGAACCGTCTGCATCAAAACACTCCACATTCTGCACGGTCCAGTTGGGATCGGCAGTTTCTGTCACGTTGTACACTCCCGCATCCCGGTACACCACGTATTGGCTCGGATCCGTGTTCTCATCACCGTCGTCCTGCAGCGTGAATCCGCCGAGTCCGGTAAAGGTGAAGATGTCTGCGCTGTCGGGGGACGCATCCTTATTGATCACGATGATGCCTTTGAAACTGTCCGTATTTTCACAGTCCGTTTCCGTGTCTCCACCCTGACCACCCCCATCACAGTTGTCATCATCAGCCTGACCATCCAAATCATCGTTGCCGCCTTCGCCGCGCAGCGTGTCGTACCCTGCACCGCCGTTAAGCGTGTCTGCACCACCTCCACCGCGAAGTTCATCATTTCCTGCGCGACCACGGAGAATATCCGCACCTCCGCCACCATCAAGTACGTCATTGCCATCATCCCCCCAAAGGTCATCATCCTGCCCCTCACCGTAAATAGTGTCATTACCTGCATCACCACAGACCAAGTCATTTCCTCCTCCTGCATTGATCGTATCGTCACCGGTAGTACCAACGATGACATCATCACTACCATCTCCATTCAATACACCAGCATACACATCGCCATTATTAGGACCACCGACAATCAAGCCTGCTTCTACGTAGATCGTGGCAGTAATGCCATTACAGAGCGGTGCAGCCGCGAGTGCGTGCTGAACCGAGAACAGTGGCAGCTGCCCCACAAGTTGTGAGAGTAGCAGCGCAACGCCAGAAAAAACTGCCACGCTGCGGCGTGACACGGAGAGAGTTTGTACGTACACCATAAATTAGGTGGGAGGATGAAGGAGACGAGCACTGAAAGTACTCGCAAATGCTACGGGTGAGACGTATGACTTGTAAATAAAATTACAAGCCTTATTGCGGTTTTGAACAAAAATTGTATAGAGCACAATGTCCATACGAGCAAAGTTTTATAGCTCGCTCTGCTGCCGCAAGAGTTCCCTATAGCCATCAAGCATGTGTTGTGTCGTATCAATGCGAATTGACGGATTCCTAGCGCTAATTTGCAGAGCACCTATTACTTCTTTCGGGCGCGGGTAGTCGCGTGTGTTATGCGCCGTATATTGCAATGTTTCCAGATTACGGACTGCAAGTTCTATCGCAACGGCGTAGCGCATTGCCCGTTCAGCATCCTCAGCTTCTCTCGCAACATGATAAGCGTGTGCCAATCCTTCCATGTACACAGCATCGGACGAGGAGTGCGGCGTACCGTACTGTGGGGTCGCCGGATTATAGAAGCGCCCGATGTACTCGGTTGTATCTTGAATTTCCAGGAGCTTGTCGTTCAGGGCAAAAATCGCATCCGCATAGCGCGAATCACCAGTTGCATCGTAAAGGATGCGGAGTGACTGCGTGTGCCATGGCACATACGCGGGATAGTAGTTCTCCTCCATATGGGTCACATATCGATCAATGTAATACCCCTGCGCCCGGACTGCCTCATCCCAATAGAACTGTGACCCTGTTTTCTTTGCATATTCTAACAGTGCCAAGATTGCCTCGCCGGAATAGAACGTGAGCAATCGCTCGGGGTCATAGTCGTAGTCGGGTTCTACGAGCCACGGCTGCATAGCCCCATCTGGCCCTATAAGTGACACAATACTGTTGGCAATCTTCTCGGCTTGCTCGCTGTACTCTGCAAAAAGCGGGCTCCATACGAGCATACGCAATGCCATGGCATTGCCTCCGAGCTTGGACTTGTTGCTGTACACCATGTACCCAATGTCTCCGTCTTCCCTATACCAATGCTCAAACAAGAACTCCAAATTTCGCAGGTGATCTGCCAAGAATGATGGGTCTTCGGCGGCAAGTTCGGCCAGCAATCGTGAGGCCATCATCTGCCGCAGCTCATTCTGCTTCGTAGACGCTTCATCCTGTATGGGATGGTACATATACCGAAAGAGCCCCTTGTCCTTGCGTAGAGAAGTACGGAACCATGCGACTCCTGCATCGTGAGACTGTTGTACCCGCTCCTCCAAACTCAACGGTTGCTGCGGCACAGATGCACTACATCCACTCACGATCATTGCAGCGACCAAGCATATGCCCAGTGCGTTCTTGGAATGCATGTACTCGCTTCTACCGCATCACCAGAGCATCTGCAATCTCTTCCTCCTTTGTCCTCGCAAGCTGCATGTCTTGACGCTCGGGATTATCACTCTATAATTCCGACTGCTAGCGCTAACACAACAAGAGTGTTATTCGCGCTTCAATACGCATTTCTCCTACACCTTTCCCCTTTCATTCGTATGGCAGATAAAGATCTCGCCGTCAAAATTACACCACTCGGTGACCGCGTTGTTGTGCGCCCACTCGAGCAGGAGCAGGTTACTGCATCGGGCATTGTGATCCCCGACACAGCAGACAAAGACAAGCCACAGGAAGGCGAAGTGGTCGCCATGGGCAAGGGCGGCATCGGCAAAGATTCCGTAAACCCGCACGACTACCTGAAGATCGGCGACAAGGTGCTCTTTGGCCGTTACGCCGGCGACGATATTAAGGCGAAAACCAAGGCAGGAAAAGACGTGGAGCTCAAGGTGCTTCACCTCGATTCCATTCTCGGCATCGTCTCCAAGTAATCGCTTTCTCCACTCCCCTTTTCACCCAACTCTCTTATGGCTAAACAACTCATCTTCAGCAACGAAGCACGCGACAAGGTTCTTGTGGGCGTCAGCAAACTCGCGGCCGCGGTGCGCGCAACCATGGGACCCAAGGGTCGCAATGTCCTTATAGAAAAGAGCTACGGCGCACCGACCGTTACCAAAGACGGCGTCACCGTCGCCAAGGAAATCGAACTCGAGGACAAGTTCGAAAACATGGGCGCGCAGCTCGTAAAAGAAGCTGCTACCAAAACCAACGATGCAGCGGGCGACGGCACTACTACTGCAACAGTGTTGGCGCATGCCATTATGCAGGAAGGCCTCAAGCATTTGAGCTCCGGCAGCAATGCCATCTCCATTAAGCGCGGTATCGACAAGGCAGTAGAAGCCGTCATCAAGGAACTCGAGAAAATGAAAACCATGGTGAAGAAGAAAGAAGAGTACAAGGCAGTGGCAACGATTTCTGCACAGGATGAAGAGGTGGGCGATGTGATCGCCGAAGTGATTGAGGAAACAACAAAGAACGGAGACATTGCCAATGCAGTGATTACCGTGGAGGCTGGTCAAACGCTTGGTATCGAGAAGGAATACGTCGAGGGTATGCAGTTCGATAACGGCTACATCTCCGCGTACTTCGTAACCGATGCGGCGCGTATGGAAGCCACGTTCGAGAACGCACACATTCTGATTACCGATAAAAAGATCAGCTCCATCCAAGAGATTCTCCCGCTCTTAGAAAGCCTCGCCCAGCGCGGCAAGAAAGAGCTGGTGATCATTGCAGAGAACGTAGAAGGCGAAGCACTCGCAACACTTGTGGTCAACAAGCTCCGCGGCGGCTTTTCGGCTCTCGCCGTCAAGGCACCTGCCTTCGGCGATCGTCGCAAAGAGATCCTCAAAGATATCGCAACACTCACGGGAGGACGCGTGATTTCCGAGGAGGTCGGCCTCAAGTTGGAGAACGCTACATTGGATGATCTCGGCACTGCTCGCAGAGTAGTGAGCAGCAAAGACGCCACGCTCATTGTGGATGGCGGTGGCAAGAAAAAGGAAATCGAAGCACGTGTCAGCCAGATCAAGTCGCAGATCGAAGAGACCAAGTCCGACTTCGATCGCGAGAAGCTCTTGGAGCGCCTCGCAAAGATGAGCGGCGGTGTCGCCGTGATCAAAGTTGGTGCAGCAACCGAAGTGGAACAGAAGGAGAAGCAGCACCGTGTGGAAGATGCGCTCTCCGCAACCCGCGCTGCTGCCGAGGAAGGCATTCTGCCGGGCGGAGGTGTGGCATACATCCGTGCGCTTGGCGTACTTACCAAGCTCAAGGGAAGTAACGACGACGAGCAGGCTGGCATCGACATCGTTGCAGCAGCACTTACAGCACCGCTAGAGAACATTGCCAATAACGCTGGCGCACAGGGCAAGGTGGTTGTAGAGAAGGTGCGCGGCATGACGGGCAACCACGGCTACAACGCTCTCACTGGTGAATACGAAGATCTCGTGAAGAACATGGTGATCGACCCGAAGAAAGTCACCCGTTCAGCCCTAGAGAATGCCGCTTCTGTGGCTTCCATGTTCCTTACACTCGAAGCAGCTATTGCCGAAATCCCAGAAAAGGAATCCCCTGCCCCGGCAATGCCAGGAGGAGGAATGGGCGGCATGGACTTCTAAACAGCCCGTAAATCAGCCAGAAACAGTCGCTCCAGGCGGCTGTTTCTTTATGTAGTGAATTCTGTTATAATAGTACTAATGAGCGAAAATATACAAAACAGACATGATCGAATGCCCACCGAGTGGAAGCGCTTACAGTCGCTCCCGATGCTTGAATGTGTGAATATTGATCGTTTTACTGACGTGACAGAAAGCACGCCAAATCTGTCCTACAACAATGTTGGCACATTGGGGGAAAGTGTAGGGGGCAGCCTTCGGATAATGCAGGGGGTCAGGATGACATCCACCAGCGAGATCGAGGCAATGGCACAAGATGGAAACGGTCGATTATGGGTGCAAACGCAGAATAGCTTTTACCGTATTGTCTCCGTACCCGGAAAAGCCACTGAACAGTACGCCGCTGTCGAAAAGCATCAAAAGGAACTCGACGAGCCCGCGCAAAAAACGGCCTGGAATCTTTGGGGATTGCTTGGTAAAAAGCAGTAAAAACTCTATTCCTTCATTCCTATTTCTCATGACACCCTTCGGACACATTGATGACGACTTCGAAGCAGAAATGAGCGGCGAGACCGACGCCGACTTCTTAGAGCCCCTGCAGGGCGAGGGCGAGAACGACGAGGATCTCGTAGAGATCTCCAGTACGCTCCCGGACTTCGACGTCACGTCCGAGGAGTTGCAGGAACGGCATCGCCGCAAAACGAGCACCGTACTGGAAATGAGCGATACACACAATCCGGAGACCGATTTGTAGGGGTTCTCGATCCCCTCTTTTCCCGCTCTGAGAGAGGCGATTTGGTGCTGCCTGCCCTTCGGATACCTTCAACGCGTTCCGGCGCTTGCCTGCTGCACGCAGAAGAGTAGTTTCCTTCACAAGACCTTCAATTTTTGAATAACTTTTGTATTCATATGCGTGAACAGCCAAGCAAAATACAGCTCGTCGACGGGCTCAACCCGCCCAAGCCGAGCAAGCCACTCCCTGAGCAAACGCCAGAGGAGCACAAAGCCTTCTGTAGGGATTGTATCGATTTCTACTTGGCACGATACGCAGCAATCATCGCGGATGGCGGTTTCAAATTGCAATTTCAACAAGGGGTGACCGATGCCGAAAAATACCTCCAGTCACTGTTTTCTCGTGGAGAGCAGCC
Organism: Candidatus Peribacterales bacterium; assembly: GCA_020058765.1. Taxonomy (GTDB): domain Bacteria; phylum Patescibacteriota; class Gracilibacteria; order Peribacterales; family Peribacteraceae; genus JAGVDM01. The sequence continues at coordinate 175,422 of JAGVDM010000004.1, read as the reverse complement.
CCATGAGGAAATCGACCGGACGATTCTGGATGAAATTCGCAGCGAAGTGTTTAAGCGGCGTGAGCAAGTGCTCGTGAATCAGACACTTGCCTTCAGCGGATAACAAATCAATCAAGTAATCGCGCAAGTGTTCGTGTGTTACGACATGCGCATACTGTCGTAGTTCTCTGTGTGGCAGGTCTACTGCCTTTCTTTTCCCCCGATCCCTATGGAACGGCTCTCTCGACGAAAAGTCCTCGCAGCCTTTGTGCTGACTGCTGTTGCAGTACCAGCCATGGCGGCGGCATTCAGCGATGTATCCAGTTCGACCTCGTACAGCACAGCCATCGATGCCCTGGAAGCTCGCGGCATCATTGACGGCTACAGCGACGGTACATTCAAGCCGAAGAACAGAATCAATCGCGCTGAGTTCCTGAAGATCGTGCTAGAAGGGCGAGGTGAAGACCGCACCTTCACTGGTGAAGACTGCTTCCCCGACGTACAGAATCAATGGTTTGCACCGTACGTCTGCACCGCAAAATCTGAAGACATCATTGGTGGCTACCCAGACGGCACATTCAAGCCCGAGCAGGAGATCAATTTTGTAGAAGCTGCAAAGATCGTGGCACTCGCATTCGGCCAAGACGTGCAAGAAGGTGGCGAATGGTACGAGGGCTTCGTGCGCGCCTTGGAAGATTCCGCAGCAATCCCTCCCACTGTGGCGGGCTTGAGCATGGCGATCAACCGAGGAGAAATGGCGGAAATCATGTGGCGCTTGAGTGAAGGTCGTACGGATCAGGCCAGTAAGGGTTACATGAATCTCAAGTACCCCGAAATGCGCATCAACGTTGCTGCGGGTGTGCCGCAATATGCACAAACCTGCGCAGATCTGCAGGCGTACGCCACAGAAATGGGCAGTGCACAACAGGCCATGTACAAGCGCGGCATGATATTCGAAGGTGCGGAAGATAGCTTTGGTGCCCCAGTACCCGCCATGGCGCCACAAACGGGCGGCAGCATGGATGGTGCTCCAGCCAATCGCGACAGGGAGGAATCTGAAGCGTCCGGCGATGCAGACTACAGCGACACGAATGTACAGGTTGCTGGTGTTGACGAAGGAGATATTGTGAAGACCGACGGAGAGCACCTCTACATCGTTAGAAATAGTGGCATTACGATTGTTCGGGCAAATGGCGATATGAAAGTTATGAGCAATACCATGTTCAATACAGATGACAACTTCTCCCCAAGCACCGTGTACGTTGATGGTGATCGTCTGATTGCCATTGGCAGCGGATACAGGAATATCGAACGTCCAGTACCGCTCATGGAGAAGATTGCACCGGACATTTGGCCATCGTACCCAAGCTACAGTCAGCGTACCGTTGCAAAAATTATCGACGTATCGAACCCCGAACAACCACGGGAATTGCGTACTCTGTCCTTCGAGGGCTACGAGGTGTCCTCGCGCAAAATCGATGACTCGCTCTATCTGGTCATGAACCAATCCCTCCACCCAATCATTCGCCCGCTTGCGGAAACCCGTGCACAAGACATCCTGCCGGCCTACTCGGATTCGGCTGTAAGCACGGAAGATCGACCTGTCGGCGGTTGTGGCGACGTGGTGATTCTTCCAAGAGTGCCGAGCCCGCAGTACCTTATGGTGGCAAAAATCCCCACCGGCAGCACAACGGAAAAAGTAGAAGTGGAAACAGTGCTCGGTAACGCAGAGAACGTGTACATGTCGACAGAGAATCTCTACGTCGCCAACACCGAATGGGAGTACATATGGCGCGCAGGGCAAAGCGGCAGCAACGAGAAAACGAGCATCTTCAAATTCAGTGTTCAAGACACAGGTTTGGATTTTGAAAGCCAAGGAACGGTACGTGGCCGGATCTTGAATCAGTTCTCTATGGATGAGCATGACAACACCTTCCGCATCGCCACAACTGTTGGCGATCTATGGAATACCCAGAATCCTTCGATGAATAACCTCTACGTGCTCGATGCAGACTTGAAACCCCTGGGATCGATAGAAGACATAGCTCCGGGCGAGAAGATCTACTCCACGCGCTTCATGGGCGATCGTGCGTACATGGTCACCTTCCGCAATGTTGATCCACTCTTCGTGATCGATACATCCAACCCACGCCAGCCCACTATTCTTGGGAAGCTGAAAATCCCAGGATACAGCGATTACTTGCACCCATACGACGAGCATCACATTCTCGGTTTCGGGAAGGAGGCAATACCGAGCAAAGACGACGATAGCTTCGCCTGGTACCAAGGGATGAAGGTTGCGCTGTTCGATGTCACAGATGTAGAAAACCCCGTAGAGAAAGCGAAAGTCACTATTGGCGATCGTGGAACAGAGAGCCCACTCCTACATGATCACAAAGCACTGCTCTTCGACAAAGAGCGCAATCTTCTCGCGTTCCCTGTGCGCATACACGAAGTGGCTGGCAAGCAGAGCACAACAGATCCGAGTACCTATGGTGAAGCAACGTTCCAGGGCGCAATCGTCTACAGCCTCACGCTCAGTAAAGGCTTCGAAGAACTCGGTCGCATCACGCACTACACGAGCGAAGATCTGCTGAAGTCTGGCAGCTACTTCTGGGGCAAAGATATCAACCGTATTGTCCGCATAGCGGAGTCGCTGCTCACCGTCTCTGAGGTTGGCGTACAGCGCCACACATTCCCTGGGATCACATATCAAGAGGGTGTGCAGTACGAAAGCAACGATACATTTGGCAATGAAAACTCCTGCCCGGATCCCAGTGACGAGGGTGTGGTGTACATCTCTAAGGATCCAGAAACCTGTGCCACAATCCGGTTTATGTGTGCAGAGGGCAAATCCGCATTCCACGGTGACTGTGGCTGCGGCTGCAAACCGTAAGCACTACAGAGGAAAGCCCGCAGCAATGCGGGCTTTTTTTATGCCTGTAGATCGCTGCGGTGAATGACAATAGTATCCCCGCGCTTCACATCTGTGCGCAGCATGGTGTTTGCGAGGTATGTTTCCACGGTGTCCACAATTGCCCTGCGCATTTCGCGCGCACCAAATTCCGCGCTGTAGCCTCGCTCCACAATGGCATCTACGGCAGGCTCCTCGATCTGCAACCGAATGCCACGACGTTCACTGAGCTCGTGCACGATGGAATCGAGCATGAGGAGTGCAACGCGCTTTGCATCCGGGAGAGAAAGCGGACGATAAAGAATAACTTCGTCAAAACGGTTCACGAATTCCGGCGTGAAGATTTTTTCTCGCAGGATGGTATCGATCAGCAATTTTTTGAACGATGTCTGCTGCAGTGGTGCATTACTCTGCTTGGCTACAAAGTCTCGAACGAACAAAGCTCCTGCGTTGGACGTCGCAATGATGATCGTGTTCCGGAAGTCCGTTTTGATGCCAACGCTGTCAATCAAGTGTCCTTCGTCGAGGATCTGTAGGAACACGTTGAGGACGCTCTGGTGCGCTTTTTCGATTTCATCGAGCAGCACCACGGAGAAAGGCTTGTCCTGTACGCGTCGAGCTAAGTGCCCTTCGGAGATCTGCTCGCCAGCTTCCGGCGAACCAATGAGCAAGCGAACGGATTCCGCCGTGCTGAATTCGTTCATGTCCAAACGGATCATGGCATCCTCGGAGCCGAAGTACTCGGTGGCAAGTGCCTTGGCTGTTTCTGTTTTACCGACTCCAGTGGGGCCAAGGAACAGGAATGTGCCAAGCGGACGGTTTGGATCGCCTACATCCATGCGCGCACGCTTCAGCGCATTCACAAGGGCAACGATGGCATCGTTCTGACCGATGATGTGCCGCTGAATCTGGGATTCAAGTGCAAGCAAGCGGTCGCGCTCTTCCTGCGAAGCGGCAGTCACATCGATGTGTGCATGCAGAGATACGACTGCACGTACATCTTCCTCCTGTACTACTGTACTTCCACGACGGCGAGCCGTTTGCACTGCATCGTCCAGCACAGCCATGGCCTTGCCAGGGAATCCCTCGCGGCTAATGTAGCGGGTGCAGAGCTCCATGATCTGTCGCAATGCACGGTACGACAGCGCAGTACCCGTACGATGGAGCACAGCAAATGATTGCACCATGAGCACCGCCATCGTGTCATCGATGGACGCATCATCTAACAGGATCTTTTCGAAGAGCTGTTCGAGTGCAGGATTGTGCTTCACAAGCGTGTGGTATTCCTGCGCATCGGCGAGTGCAATCAGTGAAACATTGGGATTGTGCATGAATCGAGTGAGCACTCCGAGTGCGTCTGTATGCGTGGCGTTCGCCATGAGTGCGAGGTTATCGATCACAAGAATGAATTTGCCTGCTTTGGACGCACGAGTAAGTGCCTTCAAAAGCAGTGTCTCTGGGTGCTCAGCTCCTGCAAGGAGTTGTTCCGTATGCAGTAGCACCATGCGCGTAAAGCGCCGGGAGTGCTCGAGCTCGTGTGCACGCAATACTCGTGCGAGGTTCCACACCAGTGTGCGCTTGCCAACGCCAGGCTTGCCCAGCACCAACGCATTTTTTCGTTCGCTACGAGCGAGTACATGCAGCACATCTTTAATCTCCTGCTGGTGAATCACCACCTCGATCGGATGACTACGCACCTCTTCGCTTACATCTGTAGTAAAGCCATCGAGCTCTTGTGTGTATCCCAACACCCACTTTCGACCCACAGTGCCAACACTTCGTACAATGGCCTGTGGTGAAAAGCGTCGCGACTCGCGCTCCCAATCCATATGGAAACGTTCCCAGCGAAGAACATTGCGAATATCATTTTGAGAGAGATCCAATTCGTTCACGAGTTGCTGCGCATGTGGATCGGTTTGAAAGAACACGCCAAGAACCGTGCTGCCATCAATGCGGTAATCATCGATTTCTGTGGCAAGCGTGCGTGCGTACGGCAAGAAGGTCAGTAGATCAACGGGTGCGTGCGCCTCTACTTCAAATCGGCGCAGGAACGTGGCTGTATCAATACCCATCTCCCGCAGCAAGAAGGCACCTCTTGGGCTACGTGCAGCTGCGATAATAAGATGATCAGCAGGATCACCACCAATCGTGAGCAATGCGCGAAGAAGCTCACCAGAAAGATGCTCTGCCAGATTGGTCTCGTCACTCGCCACTAGTGTATCGCCTAGGAGCTCCTGACGAATGAAAAGCCACAGAACGAAGAGCGTACCTGTAATGAGTAACGCACCTACGTACAGAATCCACATGTCATTTCGCAACAGTGCGAAGTGCATAAGTGATGCCAGGATCACGCCGTATCCAAGGAGAGACACAAGCGAGAAGCAGCACTTCCCCAGCACTGCACCGATGTGCGCATCTGTTGCCGATAGGGAAAACGTTGGGCTGCGCATTACGCTGAGGCAAGAGCCTGAAAGAGATAGTGCACTCCAAAGAGCACAAATCCTGGGAACGCGATCCATGTAATCAGCATCGCTGCAAATACGACAACCAGAGTGGACTGCACGATAATGCCGACAGCAATGGTGATGAGTCGCACAACGGCACCCACCACACGGGCTGTGCAGTTCAGGGTGAACACCTGCGATACGCGAACAACTTGAAACAAATTGTCCGGATACGTGTCCGCAATGCCTTTCCAGGGGCTAAAGAGTGTTTTGAGCAGGAAAATAAATGAGAAGACCTGCAAAAACGCAGACGCGTACGCTAGATACATTCGAAAAATCGCCGCCGGCTGCAACAGGAAGTACCAGGGCAGGAAACGCCGCACGAATAACGATGCCAAACGGACCGGTTGTGGAAGGGCGGGATAGATGTGCATTTTCCCTCCATTATACCAAAAAACCGATCTTTCGGCCACCCCCTCCCCCACCCCCAAAATGGCAGGTACACTGCACCCAATGACACGTGGAATCTTCATTGTTCTGGAAGGTCCAGACGGCAGCGGCACCACCAAGCATACAGAGCTCCTCACTGAGCGAATCCGCCAAGAAATGGCTTTAGAAGTGGTACAAACGGCTGAGCCGACCAGCGGCGCAATCGGCAAAATGACCAGAACACTCCTGCATGGAAATTCGATGCCGCAGGCAGACAGCGTGCAATTGCTCTTCTGCGCAGATCGCGCCGAACACGTAGCAGCAGAAATTCTCCCCGCATTGGAGCGTGGAGCTGTGGTTGTATGCGATCGCTATACGCTCTCTACGATTGTGTACGGCACCGCACAGGGGCTCGACCACGCATGGCTCACTGCGGTGAATGCGCACTTTCCACAACCAGATATAACCATCGTGGCATTGCCGCCATTCGACGTGTGTATGGAACGCACTGGCCGACGAGCGCAGCGCGATCAATTTGAAGAGGAATCATTCCAACAACGCGTGTACAAGGAGTATGCGTCAGTTCCGGCAAATGAACGGACGTTCATTGTGGATACCACACACGACAAACACGATGTAGCAGAAGAGATCTGGTCGCAGGTCAGTGGTCTGCTCAAGAATAACTAGGCTCCACCGTAGGCTGTGGCGGGTTCTTCGTGGCGAGCAGCGTGGAGATGCGCCGTGCGCAAGTGGAACACATCTGCGTACACTGCCTGTTCTGACCACTTTGGAGTGTGCAGATATTTGCACTGAGCGCCTCAGTGCGCATGGGCTCATCCGCAGTAAGCTTGCGGAGAATTCGATAGAGATGAAGCACCTCTTTGCGGGAAATATCACCGAGATGCAACGCGGTCGAAATAACACGCTGCACTCTATCGGTATCGAGCGGCAGACTACCATCCTCCTCGGCATGCAATGCTCTTTCAATTATATCGTGTCGAATATCATCGAATTCCGTTGTACTTACAGGTGCATACGGAGCGTACGCCTCTGAATCTTCAGGAACAGAATGAGCAATGGAGTGGTGTGCAGAAAGTGACATACATGTACCGTACTCCGCTCTCCTTTGGAGGCAACCATGCACTTAGGCGATGTATCTAAAATTGGGGTATTGCTCTTCATAAAGCCAAATAAACTCCCTATTGAACAATGTATAGATATACTGTGTACTAGCGGGCTGTCCATCTTCGCGAAACTCGCAGATATGATTTGGCGTGCAACAGACAGCTGGCGTGCGTACTATGGCAACACATGACGCAAATTCTCTCCGGTCGCGAAGCGGCCGATGCACTCCTCGGCACACTGAGCGAGCAGGTATCGCAGCTCGATCCCAAGTTAGTGGTCGTACAAGTAGGCGATGACCCCGCGAGTGCGAGCTACATCAAACAGAAAATGAAAAGTTGTGAAAAAGTTGGCATGCGACATGAGCACAAACACCTCCCTGCAGATACCACTCGCGAGCAGCTGTTTTCACTTATTGAACAACTGAATGCCGATCCAGATGTGACTGGATTCATTGTGCAGTTGCCGCTCCCAGATCATTTGCAGCCATTGGTACCACAAGTGATTCGTGCGATTGACCCCAAGAAAGATGTAGACGGATTTGGCGCCTACAACCTTGGAAAAGTGCTTCTGTCGCGAGAGTTTGAACATCTTCCTCCTGCAACACCTTCAGGAATTATTGCGCTCATGGAGCACTACAAAATCGATCCTGCAGGCAAGCATGTAGTGGTGGTGGGTCGTAGCAATATTGTAGGGAAGCCGATCGCGCTCATGCTGCTCAACAGAGACGCCACAGTAACGGTATGCCATAGCAGAACACCGGATCTTGGTGTCATTACACGGCAAGCTGATATCCTCATTGCCGCTGTCGGCAAGCCAAAACTGATTACCGCAGATATGGTAAAAGACGGCGTTGTCGTCATCGACGTTGGCATGAGCCGTACCAAGGATGGCCTCACAGGCGACGTGGATTTCGCCGGGGTTGAGCCGAAAGCATCTGCAATCACTCCAGTCCCTGGGGGCGTTGGCCCTATGACAGTAGCCGGATTACTCCGGAATTGCGTGCGAGCGAAAGAACGACAGAAGGAACAAGACTAGGCCGTTCGCTTGCACTTCAGGCGAAGCTCACTACAATGCCTCTATGAACGACTGTGCATGCGGTGTTCAGGCTTCCCTATCCCTCTGGGAGCCCGTGTGCCCGCTTTGTACTGCCCAGTTCTCCCCTCCCCTCCGCTAATTTCATGTGCGGTATTATTGCTGTTTCCGGCTTCCGCGACGTCATTCATGATCTGTATGACGGGCTCACCATTCTGCAACATCGTGGGCAAGATGCCGCCGGCATCATGACCTACGACAATCAATTCCACTTGAAGAAGAGCAATGGGATGGTGCGAGACGTCTTCCATGAAAAATCTCTCGCACGACTCAGCGGAAACATGGGCATTGGGCACGTGCGTTACCCAACGGCAGGGTGCTCCAGCGAGTTTGAAGCACAACCATTCTTTGTGAATACGCCCTTCGGCATGGCGCTCGCGCACAACGGCAATCTTACGAATGCCGATGAACTACGCGTGGAACTTACCGAGAAGCGATTCCGTCATCTCAATACAAATTCCGACTCAGAAGTACTGCTCAATATTTTCGCATCTGCGCTTCGCCACCAGCGCCCAAAGAAGCTCACACCCGATCATGTATTTGGTGCCATGAAACAAGTCATGCGCAAATGCAAAGGCGCCTACTCCGCGGTCACGCTCATTGGTGGTCAGGGTATTGTAGGCTTCCGCGATCCCTATGGCATTCGTCCGCTCCAGCTCGGCAAGCGCATGGTGGGCATGAAGGAGGAATACATGATCGCATCGGAGAATACGGTTATGAAAGCACTGGAGTTTGAATTCGTCCGAGACATTCGCCCAGGGGAAGCCGTCTTCATTGATCGCCAGAATAAGCTCCACAGCCGCCAAATCCGTCAGGGCAAGCTGAGCCCGTGCTTGTTTGAGTGGGTCTACCTCGCGGCTCCAGATTCCACCATTGATGGTGTGAACGTGTACAAGACGCGTGTCCGCTTGGGCGAATACCTCGCGCGGCAGGTAAAAAAAGCTGGTATTCACATCGATTCGGTTGTTCCCGTGCCGGACACCGGCCGCCCAATGGCAACCGGTCTCGCGAATGCGTTGGGTATTCGGTACCGCGAAGGGCTCATTAAAAACCGGTACATCGGCCGCACGTTCATTATGCCCGGCCAGCAAATGCGCAAGCGGAGCCTTCGCTTTAAACTGCACCCCATTGAGCTCGAATTCAAAGGACGCGACATCCTCTTAGTCGACGACTCCATTGTTCGAGGAAACACGAGCAAGAAGATCGTAGAGCTGGTTCGTGAGGCAGGGGCCCGGAAGGTCTACTTCGCCTCTGCGGCACCTCCTATTCGCTGCCCGGATCCGTACGGCATCGATCTTCCCACGCGCGAGGAACTCATTGCGAATGACCACACAATTGAAGAGATCCGCGACTATATAGGCGCAGATGGACTCTTTTACGGCAACATTGAAGATTTACGGCGTGCAGTGCGCTACGGGAATCCCAAAATTCGTCACTTCAGTGAAGGCTGCTTCACGTGTAAATATCCCACACCCGAAGTCACACCACAGCTCCTCAAGAAGATGGGGGCAAGCCGCAACCAAACGCGTGTTTCTCATGAGCTACAAGAAAATGGAACGGACGAAGAAGGCGAGGCATACAAAATGATGAGTTTGGTATAGACTGCGGCTCCATGAATGTACTTCTGATTGCCAGTTCTGCGCGAGGGCACGCCATTGCGGAGGCATTGCACCGCAGTGGATCTCGCCCGAAGATCTTCTCCGTAAGCCCGAATCGCAATCCGGGTCTTCTGGCACTAAGCGAAGAACATATCATGATGGATATCATGGATTTCGATGCAGTGCTTGCGTTTGCGAAACGCATCGCCCCTGAGTTTGCATTCATCGGCCCAGATGACCCCATCGGCGCTGGCCTTGCTGATGTGCTCAATGCTGCTGGCATTCCCTGTATTGCCCCCAAAAAGAACCTGGCACGGATTGAATCGAGTAAGGGGTTCACCCGCGAACTGCTCCGTACGCACGGAATCGACGCATCACCGAAGTATCATATTTTCACTTCAGCCCTTCTTAAAGAGATAAAGACATATATTGAAGACGAGCTACAGGGGCAGTACGTTGTGAAGTACGACGCACTGAAAGGAGGGAAGGGTGTGAAGGTAAGTGGTGAACATCTTTCATCTGTTGATGAGGGGGTAGCCTATGCCCTTGAGTGCATTGCAGAGTGCGGGAGGGTGGTGCTTGAGGAAAAACTCATCGGTGTGGAGTTTAGCTTGATTAGCTTTGTAAGTGGCACGCGCGTTGCAGATTGCCCTGCAATTCAAGACCACAAGCGTGCCTATGCAGGAGATACGGGTCCAAACACAGGCGGCATGGGCACATATTCCGATGCAAACCACTCTCTGCCATTCCTCTCTCAGGCAGATCTAGGGCGCGCAAAAGAAATCAATAGAGCCGTGGCTACTGCGCTCAAGCAAGAATGTGGCGAAGACTACAAAGGCATGCTCTACGGAGGATTTATTGCTGTTCGCGACGGCGTTCGAGTTATTGAATACAATGCTCGTTTCGGCGATCCAGAAGCGCTCAATATCCTGCCTATCTTGCAAAGCGACTTTGTGGATGTATGCCGTGCAGTCATCAGCGGGGAACTTGCGGATGATGGCGTGCAGTTCCAGAGCAAGGCGACCGTGTGTAAATACATCACGCCGCTCGGTTACCCCGAGAACAAAGATCAACGAGGGGAGGCTGTATCCTTCCCCGCTATTCCTGCAAATGCTCGGTTGTACTACGGCGATATTGAAGCAGCAAATGATGGAAGCCTACTGCTCGGAGGCTCGCGAGCGGCGGGTATTGTTGGTATTGGTTCCACAATCAGCGAAGCAGAGCACATTGCGAATACAGTGTGTGCGCAGGTAAGCGGGCCCGTGCGATTCCGTGAAGATATCGGTACAGCGGAACTGGTGAATCACCGTATTACTACGTTAAAACAACTACGCGATTAATTTCTCTTGTAGAAGAGATTTATAGTGCGATCGATATGTTGCACCGACGAATGTAGGAAACTCTTCGGCCAAATCATCATTCGACAAGTAGAGCGTTGTTGGCTTTCCGTTGTGATTACATTGATCTGATCGATATGCAGGATCCTGCCAGGGAGCCATGGATTGCAGTACATCGCGACCCACCTGCTCTCGATCTTTATGCGTCAGATGGTACATCGGTAAAATGCGTTCGGAGTGCTCCATAGGAGCGGCATTCTGGCCTTTGCAGAGCCTGTACGCAACCTATTTCTCCGCTTCTGCGCGCAGTCTTTCCTCGTGATCGCGATCACGCAACGTCTGTACTAGATCAAGGATCTCGCCCTCCATAATCGCCGGGAGATTGCTGAAGTTTTCGCCAATACGGTGGTCGGTCACGCGATCCTGCGGAAAGTTGTAGGTACGGATTTTTTCACTACGTTCAGCGCCACCTACCTGGCCTGCACGCATATCGCCGCGCTCTTTGGCAAGACGCTCCTGCTCATGTGCATAGAGCCGGCTTCGCAGCATCTCCATGGCAATTTCACGATTGCGGATTTGGCTACGTTCTGTTTGGCATTCCACCACTACGCCCGATGGATTATGGGTAATGCGAATGGCGCTCTCCGTTTTGTTCACGTGCTGACCACCTGCACCGCTCGCACGAAAAGTATCGACACGCAAATCTTCGGTACGAACATGAATATCCACTTCCTCCGCCTCGGGCAGAATAGCCACTGTGGCAGTGGAAGTATGAATGCGTCCTTTGCTCTCGGTAACAGGAATGCGCTGTACGCGATGTACACCGGATTCATATTTCAATAACCCGTACGACCCTGCTCCGGTGATCTTCACAACAGCTTCCTTCAGGCCGCCATTCTCGGCCATCGCTTTATTGAGCATTTCCGTCCTCCAGCCTTGGATTTCGCTGAATCGCAAATACATGCGTAGCAGTTCAGCTGCAAACAAACCAGCCTCGTCGCCCCCTGTGCCTGCACGTACTTCCAGAATCACGTTACGATCATCATCGGGGTCGCGCGGAACCAGGAATTGCTGCATCTGCACCTGGAGCTGCTCGAGGCGAACTTTCGCCTCCTCTGCCTCCTGCTCTGCTAGAGCTTTTAGCTCGGGGTCATCATCCATATCATGTGCAGAGGCAATTGCGCGTTCACACCGATCGTACTCGGCAAGCAGAGGAATAAGTGGCTCAAGCTCTGCCATGCGTTTACCAATGCGTGCAACCTCACGATGATTACCGAAAAATTCAGGCTCCGCCATTTGGCTTTGGAGCTCTGTATATTCCGCGGCCAATGCTCGCATACGTTCAATCATTGGGCGGTGGTGAGCGCTACAACTCGGTCGCTGAGTCGTCGGGGATGCGTTCCTCTGGAATACCCATCCACGAATTCATTGCGTCGGGAACTTCTTCGCCAAGTGTTACCTCTTTGATCCGTGCACGACAGCGATCATTTACAGCAACATCCACGTACAGGCGGTGGCCAGCAGCTTGCTCGAGCTCCAGGCCTGTTCCCTCTTCTACAAAGTACTGCGCGATATCGGGGAACCAGACGCTATTCCATTGTAGTCTGCCACGTACGCAGTACTCGCCCTCGGCAAGAGTGGGTACAGAAGTGGTAAATCGGGTGCGATTAGCAAAACCATCTTCATCGATCTCCACTACAACGAACACTGGCTGGTCGTATTCTTGATTGGGATCGTCTGGAACCGGGAAGTCGCTTCCAATGGCATAGTTCAACGTAACGTACTCACCACGCGTCATAGACCATGGATCTACTGGCAACGTCTTGAGACGGACTACATCCGTTCCGGAGACCAAAGAGAAGTTGTGCGTGAAGAGCCCGAATATCGCAAGCAACTGCAAGGCGACGCCGAAGATGAAGAGCGTGCGTTTGTTCATGAAAATGAAGCGAGAAGCTGTCGTCGTTTACGCTCGAGTACAAAGCTCATACCCAAGAGGATTGCACCACCCAATACGAAGAAGAGTGATCGATCCATCATTGTGAATGCAAAGCTGAAGTACTGAATCATGATCAGCAGTACTAAGCCGAGCATACCAGTGTTCACTACAACAGGTCGGCGTAGCAACGTACCGAACCAGATGACTGTGAGGTGCAGAACGAACGTGAGAATAATGTGCACTACAAATAGTGCAGAAACCGTCCACTGCTTCCAGAACTCTGCTTCAAATCCAGCATTGTCCATATACCCCCAACGATAGTAATCCGTGTTGGTGATACCCATCCATGATGGGATCTTCGCAAGAATGTACAAATAGGCAATGTAGAAACCAAGGGCAATGAAGCCCTGCTTACTCTTATCATGCTGGAACGAACCGCGGAGAACGGCAAGCAGACCTACTACAACAGCAACAATCAGAATACCGAGTGCAATGATGTCTTTCGGGAAAGCAAAGAAATCGTAGAGAAGCGCTACATCTACGGTAGAAATCACGATGGGGAACAACACGAGAACAAGCCCCCATGCAAACACGATCGATGAAGCGAATTGCGTGTGCTTCCATCGCTCCTGCAACACACTGATACCAATGAAGGTAGCACCAAGAAGGGGGAAGAGACCGAACAAGCTTCCACGATCATCGAAGAGAAAATCAAGCTCGTTGGCATACCCTGTGAGGTACGTAGTGCGCAGCCATCCAATGGTGAACACGAGGAGAGGCACAGCGAGGAGCATATGCGCTCTAGACTGCAGAATAATGGACAAATACGCGGTGACGGTGAACCAGAGGAACGTGCCCCACCAGTAGTTGAGCGGCAGATGGTAGATCTGTGCTACAAGGAAAATACTGGAACCGAAGAGCAGAGAATTTAAGAAGAGAACGGCCATACCCGCCTTTGGGTATTTGCCGGATTCGATTGCCAACCAATAGCCAAGAAACGCTGTGGCGAGAATGCCGACGATCAGAATGCCGAGCTTTGTGCTCTGCGTCATGTCCTGCCAGTTGCTGGCAAAGAACAAAATAACGCCAAGACCAATGAGCAATGCCCCCACAGTGCCGAATATTGACAACGCCCTACTTGGGAGATGCTCTTCTCCTTTCGATAAACTCTTCGAAAGCTCCTGTACCTGCTTCCCAGAAAGCAGTCCTTCCCGTTGCCAGTGCTCAAGCGCACGGTCAGCTGTCCATTGCATGTGCGAGATCATAGCACATTCCGTACTATCCAACGCAAATTTCGTCAGATCCGCAAGCGGACGTCTGGTGGAGCATCTATTATCTATGTATGCGCATACTGGTCGCTATGTCCGGCGGAGTCGATTCCAGCGTTGTTGCACATCTGCTTTCCGCAGAGGGGCACGATCTTGTTGGTGTGCGGTTTTCGCTCTGGAACGATCCGCTTGCACCGGCCATCAGCCAAATCCTCCCCAAGAAGTGCTGCAACCCCCAGACAATCTACCGGGCGAATGCAGTGGCAAAAACATTAGGGATTCCTCTCCACAACATTGATCTCGGCGAGGAATTCAAGCGTGAGGTGGTGGACCCTTTTCTTGAAGATTATGCAAAGGGCCTTACGCCCAATCCATGTATTGGGTGCAACAGAACAATCAAATTCGGAAAGTTACTCGATATTGCAGATACATTTGGCTGTGAAAAAATTGCAACGGGTCATTATGCACGCGTGGACATGCGTACCGATGCAGATGGAAAGGAATACATTGCCTTGCGGGAAGCAGTCGACCCAAAAAAAGACCAGAGTTACTTCCTTCATGGGCTCACTCAGCAGCAGCTTTCCAGAGTGATCTTTCCATTGGGTGCACGACACAAGGAGGATGTGCTCAAGCAGGCACGGACGTATGGAATACCTCTGCCAGAGCACTACGATGAAAGCCAGGATGTGTGTTTCTACCCCGAAAAAGAACCACGTGCGTTTTTGCAGCGGCATATTCCTGAACAGATCGTTCCGGGAGATATTCGTAATGAAGACGGCACAATCGTGGGTGCACATAAAGGACTGCCGCTCTATACGGTCGGACAGCGACGCGGTCTCGGTATCGGTGGGCTCAAAATCCCTCTCCATGTGATACGCAAAGAGGTGCGCACAAATACACTATTTGTGGCTCCAGAAAGGGCTGCATTCGAATCAGAAGTTTTCGCTTCATCTACGAGATGGATCGCGGGAAAGCCAGCAGATAGGCAGGAGTGGGAACTAGAAGCTCGCATGAGCTCCCAAGGGAAGCGCCATAGAGGATTGCTCCAGTGCTCAGGGGAAACGTGTACGTTTCGATTCCATTCGCCTGTGCGTGTCAGTGCGCCCGGGCAGAGTATCGTCTTCTATGATGGGGATGTGCTCCTGGGGGGAGGAGTGATCTGCGAGAAAAGCTAAAAATCCTTCCCAGAAGCGGCAGAATGGGTAGTATATCCCCTCCCCTCACACGGGATTTTCTGGTACAATATCCGGATACATTCATGCGCGACACACGTGGTCAACATCGAGCAATGTACGACGCAGATGGAAACATCATCCTGCCATTTGAGGAGGAGATTGTTGAAACTCCTATGGAGCAGAGCGTTACAGAGGAGCCTGAGACCGTTGTGATGGAAGAGAGAATAGAAGCAACAACGCAATCAGAAGAGATTCCTGCATGGGTTACCGAGCTCGAGATTTCGCGTGAAGACCTTCTGGAAAAGGAAAAGGTGACTTTTATGCCAAAGAATCGTGCAATAAAAACACCTCCAACCAAGGAGCTCCAGAAAGCACTGCGATCACTGGCACTGGAAAGTTCAACACAATACAAAACAAGCATGCAGGATGTATCTGGCGTATTCACGAGCGCCGGTCAGGGTCTGGGCGGCTTCCTTCGCGGGTTCAAGGCCTTCTTGCTCCAACCGGTGTGGATCATCACACCAAAAAAGGCACCAAGGAAATACAGTCGTGTCACACTGTTCACACTGGATGTCGTTCGATTTGGAGGAACCTTCGCTCTGATTTTTGGGGGACTCTTTAGTGCGCTGAACTACGAAAGCTTCTGGCAGATCTTGGAGGAGAAAATTGATCCACTCAGCACCGCGCAAGCCGTACAAGAACAAACAACTGCCATCGACACACAACTCAAAGAAAAACTGCTGCGAAGCCCTGCTCTAGCCACAGCCGGCGAGCACGAAGGCAGTTTACTTGCAGCGTTGCCGCCAGTGGGCCCGCCGGAAAACCGACTCATCATTCCAAAGCTTGGGCTCAACATTCCACTTGTCACTCCGTCGTACGCATCGCTGCTGGCTGAGGATTGGACGAAAGTGGAGGAAGACATCCAACAGGCACTAGAGCAGGGTGTGGTGCATTATCCAGGTACCGCGCGCCCAGGGCAGGCAGGAAACTTCTTCGTAACGGGTCACAGCTCGTACTACCCATGGGCATCTGGAAACTACAAGACGGTATTCGCACGATTGCACAATTTGGAACCGGGTGACGAGTACTATGTGTACTACGGCGGCGATCAGCATCGCTACATTGTTCGGAGTAAAAAAGAAGTGTCGCCGAGTGATGTTGGAGTTCTCGATCAGCCCATCAATAAGCGACTTGCAACACTTATGACGTGTACGCCTGTTGGCACAACTCTACGCCGCCTAATTCTGGTTGCAGAAGAGATCGACCCTGTGAGCGGAGAGGCAATGGAGGTAGGTGAACATACCCAGCGACCAGATAGCGAACTCAATCTGGAGATGTTACCGATCTAAAGAAGAAAGATGCGAGTCGGAGAATCCGGTATACTCGCGTCGCTGCTCTTTACGTATGCCGCTGTGGTGGAAAGGTAGACACGGGGGACTTAAAATCCCCTGCCCATACCCGGGCGTGCTGGTTCGATTCCAGCCGGCGGCACCAGCATTATAATCCGTACGTATCCAACGCGAGCGAGAAGATCTTCGCAGTCTCTGCACGATTGACGTTGTCAAACGGGCCAAAGAACCCCGTGGGGTTCCCTTCGGAATTGGTATAGCCAGATACAATGCCATCTCTTGCAGCTGTTTCAATGGCATGACGGGCTGGCATTGTAGAGCTCACATCCTGGAAGAGCGTGCCGCTTGCGGGCTCCAGTTCACGACCGAATGCCTCCAGAACAGTCGTAACCACCTCGCTACGAAGTGCTGATCGAGAAGGATCTACCGCGCCGTCTGCGAACACCTGCCAGCCAAGCTGTTCGGCGCACGCAATGAATTGCGCCGACCAACGAGAACCTGCCTCGGCATTCTTGGGGGAAGCAGGACATTTCGTTTGATCAACTCTTGCAGCGATCACTGCCATCTTGGCAATTTGCTCAATAGTTACCGGATCGGCGGGGCCGAATGTCCCCAGCGGCTGCCCAGCAGCGTCTTTGTACCCCTCCATGATACGCTGCTCTGCCATATCCGAAGCATATCGGGCAAACCACGCGCCCGTCGGTACATCGGTGAATAGTGCTGTAGAACCGATCTCTGCTCCAGTACCGGTTTGGGAACTGGCTTCCTCTGCAAGTGCAGGGAAGAATCCGGATGTATGTTCGTACGCACGGTCTTCTGAAAGCTGTGTTTGATCTGCAGCTGTGGACGTGAGCTCAGCGCCGTACTCATCAAGGTTCTCTAGGAACGACTCTGGCGTAACAGCAGCTAGAGCCACTTGCACTGTAAGGAGTGCGAGCGATCCGGCAGCGAAGAAAGAAATGGGTCGAACCATGCCGGAGTGCAGAATAGCAGGGTGCGCAGAGAGGAACAATCGACGCTACTGCAAACAGCCATTTCTTTATTATGAAAAATCCGGTTGTGGCGATGACGCCAATCGAGTAGGCTCTGCCAGAACATGATCAGGAAGTCCGAGAAACGGGCCCCAGATGCCCAGCAGGGCAAGGGGGCTATTTTTCCCGTAGGCGGCCCAGGAGAACGTGCCAAAGGAAAGACGATTTTGCTCTTGGGATCAGGCGCATTGAAGATTGGTGAGGCCGGTGAATTCGACTATTCCGGGAGCCAAGCCATCAAAGCATTTAAGGAAGAAGGTGCAAGGGTGGTACTGGTGAACCCCAATATCGCCACCAACCAAACCAGCTGGGGCCTTGCCGACCGCGTGTATTTCGAACCGGTGAACCCGGAATTCGTCACACGCATCATTGCTGAAGAACACCCCGATGCCATTGCATTGAGCTTCGGTGGACAAACAGCGCTCAACTGCGGCGTGAAGCTCGAGGAGCAGGGTGTGCTCGATGCGCACAACATTGCCGTACTTGGCACGCCCGTGGATAGCATCCGCAAAACCGAGGATCGCGCCATGTTCAATGCGGAGCTGAAATCGATTGGCGTACACGTTCCAAAATCCCGCGCGTGCACCTCTGTTGATGATGCACTCAAGGCCGCAGAATCTATCGGACTGCCCGTGATCGTGCGTGCTGCCTTCGCGCTGGGCGGCAAAGGAAGCGGCCGCGCTGCAACCATGCAGGAGCTCAAGGAGATCATCAAGGTTGCCTTCGTTGAATCGCCACAAGTACTCGTGGAGGAAGATCTGACAGGATGGAAGGAGATCGAGTACGAAGTAGTGCGTGACCGCGCAGACAACTGCATCACAGTGTGCAACATGGAGAACGTCGATCCTCTGGGTATTCACACGGGTGAATCGATTGTGATCGCACCGAGCCAAACGCTGGATAACGAGGACTACCAGATGCTCCGCACCATCGCCCTCAAGGTGATCCGTCACTTAGGGATCGTTGGCGAATGCAATATTCAATACGCACTCGACCCACGATCACGTGAGTACCGCGTCATAGAAGTAAACGCGCGCTTGAGTCGCAGCTCCGCTCTAGCATCCAAAGCAACGGGGTACCCACTCGCCTTCGTTGCAGCGAAGCTCGCGCTGGGTGCAACCCTGCCAGAATTGCGCAACGCGATTACCGAAGTGACATGCGCGGACTTCGAGCCCGCACTCGACTACGTTGCGGTGAAGATGCCCCGTTGGGATCTGCAGAAGTTCCGCTTTGTTTCCGATCAGGTAACAAGCGAAATGAAATCTGTAGGAGAAGTAATGGCACTCGGTCGCACATTTGAAGAAGCTCTCCAGAAGGCCATGCGCATGCTGAACATTGGCAGCGACGGGCTCTACCCACATAACTTCCAATTTTCCGACATCAATAAAGAGGTCAAGCGCCCCACCCCTCGGCGTATCTTCGCAATCGCGGAAGCACTGGCACAAGATTGGACGCCAGAGGAGATATCTATCGCAACTGGTATCGACCGCTGGTTTACCGAGCGCATCGGCTACTGCGCGGCAATCCGAGGCGAATTAGTACGATCAGGATCGGGGCCAATTAAGACGGAGTTGCTCAAGCGCGCCAAGCGCGCCGGATTCTCGGACAAGGCAATCGCAAAACTCACCAAGCATGAAGCCGAATCCGTTCGGCAACAGCGCATATCTGCAGGCATCACTCCCGTAGTGAAACAGATCGATACGCTCGCAGGCGAATTCCCCGCACATACCAATTACCTGTTTGTAACGTACGGCGGCAGCGAACACGATTACGTTCGCCGACCAGAAGGAAGCAAGCCCACAGCAGTCATGCTCGGCGGCGGACCCTACTCCATCGGATCATCTGTTGAATTCGACTGGTGCTGCGTGCAGGCAACCAAAGAACTTCAGCGACAAGGCTACAACGTCGCCATGATCAACAGTAATCCTGAAACGGTAAGTACGGACTACGACGAGTGCGATGACCTGTTCTTCGATGAACTCTCCGAAGAACGAGTGCGCGATATTATTGATCTAGTGGGTGCAGAGGGCGTAGTGGTGTCCATGGGCGGGCAAATCCCCAACTCCCTCGCTGCAAAACTGGCTCTACAGAAGATTAAGCTCTTCGGTACTTCGTCCGCAGATATTGATGGCGCGGAGGATCGACACAAATTCAGCTTACTCCTCGACACACTGGGTGTTGATCAGCCAGCGTGGAAAGAGTTCACGGAACTCAAGAGCGCAAAGACATTCTCGGAATCTGTTGGATACCCAGTGATTGTGCGCCCGAGTTACGTGCTTTCCGGCGCAGCAATGGCAGTAGTGCATTCCAGCGAAGATCTTGAGGCCTACATTCAGCTGTCTGCATTTATCAATAAAGAAAGCCCTGTGGTGATTTCCAAATTTGAACAGGGAGCGAAGGAAATCGACTTTGACGGCGTAGCGCAGAATGGAAAGCTGTTCCTGTACGCGATTTCTGAGCACGTAGAAAACGCGGGGGTTCACTCTGGAGATGCCACAATGGTCATGCCGCCGCAGCGCGTGAATCTGGAAACACTGCGACGGATGAAGAACATCGCCAAGCAGATTTCCGAGGCACTCAAGATTTCCGGACCGTTCAATATTCAATTCCTCGCAAAGAACAACCGCCTGAAAGTGATTGAATGCAACCTCCGTGCCAGTCGCAGCTTCCCATTTGCGAGCAAAGTGACGGGTGTGAACTTTATTACAATTGCCACACAGGCACTGCTCGGCAGAGCAGACGACAGTATTCGCTATCAAACTATCGACTTGGATCATGTAGGAGTGAAAGCTGCACAGTTCAGTTTCAGCCGCTTGAAAGGTGCAGATCCCCGCTTAGGCGTGGAAATGGCAAGCACGGGTGAGGTGGCATGTTTCGGGAAAAACGCCGAACAGGCACTGCTTACGGCACTGATTGCCGTTGGGTTCAAGCCACCAAAGAAAACCGTACTGCTCACTGTGGGTCGCCTGGAAGATAAGGTGGATCTCCTGCCTGCCATTCAGAAACTTGCTGAGCATGGGTTCTCGTTCTGCGCCACGCAGCGAACGCACGAATTCCTCGAATCCCGCGGCGTGACATCTGCGCTCGTCCACAAGCTTTCCGAGAACCGCAGTCCGAATATTCAAGAATACCTCGAAAAGCGTCGTGTAGATCTGGTGATCAACGTCCCTACGCATTCCAATTCCAGCGAAAGAACCGATGGCTACTTCATTCGTCGTCTGGCTACAGATCACGGCATCCCCCTCCTTACGAATGTGCAGCTCGCCAAACGCGTCATTGAAGCACTCACGCAGGAAGATGTAGGGAACTTGCCACTCCTTGCTTGGCCGGATCTGCTGCAATAAACAAATATCCAGCAGGATCGGTTGCCCTTGTGCCCCGCTCTCCGTACACTCTCTCCGCACGTTTTCTCACCCCTGTTCCCATGGCTGATGATGATACACCCTTCACTGATGACGATGCGTCGTCCGATGAAGATCAGACTCTTGTTACCAAAGAAGGTCTAAAAGCTCTGCAGGATGAATTGCTCATACTGAAGACCGAACGTCGTCAGGATGTAGCCAAGCGCTTGAAAGAAGCTATTTCCTACGGTGACCTCTCCGAAAACTCCGAATACGAAGAAGCGAAAAATGAGCAGGCTTTTGTGGAAGGCCGCATTATGGAGGTGGAGCACAAGATCAAGAATGCACGCATTATCGGCGCAAAAAAGGACAAAGCAGGCAAAGGTGTCGATATTGGCTCCAGTGTAACCGTGCGCAATAAAACTGAAGATGACGAATCGATAACCTTCGTGATCGTTGGCTCTACGGAAGCAGATCCAGCTTCGCGTAAAATCAGTAACGAATCCCCTCTTGGCAAAGCATTTATCGGAACACAGAAGGGCGATGTCGTGAAAGTCCCCACCCCTGCTGGAGTACACACGTACGAAATTCTGAAGGTGGAATAATACGTATATTGCAATAATTTTTTTACTTGTACATCTCTGCTGCGGATACCCACTCCGTGGCAGATTTTGTTTGCAGCTCTTTGGTAATTTTCGTGGAATTCATAGAGTGCAGAATTTTTCCTGAGCCCTGCAGAGAGAAGAAAACAGGACCATTAAACACACTCGTTTTTTTGGGGAGTTTTTCGTGCAACCTCCACGAACAGATACAGTTTTTCTGCAACAGATTTTTTGCAGACTGCAAGTGGTCGAAAGAGACACATTGACACTGTTTCCGTGATAGCTGATCGTATTCCCCTTTTTCTCCCTGCTGTCTTTTTTCTGTTCCAACATCCCTGCTATGAGATCATTCGCTCCACGCCTATCTGCATCTGCCCTCACAGTTGGTGCAACGTTCGCCTTTGCGATTGCGCTTTTTGCAGCACCCACCGCAGACGCAGCGAGTGCGACTGTACGAATCCATGGTGATTGGCAGCCGAAACTTGCGTGCGACGGGTGCAATCCCGAGGAAAAGTGGCAAGGATCAGGTGCAGGCAACACGAATACCGAGTCTGTGCTGCTTACAGATCTCATTGCTGGCCAGCGGTTGGAAATTGGTGGTCTTGGCGGCTCTGTACTCAATGGCACACAGCGTGTGGACTGCATAGCTGGGAATAGAGATACCATTCGCGTACCCCAGCACACTCCCCTGCTCCAGTTCCTCAATGCACAGGGCAATGTTGTAGAGCTCAGCGACGGAGGGTATGCGGACACCAACGCCATTCGTGTTGTAGATGCGCTGCGCACCGGTATCACCGTGCCTCCAGGGGCATCTGTGCTCTGGGGAAGTTGGCCAGATGAAGACTACGACGATAACAGTGATTTATGCTACTTCACTATTCGCTACGAGGATGGCACACAAGAAGCAGAAGAAGCCCCTACAGTGCGCACTCCTCGTACCACGACGAGCGAGACACTCGCCCCACGCGAAGCGGCACGACGCGCGGCTATACAAGAACGCACGAACGGCAATTCTCGCGCAAATCTGCTCGAGCGAATTACAAGCGGCCCTGCCGGAGTTACAGGGAATGGACAAGCGGTACTACACGAGCTTCCTGTGAGCGATGGCCGATTGCTCTGTAAGGTGCAAGATCGCTTTCTGCGCCCAGGAACACTCAGTATTACTCGTGTTCGATTGGCTGAACGATTGGCCGAGAGACTCACTGTATCGCCGATTACTATCGTTTCTGTGCTGGAATCCCGTACAGCATGCCCAATCCAGATGAATGTGCAGCCAATCGGCGGCGCAAATGTTTCAGAATCGAGCTCGCCAATCACCACTCCTGCACCCAATGCGCCTTCTACGTCATCCTCATCATCTACGCGACGGCCGCGAACAAGCAGCCAATCTACGGAACGTACGCCATCAGCAACATCTACAACAACGGTAGAGGCTTCATCATCGGAAGAAAGCGTAACAGACGGGTCTGCGCTGAGCCTAGAGGCGAAGCTGCGTATGCTCTGCCGTGTGCAGGAGCGTGGCATGCAAGACCCCGTTGCATTCCGAGATCAGGTAGAAACCATTGCGCAGAGGTTTGCTGATCGCTGGCAAATGAGCACTCCGGCAATTACCGCCGCATTGCTGAGCAGCGCGTTGTGCTCCGAACCCGAGCGTATTTCGCTCGAAGGTCCATCAACCCCATCGCAAGGTTCAGGTTCAGCAATTGTTGGCATGCCTCAGTCCGAGGAGGGAGATGCTCCTTCTGCATTCAACGCACTCCTGGATCGTTTACCTGCCCTGCCGCCCATCATTATCATTGTGTCGGCACTCACGGTATTCACCTTCCTTACACTCGTGACACTGCTGGTGATTCCGCTATTGAAGAAGGACTAGAACGGGCGGTCTTTACGCGCCTGCGGAATCAACGTACCCTGTGCCCGCATGCCAACGGATCCACAACAGAGCACGGCGGCGGCACTCGTCATATCGGACGAATTACGCGCCAAGCATCCCGATCTCATTGCGCTCATTCTGGAATCCCAGAGCATGAACAATGAGGAGCGGCAGTACTGGATCAACATCCTGCCGATCATGACACCGGAGCAGCTCTCGAACCTGCGTGATATTCTCGAAAACGAGAAACGTCAGCTCGCTGCCATCGACAAGAAGTACTCAAAAGAAATCCAGCAGATCGACGCGCAGCAGATGGTGCAGAAAACCGAAGAAGAACGTCGGCTACGTCGTCAGGATCTGCACAAACAAGAAGGCGCCACACAGCAAACAGAGCAGGAGAAAGAACAGGAACTTCTCCGAAAAATTCAGAGTCTTTGACGTGCGCTGCAGCAGGCAATCAATACGCGATCGAGTGCGATTGTCAATTCTTGTGGTTCACTGTCGCTCGCGCGCAACTCCCCTGTTTTCAGCGCCATATCGTACTCTACAACTCGATGCACAATCTCTCGCACATCGTTGAGCGAGTGACTTCGAACTAAGGGCAAAATTGATCGCACTGTACGGGGATTAATGCCCGTTTCTTTAGCGATGGTCATGGGATTGGTGCTGTTGGAACATGCGGCTGCAATGGGCGCCACTGTACCGAGCATCCACAGAACCATTGCCCACAAACCTTGAATGCTTTCTCCGCGATCAAGCAAGCTCTGTACATAGCGTATTGCCGGCCCGGGTGAGCCCTGTTGGAGCAGATCCATGAGTGCCCAAACTTGACGCTCGCCTTGGTACACAACGAGCGCATCTACCGCAGCAATATCAATCGGGCGGTCTGCACAGTACAGTGCGAGTTTTTGCAGTTCCATAAAAAGCATTTGCTGGTCTTCACCCACAACAGCGATCAGATGATCAATGGCAGTAGGAAGCATTGTTGCGCCGTATTGTTGCAAGAGCCCAGCAATCCACTGGCGCAATTGCGCAGATCGCAGCACGGGGTGCTCACGGATCTCTGCAATTTGCAGAAGCATCTTTACTCCACCTAGTCTTTTGTCTGGCTCCGCATCAACAAAGACAAGAATAACAGCAGGATGAATGGCAGCAAGAATGCGATCGACGTCTTCTTTTGTAGCACGAGGAATGCGGCGAACAACGACCAATCGTTTTTCTGCAATGAATGGGGCAGAAGCGACCGCATCAACAACGTCAGCAATGCCTGCGGATTCTCCATCGAGGCGAAGAAGATTCTCCGCACCGTGCTTCAGCGTAAATTGGCCTGTCCACTGCGCCATTTCAGCTTCTAAGCTAAAGGTATTTTGACCGGTAAAAAGGAAGATCTGAGACGCCACGCCAGGAGTGTACCATCCACCTGAATCTTGTCCTGCAAATAGGGAAATCCCTATAACGAATACAACACTTTCTATACTTCAGTCAATAATCAGTGCGTTGCCCGGAATTCGCGAAAAGCCTATAATGAAGCGATATGTTCACATCTCTCCAACGCAGAAGTACACATCGGGGTGCACTCACTCTCCTCCTAGGGATCGCCTGCGTTGGCGGATCCTTTTCCGCCGGCATGCTTACATCTGGTTCGGTACAACCCGTTGCGCTCATCACAGCTGGTAGCGATGACGTGCAAGGTGACCTCAATGGGAATGCCGTATTGGACACCGATGACGTTCGCTTGCTCTTGGAAACAATTCAAGGATATAGAGAGGCCGGCATTGACGATTTGATCGCCGACTTCAATGGAGACGGCAAGCTGACTATTGACGATGCAATCCGCGCACTTCACATCATTGCCTCACGCTAATATGCACATGTGTTCTCGTCATGTTCTGGCCACCCTATCCGCAATGAGTGCGGTGGTGATTGGGCTAGTGCTTACCCCGGCTGCGCAGGCTCAGGCAACGCCTGGTGCGTCATTGGAATTGCGACCACACTGCGAACCCGGGTATAGCGGTGCAGAATGGATTTACGGACCCGTACCCCCACCGGATTGGACTCCGGGGGCAGACCCCACCTTGTGTGGACCGTTTGACGTTCGTGATCCACAGACACTGCAAACACCCCCCTTTAGCCAAGGACAGGAGATCACACTTGACCTTGTTGTGCACAACCCTGAAAAGAAACCCATTTCTGGTGTACGTGCTTGGATTAGCTACGATGCAACTGTCCTGGAAGGAAAAACCATTTCGATCAACCAGACTCTGTTTCCGGAAATCATCCCGGGCGAAGCCGACTTCGCTCCCAAGAACGGTTTTGCAAAGATCCAGGTGAATGCATCTGACAAATCCTATCCATCTTCATATTGGATACACGTCGCAACGATTACGTTCACCGTATCAAAAGAGGTATTGCCCGGAACCGTACTGAGCTTCTTTGATGTGCAGCGCGACGGACACACGTTCCTTTTGTCTGACCAGGCAGGAACCGAAACCTACGCTATGGCGCAGGAGCCCGGCTCACTTTTTGTACAGCTAAAAACATCGGCGGGAACACCCCCGGTTGCCCCAGTAACGCAGTCTGGAAGTGGACTTCCTGCAGGGAGCGCCTGCCTTCAGAATGGCGATTGCTCGAGTGCCCTATGTGAAGCAGGTGTCTGTGCTGCATCCTCAGCTGATGCAGAGCTCCTTGCGTGCTCCTTTGATGGACAATGCGAAAGCGCAACGTGCTACGAAGGTTTCTGCCGAGCAAATGATTTCCGTATCCCGAATAGCGGTGAGTGCCGTCGCGACGCGCAGTGCGTAAGCGGGGTATGCAGCAATGGTCAATGCTCGGGCGTGACTGGACTGGAGAACGGCACAGGATGCACATCAAACATTGAGTGTGCCAGTAACTTCTGTAGTGGATCGGTCTGCTCCGCAGCACCGGCACCGTCTGCAACCACCTGCTTTACAGATGCGGACTGCCCAAGCGGAAACAGCTGTTCCGGCGGTATTTGCGCAGGCGCTACAGAGCAGCAGCCACAACCCGTACAAAGCGCTGGCACGATTCCAGTGGGAGGCACATGCGTGATTAGTACGCAGTGCCAAAGCAACATGTGTGTAGAAGGCGTATGCCAGGATCCGGAAATGTACGAGAACGATCGTACGGCATTCTCCCTCCTGCAGGTACGCAATCTGCGCGCAACGACAGAAGCAAGTACTGCATATCTGCAATGGGACGCACTCCGTTCCTCCCAGCTGAAAGGGTACAACGTGTATTACGGATCAACATCCGGACAGTACCTGCAGCGCAAGACCATACCATCGACGAATGCCAGCTTAAGCATTCGAAATCTACCGGAAGGAGAGACGTACTACTTTGCTGTGCGCGCAGTGAGCGCACAGGATGAGGAAACTGCATTTAGCCAGGAAGTAGCTATGGAAATTGGCAATCCTGGCACATCCACAGCGCCTCTTGTGGCAAGCATTCTCACCGATGCTCCGGGTGAAAACCCTGTGATTACCGGTGATGCCGGCACGCTCCCTGGAGAAACAGGCATGGGAACCACCTTCGTCCTCCTGGCACTGCTTTCTGCGGTTGTAGGAACCTTGCTTGCCTCCAAGCGTCAGATCACGGCACTGGCTCGGTAATTTCATAGAAATACACACATGCAATCCATGCATCCGCATTGGCAATCAACAGGAGCATCACAGCAAAAAGATGTGGTGCCAACGGCTGATGGCGTGGTTCAACCCAACGATTGGAAGCCAGCATCTCGTCGCCCAGCCGCATTGGTGGGTATTGGATTGGTGGTCACAATTCTCTTCGCATTTGTACACGGAGTGGAATACCTGCAGGGACAGTTGCTTTCGGAAATTGTTATCACAATTGGTAGAGATGGCACAGTTGATCCCCAGAGCGTTACTGTATCGCCCGGAATGGAAATTGCGTTCGAGAATATATCAAATGACGTCATTATCATCGGCTCCAGCACACTATGTGACGCCAATGGTTTTTGTATGGATGTAGCAGCTATACCGCAAGATACCGTACGTTTCACGGTACCTTCAGATGCTCCTTCAGGAAGCCATATCTACAGGAACAATACGGAGTTTGGAGATTCCATCCCTATGGGGGAAATTCTTGTACAGGGAGGCACAACCCCCACACCGCCAATCGAAGAAAATCCTGTTGAGCCTATGCCAGTGCCTGAGGAACCATTACAGGAGGAAGGAACACCTCCTATGCCAATCAGCGAAGAAACAGAGCCACTAGTAGAAGAAGAAATCGCACCGCCAATCGTGGAACCCACTCCTGCTCCAAATCCACCTACTATTGGAAATGATAATGAAGAACCACTGCCTATCTTGAATGAAGTAGAACCCAACGAAGAGCTCTTCCCTGTGGATGAAGAACCATCTGCGCTGCCACCACTCACTGCAGAGCTCCCTCGCAACCCCTACACCGTAGGATCCAACTTCAATCCTCCATCATCTCCTATTGGTGGACCTCCACCAACGGAATTGCATGGCGGAGCACCCCTACCGCCGATTCAGCATCACAAACCAATACGCCAGCCGGCAACAGGAACGGGAACGTGGATTGCAGCAACACTCGCCATTGTCGGCGGCGCCATTCTGCTGCGACGTTCTCGCAGAACACTGCTGATCACAGAAACACGGAGCGCGGCTTAGAGCCAGTATGGACGACTAATCCAGTCGGGCCAGACGTTATCGAGCGATGGTGCATCTGTTGGCGATGTGCTGTCATTTTGTACATCGTCGCTCTGTGGTGCCTGCCATGTCCGATTGAATTCCACCGGCACGTATTCCTCCACGCCTTCACGCAGGAAGCGGCGAGAGAGTGGTCGTACCACAAGATTCGGATCACGAAGCTTGAAACTTGATACGACAGGAGTTGCACTCGTAGCACTCAGAGGATCTGGCGTGGAAGGCTGCGTGCATGTCTCACCGGTATACCAAGAAACAGGATCAATCCATGATGGCCACAATCCGGCAGATGCACATGGATCTTCTCCAAAAGCAGGAGCTGCAAAAACTGTGAGAACTGCCACAGCAGTAATAGTGAGAGGAAGAGAGCGCATAGGTGCGAAAGGAAGAGCAGAAAGGGATCCAAGGTACAAAATGATCAAAAAGGTGTCGAGAAAAAGTTGAACATATCGCGGATATTTACGAGATAGGTAAAGTCGATTGGTATTGTCAGTAGGGTGTACGAGTGTACACTCCCAATATGCATTCTACCTCGCAAGCACTACAGCAAAGGCATTCGCAGCGCATAGTCATCGAGTGGCAGCACGCTGCGCACACGCAGCTCGAAGATTTCGCGCGTTGGGTACGAGGATGTCCATCTTCCCAGCAGGTACACGTCTACGTAGGTCGAGAAGAAAGCCCGCACATTCGCAAGACAGTTATTCGAACATTCCAATCTCTTGGATGCACTGTTACCAGCCGTCTGTCCGTAGCACCCGCGTTAGTGTAACTACTTCTTCAAGACAATTCTTGCCTCTGCCGGAATAATCGGCGGAACGTCTGGGTTCTCGGACGGGAAGATCTCTCGACCAACGATTGTGTGCAGTGTGATAACGTCACCTTTTAGGCGCGCCTGCATTTGCAGTTCTTTCTGCTCACCTTTCATCAGAAGTGTTCCTACAAGTTCATATACGCCATCTGGGAGTTGAACAATTTTGGTGGAACGGAAGATGATCAAAGGATGGCGTGAAGCGTCAAAAAACTCCGCACCGAGTAAACGTGCGGTGAGTACATCATGCTGTGTTTGTAGTGACTCCACAGGCACACGAATTTCCATAGCTCCTCCATCCAAATCTGTACCAAGCGATTCTTCAGGAAAAGAGACAATTCCTTCAATTTTCTGAAATTTGCCTTGATACGACTCATCACCAACTTGGCCGCTGAACACCACAAAACTGCTCTCCGTATCAATCTCCTTGGAAATCACCATTGCTTCTGCTGAGCGCTCGGTTTCGTTATCTGCCGGGCTTCCTGAGCGAGAAAGCCAGGAGCATCCGGCGAGAAGCACAACGGTGCATACGCAAGCAATGCCGACCAAACGCATACGAGACAATCGAAGCACTACAGAAGGTTGAACCATGGAACAGTGGTGAAGAGAGTGACACCAACAAGAACTTTCACAAGTGCATATCCCGCAGAAACCCCAATCAACGCCACTGGCGCCTGCTCCCAAATCGTACGATTCGCTGCATCTGTCCAAGCAAACACTACCCAGGCGAGTACACCAGTCCAGAGTGCGGATGTCCTATCGAAAGACAGTGTAACTATAAGCAGCCCAGCAAGACCCGCTGCCATCACAACCTCGTTAAGGAAACCGAGCAACATTGCCTTTTGCATTTGCTGTGTGTTTGGCGGGGTAGCATCGAGCTTTACCAGTTTGATCCACAGTTTGCCAAACAGTGGCCCATGCCACAGGAATCCAATACACATGAATACCGCTCCAACAGCGAACACCTGAAGTATGGGAAACATTGTAAGCATGACCACAGAGGAGAAGGAATAGCGGTAGTGTACGACGAAGCACGAGAGTGCAAAAGCATCGCAGTGTCTGCACGACACAATTTTGGTGTCACTGGCAAGCCATCCCTTTTGCCGGAGACGCATCAAATCGTACAATTTTGGTACAACTCTTCCCCCTCTCTCTCATGATCTGCGGTGCTTGTGGCAAATCCATCACCGAATGCGAAATGTGCGGCGGAATGCTCTGTGAAGCGAATTGCCCAGACCGAGAGGAAGACGGCTGTACCTGCGACGAAGGCATGCTCACCGAAGAGGAAATGGGCGAGGAGCTACCCACAGATGACGAAGAATAGTCTTCTTCGAAACGAGTAGAATGCTCTGCTAGGTTTGGTGTGCAATGAATGAAAATGGTGGGCCGGGAGGGACTCGAACCCCCGAAGGCAGAGCCACCTGGTTTACAGCCAGGCCCGTTTGACCGCTTCGGTACCGACCCACACTTGAAACAATGAGCAAGCTGGCACGTACCAGCTGCGGAAGTGTAATGAATCGCGAGGGTGTTTTGAAGTCAATTCCGCACGTTTCGTTTACTCCCAGCGCAATGCCTCCATTGGGCTCAAGTTTGCGGCTTTGCGCGCGGGGTAAATACCGAACGCCAATCCTGTCCCCGCCGCCATGCTCACCGAGAGCAGAATGGCGCTCATGGAGAGTGCAAATGGCAGATCCTGCAAAAATTGGCGAGCGATAAGATAGAGAAGATACGCAAGGCCCGCGCCGCAGAGAACCCCAATCAAGCCGCCAATAACCGTAAGCGTTATGGCCTCCAAGAGGAACTGGAGCAAGATATCCTGCTTCTTTGCCCCAACAGCTTTGCGGAGCCCAATCTCCTTGGTACGTTCGCTCACCGATACCAACATAATGTTCATGATGCCAATGCCACCCACAAGCAACGAAATTCCGGCAATAAGCCCAAGGAAGATCGTCATACCGAGCGTGACGGAAGAAATGACAGATACTGCCTGTTCCATGGAACGCACGACAACATCATCTTTCTCCGGATCGTTCTCGGGGTTCACAATCGAGTGCCTCTGGCGGAAGAGCGACTCAAGATCTGCCTTGGTAAGATCATTCGAACCTCGACTCTTGAGGGAGATGTAGTCTACATACAGGCTACTGCCCATCATCGACTTCCCAACGCTGAGTGGCATGTACACAGAGGAATCGAGTGTTTGGGCGAGCGGCGAACCCAGTTCTTCCAGTACGCCGACCACGGTGAATTTGCGCGCACCAATGGTAATACGCTTGCCAATAGGATCCTCATTTGGGAAGAGTTCATCTACCGCGAGCCCTCCCAGCACGGCAACGTTACTTGCAGATTGAATATCTGCATCGGTGAACAAGCGACCAAGCTGTGGTTGGAATCCCCAGTTATCGAAAAGTTCTTTCGTAGTGGCGAACACGAATGGCGTGAGCTCTTCCTCACCATACGCTACGCGCTCAGTGACGAAGATAACTGGCGCCACGCTCTGCACAGTGGAAAGTTTTCGCACAGCTTCCACATCACCAAAGGTGATTGCCTGTGTGGGCTGACCTTGCTGCTCCAAACCCTTCGCCTGAATTTCGAACGTGTTCTGCCCAAACTGGCTCACCTGATCGAGAATGTACTGCTGGAAGCTGGCACCAATCGATACCATGAGCACCACCGATCCGACACCAATAATGATGCCGAGCGTTGTAAGGAGTGAACGCGAAATGTTGCGCTTGAGCCCCTGCACGGAAACGCCGATGAGGTCTTCAGGCAACATATTGAATACAAAAGTTATTCATATCTAAGCGCTTCCATTGGGGAAAGTTCCGCTGCGCGCTTCGCAGGATAAATACCAAAGAGGAGACCTGTTCCCGCCGCCATGAACAGCGCCATCACAATCGAAGCAGGATTCACCGCGAAGAGATACCGATCAAGAACGCGATGCACCACGAGCGCAATGAGATACGAAAAGAAGAGGCCGCCTGCTACGCCAATGATTCCGCCGATGAGCGTGAGATAGACGGATTCAATTAAGAACTGTCGCAAGATGTCTCGCTTTCGAGCGCCCACTGCTTTGCGCAGACCAATTTCGCGTGTGCGCTCGGTTACAGCGACCAACATAATATTCATGATTCCAATGCCTCCAACTACAAGCGACACCGCAGCAATCATAGTAATGAACACCGTCAAACCCATGGATACCGTAGAGAGGGTGTCTGCTGCCTGTTCTGCTGTGCGTACTAAGAAGTCATCATTCTCGGTGCTGCCATCGGCAGGTGGAATGATGCCATGACGCTGGCGGAGGAACGACTCCACATCACGCTGTGCAACGACGAAATCGTCCACTGCCTGAAATGTCACCATATCAATGTAGTTGCGTCGCTTAAGCGCCTGCGCAGTATTGAACGGAATGATCATGCGATTATCTGCATTCTGAAAAAACTGCGTACCAACGGGCTTGAGCACGCCGATCACCGTGAATTTTCTATCACCGAAATCTATGCGTTTGCCAATGGGGTTTCCTCCGAAGAAGAGTTCCTCGACTACATCTGAACCGATAACCACTACCGCACGTGCAGCTTCCTCATCGCTCTGATCATGCAGGCGACCTGCAGTGACTTCGAGCGTTTGGTTCTGATAGAACTCCGGCGTGCTACCGACTGTGGAAGGCGTCATTTCCTCCCGACCATATCGAGCAGCACCCGGCATTTGGATAATCGGCGCAATACTCGTAATCGTTGTAAGTGAGCGCAGCGCCTCAATGTCATCTATTGAGAGCGCATCGAAATCCGACCGCGCAGTGCTTGGTCCACCCTCCGGCCCCTGATTGCCGGGCCACAGTGCCATACTCTTGGGACCAAGAATGCTAATTTGCCCAAGAATGACACCCTCCATGCTCTTTCCCACTCCGGTCATGAGTACGACTGATCCAACACCAATAATGATACCGAGCATGGTGAGCAGTGATCGCCCTTTATTGACGGTCACGCCGGTGGTCGCCGTCTTGAACAGATCCTGGACATGCATGATTACTTGGCGAGGGTAGACGCCTCCTTAGCCAGACGTCGCTTAAAGGATTTTGTATCTTCTTGAATGCGACCGTCTCGAATATGAATGATGCGCTCTGCGTGCTCCGCTGTGGTACGCTCATGCGTCACCAGAATGATCGTATGCCCGTGTTCATGGAGCTGCTGTACGGCTTCCATTACCTGGCGACCAGAGACTGAATCGAGGTTTCCAGTAGGCTCATCGGCAAAGATCACTTCTGGTTCCGTTACCAGTGCACGTGCAATCGCAACGCGCTGTTTCTGACCACCGGAGAGCTGGTTACTCAAATACTTCGCACGATCGGTAAGGCCAACAGTTGCAATGGCTTTCATCGCGCGGTCCATACGCTCGCTTGCTGCAATAGTTGGGTGGTACAGAAGTGGCAGCAGTACGTTTTCCAGTACAGATGTGCGCGGC
This sequence comes from Candidatus Peribacterales bacterium, assembly GCA_020058765.1. Classification (GTDB taxonomy): domain Bacteria; phylum Patescibacteriota; class Gracilibacteria; order Peribacterales; family Peribacteraceae; genus JAGVDM01. The sequence continues at coordinate 141,951 of JAGVDM010000004.1, read as the reverse complement.
AACAAGTTGAATGCTTGGAATACAAAGCTCACGCGCGTCGCGCGGATCTTCGCAAGATCATCATCGTTCATACGAAGAACAGGCTCGTCGTGGAACAGATACGATCCGCTGGTGAAGTGATCCAAGAACCCCAGAATATGCATGAGAGTGGACTTCCCTGATCCTGACGGCCCCATAATGGCAACGAACTCGCCTGAATTGATGGTGAGATCGATATCAAAAAGGACAGGCGTTTCCAGCCCTTCATTGAAGTACGACTTACAGAGCTTCTTCGCCTCGATGAGGGACGATCCTTTGGAAGACATGGTTACTCTTTAATGAGGACAATCACCTGTTCGCCTTCGGCGACGCCGCTGATGATTTCTACATCACCACCTTGGCCGTCGATGCCAACAGTAACCTTACGTTCATCCACTGTACCTTGAGCAGTGAGGATGCGCACGTAGTCTGCGCCATCCTCGCCGGTATACACGGCACGGCCTGGAACAATGACCACATTCTCGCGACCATCGGTATAAATTTCTGCATCACCAGTCATGCCGATCTTGAGATCGTCACCCTGCTGCGTGAAGTCGAGCTTCACGCGGTACTTGGATACACCATCTACTGATGTAGCAGCAGGATCGTTATCGGTCACAATGAGATCGAACATTTCCCCGGGGAAGGCATCCAGCTCGATTGCACCGGATTGGCTGAGCTGCACCTTGGGTACATCGATCTCTGCAACGTACATTTCCACTCGATACGGTGCGTCGCCAAGCATGGCAATTGCCGCATCGGAAGCGAAGGATGTGGAAAGCAATTCACCTTCTTTGAGGTTCACCTTGGTAATTGTTCCGGCAAGCGGGGCAAAAATTACCGTGTCAGCAAAGCGTTCGCGCGCGCGCTGTAATTGGGCGTATGCGCGAGTGAGCCGAGCACGGGCTGCATCAATATCTGCAGGACGAGTGCCTGCCTTGAGCAAATTGAGCTGCGCCTCTTCGATACGTAGGGATGTCTCGTATGTTTGAATATCAGCAATTGCACGATCGCGGGTGCCTTCTGCAGATGCCAGGCTCGATTCCTCGGTGGCAATGCGTGTGTCGTATGTTGCCGATGCATCGCGCAGCGTCTTCAGTGTGCTATCGAGTGTACTCAGTGCAGATTGAGTACTGCTGCGGTGGGCCGCAATATCGGACTTGATACTCTCCCGAGTGGAAGAGGAGAAGTACGGAGTCACCTCTAGTGAAGAAATCACCGCATAGGCATCATTTAAGACAGCGGCAAGATCAGCCACATGTTGGCGAGCATTTGTGAGTGCATCAATTGCCGACTGTGAATCACGAATAGATGCTGAACTTGCTGATTGAATAGCAATTTGCGCAGTCTTTACCTGTGAGCGAAGCAGTTCGTATTTGCCAGGCTCGTATTTTACGAACGCATCTACCAAGTTGTTATCGCTCAGCACATCATCCATTGCCAATGCAGCAGTGAGCGCAGTGGAAAGCTGCTGAGAGACAGTACTACGAGCAGTGCTCACATACCCCTGAAGGCTCACATCTGCCTCTGCCTGAAGGCTACTGAGCTTTGCTGAAGAAAGTTCCAGTTGTCGTTCGGCGTTCCGCAGTGTTTCCTGCACCGCTGAGAGTGCTGCGCGTTTGTTTTGCACAGACGCCTCTGTTACGGCGATTTCTTCTGGACGAGTCCCCTCCTCCATTTTGCGCAGATCGGCCTGTGCGGAAGACACCTCTGCTTGTGCAGATGTGACATCGGCAGAGAGACCACTTGAGCGCAAGCGAGCCAGTTGTTGGCCTTGTTCTACATGATCGCCCTCCTGCACATTGACCTGGTCAATAATACCCGTGATCGGGAATTGGAGCTTTAAATCTCGCTCCGAAATCACTTCACCAACCGCCTCAACGACCTGCACGAGATCGCCCTTACGCGCAGGCTCAGTTACATATTCCGGTGGACTAGGCTGCTGCAGGAACCAAATGAACAAATACAGCAGACAGAACACAAGGAGCGCTGCAAGAGAGCTCTTCGGATATTTGCGTACAATACGTGAAACCGTGCGGTACATTGCCTTTGGCCAATAGAGAATTCTATGGAGAATTGTCATTTATATCTATTTTAAAACAAAAATACGAAATTATCAAGCATTTCCCCGAGCCTCAGCGATACCTCTGAGCGCCTCTTCAATGGCTTGATCAAGCGGTTGTATGGCAATGCCCTCCCCTGCCAACTTGGCAGTACTGAGTACGCAGCTACTGCGGCCAGCTTTTGCCACTTGCGGCAGATCTGCAGGATCCAAGCGCTCAAAACGGTGCCCAGGCTCCACAAGCTCTGTGTATCGTTGCATGATGCGAAAGGGCGATATCGTCCCAGGATTAACCATATTGTACGTTCCAATTTTCCTCCGTTCGATAAGGGTAATTGCTGCGCGAAAAAATCGGGCAAATACGTGAGTGAATTTTCGGTATCGAGGACGCGCGAATATTTGGCGATCTTTGTGAGGAGGTTCCGTGGGTTATCGGAGCCATCAAACGGCATGCGCAAGCGCAAATTGAGTACGGGGAAATCTTGCAAGATCGCATCGGACCATGCTTTGGTTCGGGAGTAGAAACTCCCGAAGTAGTTTGCCGGATCTGTCTCGGAATATCCTTTTCCATTGTTATCACCTTGGTAAATGCACCCGGAACCCAGGTGTACCCAGTAGACGTTACGTGCAGCCAATTCTTTCAGAAGAACGAGTGGGCCCGTGACGTTCGCAGCGAGGGTTTCGGCTTTGTGATCCTCGCACCAATCCACGTTGGGTCTGCCGGTCTTGCCGGCACAGTTGAGGGCAATATCTGGCCGAACACGATCAAGCTCTGCCGCAACAGCAGTTGTATCGGCAATATCGACTTCGGATGCCACGGCATTCGGCAAAAGATTGAGGAACTGCTGGCCGAGGTACCCTTTGGCACCATAGATGAGCGCGGGCATAGGAGCCGCAGTGTAGCCTATGGGGCGCACTCCCCACAACGCAGCTGAAGTATGCGCATGCAGCGCGAGCCACCATCGGCCACAGAGATTCACTGCGCCATTGGCAATGGCGGCTACCAGTACGGCGGACTCTCTGGTGGAGTTAGCACGACAATCGCCACAGTGCTGCGAGAGCGCCGTAGTGTTGGAGATGCCGAACTACGGGAGCTTTTGGAATTCCTCGAAACATTCGCAGCAAAAGATGCGCTCGAATTCCACCTGCAGCAGATGCGCAAAGATGCCATTGTACGGACACTGCATCGCATACGAGGTGAGGAATTCTTTTCGGATGGCGGACCCCGTTGGCAACAGTTGGCGTCACTCCTTAGTGCAACGAGAAGACTGTTGCGGTCACTCTTTGCGAGAATTGGCATGGAAACACCGCATCCGCGCCTGGAGTACAGAGATGTGCAGCGGGAAGCTGATTATGCCGTTATATACCACCTAGAGGACATATTGCGCCGAATGGAGGCATGCACCAGAGAAGCGTGTACTCGCCAGGAAGATGCTGTACAATGATGCACGATGCCACGCAAGCGACGCACGACTCGCACACGATCGTCCAAGCGCAGGAAAGGAGCGAGAGCAAAACGCTCTACGCAGAATCTTGAGTTGAAAGAATCCACGCGCCGCCAAGTGAGCGGCATTGGGCAGATCTGTTTGGGCATACTTCTCATTTTGGTTCTACGTGGTCATGCAGGCCCAGTTGGTGAAGTGATCAATCGCGGTCTCACGTTCCTCTTTGGAACCTGGAGCATGCTGTTCCCTGTGTTTCTGTTCCTCTCGGGAATCACACACTGCATTGCTCTCACCACAGCAGTGGAAATTAAACGATCTACAGGGCTTGTCCTCTGCCTGCTCTCGTTCCTCGGCATGGCACATTTGGGTGCTCCACCCGATCAGCTCGCAGTGCTGCGCGACGACTATGCAGGTGCAGTCGGGTTTCTGATGAGTGTGCCCTTTGTGCTATTTGCAAGTGCAGCTGTGGGGTACACGATTCTGGGAACCGTCTTCCTTGGCGGATTGTTCATTACCTTTGAGCCCGATCTGGCAGGCATCATTCGTACCATCCGTGATGCATTCCAAACGCAGCAAGCACCGAAGGCTCGTAAAACTACACCTCGCACACAGCGAGAGGAAGAAGCAGATGACGACAAAGAACCTCGTGAAGATTTGATCGAGCAGGATGGCGAAAGCCCCGAGCTCAATATTGTTCGACCGGTGTTCGCACAACAGCTTGTGCAGGAGAAATCGCGAGAAGTACTACAGGCTGCCAATCGTAAGGAGCAGATCAAGCCAATAAAGGAGCGTATCAAAAACGCATTGGAAATGAAGGACACTCGCTTTGAAGAGTGGACATTCCCAGGGTTCGACTTGCTTGATACTGAACACAGTGAACTCACGGTGGATGATGAAGAGCTCAAAACGCAGGCGCGACTCATCGAGGAGAAGCTAGAAGAATTCGGTATTGATGTGACGATGAAAGACGCACACCCCGGGCCAACGGTGACGCAATTCACTCTGCAACCATCAGAGGGTGTAAAGCTGAGTAAGATTGCAAACCTGAAAGATGACCTCGCACTCGCGCTTGCCGCAGAGAGCCTGCGCATCGAAGCGCCGATCCCCGGCAAAGCGCTCGTGGGTATCGAGATGCCGAATAAGAAGCGTACTACCGTGCACCTGCGCGAAATCCTCGAGAGCCCCCAGTTCACCCAGAGTGAATCCTCACTGACGTTACCACTGGGTCGTGATGTATCCGGCGAAGCCGTTGTCGCAGAACTCGAACAAATGCCCCATCTCTTGATTGCTGGTGCTACGGGATCTGGAAAATCTGTGTGCATGAATACCTTCCTTACAGCACTGCTCTTCCAGAACGCACCGCATGAGCTCAAATTCATTCTCATTGACCCCAAGCGCGTGGAGCTCATGCCCTACGACGGTATTCCTCACCTACTCACGCCGGTGATCACGGAATCCGAAAAAGCATTGCAAGCTCTGCGATGGGCTGTTGCAGAAATGGGTCGCCGATTGCATCGCTTCTCGGAAGCGGGCGCACGCAATATAGAAGAATTCAATGAGAAGCAGACCGACGAAGAGGATGTTCTCCCTCGGATTGTGATTGTGATCGACGAGCTCGCCGACCTGATGATGCGGCAGTTCCGACGCGATACGGAAACAATGGTTGCGCGTATTGCACAGATGGCTCGAGCCGTAGGCATGCACCTTATCATTGCAACACAGCGCCCGAGCGTAGATGTGATTACCGGGCTCATTAAAGCAAACATTCCTACACGTATGTCCTTCCGTGTGGTGAGCGCCGTGGATAGCCGCACGATTATCGACTCGATTGGCTCAGAGGATCTTCTTGGCCGCGGCGACATGCTCTACATGAATGCCAGCACAGCAAGACCTGTGCGCATTCAAGGTATCTACGTATCTACAAAAGAAGTGGAGCGCGTGATCAACGCAGTAAAGATTGCCGGTGGAGGTGAGATCACTGCTCAGATCCCCATGGGCGAGCAAGAGGACGAACGGCAAGAAGGCGAGCAACCTGCGGGCTACATTGATCTTGAAGCCGATGACAACGGCGGAGATGACATGTTCTTCGACGCCGTGCGTGTGGTACAGGAAACAGGCCGCGCCTCAGCAAGTTTGCTGCAGCGACAATTGAAAGTGGGCTACGCGCGCGCTGCGCGATTGCTGGACATCATGGAAGAGAAAGGATTGATCGGACCAACCGACGGCGCCAAGCCTCGAAAGATTTATATGGAGAAAGTCGGCTCTGGCATATGAAGATTTTGATCGGCACCAACAACCGTGGAAAGTTCATTGAAATCGGCGAAGCACTGTCCGGCTTGCCCTTTTCACTTCGTGCGCCGCAGGATATTGGCATCAATGAGAACCCCGAAGAGACGGGTTCTACGTTTCAAGAGAATGCCGAGATCAAGGCACGGTTCTTTCATGGACGAGGGCGTCTGCCAACAGTGGCAGATGATTCCGGTTTGCTGGTTGAAGCATTGGCAGGTGAGCTCGGAATCCATACTAGGCGGTGGGGTGCGGGGTCGGGCGCAACGGACGCGGAATGGATCGAATTCTTCCTCGATCGTATGCAGCATGAAGAAAACAAACGCGCGCACTTTGTGTGTGCGCTGGCGTTCATTGATCACACCGGCGCGTTGCACCAGTTTGAAGGGCGGTGCAGTGGCGTGATTACCCCCAGCCTAGAAGCGGACTATTTGCCTGGGCTGCCGATATCCGCATGCTTTAAGCCCGATGGCTGTACTGCCGTATTCTCAGCGCTTTCTATTGAACAAAAAAATAATACAAGCCATCGTGGCAAAGCAGCACACGCGCTCCGAGAATTTTTGAGCAACTTGTAAGCGTTCAACCGAAGAACGCCGTGAGATACGGTGCGAGTTTTTCGCCGATCTCCTGTGCCGCGGTACGAATGTACGATGATGTATTGCCCCCCTGTTTCTCGCGTGACTCCCCATGGATGTCCGCATCCTCCAGTGCTGCGCGTGCAGTGAGCTGACGATCCTTTGGAATAAGTAATTCCAGATTCGCTACGACACTGTAGAGATCCTGCCGAATAGATTTGCCAATGCGCGAAAGCATCCACGTGCCTCCAATGGATGTGCAAATCATCGCTGTTTGCGTAGCAATGATCGTAGACATGTCTACATTCTGGCGGTGCTGAACACAGCCCACTACTACCGCCACGGCAAATGCAACTGATCGAAACATGGCATTCAGTCGAATATTCTCGTGCGACTCCTTCGCAAAACCATCATACGTTTGCAGGAGCTTGAAGGCTTCCTCGGAACGATCACCAAACTCTTCGGCGATGGAATGTAGCTGCTCGGGCGTGCGCATTGGGGATCAACCTAATCAACTCTTCACGCCTTGGCAACAAGGATACACGCCGAACTACAAGGGTGTGAAATCGAGCGCAATAATCTTCGCCCATACAAGGCGAATGAGCTCACGGAGATCATCTTTTTCCTGCTCAGAAACAGTGAAGGCGCGGCTGATGGGCTCCTCGCTACGCTCACCGACAAACTCCAAAATATAGGATTGCGGTTGCAATAGCGGATCACTCTGCTCAAGGAGCAGGGCATAGAACACCAGCTGTCGGAAGTACTCGCCTTCGGCTGTGCGCGATATTTTCCCGGGTTCCACATTGCCGCGAATTTCTCCGGGGGCTTTCGGCCGACCAGTTTTGTAATCGATCACAATGGCATCGCCCGACGTGGCAGATGCAAGATCGATACGATCGATTTTCCCCTTCAAAGGAATATCGCCGAGGTGTGCGCGGTAGTCACGTTCGACCGCATAAATGAATGGCGTTTTGCCCTCGAGTACGCTGCGGAAATAGGACGTGAGTGACTCATTGCCTTGAGCAAGCAAATCTGTGCGCTGTTTTTCGGTAAGAACGTTGCGCTCGTACAAATGCCATCGGAATGCCTCGAGCAGCTCGCCCACAGAAAACTCCTGACTCTTCATGCGCGCCTCGGCCCATGCACGCAGCGCCCAGTGTGCTGCACTTCCGTATCCGAGTGCGCGAAGGGACTTCTCGCTGAATTCCTCCGGCTGACCCAGGAGCGTTGTTCGACGAAACTCGAGTGGATCACGCAGAAATTGCGTGAGTGAACTGGGCGAGAGGGCAAACTGTCCCAACCGCTCACGCAGATACACATCAAGCGCATCATCTGGAAGCGAAGGCGTTACAAGTAGCAGCGACGATTGTTCGGGATTGCGTACAGCGATGTCTGCCTCTGGGAGTGGGCCAGCTTGCGCGAAGAACGCCGACGGAGATACGGAACGCACGCGTTCTCCTACGGCAATTTCTTTAGGGCAGAGCATGCAGAGTTCTCGTTTGGCGCGTGTCATAGCCACATAGGCAAGCCGCCGTTCGTCTTGGTGCTGTTCAAACTTCTTCTGATCGGTTTCCCAGCCGAAGAGCAGGTGCTCCGGGAGCGCAAGCCTCGTGGGGTTTGAGCGCTCATCCCAGTGGCCATCGCAGAAGTTACTCAAAAAGACGGTATGGAATTCGAGCCCCTTGCTCTGATGCGCTGTCATCAACTGCACACCATCAGCAACAAGATGTGGAATTTGGTACGTGAGGCGGACCTGACCGTAATCTTCCTGCGCGTAAAATGAGAGGTCTCGCATGAACTCATACAGCGAGAGCGACGGGCGCTCAAAGCAACGTTGTTTCACGTACTGGAAGAATGTCTCCACTACAGCAAGATCAATAGGATCCAGTGTGTGTGCCTCCGCGGAAATACCCGACGTACGCAGAGCATGTTCCACGGACTCGAGCACTGTGCGCTGTTCGTGCTTCTGTGCTAGTGCTAATAGGATATCTCTCGCACGGATGAGCGCATCTCGATCAATCCATGGTAAATCTGATTGCTCAATATCTACAAGAAGCTCCAGTGCACGCTTTTTACTGTCCCGAGAGGCAAAAGAAAGCCGTGCCAAATCGGCGGGATGACAGTGGAAACACTGCGCAGGCAATGCGTGGAACAACCGATCGTCTGTAGGGCTCTCCATGAATCGAAGGATCTGCATTACTTGGCCAACGATGGCATGGGATAGCAGGTCTTCTTTGCCCGAGAGAACCACTGGTATACCGCGTGCGCGGAGCACATCGTATATTGGTCGTAGCTCGCTATTCTTCTGCACTAGAATCGCAATATCCTGTGCAGGGATTCCGAGCTTCAGGCGTTCTACGATCATATCCGCCATGCACCACGGCTCTGCGGCGTCAGATGGTGGCCGCAAAAGCACTGGGGGCGCACCCTCTTCGTTTGTGGCTGCGTGCAAATCTTTGCGGAGCCCTGGAATGCGGCCGACGAGGCGCTCTTCATTGTGCGCAATCAGACGACCAGCGGCGTCCAGAATGGGCTGTGTTGATCGGTAGTTCTCCGTAAGGACAATGACCGGTGCAGCCGGGAACCGCTCGCGGAAGGCGAGCATGTGCTCCACATTCGCTCCCTGGAAGCGATAAATCGCCTGATCATCATCGCCAACAAGGAAGAAGTTTGGATCATTTGGTGAGACCGCAGAGGTCGTGAGTCGCTCGATTACCTTCCACTGTGCGCCGTTGAGATCTTGGGCTTCATCAACGAGGATGTATTGATACCGTTCTTGCTGCGCTGCCAGGAGATCATCCTCCTCGGCGAGGACGGCTAATGCTACAAGGATCATGTCGTCGTAGTCATACGCACCTCGTTCTTCCAGCATGGACTGATACCGGCGGAACAGATCGATGAAGTCGCGGAATTTCTGCGACTGCAAACGATTCTTTTTGTCGGCCTTGGTGCCCTCCTTACTTTTACCAGCCATCTCGGCATCGTACGCATCGGCAACACGCAAAAGCTCCTCCATGGTTTTTCCTTCGCGCTTGCAGTCACTCATACGCCCAATAATTGCGGGAATGCGCTCATACGGATTCTTGGCGTTAATCAATGATGAATTGTGACTTACGGTATCCACGATCGCCTCCATCGCCTTGTAGCGCTCCAGATCGGTAAGAGGTTTTTTTGCAAACCAATCGGCAAAGATAGCGGGGTTCTTGCGAATAAGCGCATCACAGAAACCGTGAATAGTGCTCACGGTAACGCTGTAGGCATCTGCACCAATGAGCGATCGCAAACGCTCGCGCATAGCAGTAGCACCCGCAGTGGAGAATGTAAGGCAAAGAATGTTCCCCGGTCGTGCCTGTGTGGTGCGGAGGATGTTTGCAACACGAAGAGCAAGAACCTGTGTTTTCCCTGTTCCAGGACCTGCCACCACCATCACGGGGCCTTCTACTGTGTCCACAGCCTTCTTTTGCTCATCATTCAGGCGCGTATAGGCCGCATCGAATGCCGGAGAGCTGCTGCGCGTTGATTTGGATGATTGTGACCCACCTTTCATACCCTCATCATACCCAACACATACAGAAGTGCACTGGTATTCGTTTTGTGGATTACGCATGGATTTTCGCTCTACTGCAAGGCTTGTTGGCAAATTGCAGAAGCCGGAATGCTAGAGTACTAGGCAATCATTCTTTCCCCTCTTCTTTCATGACCTGTGACAGCTCTACGGCAGGCAAAGTTGCCTGGATTCTTGTTCTCGTCGGTGCCCTCAACTGGGGTCTGGTCGGTCTCGGCAATCTGCTGGGCTTCCAGGGAAACGTCGTTGAGATGCTGCTTGGCAGCTGGCCAACGGTAGAGAACATTGTGTACGTCCTCGTCGGCGTCTCCGCAGTCTTCAAGGCTGTGAAGTGCTGCAAGTAATCATGAAAATATACGAGAACGGCGGCTCCACGGGGGCTGCCGTTTTTGTTAGTGTTTGGAAACCTCGTATGCGCACGAGTCGCACTTGAGGATCGGCCGCCCGTCTTTTACAAGCTGAACGAACGTGCCTTTACGACATTGCGGGCAGATCTTGCTATGCGCAAATGAGCCTGTAGAGGAAAACCCAACGCGCTTGGGGCTGCCGCCGTGTTCGCGAATGGAGAGCGACCGGGGATGGTCGCGCATCTTCTGGAGCACCTTGGCTTCGATCTGACGGATACGCTCGCGGGTAACGCCGAATTCCTTGCCCACCTCTTCGAGCGTGTGACCGATGCCGTCACGCAGGCCGAAGCGCATCTCGATAATCTTGCGCTCACGCGGCGTGAGGAAGTCGAGCATCGCATGCACGTTCTCTTTGCGCAGCTGGCGGTTGGTTGCTTCGAATGGGTTCACGGCATCTTCATCTTCGATGAAGTCTCCGAGCTTGCTGTCTTCCTCGCTTCCCACTGGGGATTCGAGCGAAATGATGTCCTGGCTGATTTTCTGAATGTGACGGACCTTCTTCACGTCCATTTCCATTTCCACAGCGAGCTCTTCCACCGTAGGTTCGCGACCGAGCTCCTGCACCAAGCGACGCTGTGTATGCGTAAGCTTGTTGATAGTCTCCACCATGTGCACAGGAATACGAATTGTGCGCGCCTGATCGGCAATCGCACGCGTAATCGCCTGACGGATCCACCAGGTTGCGTAGGTCGAGAACTTGAATCCGCGCTCAGGATCGAATTTTTCCACAGCGCGGAAGAGGCCAATGTTTCCTTCCTGAATGAGATCAAGGAAGGAAAGACCGCGACCGATGTACTTTTTGGCGATAGAGACAACGAGGCGAAGGTTCGCCTCGGCCAACTGCTGCTTGGCAGCCGCATCGCCCTTGCGAATGCGACGAGCGAGTTCCACTTCTTTCTTTGCGTCGATGAGCGGCACGCGGCCGATCTCAGAAAGATACATGCGCACGGAGTCGTTGCTGATTTCCAGCAGGTCGACTTCGCGTTCGCGCCGGCGCTTGCTGCGATCTTCAACGGAAAGCTCGCGCTCATCGGCAGCGATACCTGCCGTCGCAATCATCTCCAATCGATTGTCCTCTTCGTCTGCATCGATCTTGTCTGCCTTGCCCGTTGGCTCGTCATCATCTTCTACTTCAACGGATTCATCCTCTTCTTCTCGCACCTCTTCAATCTCTTCCTCATCATCATCAGCGGATACGATCTGCGCCAGATCCTCGGAAGGCTCTGGAACACCTGCCGTCCCCTTGCTCTTGCGTTCCCAAATGAGTGCATCTTTCACGTCGATGACCTGGATACCCAAATCGACAAGCAGCGTGTAGACCTCATCGAGGAGTTCTACGTCTTTCTCTGCATTTGGCACAGCGGCCATGATCTCTTGATGAGTCACGTAGCGCTGTTCTCGGCCTTTCTTGATCAAGTGCTTCACTGCCTCCGGAAACTTTTTCAAGTCATCATCCGTCGGCTGAGCAATAAACTTTCGGGGGTGCGATGCCATGTAGGTTCGCAGTATAGGCAAAATCTTGATCGCGCCAAGAGATTCCGGGACGTTTCAGGCAGTTCTCACCTGGCCATCTTAGCCAGCTTGAGTAGATGATTGTATTCTGTGCTCAAACGATCCTCTTCGGTACGCCGTCCATCGCGTCGTGCAGCCACAAGCTCGTTTGTCACCTCCGCGAGCTTTTTGCGCAGCAGCGTGCGATTGGCATTCGCACAATTCTTCCGGATTTCACGAATGGCGAGGTTGTCTGACCAGCGAGCGAAGTCATGTTCCTCACAGAAAAGCTGCAAAATAGAGGCGCGCTCTCGATCTTCCGGTTGTAACGACAGTGCAGGGATCTGAATAGGATCATTACCGGGTGGCAGTACCTTCAGTGCCTGGTACAGAGCGCCGCAGAAACCTTCCGTTGGTTCTATGAGCTCACCAAGCAGTGCACGGTGCTGCGGATAGAACAAAAAGAGCCCGAGTGCGACTTCCAGTTGGGAGAATTGCCCAGATACGACTGGGGCAGGTTCTCCTTGCTCTTTCTGTGGTACTGGCCGCTGTTCGCGCTTGCGATTGCGCAACAAATCATCACGCACGGCTGTTTCTGTGGAACCAAGCAGCACAGCAGCTTTCCGAATGTATTCCTCCTGCTCCACGGAAGTAGGTGCAGAGTGAATAAGGGGAAGAATCTGCTCAGCAGCCTCGCGCTTTTCTTCGGTTGTGTGCACACCACGCGCCTGCCACTGTGCAATCACGTGCTCCACAAACGGCAGGCCGCCTTCTGTGAGCGTGCGCTGTAACAATGCAGGATCACTGTTCACCACATCGGCCGGATCTTTTTGCGGAAGAACCGCAGCTTGCACATGCAATTCCTCTGCAGTGCACATGAAGTACGCGCGCTCGGACGCATCGCGTCCGGCGCGGTCTTGATCGAGGCAGAGTAATACAGTGGAGCAAGAACGTTTGAGCAAGCGTACGTGTTGCTCGGTGAGCGCAGTGCCACTGACGGCCACCACGTTGTGTACCCCAACACGATGACACGCGAGCACATCGAAATAGCCTTCGACCATTACGACTTTCTCCGCTGTGCGCATGGCATCTTTTGCATAATGGAAGCCGTAGAGAATTTCTGATTTGTGATACAGAGGCCCTTCCGCAGAGTTGATGTACTTCGCATCTCCTTCGCCGAGTGTTCTGCCACCAAAACCTACAATGCGCCCCTGCACATCGTGAATAGGGAACATGAGGCGGTTCCGGAAACGATCGTAGATTTTCCCTTCGGCAAGATCCTTCTGCACGCCCAATCCTGCCTGCAGAATTTCTCGCTTAGAGAAGCCCTCTTTGAGCAGATGCTCATACGATTCCGAAAATGAATCGGGTGCGTAGCCAAGGCCGAATTCGACGATTTGTTCAGTGGGAACTCCGCGCTTGGCAAGGTACTCAGATGCAAATGCGCTCTTGGAAAGTTCTTTTGCGAAGAATGACTGTGCACACTCGAGGCACTCGCGCAGTCGCTCCTTCTCATCCTTTGTTTCTTTACTTACTGTGGGGAGCTTTGGCAGCTCAACACCAGTGCGGTCAGCAAGGTCTTTGAGTGCTTGGCGAAAATCTACACCTTCGATCTTCTCGTAAAAGGAGAAAATGTCGCCGCCACTATTGCATGCAAAACAGTATGCGATGCCCTTATCTGGCGAGACGACCATGCTGGCATGTGTATCGTTATGGAACGGGCACAAGCACAGGAAGTTCCTCCCCTTCTTCTGGAGTTGTCGATACTGACCGACGAGCTCGTCGATCGATAGCCGGGCTTTGATGGCATCAGTCGGTTCCATGGAGGAAGGGAAGTATACCCCAAAGGACTATCTGTCACTCGTGTGTTGCACCAGCCAACGGGACAATCGATTTCGCAGTATCCCCTCTTGCGCCAGACCAGTGCCAAGCACTATGCCGCCTGCCCGAAGCACGATGTCTCCTCGGAGTTCCGGGGCACAGGATGTGTCCCCACCAGCTAGCACACTGTCCACTTGTTCCTCTGAAAGATCGATAGAGTTGTTCGTTGCCTGCATACCGCGAAGTGTGGCGAGCTCGTGTGTGATGCGGAACCGACCATCCTTTACACTTTTGGCGAACGGCAAACCCATAGAGTAGTTCTGAACGGGTAGTGGGAATTCTGCTGCCGCTCCATTGATGAGTACGTACTGCTCTGCGCGATGCCAAAGTTGCTCATGCTCCATGTGGAAGTGCGTACCGTAGACGCTCTCGAGCGCAGTATCGATCTGGTGCATTTGTGATCGCATGAGCGGGCGCTCCTGACGGAGTACCGTATCGCGCCATTCTGGGGCGAGTGTGCTCGCACGCTTATGGAGCACAGCACAGAAGAATCCTTCAACATCGTAGGCGTGCGGCCAAATGCGAAGCATTGGCAATGGCTCCGCTTCCCCCAGTGCGCGCTGCACGATAAACGAATCTTCGACGGCACGTGCGCAATCCCAGATGTGTAGCGGGAGTACTCGCGGGTCAACGATCTCCAATTGATCACTAAATTTGTTCAATATTGAGCGCACTACCATCTCATTTTCCTCGGGTGTGAGCGTGCAAGTGGAATACACGATTCTCCCGCCCACTTTCGCCGCGTGCACCGCGGCCTCCAGGAGCTCCACCTGCAAGCGAGCCATTTTCTCGATCGAATCGAGAGAGCAGAATTCGAGTGCCTCGATGTTCTTGCGAGCGGTGCCTTGCGCGGTACACGGTGCATCGCAGAGAACGCGATCGAATCGCTCGGTCATGTTCTTGGCAAACCACTGCCCAACTTTTTTCGTAACGATCGTGTTCACTGTTCCTGCGCGATGCAGAGCTGCTTTGAGTGTCCACAGGCGCTTTTCTTGCACATCGTTTGCTATGAGAACACCGCTATTACGCATCGCTGCAGACATCTGTGTAGTTTTACTCCCCGGAGCTGCACTCATGTCGAGCACCGCTTCGCCAGGCTGGGGATCGAGCAGTACAGGCGGCAACATGCTCGATGCCTCCTGCATATACGTGTGACCGAGCAGGTGCAGCAGATCCTTCCCAAGTGCAGTGTCGCGATTTTCGCGGTCGATAAAGAACCCGGATGCAATCCATGGAACCGGTGTAAGCAGCCAACCGTGACGTGCGCCCCATGTGTGCAATGCCTCTACAGATGACTTGAGGCCGTTCACGCGCAAACATTTCCGCAGGGGCTTCTGCGAAATCGCCTTCAGTGCTTCCACATCGGTGTAATCCGCGTAGCGGTCGAACGGGTGAGACATCCGCATCATCCTACGACATTCGTCGCTGTTGCCCCATCGGTTTTCGCAAGAATCCGCTGGAATGGGTATGACAAGAATAGTATTCTTCCGCGCAATGTTCTACGAAGCGAACGGACGACATTTTGAGGCATTCATGAAGCAAGAAGACCTCTACCGCGATACGTGCGCGGAGGTACATGCAGCTACAGGAAAATCGTCTATTACCGTGCTGGATTACGGTTGCGGTGCGGAGAAAGGAGTATCGCGAACAATCTTGGAAAACGTGCTGGAACAGCGAGACCTCCTCCTGCTCTACGATACGCAGGAAGTGCAACCGTCACGCAGACCCAATACACGCGTCATTTCGGAAGCGCTGATCTGGAGTGCGAACCCGGTGCAAAGCGATATTGTGAATTTGTCGTATGTACTGTGTCTTCTCCCTCCAGAAGAAGCTCGCATGCTGCTACGAGATCTGTCGTACTTCCAACACGGAGCAACCTTGAGCATTGTGGATTACACACTCAAGCATCAGAGCCGAGATCGTGTACTGCAATTACTTACTGCAAACGAAGAGCAGAAATGGCGACAGCAAATGGGTGATGCAGCATTCCTGGAAACACACATGCGGTTCTCTCCCGATGGCATTGCCGATCTTGTAGAAAGCGCCGGCCTGCGCATCCAGAAGACCATACCGCTGGATCGTGAACAGTTCCGAACGGGCATTGTTGCGGTACGCGATTGACATGCCTGCGCCCCCAGGGGTAATACATCTTGTACTTTCTCCTTTTCTCCCATGACCCTGCGACCCGATCCCCTGGATGACGGTTACCGCCCAGAAGATTCCTTGCGGTACATGCAACTCAAAGAAGAAACTGGTTTTAGAGAGGATGAGGAGCAAGAGGTGCAGGCAGCAGTGGCACCAGTAGAGACATACCGTGATTCGGTTCTGTTCCAACAGATGATGGGTGATCTTGACCTTACGGAATTACCGAACGGGCAAATCGTCTCACCAGAAGACGCTGTGGAATTCCGCCAAAGAAAGCTCCTCGGACGTATCGGCGCAATTACCCGCATGGGGTGCGCGGAATGTCTGCGCGAAAAGCTCGCTCAGCAACGACCACTGCAGGAAATCGCCTACTTAATCATGAAGGTGCGATACGGCGCCGAGATGGCGGAGATCTATGAGCCGAGTCCTGAGTTCATTGCAGATGCCAGCGCCCTTGAAAAACTTATACAAGAAGCCCGTGGTCGATCCAATCCACGATATTCCGTACAGGGGCTCGCTGGAGCGTAGTCTCGTTACACCACAATGTTGAGCAGTCGGCCGCGGACGTAGATCACCTTTTTGGGTTCGTTGCCATCGATGAATTTTGCGACGTTCTCTTCTTCCAGCGCTGCAGCGTATACGTCTTCCTGTGAAGCTTCTGCAGGTACCGTGACCTGACCGCGGAGTTTGCCATTCACTTGCACTGCAATCACTACAGACTCTGCAACAAGGAGAGCTGGATCGAAGGCGGGCCAACGCTGCTCAAGCACAAAGCCCTTGCCGCCAAGTGCCTCCCATAGTTCATCAGAAAGATGTGGCGCGATGGGCGCCAGGAGTACCACAAGCGTTTTGGCAACATCGGGGTGCACACTCCCCTCCCCTTCTAAGGTATTCAGCAACTCCATGAGGGCACTGATCACCGTGTTGAAGTGCAAACGCTCAATGTCTTCCGTGCACTTTTTGATCGTGGCGTGGAGCTTGGTGGTTACTGCCGAGCTTGTTGCTGCTTTCGCATCTACGGATGTGGTGCAGAGCTTATAGATACGCTGCACAAATCGATCGATGCCCTTAATACCCGTATCGCTCCAGTCCCCTCCTTGTGTGAATGGCCCCATGAACATGAGGTACATCCGGAATACATCCGACCCATGGTGCTCCACGAATGCATCGGGGCTCACCACGTTGCCTTTGCTCTTGCTCATTTTGGCACCTTGATTGGTAATTGTGCCCTGATGAACTAATTTTTTGAACGGTTCATCGTGCTTCACAAAGCCAAAGTCATGCAATGCCATCATGACAAATCGTGCGTAGATGAGATGCATGCAGGCGTGCTCTGCACCTCCTATATACATGCTCACAGGCATCCAGTGCTTCTCTGTTGTTGGGTCGATGACATGCTGTAAATCATCACCTGCAAGATAGCGAAGATAGTAGAAGCTGGAACACACGAACGTATCCATGGTGTCCACTTCTGGCTTCCAGCCTTTTCCGAAAATCTTCTCTGTGCGCTCTACCAGTTCCTTGCTCTGCGCGAGTGGCGCAGTACCTGTGGGTTTGAACTCCACATCTGTAGGGAGCAACCACGGGAGGTGCTCATCTGGCACAGGGTGCGGATTGCCTTCCGGATCATACACAACAGGAATCGGCGCGCCCCAGTAGCGCTGCCGACTAATAGACCAGTCGCGCAGACGATACTGCACAACACGACGTCCACTCTCCAGGCTCTCCAGCCATGCGGTGATCTTCTTGCGAGCCTCGGCGGAAGTAAGACCCGAGAATTTGTCGGAATCATAGAGAATGCCGTCATCGGAAAAGCAGATCTCCAGATTCTGAATTGCATCTTCGTTTTTCCCGTCTGCAGGCTTGATTGTAGTTTTGAGCGGAATGTCGTACTTCTTTGCAAACACGAAGTCACGTTCGTCATGCGCATCACCGAACACTGCTCCGTGACCATAGTGCGCAAGCACGAAATCACCAATCCAGATTGGCAATCGCTCTTCGTTCACCGGATTGATTACATACGCACCGGTGAACACACCTGTTTTCTCACCAGCCAAATCGGTACGCTGCAGATCCGTTTTCTTTCGTGCTTCGCTGCGATAATGCTCAACATGTTTATGCTGCTCTTTGGTCGTGATTTTCTCGACCAGCGGATGTTCCGGCGCAAGCACAACAAACGCAGCGCTGTAAATGGTATCTACACGTGTAGTGAATACTGTTACTGCATCCGCGCTTGCTTCAACGGGGAAGACGACTTCCGCACCTTCGCTCTTGCCGATCCAGTTGCGTTGCATGAGCTTGGTTTTCTCGGGCCATTCCAAATCTTCAAGGCCATTGAGCAATCGATCTGCGTATTCGGTGATCTTCCAATACCACTGCGTCATCGGCTTCTGTACAACGGCAGTGCCGCAACGATCGCATACACCGTCTTGTGCCTGCTCGTTTGCCAGCACCGTTTGATCTTTGGGGCACCAGTTCACGTTGCCATCTTTTTTGTAGGCAAGGCCGTGCTTGAGCATTTGCAGAAACACCCACTGCGTCCAACGGTAGTATTCGGGCGTGCTCGTGTTCACCGTGCGGTTCCAGTCGTACATACATCCGATCCGGCTGAGCTGTTTGGTCATTGTTTGCGTATTCTCGCCAATGGACTGCATGGGATGAATTCCTGTCTTGATAGCGTAGTTCTCCGCAGGTAAACCGAATGCGTCGTAGCCCATTGGAGAGAAAACGTCGTAGCCCTGCAAGCGCTTAAAGCGTGCATAGCTATCTGCCGGAGCATAGTTATACCAATGCCCCACATGGAGCTTGTCACCACTTGGGTATGGGAACATCACCAAGCTATAGAACGGCTTCTTGGCCTTCTTCAAATCGGTATGGTAGAGCTGCGCATCTGCCCAGCGCTGCTGCCACTTAGATTCTACCGGTGAAGCTTCGTAGGGCTTATTCACAGAGGAAAGCGTAACGCGACGGGCGCTGCGCCACAACTACGAATCCTGAGCCGATTCCTCTCGTGCAATAAGCGCACGGAAGATGCTATGAGAATCCCCAGTAATGCCAAACTGTCCGGCAACATGCGACAAATGTTTTGTAAATGAACTTCGCGCTACACCCATGCTCTTAGCCAGATCAACGACGCTGGCATTCACTCCGTAAACCCTGAGCTTTTCTAATAGCAGTGCGATGAACAACTGCTGCTTCATGTCATCGAGCGTGGCATTGCTGGTGTAGGGCACGGTGAGCAAGGTACTGCGCTGAAAATCAGTTTGCGCATGTGCGTCGTCCAGTACGTACTTTTTGGCATGCGAAAGATTCACATGCACCGTCACCTCTTCTCCATTGTGCATCGTCTTTGGCATCTGTTCGTAGGCGGCATCTGCAAAAACGTTCGTGACAGTATTGATCAACTCCCTGATGTTCCCTCGGAACGGTTGTTGAGCGAGTGCGATGATCACTTCGGGTTCAATGCGAACGGCAGCATGCTCGCCATGCATCACCTTTTTTGGTGCATTGCGGAATGCTTGCTCCACTATGGCCTGCTTGGCTTCTGGGGGGCGTTCGCGGAATGGCGGAAGCGTGATCTCATTCGCCGAGAGGCGGTAATACAACTCCGGGCGAATTGCGGAACGTTCACCAGTAACCTTGGATGCACTGGTTGCCGCGAGAATCTGCACATCCACGTGTATGGTTTTCTCCGCACCTAACTTTTCCACCTCACCATCTTCGATCACTCGAAGCAGCTTGGCCTGCATGTCATAAGAAAGTTCACCGATCTCATCAAGGAAGAGCCTTCCTTTATCCGCCATCTCGAGCACTCCTTTGTGATCGTGACGAGCGTCGGTATAGGCACCGCGTACGTTACCGAAGAGCTTGGCATCCATCAGCGGCAATGGCGTTGCTGCACAGTTCATTTCGGTCAAACTGCCCTGTTCGCCATGGTATTTCTTGAGTGCCTCGATCCCCCTGGCAACATTACTTTTCCCTGTTCCTGATTCTCCAAGAACGAGGATAGCATCCTTACGCCGGCTCGCCTTATCGATCTGTATCACCAGATCGTCCATGCCATCGGTTACAAGACCCGCTTCAGTCTTGAGAATGTGACGGAGCATCTCCACGGACGCATCTCTACTTTGGGGAGTAGCCTGACTCGACACAGTCGCCGGTGCTGAGGGGATACTGGTCATATTGGCACGGCAGTTCACTCTCGTTTTAGCCCTTGTGCAAGGGCTTTCTCCCTTTTCTTGCCACGAGCATAGCGAAGCTTTGCACGCGACCAATACACTCGCATGCCGAACTATGCGCACAGCGCATGCTCCGCTTGTTTCAGAGGAATTTTCGACGGATCGAAACCGATGAAACAATCGGAGGTTTTTCTGTTCTTTCTGCCAAGAAACACGTGCTAGGGCACTTGGCTTGCGCTAGGATGC
The DNA here is from genome assembly GCA_020058765.1 of Candidatus Peribacterales bacterium. Lineage (GTDB taxonomy): Bacteria > Patescibacteriota > Gracilibacteria > Peribacterales > Peribacteraceae > JAGVDM01. Next base: position 121,652 of record JAGVDM010000004.1, on the reverse strand, counting down.
GTGGCGCATGGCCAAGCTCCCCGTTGTCGCCATCATCGGCAAACCCAATACGGGGAAGTCCACGCTGTTTAACCGGTTTGTTGGAAGGCGCAAAGCTATTGTGAGCGACACGCCGGGTACCACACGCGATCATATCGCAGCACGGATCGAAACCGATGCAGTGGACTTTTTGCTGGTAGACACCGGTGGTATGGGCGGTGGAACCGAGGACAAAGACTTCGAGGACGATGTGCATTCACAGTCGATGCTCGCACTCCAGAATGCCGACATTATTCTATTCACGATCGATGCCCAGGAAGCGATCACGAGTCGTGACATTGAAATCTCCACACTGCTACGAAAGCATCGACGGTCGCATGTACCGGTGATTGTTGTTGCCACAAAATGCGACAACGCCGAAGTAGCCCAGAATGCAATTCCGCAACTCTACGAATTGAAGATTGGAGAAGAAGTCATTCCCGTGAGCGCACCACATAAATCCGGTGTCGACGCACTTCTGAGCGCCATCGAAAAACATCTCACTGCATTGCATTTCAGTAAGCAAGAACAGCCCGAAGACGCACTGCCGAAGATCGCAATCATCGGCAAGCCGAACGTGGGCAAGAGTTCGCTTGTGAACGCATTCATGTCCGAAACGCAACGACAGACTTCGCCGCTCTTGGTATCGGAAATTGCAGGAACTACTCGTGATACGACTGACACGATTGTGCGGTATCACGACCAGGAATACGTTTTTATGGACACTGCTGGTATTAAGCGGCGTGACGGGAAGAACGATTCTGATATTGATGTGCATGCATTCTTCCGCAGCGTTCGCGCATTGGAAATGTGCGACATTGCCGTGCTCGTTCTCGACGTGCACGAGCCGCTTTCCCGCCAAGACAAGCGCATTGCGCGTATGGCGGTTACCGAAGGGAAAGGGCTCATTATCCTGCTGAACAAGGCAGACCTCCTCACGGTAGAAGAGCGCAAGCAAGCAGTACACGATATCGAAATGCTGCTGGCATTCTGCAAATTCGCACCAATCTTGCCCGTATCCGCAAAAACACGAGACGGTCTCCTGAAGATTTTCGACCTGATCGAAACTGTGCAACGCAATCGCACGAGGCGCATCCCAACAAAAACTCTCATCCAGTGGTTCGAATCCACAGTGTACGGACAGCCGATGTACGCACTTGTGCGAACCAAGCACATCACCCAGGGCAAAGAGCTTCCTCCAACATTCATTCTGTTCGTAAAAGATCCTCGAAAGATCCAAACCAGCGAGCTGCGATTTTTGGAAAACAGGCTCCGTGAAACGTTTGCATTCGAAGGCACACCCATTCGCTGGATCACAAAGGGGCCAAGCGAAGGTTAACCACGACGCTGTTCATCCACCCACCACCACTCCTCGCGACGTGGTTCGGGCTTATGTGAATCCACAACGCGACCGTCTTCGCGTACGGGCAGAGGAAAATCGACGATGACTTGCTCCAGCTTATCCATGAGTTTCACAGGATCATCATCGAATACCATATTGGGTGCAATCTTTCGCTGGCATAGCTCTTCCACAATGTGATGAATGGAATTGCTGATGCCACCGGTATTGGTGAGGATGCCGATAGGTCGACCCTCTTCGTAGGCGATGGTGAATTCGTTCAACGTACCAATGCCTCCACCAATAATCACGACAGCATCGGATGAGCGGATATTGATGATGTCACGCTCCATGAAACCCATCCCCGTGAAGATGACCATGTCGTAATGCCCGTTGGGTGATTTGTAATCATGCACGTGCTCGTGCTCTGAGAACGCAGGGGAAATACCAATGGTAAGCGCACCTGCTTCCTTGGCACCCAAGAGGGCATCGTGCGGCAAACCGGGGCACGCACCGTTCACAAAGATGCACCCTCGCTTGCCAATCTCCTTGCCGAGGAGTGTGGCCATTTCGCGAGCATGCGGATCTTCTATCTGCGGACCGGACGCGGAACCCATGACGCCAATCTTGTATCGCTTGTGCTTATTCGTGTGCATTTCGTCTCCATTATACCAAAAATACCGCTTCTCTGCACGGTGTCTTTTTGGCTGCCGACTGCGTTGCAATGACTACAATGGAGGTTTAGGATGTGCCTCCTCTATGGATCCCTCCAAATCGTCACCACCGGCGACAGAACTAGACCGCTTATTTGCAGAAGCACATACCGCAGTAGAGGCAGGTGCATACGACCGCGGCATGCAGGTGCTCAGCAGAACACTAGCGTTCCCTGTAAATAGAACCCAGGAAGAACTGCGATCCAGACTCATGGAACGACTGAGAGGAATACAGCCAAGTGGAAATGGCAGCAAAAACACCACTGCAGAATCACAAAGTGCTGCACCTAAAACTGATCCGCTAAAAGCCAGTGCGCCGCCAGCACAAAAAGCGCAAAGCATTGGATCAAAGGACTTTGAAGAGGTACGAAGACTCGCAAAAGCGCATGCAGCCGGAAAGCAGAATGACGAAACAGATATAGGCGATATGGAAATCGACCGCTATGTGCATCCGAATATGCTGTTTGCCACATGGAACATCAAGGCTGGAAAGTCTCTACCAGAGAACGATCCAAAGATTTCTGAAGCATTAGTGGGAATCTCTCAGGCAAGTAGAGAGCTCAACTCCAAAACCCGTTTCAACACCGTACATATGATTGTTGTGCAATTGGAACGATTCGCAAGCCAAGGGGAAGTGGCTATTGATCCCAATGCTCTGGCAACGCTGCGTGCGCTTCTTGTTGGGCGATCACTGCTCGCCGAAGAACAATTGGAAGAGGACGACTTGTAATTATAGATACCGAATCCTATTGAGGTTATGCGCCTCGTTTGTTTCGGCGTAATGAATGCGACCCGTTGGATCGTGCAGGTAGTACCAATATGGAGAATCCTCCGGCTGCAGCGCTGCCTCAATACTTTCTATACCCGAATTCGCAATGGGCCCAGGTGGCAGTCCGCGGAATTTACGCGTGTTATAGGGGCTATTTACATTCAAATCCTGGAGAGTGATATCCGCACTCGGCTTGTTGAGAATGTAGCGAACCGTTGCATCTACACCCAGTCCTTGCCCCGCATCGAAGCGCTTCCAAAGAATACCTGCGATCACGGGGCGTTCTTCTTCGGTGATCGCTTCTTCCTCTATGAGCGACGCCATAGTGACAATGTCATGCAGTGGCCTTCCTGAGGCGGTAATTTCGGCTGCATATTCGTCGACGATGCGCGCTTCGAATGTGGTAAGTAAGCGCTTCAGGAACGCCTCAACGGAAAACGAGTCTGTCGCAACAAAATACGTATCGGGGTAGAGGTAGCCCTCTACCTTCCCTCCGCGCTCAGCCAAGCCCGATCGTGTAGGCAAGAAATCAAACGACGAGAAATCACATGTGCGAGCGCAGTCCAATACAGCACCGGTTTCAGTGAGACCTCTGCGCACGAGTAGTGCATCAATATCACTCACCGTAAACCCTTCTGGGATGGTGACCGAAATTTCTTGTGTTTTGCCTGACTGGAGAATATCGGCGATTTCCGCAACAGATACGGGCTTCTGGAACACAAAATTCCCCGCCTGAAGCTTCCCTTCTAGGCCATGGAACTTCGCATAGAGCTTGAACGCAAGCGGCGAGGAAACCAGATTCTTTGCATGGAGGGCACCCGCGATGCCGGATACAGACGTGCCCGGTTCGATCGTGAGTTGTACACGGCCTTCCCCACCGTCTACAGAGCCAAGTGCATTTGCATACCAGGTGTACCCGAGCAGCACAGTTACAACCAAGGCAACGGTGAAGAGGAAAAGTTTCTTCATAGGAAAACGGTTATTGACCATCGCTCATGGTACTGGGATCTGTGGAAAGACCCATCTCTCCCATGATCGACTGCATGCGCTCCGAGGACACAACCTGCGCCTTCTTGAGCGCCCTGTTGAGAGCATCAATAAGCAGTGCGGGGAGCTGTGCAACATCTACAGATGGATCAATGATGATCTGGAGTATCGTCTGTTCACCAGAAACGACCACTTTCACGCCCGATGCCTCTGCTTCCACATGGATATTCTTGAGCTCCTTTTTAATCTTCTTGGCTTCCTTTTGCAGACGGAACAGGTCGCGAGCTTGTTTGAATGACGGCATGGAAGAATGGGAAATAGCCGCGGAAGTATAGGGGAATAGAGGGGGTGGTGCCAAATAGAGAAAATGTGCTATAATAGTTGCAACAAACACCTATGGAACACCAAATCGAAAACAGCCTCGTCGTCTTCCTGGAAGCAACCGGAATGGTCGCTGCGGGTTTGATTGGATTCATTGGCGTCATCATCATGACCTACGGCACGGTAAAGGGCCTCGGCATGTTCATGATGAACGTGCGCCACAAGCGCAAACTCCTTATTGAGATCCGTATTGAAGTGGCTAAACACCTCTCCCTTGGTTTGGAGTTCCTGGTGGGCAAAGACATTATTGAAACGATCGTGAGCCCTACCATGGAGCGCATTGTCACGCTGGCCGCTATTGTTGCTCTCCGTACTGCTATTGGGATTATCCTTGGATGGGAAATGCGGGGTGCCAGCCGCGAGATTGAACAAGAGAAAACAATCGACGTAGCGATCGCCGCCTACGAGAAAGATCGACTGAAGTAGCACACGTGGAAGTGTGAAGACCGCACTCTATACGCTAGGTGTATTGAGCGTGTGTATTACCGAACGATACCGATGCGATCCTCGATCTCCTGATCCACGAAGACCTTCTTGCGGCCGTACTTCATGCGGCTGTACTCCTTGATGAGCGCTGCGAGCTTATCGTTGCGGCTGCTTTCGTCCCAAATAGTGGACATGCTGAAGGGGCGTGACTGCACGTTGTTGATGTTGAGCTTGCAGTAGCAGTTGAAGTTCGGGATGCCGATCACGTCCTGCTCACTGAGCACAGGCGCATATTCTTTCGCCATGTACTCGGCATCTTCTGCACCGATCTTAAAGCTCATGATGGTACCCACGTTACCGAACACGGCATCACGCATCTTGGTGCTGGCCTGACCGTAGGCTTCTGTTTTGCCTACAAGCTGACCGATGTACTGGTGCGCCATGATGAGCGCGAGCTCGTACTTACGCGCCTCGGAAAGAATCGATGCGAACGCGTCGGTCACGAAGTTCTGGAATTCGTCCACGTACAGGTAGAAGCGCTTGCGCTGATCGCGAGGCATATCTGCACGGCTCATAGCGGCCATGTTCACCTTGTTCACGAAGATGAGGCCGAGGAGCTGCGCGTTGATGTCGCCGATCTTTCCTTTACTCAAGTTGATGAGGAGAATCTTCTGGTTATCCATCACTTCACGGATGTTGAAGGCACTCTTCGGCTGACCGATGATGTTACGCATGGTCGTGTTCGTAATGAACGGACCGAACTTGGAGCTGAAGTACGGAATCATTTCCTCCTTCTCGCGCGCACCGGTCTTGGCGATTTCATGCTCCCAGAAGCTGCGCACCACGGCGTTCTTGCACTTGCTTACTTTGTAGCGCTGGAAGTCTTCATCCACAAACAAGCGCGGCACATCGATGAGTGTGGCACCTTCTTCTTCGTCGTCCATGAGTGTAAGACAGCCGTTGCGGAAGTAGTGCTGAATACGCGGACCGAAGATTTCGTTTCCGAAGAGTTTGATGAAGATCTCCATCGCATCGAGCGATGCGCGATCCTTCTCCTCTGGGGTTTTTGCCTCCAAAAGGTTTAAGCCCATCGGGCGATCCATATCGGCTGGATCAAAGAGGATGACATCCTTTGCTCGCTCCTTGGGCGTGTGTGCGAGCACGTCTTCGATCAGGTCGCCGTGCGGATCCACCATACACAGACCATCGCCTGCTGCGACGTCCTGGCGAGCCATGTAGCTTAGGAGCGCGGATTTACCTGTACCCGATTTACCGATGATGTAGTGGTGACGCGTGCGGTCTTTGCCGAGGAATTTGATCGGCGTGGTGACGCCGCGATGCACGTTGTTCCCGATCAGAATACCCTCGCTTGGAATATTGGGCGGAGGTGGCAGCGCCTTGTAGGTCATCCATTGGATGTTTGGCACTTTGTTGTAGCGACTATCTGGGAAGTGGTACAAACCAGCGAGTTCCTTCTCCACCATGAGGTTCTCCTTATGGATGAAGCCGTTGAGTCTGCGCATCCAGAGTTTGCGAATAACCTTGGCATTCCACACCATTGGGAAGATCTCGCTATAGACACGGCGGTTCTCGAAGTAGTTCCCATACACATCTTTGTACGCATTGAACGCGACTTGGATGTTGTTACAGATCTCATTGGCTCGGAGCCACGTATCACCTGCTGCGGCAATGCGGACTGACGTGTGGTAGAAGCTCATACCTGCCTTCTCGCCCATGCGCTTATACAGCTCTTCTTCCGGCTGGATCATGCGGATGAACGCATCGCCTTTGTTCGCGCCCGGAGCACTTGTGCCGCCAAGGCTGCCACTGCCACCAAACACGATGTAATCGAAGATCGGTGACAGTACCTTGAGTATGGGGATGTTTGAGAGGAAAGATGACGACTTGCCCTTGAATTTCGCTGATGCATACTTGCGTGCTTTCTCGCCCCATTTATTGGAGAACGATGGCGAAAGCACCACCTGAATACCTGCTGTTTCATTCTCTTTGAGTTTGCCCATGACGTTCGCGATACCGTTGAGCGGATCATCCTGCATCTGATCGTATGATCGGATAGGGAACATGAATGCCCGCTTGCACTTCATGTAGTAGGCGACCATCTTGCTATCCTTCGGCCAGATGTCCGGTGTTTCTTCTGGCGAAACCTCTGCATCTGGGTAAAAAGAAGTGATCTGCTTTTCTACGATGGATTGGAGCTGCGGCTCCGTGACGACGTAGAACGTGATGAGCCCTTTCTCTACATAGAGCTCCAAGCTGATGATGCGATAGCGGAAAATCCAGTAGTGCAGCACCTGCCATACATTGAGGCTGCGCACTTCCCACAGCGCGCGGTAGAGCTGTTCCATAACCGCAACCTTCTCTTTGAAATCTTTTTCCGTGCGCTTCTCCTGATCGATCTTACTGTCTTCGCGCGGGAGCATGACTTTGAACTTCACGAGCTTTTTGGAGCGACGAACGGCATACCAGTAGCGGAAGAGCCGCTTACCGAGCCAGAGCGCAAACAGAACGTTGAAGACATTGAAGATCGCACCAACGGGATCCTGCATGAACCAGTTGTACGATCCTTCCCACACTTCTGGTTTGCTGAGCCAGCTCACCACGAGGGCGAAGAGCCAGAAGAGCGGAATGGCCAGAATGCGGAGGAAGGCGACCACGGAGGTGAAGAGTGATTGTGTGAGAGGATAGTCCCCTTTCGCGCAGAAATCGTTTTACGCAAATGCAGGAATATCGAAGTATTATAGCAGAAAACTCCGCTGCAGTGTAGTCGCTTGGTGCTGCAGGCTCACTGCATTCTTTGAATACAATTTTTATTCATGAATGCACACCCCCACCTGCATTCGGAAGTCGCGTACTCTGCCTTGTGCTGTTCCAATACGCAGAATGTGCTCGCCTTGTTGCTCCGGGCGGAAGCTGAATTGCTCTTCTGGATCGATCCACTGCTGCGCATTCCAGCGGTACCCATCTGGATAGGTCACCGAGCGGACAACGAAGAATTTGGAAGACCCGAGTTGCAAGGTTTCGCCAACAGTGAATGTGTGGGGAACGCCGCGATGAAAGCGGACATCGCGAGTGATGCGCTGCTGGTAGCGGCGACTCTCTGCATCGGCAGGAATGCAGTCCGATGCACCAATGCCTGTGTGCCCCTCGAGCATTTCACTATCACCCAAACGTTCGATGCGTACATTGCGCAGCACGCCGCTGCTGCGCTCTGTGATTGCAACAAAGGCTGCAAGGCTCAAATCCATGGATCGCCCTTCCACAAACGGCCCGCGATCATTCACACGAACGGTCACTTGCTTGTCGTTATCGAGGTTTGTTACACGCACGAGCGTGTTGTACGGAAATGTGGGATGTGCGGTGGTGAGGGCATTCATATCGAACGTTTCACCGAAGGCCGTTCCCTTCCCGTGAAATTTTTCGGAATAGAAGCTGATCTCATGCACCTCATCACGCAACATGGTGGTGAAGGAGGAAATGAGCAGATCGAGATCTTCGATGCCCGCAAACGTTTGGGAGAGTTCGGCCTCTTTCACGATAGGATATCGCGCAAGCAACGCTGGTAAATCTTCCCGTTCCATTTCGTCCACATCATCCACGTTTCTCGTGCGCAGAAGCCACATAGCCGCATCCGCCTTCGTCATTGCAGCATCGGGATAAAAGGCCTCTTGGTCATCCAGTAATCCCCTATCCTTGGCGTACGTGATTTCCGTAAAACCCAACGCGCCTTCTGGCACATCGATGTACGGCGTTTCGCGTGCATCGTACGCAGGACGCTTCACTGTTTCCCATATGCGCAAGAATCCGTCACGGCGCGACAGACCCTCTGCCGATGCTGCGGCAGGGAATGTGAGAAATACCACGATGAGCGCAGTTGTCCAGCGCATGCCGGAGCAGCTTGCTGGATTGATTCCCGAAGTGCAATTGCAGTTCTAGGATTTCAGGGTGCTCATTCCCCGTACAACTTTTCCATGAGATAGACACTCACGAAATTCTGAAGTGCATCGGACTTATCTCGATGAAGACCAGCATCTGCCACAATTGCCTCATGGGCGATGGCTTGAAGTTCCTTGCGATCAGTGTCTTCAATCACCGTGAGAAATTTCTCAGCAACTTGTTCGGTGATCTCATCACATACTTGCCCGACGGCATCATAGTCATCCGGCCCAGAAAGACTTTGCATCCAGCGCATGCAGTCGCGGAAAGGCATTGATCCCGTGCTCACCACCAAGAGCGCGTCCACAAGCTCGCGGCGTTTTCGGATGTGCTCCTCTATGCGCTCGCTCATATCTTCGTCCATTGCAAAACTCCTCTCGATCTCGTCCTCCCTCACATCCTTTGCACGCTCCACAACAGGCTGTATATCTACACTTACATTGAGGATTTGATCCCAGTATTTGTCGAGAAAATGTGTCATGAGAGCAATGCTAGAGCACCGACCATCCCTTTGCGCGTACGAGCAAATACGCATCGCGTTTTTCTTCGTTTTGGAAAGCCTCCAGCGTGCGTGGCCCCACTACTCCTGCGCCGACATCGGCAGCACTCGTGACAATGCTGCGATCAATTTGATACGCAAGCAGTGCGGACTTGGTAAGCGGCCCGAAGTGTCCGTTCACATCGCCCTGTGGAAAGAATTCGCGCTCAGCGAGAAGCTGTTGCAAGAGCGTTACCTGTGTACCGCCGTCCCCTTCTGAAAGGAACTGATCAATGTACGCCCCGCGTGATGCGAGTGTCGCATCGATGCGCGCAAGCATGAGCTCGCGCTCGGCGCGGGCTGTAACCAACTTGCGATTCCATGCCGCAGTGAGCGCCGTCTTCGTCATCGGTCCAATGCGCCCTGCACCCGGGTCGGTCGCTGTACCAACGAGGCCATGATCTTGCTGAAAGCGAAGTACGCTATCTGCAAGTGTATCTCCGTACACGGCATCGGTTCTACCACGGTAATACCCAAGGAATCGAAGCAATCGCTGCGCTGCAGCGACTGAGGATCCCGTGGAACCAACACCCATTTCTCGATCAATCGGTGGACGAGCACCAATGCGTGCAACCGCACTCTGCAGGAATGCAGCAGTACGATCCGTGAGGCTCGCTGCAGATTCGCCTACGCCGTAATCCGTGAGGAATCGCTCAAGGCTTGTTTTGGTCTCTGCACCGAAAAAGCCCGTTACTGAGCGCTGAAAGTACCCTGCTGCGGCAAGTGATTGCTGCAGAATACGCACCGAATATGTGGCATCTCCCTCTTGTACAGAAAGACCAATAAGCGTGCTGTCATCGGTAGAAAGATGCGTGAGTTTTTCCGTCGGTGCAGGCAGTGCATCGAGCGAGAACGACTCGTTTGGCTGCGAAGTGCCGGGAGGATACACGGTGCCGCGCATGCGTTGTACGCCAAACGCCAATGCACGAGCCAGACCCTCTTCGCCAGAACCTACCCATACATCTAGACGATGCACACCTCCTTCCCATTCTTGAATCGCGCCACCGCGATCATGCACGGTGAGCACACCCAAACCGGGAAGAGCAACACGCGTACCAAATGCGTATGTGGGCGGAGCGGCAATCATTCCAGGGTATACCGCAGTGCCATCTGCACCTGCGATGCCCTGCCCGTTGAGCACTCGATCGGCATGCAATCCACCTTTCACATAGCAACACTGGCCGGGTTCCGGCGAGTAGTACGCGGTGAGCACGAACTCCTGTTCACGCACTTCCTGTGCATGCCCCACAGCGGGGACGCACAGCAGAGCAAGACACGCGATGGTTATGTGTGTGTTTCGCAAAATCCAGTTATTCTAGCAGAATTACGGCTCTGCATCTAGACAAGTTCACTCTACAATGACTTCTTCCTCTATACGTACCCCAAACCGATCCGGAATATAGACACCCGGTTCAATGGTAACAATCTCGCCGGCAATGAGAGGAATATCTGGTGCGCGTGGCGAGAGCGTTGGACGTTCGTGTACTTCCAAACCTACACCATGCCCTAGTGAATGAATGAAATATTTCGCGAGTCCGGCGGATGCCAGACTGTCGCGCGCAATGGCATCAAGTGTCCGAGTGCCAATGCCAGCACGCACCGCGGCCTTGGCTTTGCGGAAAGCTTTGGTGACTGCAGCAACCACCTTCGCCTGCTCTGCGGTAGGGTCGCCAACAAAGAATACTGCACTGCGATCACCGCAGTATCCGTGCACCTGTGCCCCAATATCGATTTGCACAATTGCACGCTTGGACAACTTGCGGTCAGTTGGGCGATGATGCGGCCTGCTCGTGTGCGTACCGAAACCCACAATTGGTGGAAACGACATTCCTTCCGCTCCGCGTTCACGAGCGGTTTTCTCTAGTACCCATGCAACCTGCTGCTCAGTCACACCGGGCTTGAGGAGGCTGGGCACCATGGCCACGAGAGATTTGGTAAGCGATTGCGCTCGGCGAAACTTCTGCAATTCTTCTGGTGACTTTTTTCGACGGAGCTCTTCTATTCGATCTGAAAACCGAACAAATTTTGTATTCTTAAAATTTGTTTTCCACCGCTGTATTCGCTCTAAAGAAACGTCTCCCCACTCGCAATGGCACACGGGAATACTTTCCAGAACACTAGTGATTGTAGAGAGATCTTTCACGACAATCCCTGGAAAGATTTCCGCTCGCAAGCGTTCAGCATCGAGCGGTGACGCAAACAGGATGCGGCGTTTTGGCGTAACAAGAAGAACGCAATCATGCGCATCCATTCCGGTGAGATAGCGAAGATTCGCCGAAGACGTCACGAGGAGTGCGGGATGCAGTGCATCACGCAGAAGCCGATGCCAAATACTTTCTGCCATGCTGCAATGCTAGTGCAATGCAGTGACAATTGCACCATAGCCATGCTCGTGGGACAATTCATGCCAATGATTCGATACGCACTCTCCATTGTTGCTGTTGCACTCACGCTCTTCTCGCAAGGAACCCCTGCGTTTGCGGTGAACTGGAATCTGGTGAACTTCGGCTACGACGGCGGCGGGGTGGAAGAAGGAATTGATGAAGCAGAAAACCTAGGAACCGATGGTTCACAAAGTGCTCGCGAGACCATTGTGAATATCCTCTACGCAGTATTTTCGTTCCTCGGCATCATTGCCGTGCTGGTCATTGTGATTGCTGGATTGATCCTGATTGTACAAGGAGGAGAAGACGGACAGCGCGAGAAGGCTCGAAACATGGTACTCTACGCAGTTATCGGACTGATTCTGGTCACGCTCGCTGGTGCGCTTGTGCGATGGGTAGATGAGACGTTCGCTGGCTAAGCGTGCGGAGATGGGCACTGGTCAGGCACAGTGATTTGTGCTAGAATAAGAAGACAAATACACATCCTATGACGCTCACTCTTTCTCCCCGAAAAGCGGTACTTGCCCTCTGTACAGGATTGTTCCTGCTGGGCTTTGCGATGCCTTTGGCAACGAATGCGCAAACGTTCAGCGGAAACGGAATGGGTGTGCAGGATGCATCGGATATCAATACCGGAGGGAGCTCAGACTTACGAGAGACCGCAACGGAAATTCTGTTCCGTGTGATTTCGTACATGGGGCTCATTGCTGTGTGTGTCATTGTGATTGCTGGCATCTTCTTGATTGTTGGTGGAGGAACTGAAGATTCCCGCAACAAAGCGATCAAGATCATCATCTACGTGGCGGTAGGTCTCATAGTGATTGTGCTTGCTTCCGCCTTCGTCACATTCGTTGTGGAAACAGCCTCTGGCTCTTAAATGCGACACACACTTCGACCAACGGCCGTTCTCACTGCACTGTTGCTACTTGGCGGCATTGGAGTGGCATCGGCTCAAACCGCAACAGTTGCGACACCTATCCGCAGCACAGTTATGCTGCCTTCCGGCAGCGTATTCGAAGTATTGCCAGTACACGATATTGCCGATGCGAGCTATGCATGGAGCTTCATGCGTAGCGAAACTTTCCTACAAGCAGGACGCGGTCGCTTGTTCCGCGGGCAGCTCGTGGAGCCTGGATCCTACCTACTTCGTGGTGACGTTCGCTCCACAACAACCACTGCGCGTTATCGATTGGAACTAGCAATTGAAGTAACCAGCGAAGCGTCTACACCCTCGACAGTGACAAACATCTTGGCAGAAACGTCCCCAGCAATGGATGGATACGGACGAGTGGGCATGCAGCCAACTAGCCCGATCGTTCGACTTACGCCGACAACGGAGAACACGGAGCTGATTGTATTGGACATCGATGCAACAAAAGATGATGACGGTGATGGTAATGCGCGCAATGACCAGGCTGTTGCCGATTCATTTTTCAGCACACAAAGAACACCGCTCATTGTGTGGTTTACAGAGCCAATTGAAGATCAAGCGCTCACCGTGTCTTTGCGCGGCAAAGTGGACACCGAAGAAACCGTGCAACTCCTTTCGCCTGACGCACTGCGGCAAGACGACGCGAAGCGCGAGCAGGAACAGCGCCGTATCGAGGAATCGCGTGCGCGCATCATCGTAACGCCATTCGGTTCGGGAGCAGTGAAACTCACGCTGCGCGTGTCCTCAGAGTATGAATCTACTCCCCTACTCGTGCACTGGCGGTTTGGCGACGGACTGCAAAGCATGCTGGATGCACCGATTCATCGATACATGCAAAACGGTTCATACACGGTAACTGCAACAGTGCGAGACCTCTCCACCGCAGAAGAAATTGGCGACTATAGCGAGATCGTCAATATTAGCGACGTGGCAATACCCGATATTGTCGTACCAGAACCCGATGGCACCGACACCGAACCTCCAGCAGAGGAGGAACCAGATGGTGGCGGCTTTGCACTGCCAGAAGGATTGCTCTCCACCATTCTGCGATTTGCAATCGGCATAGTGGCATCGGTCGCAGTGGGATTCTTGTTCACCCTTCTGATTCGATTCCTCAAGAAAGGCGGATTCCATACAGCCGTTGATAAAGCGGAAAACGCACTCGTAGGATCACCTGTTCCGGGCATGACCGCAGAGCCCGCTGAGCCCATGGCACTGCCAGTGAGCGACGATGAGGAAGAGGAAGAAAACATCATTGATACAACTGCCGTGCAAACCCAAAGCGTAGAACAGGCAGAAGAAATAGTGCAGCAACCTACAGAGTCAGTAGCACCTTCCTGGCTCCAAAGCGGAATGGATCAGCCGTTTTCCCCACAGGCACCAGCTGCACAAGAACCCGTAACGCCTGCAGAGCAATTTGAGGCGACTCCTATACCGAATGAAACAGAAGTGAACACTTCTGCGGAACCAGAAAACTCTGCACAAGCAGTACCGCCATGGCTCGCACAGGCGCAATCCGGTGCTGCACCTGCAGCATCTCTCCCTGAAGAAACACAGCAGGTGGCTGCCACGGAAACCGCTCGTGCACCAGAGCCGGAACCAGCACCTGTACCGCTCGACACGCCACAGCCTGAAACTATGCCTGCAAGTGAACCATCAGCGCCGATCCAGATGGAAAATGCGCCCGCGTGGTTGCAACAGGGCATTACCCAAACAGCAAGCGCAACCACTGCTGATTCCACTACGCCGCAAACAGGAGCATCTGCAGAGCCCGAGATGAGCGATATGGAGACACTCACCGAGGAAGAACTCGCGGAGGAAGACGGTCCTGCGATCCAGAAAGATTGGGCAGACATGACCCCAGAAGAACGAGAGAAAGAGCGAAAGCGTCAGAAGCGCCAGCGCTACCGCAAGAACAAGCGAGATCGTGAACGTGCCGAGAAGGCCGCTGCACGAGAGCAGGCAGCGACAGCTCCTGCACAACCTGCAGCAATTACCGATGCACCAGCACCTGCTATGCAGCCAATCAGCGCGCCCACCCCAGAGCAACCATCACAAGCGCCTGCAGGAGCAGCGCCAGAAGAATTGCCAATTCTGCCAGCAGAGGATGATGTGAAGTTTGTGATTGGTGCAGACAGCATTAGTGCTACCACCCCGAAGCCTCCAGTAGAAAACGCCGACGAAAACCCAGCATAAAGGACTAGCGGCAGACACAGGCGACTATTACTATGCTGCGCACATAGCGAGAGTGGCTCAGTTGGGTCGAGGATTCCCTTGGGAATCCGAGCAAAAGAACGAAAATGCTCTGACCAGCAGATGCTCTCGTCTACACTTCACAGCACCGACCGTATGGCGAGATTAGCTCAGTTGGTTAGAGCGTCCGGTTGTGGTCCGGAAGGTCATGGGTTCGAACCCCATATCTCGCCCCACTCAATACATACAGGATCGTCATTGTTGTCATTCTGTTATTGTACAAGCATTCCGCTATCACGGAATTTGTAATGAACATGAACTTCCTGCCGGAAAGAGTAAGGAAGTTTTTAAAAAATAGTGGATTTCTTTTAACAAAAGAAATGGCATAGAGAAGTGATTTATCGCCGCAAAATTGCGGTTCGAATAACGAATACTTCTGTGTGCAATTTTTCGCAACAGTTCGTTTTTTGAACAAGACAAGCAATTGCCGTATTGAAGCAGATGCAGGAAGAATTTTTCGAACCTGTTTTCAATCTTCCTTTTCTCTTCCACCTTCCTCTCATTCCATGCCAACCCGCACAGCAAAAGATGTGATTGATCTAGCAAAGAAACATAAGTGCACTATTTTGGATCTCACCCTTGTCGATGTCCCAGGAACGCTCAACCACACAAGCAAGCCCATTCATCAATTGGAAGACGTACTCAAGGAAGGTGCTGGATTTGATGGAAGTAGCATTCGCGGATTCCAGGCGATCCAGGAATCAGACATGCTTCTGATCCCCGATCCCACTACTGCCGTGATCGATCCGTTTACCGATGAGCCAACACTTTCATTGGTGTGTGACATTCGTGATCCATCACACAAGCATTTGTACGGTCGCAGCCCCAGAACAATTGCAAGAAGAGCGGAAGAATATTTGAAGGCGAGCAAGATCGCGGACACTGCGTACTTTGGGCCAGAGGCAGAATTCTTTATTTTCGATCACGTGAGCTTTGATGTATCTGCAGGCGGTGCGCACTTTGAAGTGGATAGCGATGAAGCAATCTGGAACTCAGGAGAATGTGCATGTCCAGAATCTGGCCCGAACTTGGGTTACAAGATTCGCCACAAGCACGGCTATTTCCCATCTGCACCTGCAGACAAACAACAGAACATCCGCGCAGAAATGGTAATGGCTCTCGAATCAGTTGGTGTGGAAGTGGAAACATTCCATCACGAAGTGGCAACCGCAGGACAAGCAGAGATCGACATGCGATTTGATTCCATGCTTACAATGGCAGACAAACTGGTGCGCTATAAATATGTGGTACGCAACGTGGCCTATCGCCACGGCAAAGTAGCCACATTTATGCCCAAGCCGATTTTTGGCGATAACGGATCGGGTATGCACACACACATGAGTTTGTGGAGAGGCGGTAAACCGCTGTTTGCCGGAAAGAAATATGCAGGATTGAGCGATATGGCACTCCATTACATTGGTGGACTCATAAAGCATGCGCCTGCACTGTGTGCGCTTTGCAACCCCACAACCAATAGCTATAAACGTTTGGTTCCTGGGTTCGAAGCGCCGGTCAATTTCATCTATTCCGAACGAAATCGTTCAGCGGCAATTCGTATTCCTATGTATTCACAGAACCCCAAGGCAAAGCGTGTGGAATACCGCGCACCTGATCCTGGCTGCAACCCGTACATCGCCTTCGCCGCCATGCTCATGGCAGGGCTCGACGGCATTCGTCATAAGATTGACCCGGGTGTCGCCACAGACGAAAGCCTCTATGACATGGCACCAGCAAAACTTGCCAAGATACCACATGCACCAGGCGCACTCGGGGATGCATTGGATGCGCTCGAAAAAGACCAGAAGTTCTTGCTGGAAGGCGGTGTATTCAGCAAAGACTTCCTCGACGATTACATCATACTGAAGCGAAAAGAAGTTGATGAAGAGCGATCAATGCCGAGCCCCGCAGAGTACGCCCGATACTTCGATATTTAGCCCATCACCCCTTCCCCTCTTTCATATGGATATTTCCGAACTAGCACGATCACTGGATACCGTCTGGGTACTGCTTGCAGCATTCCTCGTATTCTTTATGCAACCGGGCTTCGCTTTAGTAGAAGCAGGTTTTACACAGAGTAAAAATGCTGTGAATATCCTCATGAAAAACTTTAGTGACTTCACTGTGGGATCACTCGCATTCTTTGCTGTGGGCTATGCATTCATGTTTGGCGCAGGCAATGGATGGATCGGTATGGAGGGTTTCTTTCTTGCGAATATTTCGCATCCATCTCTTCCGCCCTTGGCATTCTTCCTATTTCAAACTGTCTTCGCAGCAACGGCTGCAACGATTCTCTCTGGAGCGATGGCAGAACGTACGAAGTTCTCGTCATATCTGCTTATTTCGCTTGCCATCACTGGGTTGATCTACCCTGTGGTAGGACACTGGGCATGGGGCGGTGGATGGCTCTCCGCAATGGGCTTCGTGGATTTTGCTGGTTCAGGAGTGGTACACGCTGTCGGTGGCACTGCCGGTCTGGTTGGTGCCATGATACTTGGCCCACGGCGAGGAGCATTCAATCGAGATTCGACTGTGCACAAAGGGCACAACGTCACCATCGCTGGATTGGGTGTATTTATCTTATGGTTTGGCTGGTTCGGCTTTAATCCCGGTTCCCAGATTGCCGCTTCGGGAAATGCGAATGCCGATGCAATCGCGCTCATTGCTGTGAATACAAATCTCGCTGCGGCAGCCGGGGCACTTACTGCACTCGCGCTTTCATGGATCAAGATTGGAAAACCGAACGTCGGCATGCTGCTCAATGGAGCACTCGCCGGTCTTGTCGCTATTACTGCCGGCTGCGCGGCGGTGAACCCTATGAGTGCAATGATGATTGGTGGCATTGGAGGTGTGGTGATGTATGCAGGTTCCACACTCCTCTGGAAGCTCAAGATCGATGACCCGGTCGGTGCTGTGCCAGTGCACTGCTTCGCGGGTATTTGGGGCGTAGTTGCAGTGAGTCTATTCTCTTCTGCGAGCAGTGTTGGAACACAGATAATTGGTATTGCCAGTATCGTTGCATGGACAGCAATAACATCTGGCATTCTGTTCTGGATCCTCCAATCGACGATGGGCCTCCGTGTAAGCGGACAAATTGAGGATGAAGGCTTGGATACGCACGAACACGGCGCAGTCGCTTACGTGTGATATTGAGGGAAATGAATGAGAGAAAGCCCTTCAGAAACAGGTTCCTGAAGGGCTTTTCGTCTTGCCGGTTCACTGGTAGACTGCAACCTCAATATGGCCGACGCACAGTACAGAACCCCCAAAGGCACACATGACGTGCTCCCTGAAGAGCAGCGATACATGACGTATATCAAGAAAGCCGTGCGTCATCGCGCCCGCCAGGCGGGGTACCAGCGCATCGATCCACCCATCTTTGAGAAGCGCGAGATCTTTGAGCGCGGTATTGGTCAGCACACGGATATTGTAGAAAAGGAGCTCTTCCTGGTTTCTGCCACCAACAAAGACGAAGGTGAAAAGGAGTTTGCCTTGCGACCAGAGTTTACAGCGGGAATTTGTCGTAGCTACGTTGAGCATGCAATGCAACAGCTCGTGCAGCCAGTGCAGCTCTACGCCATTGGCCCGTGCTTCCGCCACGATCGTCCACAGAAAGGCCGCTTCCGCCAATTTCACCAGTTTAACTTTGAACTGATCGGCCTACGTGACCCGAGCTTGGATGCACAGCTCATTCAAATGGTGGTAAAGATTTTGCAGGATCTCAAAATCCTGGATCGCCTCACGCTGCAGATCAATAACATTGGTACATCGGAGAGCCGCAAAGCCTTCCTTGCAGCGCTCAAAGATTACTTCATTGGCAAGGAGCGCAACCTGCCGGAGCTCGACCAGAAGCGCCTTGCAGCCAACCCGCTGCGTTTGCTGGATTCCAAAGAAGAGGACACGCAGATTCTGCTGAAGTCTGCTCCAACCATGGAGCAATTTATGGACAGCGAAAGCCGGCAGTATCACGAAACAGTGCTGGAATACTTAGAAGAGCTCGGTATCAAATACAACCCGAACCCCGGCCTTGTACGCGGGCTCGATTACTACACGCAGACCGTCTTTGAGTTCTGGGATCAGAGCACAGGTGCGCAGAATGCTGTGGGGGGTGGTGGTCGGTACGACGGGCTCATTGAGCTCCTTGGCGGCAAGCCAACGCCGGGTATTGGATTCGCTGGTGGTATGGAACGCGTCATGTGGCACATGAAGGAAGCCGGCATCGATGCACCACACAAAGATCAAGTGGATGTATTCGTTGCGCAGCTCGGGCCCGATGCCAAGAAGCAATGCCTCACGCTTATCTCCAAGCTTCGCGACCTCGGCGTGCACACCGTGGGAGCGCTGGGCGAAGCCAGCCTGAAGAGCCAAATGCGTCACGCAGACCGCTTTGGGGCCAAGTTCACGCTGCTTCTCGGCCAGATGGAAGTGAAGGAAGGCACGATCATTCTGCGCGACATGGCTGCCGGAAAGCAGAAGCAGATCAAATTCAAAGATGCGATCTCCGAAGTGGTGAAACTCCTCGGTGAGAAGAACCTCGACAAGTACACGCTCCACGATCACCTGGGAAACCTGGATCAGAACGTGGACTGATCCCAGAAGAAGCGCGCTTATTGATTGGGCTGCTTCATTTTGTCCATCATCGCCCTGCGATCTTTGATCGCCTTGGAGAGCACGCCTTCCGTCTGGAGGATTCGATCAACATCTTCATAGGTAACCGCGTTTGTATTGCGACCAACGGCCAATATGTCTGTGGTGAAACGCTGCTGAAAATCCGCTTTCTGTTGCTCGTTTGGCGCCGAAAATTCCATAAGAAAATCCTCATCAAGGATCTCCCAACCCTGTAGTTGGTACCATACTTCTACGGCTCGAAGATTTCCGACCATACGATCGGCAGGAGGCTTCTGCTTGCCTCTCGCTTGCAAGTACACATATGCAACGCTTGCCACTTCCAAAGCACTCAAGCGTTCCTTCGTATCCGCTTTGTAGTACTGTTTTTCAATGCGGTCTTTGACATCTCCTTGAAGCGTGGAACGAATTTTTTGCATATACGCATCTGCAGACTTTTCGAGTACGCCCTGGAGCTTCGGGTCTTGAAATGTCATCGCAAGAACCTCTTTCTGGTCATTCGGAGTCAGTGCTTGAAAATCTGTGCTCAACGATACGTATTTCAAACTCTCGTTTTGTTCGATGGACATGTTTGTATTGGGGAAACTTTATTATTTTAACATAAAAAGTGTATTTTTACAATATTCGCTGAACAGTGCAATATTGCTAAATATCGAGGTTTTTCACTGTCTTCGCGCGCGTTTGGATGAACTTGCGGCGTGGTGCAACCTCGTTGCCCATAAGAGTGGTAAAGGTTGCATCTGCTGCCTCGGCATCATCCATCGTTACGCGGAACATGATGCGCTTCTCGGGATCCATGGTAGTTTCCCAGAGCTGATCCGGGTTCATTTCTCCAAGACCCTTGTAGCGTTGCACATTCACGCGACTAGAAGACTTTGTAGCTTTAGCAGCCTTCTCCTCGGTTTCTTCCTCGCCCTCCGTTTCTGCTTCAGCGCTGCTGCCCTCGATCAATTCTTCGTCGAGCTGTACCTCTTTTACATCGGCACCCCACTCTTCCAATACACGGTTTCGCTCTTCATCGGAGAATGCATACCGCACATCCTTGCCCTTCTGAATCTTAAACAGCGGCGGCTGAGCAATGTACAGGTGACCGCCCTCCAGAAGTTCTGGGAAGTAGCGGAAGAAGAGCGTGAGCAACAGCGTGCGGATGTGTGCGCCATCCACGTCGGCATCTGTCATGATCACAATGCGGTCGTAGCGGAGCCTGGTTAAATCTTTCACCTCGCCGATACCAATACCGAGTGCGATAATGAGCGCTTTAATTTCGTTATTGGCGAGCATCTTGTCCAAGCGTGCCTGTTCCACGTTCAGGATCTTTCCGCGGAGAGGTAGGATTGCCTGGAATTCGCGGTTGCGCCCCTGCTTGGCAGATCCACCAGCCGAGTCTCCCTCGACGATGAAGATCTCACACTGCTTGGGGTCTTTGCTCGAACAGTCGGCGAGTTTGCCTGGGAGCGTCATGCCCTCGAGCGCACCCTTGCGGATCACGCTGTCGCGAGCTGCGCGGGCGGCCATACGAGCGCGGGCGGCAAGCAAACACTTGGCAACAATATCTTTGGCTTCACCTGGGTGCTCCTCCATGTATTCCGCGAGCTTCTCGTTCACTACTGTTTCTACGGCAGACTTCATTTCCGCATTCCCCAGCTTGGCTTTGGTTTGGCCTTCGAACTGTGGTTCCTTGAGGCGAACAGAAATAACTGCTGTAAGGCCTTCGCGTACGTCATCTGCTGTAAGGTTCTCCTCCTTCTCTTTCAGGATTCCCTGCGTACGAGCGTACGCATTGATCGTACGAGTGAGGGCGGCCTTGAAGCCTGTGAGGTGATGACCCCCTTCGATCGTATGAATGTTGTTCGCAAAGCTGACGACATGCTCCTGGAAGGACTGCGAGTACTGCAGCGCGACCTCCACGAATCCGTCGGTTGTATCTTTCTCGAACCAGATTGGGGAACCAATTGGCTCCTTGGACTGGTTGAGGTGCGAAACGTAGGCAGAAATTCCACCCTCGAAGTGGAAGCGGTACAACCGTGGAAGTTTACGATCCTCCTCTGGGCGATCCTTGCGCTCATCGAGGAGCGAAACAGTAATGCCACGCGTGAGGTACGATTGCTGACGCAAACGCGTCATGATCATTTCTAGACTAAAAATTGTTGTATCGAAAATATCATCATCGGGCGTGAAGAAGATCTTCGTACCGCGCTTCTCGGTTTTGCCGATGGTCTTCATGTCGGCCTTCGGTACGCCGCGGCTGTATTCCTGCATGTAGATGGTGCCCTCGCGGTACACCTCTGCACGCATGTGGATGCTCAATGCGTTCACGACAGACGAACCCACGCCGTGCAATCCTCCGGATACCTTGTATCCGCTTTCATCGCCGCCGAACTTTCCTCCTGCGTGGAGTGTGGTGAGCACAATTTCCAACGCCGGCTTCTTCATCTTGGGGTGCATGTCGACCGGGATGCCACGACCGTTATCTTCCACACTCACCGAACCGTCATCGCAGAGCATGACCGTAACATGATTGGCATGACCGGCCATCGCTTCGTCGATGGAGTTGTCCACGATCTCGTACACGCAGTGGTGTAGACCGCGGGCATCGGTGGAACCAATGTACATACCAGGCCGCTTGCGGACTGGCTCCAAGCCCTCAAGGACCTGGATTTGCTGTGCTGAATAGGTGTCTTTAGCCATATCTTGGTGGATTGTAGAGAGAGATGTCGACCCAAGCAACGCTCTTAGTGAGCATTCCATCGGGAAAATTCCCGATGTGCCACGGAAGCGAATTCTTCGAAGATTCCGGGGGTTGCAGCGAAAAACTGCACGGGAGAGCGTAGCCCGTCTTCTGGGTGAAGGAAACTCCATTCCACCCTTCCGCCTGCCTCCCGGATAATCACCTCCCCTGCCGCGATATCCCACAAATAGCATTCCAGAGCCATTGCGTGGATGCTCCCTTGTGCTAGGTATGCAAGAGATGTGACCGCACTGCCGAATTTTCGGAACATGAGCGCAGGCGGGTACCCAACGTCTTTGCCTCGGCACTGCCGATCCGAGAAGATTTCGGCAACTGTAGCCGCAGCAAGCGATTCTCGCTGCTGCACCTGTATTGGTACGCCGTTGCGGTGAGCACCCTGCCCTGCAATGGCTGTATAGGTAGTACCGAGTATAGGAAAGTGCAGCACGCCAAGTACGGACTGGCCATGCACTCGTAGCCCAATGGATACACCAACATGCGGCAGTCGCTGAATGAAATTAGACGTGCCATCCAGTGGATCCACTACCCAGTACACATCAGCATCGTTGAATGCTTCAGTATCTTCTTCCCCCATCATGGGAATATGGGGGTGCGCCTGCTGCAATAGCGAAGCAATAGCAGATTGCGCCTGGTGATCGAACTGCGTTACGCGGTCTGCAGGATCGCCTTTTACGGTAACCGAGAGAACCTCGTCATAGCCTCCTCGAATGATCTCTCCGGCATGCTGTGCCGCAATGGTTGCCGCACGAAGTGCGGACGGAAGATCGATCGGCATGGGAGCGCATGGTAGCAGGAGACAGTGCAAACTCTACGAGAATTCCCTTGCAGGAGTGCAGTGCATCGCTTAGGCTGCACCGGACATATGGCGATTTACGCATTCCGCAAAGGCCAGGAAAGTAACGACAGCCTCTTCCAGCGCTGGAAGAAGCAGGTACAGAAGACTGGCGTAATGAAGACGCTCCGCGAGCGCTCACGGTACAAGCGCACTCCAAGCAAGCGCCTCGTTCGCATTCGTGCGCTCAAGCGCGAGGGGTTCCGCCAAGAGAACCGCCAGAAGCAGTTCTACTCCAACATGTAATTCTTCCGGGGAACCGGATACTTTGAGCCGCACCTGCGGCTCTTTTTAGTACATCCGCACACCGAGGGGTACTTCACAATCTGGCTGCAAGAGCACCGTGTGATCAGCAGCATCGGGCACACCGAGCGTGAGTACTTCGGAAAGATGTTTGCCGATCTGCCGTGGCGGGAAGTTGGTCACGCAGAGCACCTGCCGACCAATGAGTTCTGGCCCTGTGTAATTGGGTGCCAGACGCGCGAGGGACTTCTTGGTACCGAGCTCTGCACCTAGATCAATCTGCAGTATATGCGTGGAGTACTTCCCCTCGGGGAAGGGCTCAACGGAGAGCACGCGCCCTACACGAATGTCGAGCCGCTCGAAATCTTCGATGGTTGCCATGGTTTAGCGTGAACCGGGCAGAAGCTCGAGCGCTCGGAGGAGTTGTGCATCACGCTCCTGCGAGAATTCCACTTTGATATCTGGCTGCAAGCCGAGCCCGTCGATTTTGCGATCCTTGGGCGTGAACCACTCTGCAATAGTAAGTTTGAGGCTGGAATGATCGATGAATTCGATCACCTCTTGCACTGTGCCCTTGCCAAAGGTTTTGGTACCCACAAGGCGTGCTCGACCGTGATCTTGCAATGATCCTGCAACGATTTCGGAAGCACTTGCAGAGCCTTCGTTCACAAGAACCACGACAGGAATATCTTCGTCGATTGTCGGTTCATGTTCCGTGGCATCCTTCATATCGCCATCGCGTGAACGGATGATGGCGGTTACCGATCCCTTGGGCAGGAAATTGCTGAGCACTGTGTTTGCGGCATGCAACAGGCCACCAGGATTGTTACGCAGATCAAGGATGATGCCCGTTGGCTTCTGTGTTTGCACCTCCTCCATAATCCCACGGAGCTCTGTATCGGTAAGGCGACCAAATTGCATGAGTCGTACGATGGCAACACTCCCCTGCCATGACACATCGATCTCGGGCACTTTGACAGTATCGCGTAGGACAGTGACTTCGAACTGTGCACCGTCACGATCAATGGTGAGCACTACAGTGGAGCCCTGCTTACCGCGCACTTTGCCTACGGCCTCCAGGAAGCTCAAACCCGCAATAGACACACCGTCGACTTTCACGATTTTGTCGTTGGGCTTGAGGCCGGCCTTCTGTGCTGGTGAACCTGGGAGCGGTGTGACGATGGTAAGGACACCTGCACGATCCTCCACTTGGGCTCCAATGCCGGACACTTGTCCGTCGATCTGCGTTTGGAACTGCTCGGCGCTTGCCGGTGGCAAGTACGACGAGTAGGGATCATCCAGGCTCTTCACCATTTCCTCAATCCCCTTCTGCATGGCTTTGTCTTCGTCCACGCGATCAGGGTAGAGGTAGTCGCTGCGGATGAGCTGCCACACGGTGTCCAGCACGCGTGCATTGGGGATGCTTCCGCTCTGGCCCGATCCGCGGAAATCGATCTTGATGCTTGGCGTGCCATTCTCGCCACCTTCTTCGATCGTTTGCGTGGGGCGCAGTGGCATGTTGCCAGATGCGTGCTTGATGAGTGCGAGTGCTTCCTGTGCATTGAGCAGACGGTTGCCGCCAAATACCGCAGGGCGCAAAGGCGTGATCCACTTTTTGCCTACCGCATGCATGACTGCATCTGCGGAGAGCGACTGGTCGCGCACATCACGATATGGATCGCTGACTCCTTCTTTGAGTGGCCGGGTGAGCGTAACGAGCAACTCCAGTGCATCCAGACGATTGATGTATCGACCAAGTTGCAGGTCTTCGTCGTATGCCCAAATAGCATTGTTGCGCTTCTCTGCAGCTGCAACGTAGGGAACGAGTGCCTGCGGCACGCGCGTGTACTTGCCCGTGAGTGTTGCCTCCGCTGTGGTAGGCAACTCCATCGCCTGCACGGCTGCGCGCAGGAACTCCCCACGCGTCACATTGCCTTCTGCAGGCAAACCCCACTGCTCCGCGGCCATTGCCGGGAACGAGCAGAGCACCGTTGCCGAAATGGCCAGTGCAGAAACAAGCGAGCGTCGGGCGTCGAAGCGCATCATGAAGAAGGAGTGAAGTTGAACACTCACAGCGTACGGGCGACGCCCCCTTTACGCAACCGCGGGAGCGCGCACATCGGTGACGCGCACCACCCTTTCCTTGATGTTGCGTTCGCTACTAAAGAGCGTAGTGAGCAGCCAGAACCCGCCAACCACGTAGAAGAGCGCCGGAATAACGAGGATCGCCACAAAGTGAAGCGGCGACTGTGGATTGGCACCCACCAGATCGCCAATAGTTGTGGGCTGACCGGGCAACAGGGATGGCAGTGTTACGAGGAAGTTGAAGACTCCATGAAGCACAACGGCAACCACCATACCCATGAGTGCCATCTCCCGCTGGAACACCTCTTCTTCTGGTAAGCGGAGAATGTAGTGCAAGAAGCGCGGCAAGAAGACACGACGACCCATCTTGCGATCTTCCGTCATGTACGACTGGGAGAAGAGTGCAATACCGAAGTAGTAGCCAAAGATTCCTGTGCTTACGATATGCACCATATTTGTGAGGATGGATCGCCCGAGGAAGTTCCCCATGAATCCCGCCCAGTCTGGGCTACCGCTCACAAGGTAGTCCTTCACAAAGCTCAGGAAGTAATTGGGATTGAGCACGTTTTCGGCAAAGGCAAAGCCAATGGCAACAATAATGCCCAGCTGCATCACATCGTCGATACTGCGGAAGCTGGAACTCCCACTGCGCTTGAGCACCCAGAATTTACTGAGCTCTTCAATGAGGCCAACGAGCAAGAACGACACGAATGTCGCGGCGATCGTGGAATGGTACGGCGAGTCGCCACCAATGCGGCCAGAGATGAACGTGTTGGATGTTTGTGTGAAGCTCTCCGGCACAATGCGGAAGAGGAAGAACTGCAGCTCAAGCCCACTGCGCAGCACTTTGTCGTAGAGCAAAATAGGTGCTGTGGAGAGCATGCCCGAGAAGAACATGAGCACCACCATGCTTAAGCGCTGGCGATGATAGCCAAGGAAGAGCATGCACCAGATGATGGCGGGAATGAGCGCAATGCCCGATGCGAGCAACTGCGCAATACGCTCCGCGTGCGATGCACTAGAGAGCATGTGCACGCACACCCAGAAGATGAATGTGCCAAGCACGAACGCCTTCACCGGCGGGCGCCACGGCCCGAACAAAAATCGCCATGCCACAATGATGCACACCAGACCCATCGTCATCACGAACGGATCGCGAGCAGCCGTGGGTGAGAAGATCGATCGCTGAAACCCAATGAGAGCAAACGTAATGATAGTGCCCGTGAGCGCCGCGAAAATGTACTGCTTGGATGCAGCAGGCCACAGGAGGCGACCGACGAGCGCCACGAGACCGAACGCACACATCGTGCCCACTGCGAGCGCCGTACCGTACGGACCATCGAATGGCGCGAGGCCAGCAATCGTTTTGTACGAGAGCACCACCATCAGCGCTGTGATGATGAGCGTGCTCGCTACCACCCGCATGCGCGGCAGGTATGGGTGACGCTTCTCGATCGATGCGAGGGATTCCTCCTCGAGGAAGCACAAATTGATCACCCCCATGCTGAAGCGCGCAAGGAACGCCGCGAGCAGCACCATGCCAACCAAGAACACGAGGGGCGAAGAGCTCACACCTACCGTTTGCGTTGGGCCTAAATCCTCCTGCGCATGGGCAATGGTAGGCAGCATGCTGAGCAAGCCAACGACCCAAGCCGGAGCACAAATTCTCGTGAACATCAGGATGTGTGTTGTTTGCCTCTATTCTACCACTTTTTGACAGAAAATGGAATGGTGCCATTGTGTGCAAAACACAGGTTCCTGTGAAGTCCTGCAGATGCGTGGCGCACGCCGAGAGAGTCGGGTACATTGCGCCCATGCCCGCCCAGACTCTCGATCAAATTGTCTCCCTCGCCAAACGTCGCGGTTTCGTGTTCCCCGGCTCCGACATCTACGGAGGACTCGCCAATACCTGGGATTACGGCCCACTGGGCGTGGAGCTCAAAAACCGCATTAAGCGTCTCTGGTGGCACACATTCGTGCGTGGTCGGCAGGACATGGTGGGGCTGGATGCAGCAATCCTTATGAATCCGCGTGCGTGGGAAGCCAGCGGCCACGTGGCCAACTTTGGCGACCCGCTGGTGGACTGCAAGAAGTGTAAATCGCGCTTCCGTGGGGATAAATTGCTGGAAGAAAAACTCGGTGTGGAGGCAGCAGCAGTACTCACGCTCGAACAGGTAGAGCCGATGCTCACAGCGGAGAAGATCGCCTGCCCCAACTGCGGCGAAGTGGCATGGACGGCCGCGAAGAAGTTCAATCTCATGTTCCGCACGCAGCAAGGCGTGATCGAGGGTGAAGGCACGGACATTTACCTGCGACCGGAAACGGCGCAGGGCATCTTCGTGAACTTCAAGAACATCCAGCAGACCATGCGCCTCAAGCTCCCGTTTGGTGTGGCGCAGATTGGGAAGGCGTTCCGCAACGAAATCACGCCGGGCAACTTCACGTTCCGCACACGCGAATTCGAGCAGATGGAGATTGAGTATTTCTTCGATCCAGAAGCCACAAAATGGGAGGACATCTTCGACCAGTGGAAAAAGGATACGTGGGCGTTCCTCACGGAAACACTCGGCATTAAGGCGGAGAACCTGCGCTTCCGCGACCATGAGAAAGACGAGCTCTCGCACTACTCCAAAGGGACAACGGACGTGGAGTACAAATTCCCATGGGGATGGGGCGAGCTGTGCGCTGCTGCCGCGTATCGCACCGATTATGACTTGAGCCAGCACCAGGAATTCAGCGGACAGGATCTGACGTACACCGATCCAGAGAACCCGCAGCGCAAAGTTGTGCCACACGTGATGGAGCCGTCATTCGGTTCCGACCGCATCACACTCGCAGTGATGCTGGATGCCTACGACGAAGAAAAGCTCGCCGAGGATGACATTCGCACGGTGATGCACTTCGCTCCAAAGGTTGCGCCAGTGGATGTCGCAATTCTTCCACTGAGTAAGAAGGAACACCTCATCGCCAAGGCACAAGAAGTGTACAAAAAAATTATTCAAGAGACAGACCTGAACGTGGACTTCGATATCACGGGAAGCATCGGCAAGCGCTACCGCCGGCAAGATGAAGCTGGCACACCAAAGTGCATTACCGTGGACTTCGGCACGCTGGGTGAAGACCCCGCACAAGGCGAACCAGATACCGTTACAATTCGTGACCGCGATACGCTGGAGCAGAAGCGCGTATCAATTGCAGAGCTGATTGCCAGCCTGTAATACTTCTGAACACCACCAATTTTTCGTGAAGATTGAGCCAAAAATCGACACATTTTCTCTTGCAGAGACACTGGCAATCCGTACCCTGCCGCCATGCGCAACACCTCCTCTTCACTCGAGCAACAGACGCCACCATTCTGGGGCAATGGTTCTGCCATGTCACCGTACGGTCGTGGCGGTCTACATACAGAGAATATTCAAGCCGTGGCGCGCGAGGCGCAGGCCACGGGTCACCCGCAGCACTTCGATGCCAACGGCACGGTGCTCCGCGTGGAACCAACCGGCAACGTGGAGCTCGTGCTCCCCGGTGATGCCGATAAGCTCGTAGAAGATCTCCGCGCAGCAGCGCAGCGCGCGCTGCAGCAATAAATTTGTAGGTTCCGCGCGCCACGGGGGGTGAAGGGGCAAACAGAGTGGGAGTTGGCGCGCAGTGGCTTTTCTTTGCTTCTTTCTTTGTGCGGCTGACAAAGAAAGAAGATGCGTACTCTACGCTGCAGCTGTCTGCTCGCCGTGCGAGTGACGACGAACGTTGGCGCCCGTCACCTTCTCTGCAATTTTCTCGGTAGCCAGCAGCTCCTCATGCAGCTCGTGCCAATGGCGCATGTGGCGAACGAGTTCAGGCCCGAGCATCGGCACATCATCGGGGTTTACCATCTTGGCCGGCATGCGATGGAGTTCGCCCACGGCTTTGCCTGCTTCGAACACATGTGCCAGCGCCCGCCGGGCTTCAGGCCGAAGCTGCTCAGGCAACGCTTCGAGAATCTCGTGCGCCGAAATAATGTCGCGCTGCGCCTCGCCAATGCGGCGCTCGACTTCGTCGGCTCTGCCGTCCTGCAGCTTCTCGTGATGATGCATTTTGCGACCGGCCGAGCATACTCGCTACCCACTCGACCGTGAATGAATGGCTGCAGCTTATTGAATACAATTTGTATTCAATCAGGAGATCGCTCCTGTCGTCTTCTGTACACGAGGGCAACTATTTCATATTCCTGATCGCGTTCATCATCATGTCGTGCTTGCTCTTGAACACATTGGATACCGACGTGACGATCTGCGTACCGAGCGTCTGATCATCTTTACCACTCACCAGGAAGCCCCACCATGGATAGTCCACATTCGCGCCGCCTTCCTGAATATCCACTGTGGCGGTGATAGTAAGTGGGAACAGGCCAAAAAGCCGTACTGGTTGCGTGGCCTTCACTTTGATCTTTTCGAAGTTGAGTGAGAGCGTTTCGCTCGGCGCAGCATCCCCTTCTGTATCGCTCACCTGGATCTTCTCGAAATTGAGTGAGATCTGCTCCACGGGCACGCCGCTCTCCTGCAATCCCTGCAGCATCATTTCCTCAACGAGGGCAATGGCCTCTTCGCTCCCTTCGTCCGGCTTATCATCTGCGTCGCTTCCGCCACCCAGGAGCAATCCAAAGCTTGTCATGAGCGGTTCGGTATCGATCGCCACATCGATCTCGTCTGGCTCAATACCGGCATTCTCCATGCCATCACCGTTCACATCACCTGCGGCGACATTCACGCCGCCAGCTGCTTGCTCATCCGTTGCGCGAGCATCGATCTCGTCTGGCTCTACACCGCTATTTTCTGCGCTCTCGCCGGGTACACCGTCGAGCTCAAGTAGGTAATCAGCACCTGCGCGCTGCGGATCTTTGGGTGCGGCAACGTCTGTAGGGGCATCGCTCCCCTCTTCCATTTTCTCGCCCTCCTCCACCTTCCAATTGTATTCCACATTGCCCTTCTTTTTTGCGGCACTGTCATCGGTCGCGCGGGCATCAATCTCATCGGGCTCCACGCCGGGTGCGGCATTCTCCTCGGATTCCCCTTCAATGTCGGGGATCTTGATGTAGGCATCGAAGGCAGCCTCCTCATCAGTAGCGCGGGCATCAATCTCATCGGGCTCCACACCGGGAGCAGTGTTCTCTTCGGATTCACCCTCCACTCCATCAATTTCTAGGAACATGTCTACCTGCGCCTTTTGCGGCTCAGTGGTAACTGTATCTGCACGCGTAGGCGTGGGCTCCACGGGAGCGGCCTGCAACGTAAGTGCAAGAGCGGAAGCCGGGGACAAAAGCAAAACAGAGAGGAGTGTGAGAGTGCGCATAGTGTGCCAAGCGTACCTGACTTGTAATGCAATGCACAATCCTGAAAGCGATCACAAATGACATGTATGAGTTTTCCTTCATTCTTTCTTTGTGTTCTTTTTGCTCGACAACAAAAGAAATTAAAAAAAATGCCGGTACGCCAAAGCTCTCCCTTCTTTCTTTTCCTTCCATGAAAAGAAAGAAGCAAAGAAAAATCACCGCAAAATGATGCTCGCAAACATTCACCGTACATACCACAGCGCTGGAGTGATCTCCTCATGCACTCATGATCTTTGTTTGCTGCGCACTACATTTTGCGGCTAGGGATGTGCAATACCGTTCACCCCTCGCGACATTGATTGCTCGCATTGAACAATCTATGGACAACGTACAGAAGGGGTTGGTGGCGCGCCACGGGGGGTGTTGCGGCAAGCGGAGGGGCTCTGGCGCGCCTGCATTTTTGGTTACTTTTGTTGCCAGACAAAAGTAACAAAGCGAAAAGAGATGTAAGAAGACCGCGTCCCCCCGGGCGCGGCCTTCTGCTTCCTCTTACGTCCAATCGACTGCTTACTCAGCGGCGTCTTCGCCGTGCCACTTCATGCGCATACCGCCCATGCGCTTGCCCATCTCTGGGCGAGGCGGCAATTCCACACCAGCTTCTTGTGCAAGGTCTTCAATCGTCTTGCCCTCTTGAAGTGCGGACTTGAGTTCGTCTTCGGTCATGCCGAGCTTTTCTGCCAGCATGCCCTTGCCGTTGTGCATCTTCATTTTCATATGACCACCGCCCATCATGCCAGGACCGCCGTGACCCATGAGCATCATGGTGTCTCCGCAGGCGTCTTTGAGCGCATCACGGAGTGCGGTGTTTTCCTCGTTTGGGCGTGCTGCCTCCATGGCAGTGCGCATATCTTCGCGAATCTTTTTGATCGCCTCTGCACGCGCTTCGTCATCGGCAATTTCCGCAGCATCACGAAGACCCTCGCTGTACGCGGTCATCATGGTCTTGTGCGCTTCGTGCATGGTATCCATATTCGCCAGATGTGATTCGTGCATATCGGCCATGGCAGTAACGCACTCCTGGGATGGAGTGGGGTGATCTGCCATGCGAGTGGCCTCCGCGGTACCACCCGATGATTGTGCGCCAACGGTTTGCGCGAGGAGTACGACGGCGAGTGAAAGCACCGACATGCCCGACGCGGCACCGAGAGTGAATGATTTCTTCATAATGAATGAAAGAAAGAAGTAGAGAATACGGGTCGACCGCAAGCACTGTATTCCCCCGAGCTTAAGAACCAATTAAGGGTTTGTGTGTGCATACATCTGGAACAGACATTCCCCTCGCTGCATACAAATTGTGATAAATGCCCGTAAGACTTGGGCGATATGAGAGTCTTCTCACATGAAGGGAGGATCATTTTGCATCCTTCCGGCTTTTCATCCCCTTACTCCCACGAGTCTATGCGTAGACATCCTCTATTCGTTCGCGGTATGAGCGGCGTCGCCAGCATGGCGCTCCTGCTCACTGCGTTCACACCATCGGCATTGGCACAAATGACACACTATACAGACGTTCCGAGCGGCGCGTACTACGAGCAAGCCGCGTCGGAGCTGCTTCGCAGTGGCGCTCTGGACACCAATGAAGCGCGTTTGCGCCCAGGCGAACTTGCCACACGCGCAGAGGTAATGAAATTGCTCGTGAACGTCTACGGCGCCGATATGGTGACGCCATCAACACCGAGCTTCGGCGACGTGCCGAAGTCGGCATGGTACTACTCCTATATGGAGACCGCCGCCCGCGAAGGCTGGGTGAAGGGTGACAGCAACTGCTACGGCACTACTGCATCGCGCTGCATGGCGCGACCAGGTGATGGCGTGAACCGCGCAGAGATGGCAATCATCTTGCAGCGCGCATTCCGCCTGCCACACTTGGAGCTTGCCCCAGTGTTCAGCGACAATACGAACCGCGGCAACTGGTACTTTGTGCCAGTACAGACCGCCGCAGACCACTGCATCTTGCAGGGTGATGCCGGCTCCACATGGGTGCGCCCATCCGCGAGCATGAACCGCGCAGAAATGGTGGTGATGTTCTACCGCGCACAACAGCAGATGCGCTATGGCCAGGACTGTGCCGAACCTACCGGGCAGATCACTAATGTGGAATCACTGACAGCCAAGCGCATTCGTGTGATGTTCAATACAGACTTGGACGCCAATACAATTTCGCAAGAATCTCGCTACAGCGTGCACCAGACCTCCGGTAGTGAAGCCGGCGCGGTAGTGGATGTACATGTGGTCAACGCCCGCACAGTAGAGCTGGAGCTAGCCGGTTCCCTCACTGAGGGCCGCAGCTACCGGTTGGAAGTAGACAACATGCGCACCGAGAACGGCACAATCTTCGATGACTCGCAGACATTCACCGCAGAGGAAGGTGACACCGCGAGTATCGAAAGCATCACTGCACGATCCAGCACCATGGTGCGTGTTGTGTTCAGCCAAGACGTGGAAGAAGACACAGCAGAAGACGAAGGTAACTACGAGATCGAACGCGTTGGTACCACCAGCATGATCAACGTACAGAGCGCCGTACTCGTGGATGACGACACCGTAGACCTGACGCTACAAAGCGCCTTGGCTTCCGGTACGAGCTACCGCGTGATCGTGGACGACATGGAAACCACGCTCGGCGTGATGTTCTCTGGCGAGCGCACCTTCTCATCGCTTGCGACGGCAGAGCACCTGCAGAGCGCAGTGCCTACGGCAAGCAACCGCGTACGCCTCACCTTCAATACCGATCTGGATACGAGCGATGCCTCCAATGAGAGTCGCTATTCCATTGCCCGCCTCGACGGCGTGGGGAGTACGTCTATCCAGAACGCAAGCGTGGTAAGCAGTCGCATCGTGGATCTTACGATTAACGGCAGCTTCGTAATGGATGTGGACTACGAGGTGGAACTCAACAACCTGGAAGCCGACGACGGCTCCACACTCTCCGAGCAGATGACCTTCACCTACGAAGGGGTGGTCGGTCGCCTCACGGGTGTAACCACTGTATCCAATACCCGCCTGCGCCTGACGTTCGATACAGACTTGGACGTAGCACGCGCAGAGCAGTCCGTGCGCTACACCGTTACAGACGGTAGCTCTTCGATCTCCGTGCAAACGGCTGACCTCTTGAGTGACCAGCGTACGGTGGAGCTGCAGCTGGCAGGCAGCCTGCAGAACCAAACGGCATATACCGTAAATGTAATTGATCTGCGTACGTCCAATGGCGTGAACTTCAGCGGCAATGCCGATGTGGTGTACGTCAGTGGCAACGTGCAGTTGAGCGACATGCTCCTTACAGGGGCAAAGGAGAGCCCGCCGGTTGGCACATCTGCTACTGGTACAGGCACCTTTACGCTCACGAGCAGCGGCTTGCAGTACGACATTACGTACAGCAACTTGAGCAGCTCCTTTACGGGCGCGCACTTCCATCGCGGCTCCACCGGGAGCAACGGTGCAGTGGTGCACGAGATCAGCTTCAGCGGCAATCGCGCTACAGGCACTTGGACGAACATCTCGTCTGAGCTGCGCAACGCAATCCTCGATGAAGAGATCTACGTGAACATCCATTCGAGCAACTTCCCGAACGGAGAAATTCGGGGGCAGCTCATGGTGCCGTAGTACTTGCCGCATACGCGGCTACTCCCAACAACCCCCACCGTTATAGGTGGGGGTTTTGGGAATACAGTACAGAATCATGTGCGCGATGCGATCACGCATTGGAACGTGCGATCGCCCGCAAGTGGCCGAGCCCACGGAACAGACGAACAGAAATAGTATTGGATGTCTCCTTCGTCATTGCGGCGATCTGTGCAGGGGGCATACCCAACATGAACCGCTGGTGCAGCACCTCTGCGTACGGGCTCTGTTCGCTACGCAGCGCCGTAAAGAGCCTACGTACTTCCATTTGGCTATACAGGTGACGCCATGGATCAATAGCCGGTTCAAACCCTGCATCCTGCAATACATCCAGTGAGCACTCGCGCTTTTTACGCTGATGATCAATGAACAGATTGCGTGCAATCTGGTACAGGAATGCCCTCGTATTCAGAATATTCACGCCGCGATGCACACACAGAAAGAACCGCAGGAATGTGTCCTGCATCAGATCCTGAGCGGTATCTGGGTCACGAGATTTGGACACGCAGTACCGGTAGATATCCTTTTGATACAGCTCATACGTTGCCGTGAAATTGACGGTCTCAATAGCACTGAACACTACTGGCTTTGGCGTTGTGCTCGCGACAACAGTCGTAAGAATGCTTCGGTTCGTTGCTGTGTGGATGTGTGTCATGAGCGTTGAGGGAAGTGAAAAAAATCCACGAATGTGGATGAATTGAACGAAAGGAGCGTGTGTCGTGCTGCCCCGCCGTACAGGCAAGGGCAGCACGAGATGTGTCTTTCTCTATTTATGCATTTATTCGCGCAGCGCTGTGCGATCTGCTTCACGTTGGTCTGCTTCCGCCACGATCGATCGGCGGCTTGGGCGCGTATCGTAGGTACGAGTCACAGGATCACCCTGTACCGTATCCACTGGTGCAGTTGGCGTGGACGTAGTGGGAGTTGGCTGACGAGGTGTGGTCACCGTCGTCTGCGTCCCCGTGTCCGAATTCATCGATCCATCAAAGAGTGCAGGATCGGTGTGGAAGTGCCTGTGCGCCATGTTGCGCATCTGGTGGAACGCGCGACGCGCGCCATCGTAGGCAGATGTGCCCTGATCAGCACGGTGCTGTGCATTCCACTGCAACAGTTCTTGTACCGCATCTCTGTGGTACTGACGGTGCTCCACCGTGCCGCGGCTATCGGTAGAATGCAGCGTGGACCACTCCGGGTTGGGGCCCTCAAAGAACCCATTATCGGGTTGGTTCATGGTAGGCGCGGTTTGCGCGAATGCCGATGGAGAGGCTGTGAGCAGACTCACAACGGAAATGCCGATGGTTATAACCTGATTTTTCATACAATTGTGTGTGGGAAGGCGTGTCTGTAAAGATCGAGTCTAGTCTTATTTGAGACGAAAACCACGCTTATTGACTAGCTATAATAATATTATGTGTTATTCGATTGGCAAGACAACTGGATACCCGCTGACACACCCATTTCGCCAAAAAAATGCGTGATGGATTACAATTGCAATACGAGGATATCGTTTCCATTAGGCACTGAAGAAACTAAAAAAGCCTCGCCGAAAGGCAGAGGACTGGCCATCGGCGCGAGCACTCTATTTCCCTCGGCTTAAGGGAGGATTAAGTAAGCTGCTTGTTAATCGTGCTTGCAAATTGCCGCATCATCCAAGAACATCAATCCCTTTGATATGCTACGTCGAAAGATCTCGATTCTTGGCACTGCTATTTGGTCACCCATTAAAAAATCTGTAGTTGTTATATGGAGTTGGCTGAACAAAAACGGTACTGCCATACAATCGCTTGCCGTACTGATTGCGATTGCAACATTTTGGCTAAGCATCCGAAGTGTCATCGAAGAGCAAAGAAAATTCAATTTGGATTATGGATCTCCTATTCGATTAATTTACAGCGGAAGCACACTTCAGGTGAATTCGGTTGATCCTGTTATTTCTAACATTGATATGCGGGTAGACATCTACCTTCAATTATCTGAAAAAAAATACGAGATCCATAATCCAATTTACATCGAAGTAAAAAACCTACTTCAACACCCGTTCACTGGAGGAAAAGTGTGGCTCAGAATCTTTTCTGAGCTTGAAATGCCCAGAAACAAATATGTACCAGTGAGTTCTCAAATTTCCAATCTTGATTACGTTTTCAATGAAACACCTAAAAAGCTATATCCGTCTCTTTTGTGCCTAATTACAATTGATTACTCTGATGCAAATAACAATTACAAAAAAGAATACTACGTGAGTCACGATTGCATCAATGAGCCGATTAAAATGACCGAGGAGCAAATTAATCGGTATCTCGAACGAACTAGGGTAATAGGTAGCATTGATTATGCTAAAACAAATAGATACGGCTTTGCGAGTGGATACTTTGTAAATCGAATGTCTTCACTTTTGAGCAAGCATGTATGGAAAACGCACTGGCGAGAGTCATCACTTATTCGCGATTATAGATTGAAATGGACATGGATAAATTGGGAACACAATCAGGCTATAGAACACGGACTAATTGACCCGCAAGAGTAAAAAAATCTGCGTGAAACTCTTGTTTATTCAAATATTAATGCGTATAAATTGAGCACTTTCACTCCCCGCTGATCGCCGCGGTCCTGACCTACTCCGGTAGGGATCCTCCGCAACTGAAGCGAAATGATGCAGGGAGGGTGACCCAAGGATTCCCCCATATCTGTATGGCTATGCCAACCCCTCAGGATCTGCTCGCTGCTGCGTGCCACTTTGGCCACAAGCGCGAAAAATGGAACCCCAAGATGGCGAAGTACCTGTTCGGCGTTCGCCGCGGTATTCACATTTTCGATCTGGAACAGACCCACGCGAAGCTCATCCGCATGTGCGAAGAGCTCAAGAAGATGCATAAGGAGGGCAAGACCATCCTGTTTGTAAGCACCAAGCAGCAGAGCACCGCGCTCATCGAAGAGCTCGGTAAGTCGCTCAATCAGCCAACGGTGACCAAGAAGTGGATCCCAGGTCTGCTCACCAACTGGAACACCCTGCGCAAGCGTATCAAGTACTACCTCGATCTCCAGTCTTCCTTTAAGACGGGTGAAGTGGAGAAGTACACCAAGAAAGAGCAGACAGAGCTGCGCAAGAAGCTTGCCAAGTTGGATATCGCCCTCTCCGGCGTAAGCTCTATGAACGGTGTGCCAGATGCCATGTTTGTAGTGGATGCCGTGCGCGACCACGTGGCCGTGCTCGAGGCACGCAAACTGCGCATCCCTGTGTTTGGTATTTGTGATAGCAATGCCGATCCAGATCTGTTCGCTGCATTGGTGCCCTGTAACGACGACGCAGTGAAGTCCATCGCCCTAGTATTGGAGACTGTTCGCAACGAACTCGGCGGACCTGCTCCACGCAAAGGCCCTGGTGGCAAAATGACTGGCGAAGAAGTAACAGTAGAACCTATCGCCGAAATGGAAGCCGGCGAGTAATACAGATCATCCCTAGAATCCCTTTTCTCTCTCCCCTCTCTCGATCATGGCAGATATCTCCGCAGCAGCAGTCGCATCACTTCGCGCCCGCACGGGTGTGAGCATCCTGGAGTGCAAAAAGGCACTGGAGGAAGCAGGTGGTGACGAAGAGAAGGCCATCGAGATTCTGCGCAAGCGCGGAGAGGCTCAGGTTGTAAAAAAGGCTGATCGCGCACAGGGTGAAGGGTACATCTTCCTCGCGGAGGGTAGCGGAAAAGCAGCACTGGTGATGCTCCGTTGCGAAACGGACTTCGTGAGCCGCAGCGATGCGTTCCAGGTGATTGGCAAAGAGCTTGCCGAGCTTGCGCTCGCCAAGGGCGAAGCAGCAGAAGATGAAATCAAAGAGAAGATTGCTGCAGCAGTGCAGCAGCTTGGCGAGAACATTACTTTGGGTGAGCTCAAGGTGGTGGAGGGTTCCACGCTCGGCCACTACGTGCACACCAACGGCAAGCTTGCTGTGGTGGTAGCACTGGAAGGCGGTTCGGTTGAGGCTGCAAAAGATGCAGCCATGCACGCAACGGCCATGGGCCCAAGCTATGTTTCACCAGAAGAAGTAACGGCAGAGGCCGTCGCCAAGGAGAAGGAGATCTGGACGGAGCAGCTCAAAAAGGAGGGCAAGCCACCAGAAATTCAGGAGAAGATCATGATCGGTAAAGAGAAGAAGTTCCGCGAAGAGAACGCGCTGCTCACTCAAGCCTTCGTGAAGGATCCGAGCAAGACCGTGCAGGCCTACCTTGGGAGCGCCAAGGTGACGGGCTACGTGCGTATGTCTGTAGCGTAAAGACCCGTAGCCAAGATCACATTCTGCTGGTAGAATGATTGGTATGGCTGGAAAAGCAGACATCCTCTTTGCAGAAGACGACCCGGTGCTCCGGGAGATCTACAAGAAGAAGTTCTCCATTGCGGGTACGATGTTCGCATTGCGGCCGATGGCGCGGAGACGATTGCCATGATTGAACAGAAGACACCAGATGCGCTGGTGCTGGATATCAACATGCCAGCAGTGAACGGATTCGACGTGCTCGCGAAGTATCCGCCAGACTCCCGTGGCTTCCCTGTGGTGCTGCTCACGAACCTCGCAGACGAGAACACGCGCCAGCGTGGCACAGAGCTTGGTGCGAATGACTTCTTCGTAAAGAGCGAAATGACGATCAAGACGCTGATTACGATGGTGGAGAATTTGCTTCGGTAGTGTAGTACACAAGGGATCTTTGGTGTGTTTAGCGCTTTGCCACGCCTAAATCACCTGTTTCAGAAACGCGGTTCGTGGTACAATGGTAGGATACGCCCGTGGAGACGCTCATCCTCCCTATCGGCCTGGTACTCGGCGCCATTGCCCTCGCCGCCGCTGGTATTGGCGTGCTACGCAGACATTCCGCCACGCAGCGCGAGCGCGAGCTCGTATTCCTGCAAATTCTAGTGCCTATTAAGGAGAGCAAAGAAGATAAAGAAGTAGAAGCAGAGCGATACTCCGGGCAGGACTTCAAAGAAGTGCTCGGCATCATGGATCACCTGTACCAGTCGCTGCACTCTATCTACGACAGCAACCCCAAGCGGTACTGGCGCGGACAGCCGCACTTCTCATTGGAGTACGCGGCTCTCGCAGGCGAGATCCTGTTCTTTGTGGTGTGCCCCAAATCCATGGCGCCACTGTTCGAAAAGCAGATCACCTCGCTCTACCCAGACGCAGTGATCGATGAAGTGGAGGATTACAATATCTTCACAGAAGATTCGGTAGCCACGGCGCAAATGCTTGTGCCGGTGAAGAGCTACCGTTCGGTGTTCCGCACCTATCAACAGCTCAAGAGCGATCCGCTCAGCACTATAACCAACGCGTTCTCCAAGCTCGCAGTGAACGAAGGCGCCGCTGTGCAGTTTGTACTACGTCCTGCAACACCGGGGTGGCAAAGCGGGCTGGAAAAGGAGGCTGGCAGCATCATCAATCCAAAGAAGAAAGCACGCAGTCTGTTCAATCCCCTCACCTGGCTGAGTGCGATTTTCGATCTGTTTACGAGTGATGATGCATCAATCAAATTCGATGAAGACAAGAACACCGGTGAACGCGTGAGCCAGATGGCGGAGGATTACAGCAAAGCTGTAGATGAAAAAGCGAGCACACCGGGGTACACCTGCGTGGTGCGTATTGTAACGTCCGCAGATACGCAATCGCGTGCTAATACACTGCTCCAGACCGTGCTGGCAGCATTCGGTCAGTTCAATTCGGTGCGTGGCAACGGGTTCCGCACGCTCAAATTGCCCAATAAGAATCGCATCGTACGAGATTTCATCCGCCGCAGCCCCTACCGCCCTCTGCGCGTTGCGCTCACGAGCCCCAAGCTGCTGCTGGGTACTGCTGAGCTTGCGAGCTTCTTCCACTTGCCGAGCATCAAGTACAACAAGGTAGAAACCATCAAGTGGCAGCGCTCCAAGATTGCCCCCGCTCCCAAGGACATCCCGCAGGAAGGCCTGCACCTAGGGACGAACACGTATCGCGGTGAGAAGAAGAAGATCTTCATGAATAACGAAGACCGCTTCCGCCACTTCTACATCATTGGTCAGACGGGTACAGGAAAATCCTCGATCATCCAGCTCATGGCGCGCCAAGACTTCCACAACGGGAACGGCGTGTGCATTGTGGACCCACACGGCTCGCTGATTGATGACCTACTGCCCTACATCCCACGTGAACGCGCGGATGACGTGATTTACTTTAACCCTGCGGATACCGAGCGACCGATGGGCTTAAACCTCCTCGAAGGAAAATCCGCAGAAGAGAAAGACCTCATCGCATTGGATGCCATGAACATGATGGTGAAGATGTTCGGCAATGAAGTGTTCGGCCCACGCATCCAAGACTACTTCCGCAACGGGTGTCTTACACTCATGGATGACGAAGACGACGGTGGTGCAATTACCGACCTTGTGAAGCTCTTCACCGATGACGAATGGCAGAAATACAAGGTGAGTAAAGTGAAAAACCCCATCGTGAAATCGTTCTGGGACAAGCAGATGGCCTCCACCGGCGCGCGTGAGAAGCAGGAAATGATCCCGTACTTCGCTGCGAAGTTCGGTCAGTTCTACACGAACACGCTCATGCGCAACATTGTGGGGCAAACCAAGAGCGCCTTCGATATCGCCGATTGTATGAACAACGGCAAGATTTTGCTTATGAACCTGAGTAAAGGTTTGATTGGAGATATTAACTCGCAGCTGCTGGGTATGATCGTGGTGAACAAGATCCAGGTGGCGGCCATGCGTCGCCAGCGCGAGAGCAAAGAGAACCGCAAAGACTTCTTCCTCTATATCGACGAATTCCAGAACTTCGTGACAGATTCGATCGAGTCGATTTTGTCTGAAGCTCGTAAGTACCGCCTTGGTCTCATCCTGGCGCACCAGTATTTAGACCAGCTCGAAAAGGACAACAAGCTCTCGGGTGCGGTGAGCCTGAAGGGTGCGATCTTCGGAAACGTAGGCACCATGATGTTCTACAAGATCGGTCCGCAGGATGCAGAGATTGCCGCCAAGGAAATGGCACCGGTATTCAGTGAACAAGATTTGGTGAACCTGGAGGCATTCAAGGGCTGCATGAAGCTCTCTGTGGGCGGCCAGCCCTCGCGACCATTCAGCATAGAAGTACCGCGACCATGGCTCGATGCGCGCTACACAAAAGACGAGCAAGCTGCAGAAGCGTACAAGCAATTGAGCCGCCTCAAGTATGGTCGTCAGAAAGACTTCGTGGATCGCGAGATCTTGCGACGTATCGGTTAATCTTTGCACCCCATCGTCGTGGATTCGCCAGTATGTATTTCCGCATTGCATACAATGATGCATCTGATCGAATGATTCGATCGTGGTATCCGGCTTGCCATGCAAAATTTGTGAAACCTATTGCGCGTATCCGTTTGGTACATGCAGATTTGATGTGATTCACAACCGCACCCAATGATCCCGATTGCAACCGACACAATGGAATACATTGTGCAACACCCGTAGAGACGTCCCGCCGGGACGTCTCTACGGCATACATCCCTACATTTGCATTTTGATACAAATGGAAAATTGCATGCACGTGATTGGGCATAACAATCCAAAAGTCTACCGCTACGGATTCACGGATGATCCGTGTCCGTTGCAGTTCATCAGCAACAATGCACCCCACCGCATTCAATCCAACAACACCATTCTGCACATCGCCAAACCATGCACGTCGATCTTTGGTGCAAATGGTAACGAGGAAAGAACCTTGGCAATAATCCCTGCCGCGACAACGCAATGAATCCGTGCGGTATTTTCCACGAAAACGCTTCATAGGTGCATGATGCAGCGCATTGGTCCAATGCTGCATCTGTGCAACAAGTCACATCTGCATAGCAATCTAATCTGTGCAGCAATCTGAAACGAATACGGTTCTACTCATGCAAAGAACATCCGATCATCGTTCGCGATGGCGCAAATGCTGGAATGCCACGTGCTTGGAGAAACCCGCCTCAATATCTTCGAAGCCCTGCCCTTGTTCTTCTGGATCGAAATCTGTGAGACCGAGCACAGCACGCACTCGATCCTGGAAGCCAAAGTACTGGCGGGCTGCTCGCGCAGTGAGTGGTACGCAAACCGTTGAAGTAAGACCGTAGGCGTACGCCGTAGCATCGGGAGTGAATGTATGCCCTTGCCTTCTGGCTTGATCACGGGCTGCACCGAAAACAGGGCCGTGGACATCGGGATGCTCGTTGGTCACTTTATACTCGGCATTCACGATCACCAGGCGGCTACCGAGAGCGCGTCGAAGGGTGGCGATGTGCTCAAGAATGGGATCTTCAGGCGAGCGCTTTTCGAATTCCTTCCAGTCTTCGATGCAGTAGAACATGATGCCTTGATACGCAATAAATCGTGCACGCTGCGTAATAGCGTCGAGTACACGATTGGCTTTCTCGGGGGCTTTGCAGCCTATTCGATGTAGAAAATCCGGGTGCACTGCAAAATCCACAACACATGCCTCCTGCGGCATGGCGCTGTGCCTGCGCTGGGGTTCGTGTGCAAACATGCGGCGAGTTTAGCGCAATGCCACTGTCCCCACGGGGATCGCGTGTACCAGGTAGCGCTGGCTAATATCGTCTGGTGGCCAGCAGGTGTAGAGGATCAACTCTTCGCCTGCACCGTTATCCTGGAAGCGGCTTGTATCTGCAGCGGGAATTGCCTCTTCGAATGTCACCTCGTACTCATACATCGTACCGCTGTAGGTTACGTAGATGCGATCACCAGGCTGGAGACCGTTGATCTGGCGGAAGATCTTGGCATAGGCAGATACGTCCCATGGGTAGCTGCTGCTATGACCATAGATCATAATCTTCCCGCCAGCACCGGGGTAACTGAACAGGTGTCCTACACCCGTTTGCAGAGGAGCCAGAACACCATCTGCACTAAAGGGATCCACAGGATGTGTGATCGTGAGATCGGTGATGCCTACCTTCGGAATGGAGATGGAGAAGTATTTCTCTGAACCGTGCTGCTGCTGCGCAATAGGTTGGCTGCCTGTATTGATTGCTACGGGACGGGATGCAGCAATCGGCTGCGGCGCGTTGATGATCGGGAGCTGATTGATATGCGTGTTCGACTGTGGCTGCTGTGGCTGCTGCTGCGCATACACGTATGCAGGAGCTGGAGCCGTAGGCTGCTGTGGTTCGGCAAACTGTGCAACTCCCGTGGTGCGCACCACGAGCAGGCGGTGTGCAATGGAAAAGAACTGACCGCGAGTGATGGCATGGCCGAGCTTGAGGCGCTCGGTACTCGCCACCAGATTCTTGCGAATGGCAGCGTTCACAGCAGCGGTATACCATTGGCCGTTACGGTTCTCGATTGCAGTAGACGTGAGTGCAGTGGCATCGGTACCGTCTTCGCCAACGCTGCGCATGAGCAGCGCAACCGCCTCTTCTACAGAGAGCAGACGTTCAGGGTGAAAGTGACCGTTGGGGTAGCCTTTCACGATCTTCTTCTCGTGACCGGTTTCCACATACGGAGCGAACCATGCGTTGAGCGGCACATCGGGGAAGAGGCCGATCGTCGGCATATTGTCGCTGTACCACGCTGCGCGCTGCTTGGTTTCATCCTGCAGCGACAGAACAACCTTGAGTGCTTCTGCTCTGTTGAGCGGTGCATACGGTCTCCCCTGCTCTACCACTCCGCGATCGGAAAGGTAGGCATACGCTGTGTCGTACCCAGTACCACTCACATCGGCAAATGTGGCAGCATGGGCATTCGTCAGCGTGATGCTGAGGAGGGAAAGCACGGCTGCAGTACGCTGGAAGATCCGCATGGAGGTATGCGTGGGGATTGGAGAAATACTCTAACAAATTATGAATATTTGTCAATATTCGCTTTCCTGTTTGCCGAGGAGAGGTTTTGGCGTCACACTGCGCTGCGCATGGCCTTGCAGATCGGCATCGTCGGCCTCCCAAACGTGGGGAAATCCACCCTGTTTAACGCACTCACGGGCTCCCGTGGGGCACAGGCGGCAAACTATCCGTTCTGCACTATCGATCCCAATGTGGGAATCGTCGAAGTGCCAGACGAGCGCCTGCGTGCATTAGAAGGCATTGTACACCCCGAACGCACTGTACCTGCGGCTGTGGAATTCGTGGATATTGCAGGACTCGTAAAAGGAGCAAGCAAAGGTGAAGGCCTCGGCAACAAGTTCCTCGCAGCCATTCGCGAGGTGCACGCCATCTGCCAT
This sequence comes from Candidatus Peribacterales bacterium, assembly GCA_020058765.1. Taxonomy (GTDB): domain Bacteria; phylum Patescibacteriota; class Gracilibacteria; order Peribacterales; family Peribacteraceae; genus JAGVDM01. The sequence goes on along the minus strand of JAGVDM010000004.1, from coordinate 77,228 downwards.
GTTGTTCGTGCGTTCAAAGGCGGCGACATTATCCACGTCGATGGATCGGTGGAACCCAAGCGCGACAGGGAAACGATTGAAATGGAACTGATTCTGGCTGACCTTGACCACTTGGCTGGCCGTATGGACAAGCTCGCAGGAGCCGCGCGCACAGGCGATAAAGAGAAGATCAAGGAGCTTGCACTGCTCACACGTGTGAAGGCACACCTCGACACCGGCAAGGTGGCATTCACCTGCCCTATGGAACCCGAAGAGCGTGTACTCATGAAGCAGATCCCGCTCCTCACCGGAAAGCCGATCATTTATGCGGTGAACGTGGCCGAGGAGGAGCTTGCCAGTGCCGACGCCGAAGACATGAAGCGTGGTATTGGGCTTACAGACAACGAGCAGCTCGTGATTCTCTGTGCGAAGATCGAAGAGGATTTGCAGGATCTCGGTGCCGAGGAACGCAAAGAGTACTTACAGAGCATCGGCGCCAAATCCGGCCTCGATCAGCTCATTCGCGCCGCATACGCCGCACTGGGCTATGCCACCTATTTCACCGCAGGTGAAAAGGAGGTACGTGCGTGGACGATCACCAAGGGTATGGCTGCACCGCAGGCGGCAGGCGTCATCCACACCGACTTCGAGAAAGGCTTCATCCGTGCGGAGACGGTCGCGTTTAGCGACTTCATCGCGAACGGCGGCTGGCAAGGCGCCAAAGAAGCAGGCAAGCAGCGCAGTGAGGGCAAGGAATACATCGTGCAAGACGGCGACGTGCTGCTCTTCAAATTCAACGTCTGATTACTTTGCAAGGTTGCCGCACTCGTCTAGGCTGCCGTCCTTTATGGTGACCCAGACCACACGATTGCCAGAGCTTCCCCCGCGGCAAACACCGCAGGAAGTGATGGCTGCTCTTGCGACACTGGAAGGCCATTACACCGAGGAGCAGAGCTACTGTATGCACACGGTGGATGCCCTCCTTGAGGAACTCGAACGCACCTACAGACGCACGGTGTGGAAGCGCCCCAAAACGCCACAGTAAGGTGCTCGGACTCCTGCGCATGCTCTACAATGAGTGAACATGCCCTTTATTGCACGCCAAGAAGCATTCACGTGTGAGCACTGCGGACACTCTGTTGATCCGCTGCAGAACGGATCGTATCGCAATCACTGTCCTCGGTGCCTGTTTTCCAAGCACGTAGACAAAGACGGACCAGGTGACCGTGCATCGATGTGCGGTGCACTCATGCGGCCCATTTCTATCGATCAAGATTCCAAGCGTGGGTTCCTGGTGATCCACCGGTGCGAGCACTGTGGAAAGCAGATTCCCAACCGAGCCGCACCCGACGACGATCTTGCGTCGTTTGAGCAGATTATTTGATCAACTAGCCAAAAACCCGGAAATGCTGGTGTACGACTGTTCAACCAGTTTGTTCACCATTTATGGCTTTTGCAAGGGCTGTTTCCCTATTTGCTCTTGAAAGGAAAACACCTGAACCACTAGGCTTTGCCCTCGTGCGATACTTCTTCCTCGTCTGCGCCTTCGGCATCCTGTTCGTCGGAATGTAATCCGATGAAATTTGCGCTCACTCGTGCATCGCCTGCACGAACTGCGCCGCGTATCGGTCGCTCAATGCGGCTGGAACCACGATCCGGTCAGACACATTCCCCTCCGGCACTAGAGTGATCTGGTCTTGATGTGTATCGGGGTCACTCCCGACCTGTACGTCGAACCTGCCCTCTGCAAGCGCTGTGCGCAGTGCTTCGGGTGCACCTGCATCGAGGACATTCTCGAGGCCTTCGCTCTTCAAATCGGCCTCAATCTGTTTGCGCAGTGCTTCTTGGATCTTCGGCTCACTCTCGAGTGCAAACGCAAGTTCTGCCATGGCTTGATTACGATCCATCTCCTCGGCAATTTTCTCCACGCTCTTTACCTTCTCTCGGAGTTTCTCGTACTCCTCGGGGCTCACGCGGCGGCGTTCGCGCAGTTTTTGACGCTCGTGAGATGGGAGGAGATCAAGCCAGGAAGACATGCGCAAATACTAACAGAAATGCCGACGGACGGAATCGTCCACCGGCATTCGATTGTGCATTTTCACACTGTGCGATCAACTGCACCCGCTCGTGGCTCCGCAATCGAGACACACCTCGCAGCTGCCGTTGCGCTTCATGCGTACAGAGCCGCAGCCGCTACAAATGGAACCAGTGAATCCTTGTAGCTTGGCTTGTTCGCGCTTAGAGGGCACATTCCCTGCTTGTGCAGTATCATGTGCAACCTCTTTTGCGGTCTTCTCCTGCACTGCTGGTGCGAAGTCGAATACAACGGGCTGTGCACCTTCATCCACAACTGGCAGGCGCATAGCGAAGGCTTCCTTGCTCTTGCTGCCTTCGCTGTAGGCCTTATCCACAAGATCGCTGTTGTGGAACCGCTTGGCCTGGTCTTTCGACATGAACTTGAGCGCAAGCCAACGACCCATGTAGTCCATGATGCTCTTCACCATGGGGATTTCGCGATTCTGTGTCATACCACCTGGCTCGAAGCGTGTGTGCACGAGCTTCTCGCAGAGCACCTCCAGAGGCACACCATACTGCAGGTTCATAGAGAGCGAGAGCGCGAGTGTATCCATCACGCCCGAGAGCGTGGAACCCTCTTTGCTCATCTTGATGAAGATCTCCCCCGGGGTGCCATCTTCGTACATACCGGCATGGATGTACCCTTCGTGACCGGCAACCGAGAACTTGTGGGTAATGCTCATGCGCTCGTCGGGCAGTTTGCGGCGACGCGGCACTTCTTTGATGACTTCTTTCACCACTTCTCGGACAACTTCTTTGCTTTCGGCTGCAGCACCAGCGGACTTCTTTCCTTTTTTGTCGGATTTGTTGCTGAGCGCCTGGCTGAGCTTGGAGCCGTCGCGATAGAGCGCGTTGGCCTTGAGGCCGAGCTTCCAGCTAAGGAAGTACGCATTCTTGATATCCTCTACTGTGGCTTCCATAGGCAGGTTAATCGTCTTGCTGATCGCGCCAGAAATGAACGGCTGCGACGCAGCCATCATGCGGATATGCCCCTCCACATCAATGAATCGCTTGCCGATCTTGCCGCACTTGTTGGCGCAGTCGAACACGGCAAGGTGCTCGTCTTTGAGGTTAGGAGCGCCCTCCACAGTCATGTGGCCAGAAATCACCACGTTGGCTTCTTCGATCTGCTTCTCGGTGAAACCGAGTGCAGGGAGCAGCTGGAAGTCGGGCTTCTCGTAGTCTTCCTTGGCAATGCCCAATCGATCCAGCGTCTCATCGCCCAGCACCCAACGGTTGAAGGCGAAGCCGAGTTCGAACACGGTGGGCAGTTGCTTCTCGATTTTTGCGATGTCCTGATCGGTGAATCCTTTCTCTTTGAGTGATGCGCGGTTGATGTGTGGCGCACCCTCGAGGCGCAATGTACCCATGACGTACTGCATGATGCTCTGTACGTCCTGGTCGCTGTAGCCCATGCGCTCCAGCGCGGGCTTTACCGACTGGTTGGCGATCTTCATGTAGCCGCCGCCTGCGAGCTTCTTGAACTTCACCAGTGCGAAGTCTGGCTCCACACCCGTGGTGTCGCAGTCCATGAGCAATCCAATAGTGCCCGTAGGAGCAATCACTGTGGTCTGCGCGTTGCGGTACCCGTACTTCTCGCCCATGGCGAGCGCACGATCCCAACACTCTTTGGCGCATTCCAGCATGCTCTCTGGGCAACGGCGCTGATCAATACCCACTGGCTTCACGTGCAATCCTTCGTATTCGCTGCGTGGCGCATCGTAGGCGGCACGGCGGTGATTGCGAATCACGCGGAGCATGTGCTCGCGGTTTGGCTTGTAGCCAGGGAAGGTACCCAGATTTTTCGCCATCTCTGCAGAGGTGGCATACGACTCCCCAGTGAGTACGGCAGTAATCGCGCCACACATGGCGCGTGCCTCCTCGGAATCGTACGGGATGCCCATGCGCATAAGCATGGCCCCAATGTTGGCGTAGCCAAGGCCGAGCGTGCGGAACTTGTAGCTAAGCTCGGCGATCTCGCGGCTGGGGAACTGCGCCATGAGCACAGACACCTCGAGCACTACTGTCCAGAGGCGCACAGCGTGCTGGAACTTCTCCATTTCGAACGTGCCGTGTTCTTCGTTGTAGAACTTCATCAAGTTGATCGACGCGAGGTTGCAGGCAGTGTTATCAAGGAACATGTACTCACTACACGGATTGCTCGCATTGATGCGGCCATCCTCTGGGCAAGTGTGCCAATCGTTGATCGTCGTATCGTACTGCACACCCGGATCGGCACATGCCCATGCGGCGTAGCCGATTTTGTCCCACAGTGTGCGCGCTTTCATGGTCTTGCATGGCGCAGCGGGGCGACCCTCTGCACTCGCCTTTTTGAGCTCTGTGCGCCAGAACAAGCTCCAATCGCTGTCTTTTTCCACCGATTCAAAGAACGAGTGCGCCACGCGTACCGAGTTGTTGGAATTCTGCCCGGACACGGTCTGGTATGCCTCACCGTTGAAGTCGAGGTCGTACCCGGCTTCGCCCATGGCGGCGACCTTCTTCTCTTCGTTCACTTTCCAATCAATGAAACGTTCAATATCTGGGTGGTCGAGATCCAAGCAGACCATCTTGGCGGCACGGCGGGTGGTGCCACCCGATTTGATGGCGCCAGCAGCGCGGTCACCGATCTTGAGGAAGCTCATGAGCCCGGAGCTTTTGCCTCCGCCGGAGAGCGGCTCGCCATCGCCACGGAGGTTGCTGAAGTTAGTCCCCGTGCCGGAACCAAACTTGAACAGGCGTGCCTCGCGCACCCACAGATCCATAATGCCACCCGGGTTCACCATGTCGTCATCCACAGACTGAATGAAGCAGGCATGTGGCTGCGGATGGGTGTAGGCATCCTCGCTCTTGCGGACATCTCCAGTCTTGGGATCGCAGTAGTAGTGCCCCTGCGGTACACCAGTAATGCCATAGGCGTACGCCAAGCCCGTATTGAACCATTGCGGGCTATTTGGTGCAGCCATTTGGTGCACGAGCATGTAGGAGAGCTCGTCCTCGAACGCCTGTGCATCTTGTGCGGTTTCGAAGTACTGGTGTGTTTCGCCCCACCACCGCCAGCATCCTGTGAGGCGGCGAACGACTTGCTTCACCGATTTTTCCGGCCCGGTCTTCACTTCACCTTTCTCGTCGCGAATCACGTTGCCAGCAGCATCGAGCTGCGGCACGCCGGCCTTACGGAAGTACTTGCTCACCACAATGTCCGTTGCCACCTGCGACCAATCGGCAGGAATCTCTGCATCTTCCATAGCAAACACCACCGATCCGTCGGTGTTCACAATTTTGCTCGTGCGCTTCTCGTAGGTCACTTCCTCCATTGGATCACTCCCGGGTGTAGTGAACACGCGGGAAATCGAGAGCCCTTTCGCACCAAGATTTTTCCCTTCATTCTGCCCTTCTTTGGCTGGAGAAACGGATGTTTGGGCGGTCGTGGAAGGGTTCATGGAACGGGAGGGAAAGGGAAAGAAAACACTACATCTAGCGTGCAGTACCACGCAACACCACAAGATATTGGCATTGATCGCGAGGGTCAAGATCGGGTTTTGCCAGAGAAGTACGGGGGACTCTTTTGAAAAATTCGCGCTCTGTTCCTGCCACATACGCAAAAAAGCACCTGCACAGAAAGTGCTATCACGTCACAGATCGAAAAAGTTGGTAAGCGATTTCACACTCACAGAACACTCCGTTACCGAGACGGTGCGTACCTCTGCTACCATGGCCGCAATGAAGATTGCCGTACTCGTCGCAGGAACCAATGATCCCAGTAATAGTTCTGCGCTGGCAGATGCCTTTTGCGAAGGCTGCACTGCACAAGGAGCAACAGTAGAGCGCGTAACGATTCGCGAGTTACAACTCGCGCATTTCACCCTCGATTGCTACCGATCGGACTACCCACATGAACCCGACCTGCTGCGCGTGGTAGATCTGATTACTCATTGTGACGGCTTTGTTGTAGCCACACCGATTTGGAACTTCAGCGTGCCTGCACACTTGAAGAATCTCATCGATCGCTTGGGAGCGTTCGGATTGGACGCTGCAACGCGCAGCAAAGGCACGCTCAAGGGCAAGCCATTCTTCCTGATCTTCTCCGGTGGTGCGCCAGAGGCCGCATGGATTGGCCTCATGAAAAGCACAACAAGCCACCTCCCGCAGTCGTTGCAGTACTTCGGCGGCAGTTACATCGGCCACTGCTTTGAGGGGCGCTGCATGGCCGGCCCGGGCAAGTTTGGCTTTGTGGTGAATGGGCGGCCGCAAAGCATCACCACAGCCAAAGCGAAGGGAACTGAGTTTGCAAAGGTTGTGGAGACATTCCAGCGCACGGGCAAACCACCCGTGAAACATCAGGTACGTTCCAAGGTAATGCGATGGGGGGAGAACATGCTCAAAAAGTTCACCTAAACAGGTGAATTGAGTAAAACACAAAAGTATTGTATAATATACAATATATGGTGCATGTCGTGCAGCACATGGATATACGGCAAATGTCGCTCTGGCAGCGGTGCATCGCCTGGTTTCGCCCTGGGTATTTTGTGCGTGAGGTGGATGCCGTGGTGCGTGTAACTGCTGTAGCAGCACCACTCGCAAATCTGCCGCAGATTGTACGGATCTACACAACACAGCAAGCTGGTTCGCTCTCGCTTGTGAGCTGGATGCTCTTTCTGTTGTGCAATATCCCCATGCTGGCCTACGGCATGCTGCACAGAGAACGCATCATCGTCACCTACACCTCTATTGCACTCTGTATGGAGGTTATCGTGATTGCTGGCATCCTGCTTTTTGCGTAAAAAAACCAGGATCAGGATTGCTAAATCCATAGAAAAAGGGCTGAATGGCGCGCCTTATGGAACAGCAGCATTCACTCCCCGTGGATACCGACGCGCTCCTTGCGCGGTACGGTCACGATGAGCTGCGTTACGCCATGGCGTACGGCTCAGGTGCGGTAGAGCAGAACGGCTATAGCAAGAATACGAAGCCCATGATTGATTTTGTACTGGCAGTGGATGATGCAGAAACCTGGCACCGCAGGAACATGGCAGCGAATCCAGATGACTACTCTTTCCTGAAGCACTTTGGCGCCAAAGCGGTTCGCTCTGTGCAGGAAATGGGTGCGGGTGTGTACTACAACCCGTACGTGCGTTTCGGCGATCGGGAAATCAAGTACGGCGTGATCGAAACACGTCGTCTGCTCAACGACCTGGTCGATTGGGAGACGCTGTACGTTTCTGGGCGTATGCACAAGCCTGTGGGAGTAGTGCGGCCTGATCCTGTGGTGGAATTCGCACAGCAATGCAATAAGCAACATGCAGTGGATACCGCGCGTTTGCTGCTGCCGGAATATTTTCACGAAGAGGAGCTCTATCGCACGATCACAGGCCTCTCGTACGCGGGCGATGTGCGCATGGGTGTTGGCGAGAACCCACACAAAGTAGAGAACATCGTCGCAGCAAATTTCGACCGCCTGCGCTCCATGTACGGCGGCATTGTGGAAAAGACCCCTACACTTATGCAGATGGGCGAAGGGAGAATCCAGCAACCGCAAGATCCAGTAGAGCAGCAGATACTCATTGATCGACTTCCAAAGGGCGTAAAGCAGCAGCTACCCGAAACCACTGGCGGCAACACTTCACCAGATGAGCTGGCTACACAGGTGCGCACAGGATTGCGGAACATCGTAGGTCAATCGAGCATGACTATGACACTCAAGGGTCTGCTCACTGCAGGGCCACTACGGTCTATACGGTATGTAAGCGAGAAGCTTAGCAAACGCCTCAGTGCGACATCGTAGGCGACCCCACGAGTGTCACCTCCTCATCTACCATGCCTGCACCACGGAACGCCTGCCATACTCCAGGCCCTCCTTCTACAAGGACCGAAGCAATGCCGTGAAAGCCCTGCAAAGGCATTCGGAAATATTCCCAAAGCGCATCCCATACGAAGTGCCCATCAGAGTGAAGCGGGAGCAGTGCAACGACCACTCCCCTCTCTTCCAGCAGTGCTTTGCGCGCGTGCCCCGCAGCATCCAGACTCTCTGCACACACAATGACGGTTCCTCGTGCAGCCTTTCCAGTGACAATCTTGGTATCCAATGGAAGCCGAAGATTCGGATCAAGCACTATGCGGAGAGGATTTATTTGATCTACTTTTGTATTCGATAGCCGAACTGTGAGCTGTGGATCATCGGCGATGATGGTGCCGACTCCAACGAGGATAGCATCGTGCATTGCCCGCAGATGCTCATGCGCCCACGCGTCCTGCTGCGGTGATGTGATCTTGAGTGGCGAGCCGTCTGCATTCGCAATTCTGCCGTCCAACGTGCGGGCATTGTGCAACGTGATCCACGGCCTCGCCTTGGTCATGAGTGAGACGAAGCCTCTATTCAACCGTTCACAGGGAACGCGCTCCACGGGGGCTACGACTTGCACCCCACGGGAGCGCAACAGTGCAATCCCCTGCCCCGCCACCTTGGGATTAGGATCAACCATACCAACAACGACACGCTTCACTCCCCGCTCGAGGAGAATCGACGTGCAGGGCAGTGTCTTCTTTTCTTCATGACAGCAGGGTTCCAAGTTCACGTAGAGCGTGTCTGTTGATCTAATTTCTTGTTCAAAGTTTTGTAGAAGCAGACGCTCTGCATGCGATCCGCCGAATTCCTCATGCCATGCCTCGGCAATCAGCAAACCGTTGCGCACGAGGAGTGCACCAACAAGAGGGTTTGTGCCCGTGCGTTTCCGTCCGAGCGCAGCGAGTTCCAGACACCGGTGGATAAAGGATTCATGGTGCACAAGGACAGTGTCGTGAAATACCCCCCTTGTGCACAAGGGGGGTATTAGGATTTTCGCCGATGATGATGGTGATGATCACTCGCCATCGTCATCTTTACAGGAAATACCCATGAGTGGAGTTTCAACCCATCGACCCTCTACTCGATCAAAGAAAAGGGCGTAGACTGAGCGCTGCTTCTCTATAGGAAGCGGCTGAGTAGGGATAGGCGCCGCAGGTGGCGGCTCAGGACTGTCTTCTGGTGTAGACATAAAAAAAAGAAGAAAGAAAGAATAAAAAAACCCTCCGCGCGGAGGGGCAGATTCCGGAGTCTGGCTGCTATTTATCTAAGAACTTCCGCAGCGCCGACGCCTGCCGCTCCGTGCGTGGATCCTCGGTATGTGGATGCTGCTCTTTGCGTTCCTGTTGGCGACGCTGCAATTCCTCCAGCGCGCTGAAGCGCTGCTCGGGCTCTGCTGCAGGCACGAGTACTTTCTCGCGCTGCAGATACCGACGGTAGCCGCCTTCGCCATTCTCCAGGAACTTCGCCACCCGTGTGACCGTCGTGGTACTCGCACCGGTTGCAGCGGCAACCTGACGATACGAGAGGCCGCGCGCGAGTTGCTTTGCCACTTCCAAGCGCTCACTCCATGCCTGCAGTTCGGAAAGCGTGGCAATATCCCGCAGGAAGTCAGAGAGCTCCTCCTCGGACTTACATGAGCGCAAGGCAGCGCAGAGACCCCGAAATCGGGGGCTTGTTCGCCAGGAATCTTCTGTGAGGCGCTGGGAGGTCATATGTGTCACTGTTGTATCACAGTGCTACATACCCCGTCAAGATATGAATCAAAAAGCCGCACCTGGAGCGGCGCGGCCTTCGTTTTTTGACGATATTCTTCCAGATTACTTTCCGCCAGCGCGCGCCTTGATGATCTCCTCGGCAACGTTGCGTGGCACCTTGTCATAATGCGCGAATTCCATGGAGTAGCTCGCACGACCCTGCGTCATGGAGCGAATTTCTGTAGCGTATCCGAACATGCTCGCAAGTGGCACCATGGCCGTAATAACCTTGGCAAGACCACGGTCACCCTGACCCTGGATCATACCGCGGCGGGAGCTCATGTCTCCCATCACGTCACCCAAGTACTCCTCGGGTGTGGTCACCTCCACCTTCATAATCGGCTCGAGCAGTGTTGGGTCTGCCTTGCGCGCTGCCTCGCGGAACCCGATGCTTGCACATGTCTTGAACGCCATTTCGGATGAGTCCACATCGTGGTACGAACCGTCGTAGAGCTCGATCTTCACATCTACCATTGGGAACCCGGCGAGCACACCTCGGCTCATGGCCTCCTGGAAGCCCTTGTCGCACGGTGCAATGTATTCACGAGGAATGCGGCCTCCCACCACAGTATTCTCGAACTCGTAGCCCTTGCCCGGCTCCTGCGGAATCATCTTGAAGAGCACGTGACCGTACTGACCGCGACCACCTGTCTGCTTGATGTACTTCTCTTCGTGATCGATTTCCTTCTGGATCGTTTCGCGGTACGCGACCTGTGGGCGACCAACGTTGGATTCCACTTTGAATTCGCGGCGCATACGATCGACGATGATATCCAGGTGTAGCTCACCCATACCGGCAATGATCGTCTGTCCGGTCTCCTCGTCGGTATGCACGCGGAAGGTGGGATCTTCCTCTGCAAGCTTGCTCAACGCGATACCCATTTTCTCCTGGTCGGCCTTGGTTTTTGGTTCCACGGCCATGGAGATCACCGGCTCGGCGAACGTGATACTCTCGAGTTTGATCGGCCTATCTTCATCGCAGAGCGTGTCGCCCGTGCGTACGTCTTTCATACCGATGACAGCGGCGATGTCGCCTGCCTCCACCTTGTCGATTTCCTGACGTGAGTTGGCGTGCATCTTCACAATACGGCCGATACGCTCGCGGCCACCCGTGCGGCTATCGAGGAGGGCCATACCCGACGTAAGCACGCCGGAATACACGCGAACGAATGTGAGCTTGCCCACGAATGGGTCGGTAGCAATCTTGAATGCGAGCGCGGAGAGCGGCTCGTTGTTATCTGGCTTGCGCTCCTCCTCTGCGTCGGTATCGGTATTGATACCCTTGGCAGGTGGCACATCAAGTGGGCAAGGCAGGTAACGGACAACTGCATCAATCAGGAGCTGCACACCCATGTTGCGCAAGCTCGAGCCACAGAGCACCGGATAAATCTTATTGTGCACCGTACCCATGCGGATGCCTTGCTTAAGCTGTTCATCGGTAAGTGCGCCGTTCTCCAGGAATGCATCGAGCAGATCGTCATTGGCTTCTGCTACCTTCTCCATAAGCAATGCGCGGTACTCCATCACATCGCTCTTCATATCCTCAGGAATCTCGATTTCATCACGCTGTTCGCCGTGTTCACCGCTGAACTTGTAGGCCTTCATGTCGATCAGGTCTACCACGCCGCAGAAATCGGATTCTGCGCCGATTGGCAGCTGGATAGCCACCGCGCTCTTGGTGAGACGATCATGGATTGAGGCGAGTGACATGAAGAAGTCTCCACCGGTTTTGTCCATCTTGTTCACGAATGCCACGCGAGGAACATGGTACTTATCGGCCTGGCGCCACACCGTTTCGGACTGCGGCTCCACACCTTGGCTTCCATCGAATACCGCCACACCTCCATCGAGCACGCGAAGGCTGCGCTCCACTTCTGCCGTGAAGTCCACGTGACCAGGAGTGTCGATAATGTTGATTGTTGCATCGATATCTTTGCCATCGATGAACTGCGTCTTCCAGTGGCACTGTGTAGCGGCGGACGTGATCGTAATGCCGCGCTCGCGCTCCTGCTCCATCCAGTCCATGGTGGCAGCACCCTCATGCACTTCACCGATTTTGTACGTGCGACCCGTGTAGAACAGGATGCGCTCGGTGGTTGTTGTTTTCCCGGCATCGATGTGCGCAATGATACCGATGTTGCGGAGATTCTTGAGATCCATGATAAGGTGGGATGAGAGAGAAAAGCGGCAGACGCGCGGAAATTTGCGGTCTGAATTTCCGCAGGACTCTACTGTAGCAGGCGCGAACTTGCAACGAACAACGGCGAGAAAGTGCCCTTACCTATAGCGCTCCACTCGACCACTCACCACGCGCAATAGTATGTCGTGCCCCGTCTGCAGGCATCGATCAATGATCTCCGGATCGAGTTGCTGATCAGCATGGGAAAACGGCAGGTACCCAAAGCGCTCGCGGAACGCCTGCTGAAAATCATCAGCTGCAGCCCTGTCATGATCTGCAACAAAGCGCTCCAGATCGGTATCGCCGGCGGACGTGGCAATCAGGAAGATGCGCTCAGATTCATGCGACATAGGAGGATTGTTGTACCGCTCCCCTGCCCCGTTGTCAAAAAAACCTGCCTTGGCCGAATGAACGACCGAGGCAGGAAACTGTCACTTGAAATCGATGCGATATTCGATGCGGGCAACGGCGTGCGTTTCCCAATCATCGACCCAGTCGGTACCAGCCTTGCGGTCGGCGGTTGCCTCGGCCTGAACGGCTAGGCTGCTGCGCGAATTGGCGCATCCGAATAGGAGTGGCATCAACAGTGACAAAAGAACGAGGATCCTGCACATAACGATTCCTTTCTTGAGAGCAGGAAAGCTTGTCCCCGGACGGCTCTGCCATCCGATGGATGGGACATGTATATTTTACTATATATTTCAAAATAGTCAAAACACACCAGAAGCTCTTGGGGAAGACCAATCTGCCTTACGAGCGGGCTGCGAGGTGCGCGAATGCCTTGTTGGCCTGTGCCATGCGGATCACGTCCTGCTTCTTCTTGAATGCAGCACCCTGATCACTGCTGGCATCGAGCAGTTCCATTGCCAGGCGCTGTGCCATTGGCATGCCCTTGCGAGCGCGAGCAGCTTCCAAAATCCAACGAACAGAGAGGGACTGCTGACGCTTCGGGGTTACTTCGGTTGGCACCTGGTACACAGAACCACCAACGCGCTTTGGGCGCACTTCCACAAGCGGCGTCACGTTGAGCAACGCCTTGCTGAATACCTCCAATGGCTGATCCTTGGTGCGTGTCTTGATCACTTCCATGGCATCCCAGAAGATGCGACGTGCAGTCGACTTCTTGCCGCTGTACATCATGCAGTTCACGAACTTCTCGATCGTGGCATCGGAACCCTGAGGAATGTACTGCTTTGTTGGCTTAGACATGAGAAGAGAAAAAAGAGATTACTTCGCTGCTTTTGGACGCTTGGCACCGTAACGGGAACGACCCTTCTTGCGACCCTGCACACCCTCGGTGTCCAGAATACCGCGAACGATGTGGTAACGAACTCCTGGAAGGTCTTTTACACGACCACCGCGCACGAGAACCACGCTGTGCTCCTGCAGGTTGTGACCTTCACCCATAATGTAGGCCTTCACTTCGTGACCATTCGTGAGGCGTACGCGGGCGATTTTTCGGAGAGCGGAGTTTGGTTTCTTTGGTGTCATGGTTGTGACCTTGAGACACACACCACGCTTGAACGGCGCACCCTTTGGGAGTGGCACGTCACGGAGTTTGAGCGCATTCCAGGTGTACTGGAGTGCAGGCGCCTTAGACTTTCTGCGCTTGCTGGTGCGACCTTTGCGGATGAGCTGATTAACGGTAGGCATGAATACAGAATGAGGGACGGCACGGCAGATGCCGTACGCGCTGGCGCATCCTAGTAGCTCACTTTTCCCAAGTAAAGGGGAAAGCACGATCTTTTTACGTACCCGTGCCCCGCCTGACGCAGAGAAAGAGAACATTGACAAATAGCAGTTTTTATTGTATTTTTAACTATACAGCGAGCTCCTTCACAGCACCGGAGTTCTGCCCCTTCCGCGCCCTGCGGATTGTTGCAATGATTGCAACGTTCTTCCGTAGGGCTGCGGCAGGGATTCTATCCAAATCACACTACTTTTGTACGAAAGGAGAATTGTCGACCGACTGTTTATGTTCGTTGTGCTGTTTGTTGTTCGTTTCCGTTTCCCGATTGTTTCCTTTGTTTGAGGACCCCGAGAATGAACCGTTCCCTCATGTTCGTGTACGTCACGGCGATCGTCGCTCTGACCATTGGCGCCGCTACGGCGCAAACCCCCAGCAAGGCTCCCGAGGTGGATTACACCGCGGGTGGAACCATCACCGTTGACGCGGCTGTACAGGCGCAGGAGCGCCTCAAAGCTGCCAAGACTGTGGTTGGCAAAGCCGAAGAAGACAAACTGGTCGCCGAAGCCAAGGTGACCCAAGCTCGCGCCGATCTGGATCGCGCGCGTGCAGGCCTTACCCGCCTGCGTGATGCAGCTCTCGAGTTGAACACGCTGGTCACTGCAAGCGAAGAGGCTGACGAAGCGCTTGTGGAGGCACGCAAGGCCACAGTGCTTGTGCCAGGTGGCGAAAAAGGCGCTATCGAACGCCTCGAGCGTGAGAACAAGGAGATGCGCGAAGCCGCTGCCACGAAGGCAAAGGATGCGCGTGTCGCCCTCCGGAGCTTCCTCTCGGCACTCAACGCCGAAACCGGAAGCAAGATCGACACCGATGTTGAGCCGTCCAGTGCTTCAAGTGCGTTGGAAGACGCAACTGAAGCCATGACGACCACGGTCGGAGACCTTGGCCGCGCGCTGGCGACAGCCGCGGAAAACGTCGAAAAGGCAGAAACGTTCTTGAGGGGTGCAAAGGCTGAGCTAAGCGAAGCCGAGCACCAACTGAAGGACATTCTCCCACTTGTTGGTCAACTGGAAATCTCTCGACACATCGCTGAGTTGAACACGAAAGTGGACAGACTCACGACGAGCGTCGGAGCGATCCGAGGTGAGCAAGTGGCAGCCAGTGTGGCTATCGCCGGCTTGAAGGAAGAAGTCTCAGGCTTGCGCACGGATGTGCAAGCTGTGACGACGGAGGTTCGCAATGTCAGCCGATTGGTCGAAGCGCAGAGCGCGGAGATCAAGAAGCTTACGGAGCAAATCTCGAGCATGAAGTTCCCCGAGGACAAAGCCAAGGAGGTCGTTACCCTCCTCAATCGCATGGAAGCGAAAATGCACGGGCTCGCAACGTCCGCGCAAACGTCGGCAGTGACTACTCTCCTGCGGGAGCTCAAAGCGAAAGCCGAGACCTACCGCATTAGTACGGTTGCACACTGCCCGGTGTACCAAGTGGCCTGGAGCTGCCCAAGCGGCCCCTACGGCTACCGCTGGTGCCACCGGTGGTGCCGTTAACACTACTGTGATTTTTTGAATCCTTGCAGCAATACCCCGTTCGCGCACGATGTGCGAACGGGGTTTTTGTATGTGTGAATGACTATTTCGTATCCAAATTTCCGTCTTTCTCTATAGCACGCAGACGATTGATGAGCATCGAATTCACGTTCATCTTCCACAGAGCATCATGCTCTGGGTGATCTGCAGTAGCTACACCCTCGAGTAACGACACTTCCATGAACGCAGGAATACCTTGCGTACTTTCCACCGCTGCTTTCGCCAATGTTTTACGCACATCCTCGTCGGTGCCTTCAAGTAATTTTTGCACTGCAGCACGCACTGCAGGCAACGCATTATTGTGTCTCTCAACAGAGGTAGCTAGTGCCGCATTCGGTGATGGATTTGTAATGGCGATAGGCCGCAACGATGCATACACACGGAGAAATTCAGCATGCTTCATATCAATCAAACCATTATTGAGCTGTACGCGCTCCTCTTTGGTCTGCGGACTACGCTTCAGCGGCAAATCACCCCAATACTCTGGTGCACCACCGCCATTCGCTGCATCAATCACCTGTAAGAGAACGTCCTTTAATGTCCCGTCTGCCTTTTTTGTGTCTTTCTCATCTTTGACTTCTACGTTCCCAGACGGATTGAGCATTGGAAGGACTATGGAACCTAGTGGATCAACGACATAGATTGGATCCCCTTCTTTCCCTCCGATGTACACGTGCGCCACATCTTTGCCGTCAATGCGCACCAGATATTTATCAACTGTTCTGCCGGACCAATTCGCATCACCAAGATCAGTGAACTCTGCCTTTCCATCAAGGGAAGAATCGGCAATGACTGTCGCAAATCTCTTTTTCAGATCGATCTGGCGCTGCACATCTGGAGACACTGTGCCCTTCTCGCCTTTCGCTGCGTCAACTTTCTTATTCTCTCCAATGAGAGTTCTCAAAAACGGCAAAGCTTCGACCAGCTTCTCAACATTTCCCCGCACGTTCAGGCCAGCAAACCCAGGAGTTTCAGGTGCTGCAGGTGCATCAGAAGGCGATGGACTCTCATCGGATGCAGATGGCGTCACCGAGCGCGCATTTTCTTCCACTTGGATCTCGGTCTGGCGCTGCAGATTGATCTGATCAAAGAGTGCACGAACGGTTGTTTCGTCACCCGAGACAGCTACGGAGCGGAACTTTCCGTCTTCGAAGAAGTCGATGGAGAAACCGCCATTCTCTTTTCGTGAAAGCATAATGTACTCCTTCTTGTCTTTCCCGGCCTGCATCTGCAGGCGCAGCCCCGTGGCACCGGCCATCTGCACTTCCTGGAAATCCGCGTCCACAATATGGCCTTTAGGCCTGGGGAACTCTTTGCGCAATAGTACTTGATTGCCTTTGGAGACGGGATCGGATTTGAAAGGAATAAGCGTCGCAGGTGCAGATTCATCCGTCTCTGCACTCACGGTTACCTGCACGCTGCGGCCGTCGGGTCGCTTCAGTGCATACGTAGCAGCTTTCGTGTCCGGATCTACACTCGCCTCACCATCCACCACGAAGCTTTCATCGATCTTCTGTACGCGCTTGGCAATCGGCGCGAAATGCAAAGCAGCATTCGCACGTACTTCTTGCGCTTCACGCGCGCGCTGTGCGGCTGCCTCTTGCTCTAGGCGAAGCTTCTCCTTTGCTGCAGCCTCCTCGCGAGCTTTGCGCTGCAGATAGGGCTGTAAATGGAGTTCCAACGATGCAGCAGCTCCAGAACCATCCGACAGGATCTTCTCGCGAGCCGAAAGTGTGCCCTCAATGACTGTGAAATCCCCTGTCATCGGCCACCCTACCGCAAACCAACGGCTGAGGAATTCCTTCCCTTGTTCTTTGTACTGCTTCTCAATCACGGGAATTTGGCTTATTTCGTCTGCCACTCCATCGCGCGCAATTTCCTTGGTCATTGCCATTACCCGATCCATACGTTTTACGATGTCTGTCATGCGTTTTTGCTGTTCATCTCTACGATCGAAAAGGAGTTTCATCTTCGCCTCCCATTCACGTCTACGAGCTTCAACCTGGGTTTCGTGCCCCGAAATGCGGTGGCCGTTGATTGTGACCCACTCGCCTTCCGGCAGCGGACGCACGACCTTGAAGCGAGTGCCGTCTTCTGTTTGGATCAACCGAATGCCGAGTTGCTCCAATGCACGAGCCTGCGTTTCTGCATCGCGGTGCACAGATGATTGTTCAGCTGTCGTACGATGGCGAACATCTGTATAGAAAGGATTCAAACCAATCCGACGATTCTCCAACATAATGGAGGGAGAGAGTCCTTTGCGATTCGCACCCTGCGTGCCAGGCACATTCTGCAATGCAGAACTGGTATCAGCTAAACCTGGCGATACGCTAATGATAATTGATCCTTCAGCGTACGGGATTTCGACACTGGCGTAGCCAGGATCGTTGAACTGTGCCTGCTCAGCGGCAATTCGCACTTGCTCCGCAGCATGTGCCGCCTGCTCCGCCAGCTGCTTCTGCGCGAATTCCTCCTCCATTGTCTGTACGTCGAGTGCCTGCCATTTCCCTCTTGGATTTATTTTGCCACTACTAGCAATAGCACTGTCCACATTCACCTCCCAGTACAGCCTCCCTAGGCTTTTGCTGAATACTTGGCGCACTTGATCTGGTCGAGGTAATTCGACATTCATCTGTGTTGCTGCAGCGCGCATCTTTTCTAGGCGTTCACCGGCAAATCGATCACCACCCCTCGCTTGCGCCAAGAGATCCATATACAAATCCAAATCAATCCCCTTCTCCTGCAGTTGCTTCCTGTCTACAGGTTGGCCGTACAACGGCAGTTTTTTTTCAATTTTTGAGATGTATTCGCGCGTCGCCACTCTGGAAAACTCTTCGATACCCTTGTTTCCGAGAGTGTCTCGTAACCCATCTGAATCGGTGAGCGGCTGCTCTTGTGGCGCGCGCGGCGATTCCGGATTGGCTTCGGCTTTGTGCAGAAGCCGATGCTCCTGTTCCATGTGCCGAAAAGGGCTGTGATACCAATGCATCATTTGCCGCTTGGGAAGTGATCAATCATCTGCGAAATGTCATCCACTTGACCTTGTTCTACCTGCTGCAGATGCTGCTGTTGCTGTGCTCGGCGCTCGCGCACCTGGGAGACCAAACCGGATTCCAGGCGAGCAAGTGCATCTTCAAATACCGTGAATGAGCGCACATACCGTTCCCTGCGCTGGGCACGATCCCCTTCGGATTCCTTGCTGTACTTTTTGGACAACCCTGGAAGTTCCGTTGTCGTTAAATCCTCGTCAATATGCCGCATAATGGCGTCGTAGACCCACTCTGCAGTGAGCCACGGATGCGCAGTCTGCCCGGCAGCAATGTGTGGTTTGGTGTGCATTTTTCCCAATATTGTACCATATTTCCCCTATACAAACAACGGCGGTATTGCCTGTAGAGAGCAATACCACCGCTGGAAGGGGTACACCAGAAAAGCTTATTCGTCGTCGTGCTCCGGTTGGGCGTTCTCGCCTAGGAAGCGGTTTCTGTACACGGCTCCCGTAGGGATCAAGCGACCGATGATCACGTTCTCTTTGAGACCCTGGAGTGCGTCCACACGGCGTGTAACGGCTGCCTCTACGAGCACACGGATCGTCTCCTGGAACGATGCGCCAGCAAGCCAGCTATCTGTTGCCAATGCCGCACGGGTGATACCAAGGAGCAACTGCTCATGCGTTGCTGCCTTCTTGTTCTTCTTCTTGGCAAGCAACGTGTTCTGGTAGATCACTTCACCAATATCTACCGTTTCACCTGGGAGCAGATCTGTATCACCGGAATCAATGATGCGCACTTTGCTGAACATCTTGCGCACAATGACCTCCAGGTGTTTGTCGTTGATGGTCTGACCTTGGGAAGCGTAAATGCGCTGTACCTCGGAACAGATGTATTTCTGCACGTCGTAGGGGCCTTTCTTCTCCAGGAACTCCTGGAGATTGAAGTGACCGGCGTTGAAGGGCTGACCCACGTCTACCATCTCACCAGACTTCACCAAGATACTTTCGCGACCGGCAAATTCGTATGTACGCTCCTGAATTTCCGCATGCTTCACGCGAATCAGTCCGTTATCAACGGACACCACTTTGCCGGAAAGTTTCGCCTTGAGCGTGGACTTGTCCAGGACGGACTTCGCGAGGATTGTGCGTTCTTTTACCTTCTCGCCCGTCTTCACGATGATTTCGAACCCGGCAGGCAAGCGGTACACGTCTTCACCAAGCTCCTGTGCGATCACATTGATGAACGTCTTGCTCTCGCGGTGTGACACTTTCACTTTCCCTGCAATGTCCGACAGGATAGCAGGGGTGCGAGGCGTGCGTGCCTCGAAGAGCTCCTCCACGCGGGTAAGACCCTGCGTAATGTCCGCTCCTTCTGCGACGCCTCCCATGTGGAAAGTACGCATGGTGAGCTGGGTACCAGGTTCACCAATGGACTGCGCGGCAATGATGCCAACCGGCGTTCCGATGGCAACCGTATGGTTGTCACCCAGGTCGCGGCCGTAGCACTTCACACACACGCCACGACGGGTGCGGCAGGTAATAATGGAGCGCACTGCAACGGCCTCCACATTGTTCTTCTGAATCAATTCAATCATTTCTGGACCGATCTGGTCGTCGCGTTTGGCGATCGTCTTGCCGTTCAACTTCAAGTCAGCAGCAAGTGTGCGACCAGTGATGCGGCTCTCAAACTTCTCACCGATGTCTTCAGATTCTTCACGGGTAATCATGTGGACTTCGTCGCTGCCACAATCCTCCTCGCGTACAAGCACGTCCTGCACTGCATCCACAAGACGGCGTGTGAGGTATCCGGCTTCTGCTGTTTTGAGCGCGGTGTCGGACTTTCCTTTACGTCCTCCGTGCGTCGCAATGAAGTATTCAAGTACCGAAAAGCCCTGCTTGAGGTTGGACTGAATCGGGAGCTCGATCGTGCGACCGGACGGGTTGGCCACGAGTCCTTTCATACCAGCAAGCTGCGTCACCTGACCCCAGTTACCGCGGGCGCCGCAATCAATCACGTACGAAATGTCGTTCTCTGGAGCAGCCTCGAACGTCTTGATCATCGCAGCAGATACCTCGTTCTTGGCTTTGGACCAAATACGAATATTGTGGTTGTAGCGTTCGTCTGCGGTCATGAGACCCTTCCAGTAATAGTTGTTCACGATGCGTACCTGCTCGTTGGCCTCCTCCACAATTTTCTCGCGCTCTTTAGGTACCAAAATATCCTCGGCGGCAATGGAGACACCAGACTGAGTGGCGTACTCGAATCCAAGATCCTTCACGCGGTCAGCAAGAGCAACAGTTGCTTCCTTGCCTACTTCATTCAGCGTGCGTGCAATAAGATCCGACAGTGACTTCTTCTTCATGGTCTGGTTGTAGAACCCGAGCTCTGGTGGCAGTGCCTCGTTGAAGATCAAGCGACCAACAGATGTTTCGATAATTTCCGTTTCCCCTTCGCCCTTTGGCATGCGCACTTTGATCTTCGCCTGCAAATTGATCACGCGATGTTCGTAGGCAAGCATTGCTTCGTGCTTGTTGCTGAAGGTCATTCCTTCGCCTTTCTTCCCATCGTGTACCTGTGTGAGGTAGTAGCAGCCAAGCACCATGTCCTGTGATGGGTTCACCACTGGTTCACCAGCAGACGGCTTGAGCACGTTGGTTGCAGCCGACATAAGGTCACGAGCTTCGGCCTGTGCACGGTCGCCAAGCGGGAGGTGCACGGCCATCTGGTCGCCGTCGAAGTCCGCGTTGAAGGCGGAACACACGAGCGGGTGCAGCTGGATTGCCAGACCCTCAATGAGTTTGGGCTGGAACGCCTGAATACCAAGGCGGTGCAGCGTAGGCGCACGGTTGAGGAGCACGTACTTCTGCTGAATCACTTCTTCGAGGATATCCCACACTTCGCGTCCACCGTCCTGAATGAGGCGCTCTGCGCCCTTTACGTTGTGCGCAAGTTCGTCGCGAATGAGGCGGCCGATCACGAACGGCTTGAAGAGTTTCATCGCCATGCTCTTTGGCAGACCACACTGGTGGAGCTTCAAGTCTGGACCCACCACAATCACGCTACGACCGGAATAGTCGACGCGCTTTCCAAGGAGGTTCTGGCGGAAGCGACCCTGCTTACCCTTCAACATGTCGGAGAGGGAGCGCAGCTTGCGACGATCACCAGCGGTGAAGAGCGCCTTGCCTGCACGTGCAGAGTTGTTGAGGAGCGTGTCGACCGCTTCCTGCAACATACGCTTCTCGTTGCGGTTAATCACTTCTGGAGCACCAATGCTCATGAGCTTCTTCAAACGATTGTTGCGGTTGATTACACGGCGATAGAGGTCGTTTAAGTCCGACGCAGCAAAGCGACCACCGTCGAGCTGCACCATTGGGCGCAGATCTGGTGGAATAATCGCGAGGCGTGTGAGGATCATCCATTGAGGATCGATACCCGCCTTGAGCAGGCCCGATACGAACTTCATACGCTTCATGAGCTTTTTGAGCTTCTGCCCTGTGCTCTGCTCGCGATCCTTCGCCAGCTGATCGGTGAGCTTTTCGAGGTCGATCTGCGCGACAATCTCCTTGAGTGATTCGGCACCGGTTCCTGCACGGAACACGTGACCGAATTTCATGTTCATTTCGCGGAACTTGAGCTCCGAGAGCACGGAACCGACATGCAGGTTCTGTAGGTCATCGAGTGCATCTTTGTGGTTGTCCTTCATGCCCGTGAGCTTTGTGGCGTATTCAGCATCCAATGCATCGAGCTGCGCACGGGTGGCCTTGCTCTCGGTGAGCTGCTGCTTGGCATCGTCGTACTCGCGCTTCACCTGCTTCTTGCGCTGCTCCATAGATCCATCGAGCTCCTTGATTGCCTCCTTCTTACTCTCTTCATCTACGCTGATCACGATATACGCAGCAAAGTAGACGATCTGCTCGAGCGTCTTAATTGGCAGATCGAGCAGCAGACCAATGCGTGATGGCGTGGAACGCAGGAACCAAATGTGTGTAACTGGCACAGCCAAGTTGATGTGACCCATGCGCTCGCGTCGCACAATGCTGCGAGTAACCTCTACACCGCACTTCTCACAGATCACGCCTGCGTAGCGCACACCTTTGTACTTGCCGCAGAAACACTGGAAGTTCTTGGTTGGTCCGAAAATACGCTCGCAGAAGAGACCATCTGGCTCTGCACGCTGCGTGCGGTAGTTCACGGTTTCCGGCTTGGTCACTTCGCCGCGGGACCACATGAGGACATCCTCAGGGCTGGCGATCGCCAGCGCGACGGCATCGAAGCTGTCGGTCGCGGACGTTTTCTTCTTACTGTCGTGACGGTTCATCTGGGACATGGGATGAAGAAGGAAAGAAGAGGAAAGCGCGGAAATATACGCGCAAGACACCGCTGCTCCAGTCGGCTGATCGTCTGAATCAGTGACGGGAACACCAGTGATGACGGCGTCATTGTACGCAAAAGAGATCGTCACGCAAGCGCTCTTGTAGAGAATTCGCCTACGCTCGACCGAACCCTTCGATCATCATGTGCAATCGTGCGCGTTGCGCCTGCTCACGCGCATCGATGGCCGCGAGCCGCTGCTGCTGCTCTGCAAAGTCACGATGTGCCTCTACGCGGATTATCTGCAATTCCTCCACGTTATTGCCACTCGCATTCCGCAAAACCCCATCCGCATGTTCAAACGCCTTCTCTACATGTTCGCGTGCTTCTTTGGCATCGGGATTTTCCTGAGGCGACATGCCGGAGGATTCTGGCATACGTTCTGTTCCGGAAGCCTCTACGCCAAACCCAAGCAGACGACGTTCGCCGAAGTGGGAAGAGAAGAAACGCATTAGGACTGAGGGGAAGACAGTGCTGGTTGGTCGAATGCATCTTCGAACTCTTGTACGGCCGCATCGAGGCTTTTGGCCAACAGATGCATATCGCCAATCACACCCTGGCGCTCGCTTGCCGTAGCGGAAAGCTCGCTATTCATATCTACCAGGCGGTCATACAAATCTTCGCGATCGCGATCATCCAAACGTTCGGCAGTCTGCACGGCAAACGCAACCTCCTCTGGAGGGAGTGCCTGCAGGCGACCCATGCCCGTACGGAATGCAGAAATATCCATGTGGATGTTCAACCCATAGTATACCACCTTTTGGCTTGGTTCTCAATCGACCGAACCCGAGCCGCTCAAGCCGGCACGAATGAGCTGCTGGCCTTCCTGAATCGCTTGGATACCCGTGCTCACGTTATCCACTCGACGTTCCACATCAGCACGCACTGCTTCCACATCTTCCAGAACATCATCCACAATTGCTGCGGGATGGAGCACTCCCCCACTCATCACTTGGCGCACGCCATCGAATGTTTCATCGGCATTGGAGCGCAGTGCATTGAACGAATCACACGCAGCAAGAAACGGCGCAACGCTCAGCGCAATCACCAGCAAACCCTTTGCTGACTTACGCGATCTGCGTACCGGCATCAGAGGATTCGGTAGCCTGCTCAATGCGCTGGAAGAGCTTTTCGAATGATCCATCCGACTCCTGCAGGGCATTACGCACCTGACGCACGGTGATCTCGTCTACCTCAAGCGTGCTCGATGCATTGGCAAATGCGTTCTCCTCGTACGGGGGAGCACTGATTTTCTCGATTCCCTTGAGGGAAGCCTGCAGCACAATGTACGCGTTGCACGCATCGCACTTGAGCTGCAGCAACATCGCCGATTCGGATACCACTTTGATCGCAGCAAGATCAACCGGAACGCGCTGCCCGCACTGTGGGCACCGCATCTGCTGGTGGATTCTTGTGAGTATTTGCTGGAGGGTGTGTGGATCCATTTCCATCAACGACAGTATACCAGAACATGCCTTGCGCAACAAAAAAACCGGGCACGGGAAGCATTGACAGGATAGGATGAAAATCGTCTTCTGTTCCCATGCGTTCTCGCCCCATTCTGCACGGCTTTCTGGCACTCGGCGCGGTTGCCGTTGTTGGTACGTTTGCGCTGCGTCCTTGGGCTCCGTTTGAGGGATCCATTCTTCCAGATGCGCCATCTGCTGGCGTTGCAGACATAGCATTTGAGCACGCCTCCCCTCTTGCGGCACACATTCGCATGAGTGCACTCAAGGGAGAGTCACTTATAGAGGTGAGCCACGAAGGAAAGGAAACGATCCTCGTGAGTGTGCCGGAAGACTGGCGGCGCACGGAGGTGCGCAATGTGCCATTGCAATCGGTAACGGAAGAACCCCCCATGCTTGGCTACCGTCGTTGGACACTCCCCGAAGGCGCAAGCGTGACGTACTACAGCAAAGATTCCCCCGTCAATCTTCTGATCCATAACCCAGGGAGGGTGCCTCTCAAAGTACGGGGTATTCGCGTGGACTTGGATACCGAAACCACCTTGCAAGAAATTGTTCTCGTGCACGACGAACCAACACTGCTCTGGTAACGAGGCGTGGTCTGGTACCATCACTGCGTGCTGATACTCCCTGTTCCCACTCCGATTGTTCGATCCGGTGACGACTTGGTGTCTCTCTTTGCGGCATCGGTCGCACTGGAAGACGGCGACATTCTCGCCGTATCATCCAAAGCCGCGGCAGCCGCAGAAGGAGCTGTGATTGACCTGGCAACACTTACAGCCAGCGCAGAAGCCAAAGCATGGGATGATCGCCTGCAGCGACCACACCGCAACCCCGCATTTCGGCAGGCCATACTCAACGAAACCCACCGCTTGAACGGTGAATTGAAAGAAGGCTGCCCCATGGCGATGCTTGCCGAAGTGCGACCCGATGGGCTCCCCGAAGGAACGATTCTGTCGGCAAACGCCGGTCTCGATCTCTCCAACACTCCAGAAGGAACAGCGATCGGCTGGCCGGTGGATCCGGTAGCCACTGCACGCAGCATTCGTATTGCATTCGCGGAGCGCTTTGGCGTGCAGATTGGCGTACTACTTACAGACTCTTGTTGCCGCCCACGACGGCGCGGCGTAACAGCCATTGCCCTCACGGTGAGTGGCTTCGCGCCGCTCATGAGCGAAATCGGCAAACCGGATTTATTCGGCCGACCAATGCAGATGACCGAGGAAGCGGTTGCCGATCAACTCGCTACAGCAGCGAATGCTGTGATGGGCAATGCCGCACAATCGATTCCTGCAGCGGTGATTCGTGATCACGGAATCGCACTGACACCATTTGATGGTTGGGTGCCGGGCATTGAGCCAGAGGAAGATTTGTTTAAGGGAGCATTATAACAATGGAAATTATTGAGCGTAGAGCAGTGCCGGCGGCACGGCTCTACGCTGGAACGCGCACCGTTGCATGGTCTACACGTATCCCTCCATATGGAAATCTTCCTTCGGCACACCCCACTGTTGCAGGCATAACGCCTTGAGCTCTTTGGTCATGTCTGGATTGCCGCACACGTATATGTTCCTGTGTGCAATATCTGTGATAATTGTAGGCAGCACTTCCTGCACGCGACCGCGCAGACCACTCCACTCTTCGGTCGGTCTGCTCAATGCATAGTGCACATGTGCGTGCGGATGTGCAGCGACAATCGCGCCCATCTCCTCCTGCCAAAAGAGATCTTCATGCACGCTCACGCCGTGAAGAAGATCGATACGGCGATCAGGCCACAGCTCAATAGCCTGGCGCATCATCGGTCGAAAGGGCGCAATACCCGCACCGGTGCACACGAAGAGAATGTCTTTCGACGCATCGGCATGCAGATGGAAGAGCCCCATTGGCCCTTTGACGACAACATCCATCCCCGCTGTGAGCATCTTCTCCACCCATTCACTCGCACGACCCCCGGGCTTTAAGCGAACCACCAAACGCAGTTCGGGCTCACTTGGGTGGGAAGCAATGGAATACGCACGTGGCTGAATGTCACTCGGGTTGGACACGAGCGGAACATCGAACATGAGGAATTGCCCTGGCGCGAAGGTGAATCCGTCTGGTTTCGTGAACGTGATGTCGTACACGGCATTCGCTATGCGCTCGTTTTTGGTGCATCGAATGGTGTAGATCGGAGTCGCCATGCAGAATCGCTAGGGTACGGAATATTAGGGTAGACGCAACTCCCCTTCCTCAAGCATCTGCAGCGTACGCGGGTACCACTCTCGCTCGAGGGTCTGGATTTTCTCTTTCAAGCTTTCTGCCGTTTCACCTGGATCTATTGTACAACTTTTTTGTACAAGTATTGGCCCTGTATCTACACCTTCATCAATGCAGTGGATCGTCATGCCAGACTCCGATTCACCTGCTGCTAGAGCATCTTCTATGCCATGCGCACCGGGGAATTTGGGGAGCAGTGCTGGGTGCACATTCAAAATCCGATTCCGCCACTTGGATACAAACCACGGTGTAAGGATCCACATCCACCCCATTGCTGCAATCACATCTACCTGGCCGAGTGCACGAATGGCTGTATCCAGGCGTTGATCGTATGCTTCTCGCTCTTCCCCTTGTATGCGCTCCACTATTACAACCGGAATGCCTGCCGCCTCCGCTTTGTGCACACACGCGCGATCGCGCTTGTCTGCAACGAGTGCCAAGCACGTTGCTGTAAGCGATCCATCCTGCAATCGATCAATCACTGCCTGAAAGGTGGTACCGCGCGATGAGGAGAGAACGACGAAATTCACAATGGCATTGTACGGAGGTCTTTCAGAAGATGCACACTGCTACTTCCGCAATCCTGCCAAGAACACATCGAAAAGATAATTCGCATCCTCAGGACCAGGTGTGGCCTCTGGGTGGAACTGCACAGCGAAGAACTTCCCCGAACGATGACGCACACCCTCCACTGTGTTGTCGTTGGCGTTGCGGAACCACACCTGCCAGTCGGCAGGCAGCTCCTCGTTTACGGCATACCCATGATTTTGCGAAGTGATGATGCACTTGGTGGTGGGCTGGCCATCTGCATCCATCTCAATGCATGGTTGGTTTGCTCCGCGGTGACCGTAGGGCAACTTGTACGTATCGCCGCCAATGGCAAGGGAGAGCAACTGGTTACCAAGACAAATACCAAAAGTAGGGAGATCTTTGCTCAGCGCGATGCGAATTTGTTCGATGGTTGCAGTGCAACTCTTCGGATCACCAGGACCATTGCTAATAAACACTGCATCGTATGAGAGCGTGCTCTTCGCAAGATCGTAATCCCAAGGCAAACGGTGCACGCGCACTCCTCTCTTGAGGAAGGAGCGGAGGATGTTGTTCTTCATCCCGCAGTCGAAACACGCGACTGTTGCGACCACTTCGCCCTCGGGCTCGTAGGTCTTCACCTCTGGAACACTTACATCCGCCACCAGATTGCGGAGGTTCGGATCGTCGATACTCGTGAGGACTGCGTTGTCGTCTTGCACAATGCGACCAAGCATCACGCCGTGCTCACGGAGCTTTTTGGTGAGAGCACGCGTATCGATGCCGGAAATCCCTGGAATTTTGTGGTGCTCCATCCACTTCTGCAGGGAGCTCACCGCAGTAAAGTGGCTGTACGTGTCGCTCACCTGGCTCACAATCACCCCCTGCACTTGGATGCGCTCGCTCTCGAGCTTGTCACTAAACCCCCAGGCATTCTTCTCTGTCCCCGGTACACCGTAGTTGCCAATGAGCGGGAACGTAAATGTGAGGATCTGCCCGCGGTAACTGGGATCCGTAAGGCTCTCGGGGTAGCCAACCATACCGGTGTTGAACACTACCTCTCCATCACTATCAACAGCGGCACCGAACGGTTCACCCGTGAACCTGGTGCCGTCGGAGAGGAGAAGTGTTGCCATTCTTTCGTCCGCGAAAGGGTACACGAAGCGGATGTAGAATTCCAAAAAAACCCCCAGCATCCATGCTGAGGGTAGGGTTTGAGCAGTTTTCACAGAACTTCAGTTACCGATAATTTTAAACTTCTTTAGGAGACGCTCAGCCCACGTATATAGCGGGTAACAGCATGTAATGATCCAAATCATTCCGGCTCCGACAATCCATTGTGCCCTGGCTGGCATCTTCTTATCACTCCATGGATAATCCTGCTCGACCAAATTTAGTGCATAGACTATGAGCAAAATTCCAGGGAGCGAACGAATTGTAATCATAACCAAGACTGTTGAAAGCCACGATTCCATTGCTATGTAATCTTCTTGGGTTGGCAAAGATGGCTTTCTTCCTTCCTTCTCCATTTTGCCAAACATCACGAGACCAGTCATAAAAAGAAAGCATGCCCAAAGCACTGCTGCCGGAATAAGTGCCCGGTGACCCCAGAAGAAAAAGTATGTCACCAAAGCAGCAATTGCTGGACTCATGACAATGGCTAGGAGTAACAACTGAAATAGTAGCCACACAAGACGTACGACCAATTTTCTAATGTAGGCTTCGATCCCAAGGTATATCCGAGCAATTAATCTACTGAAGGCCTCAATCATGCGTAAAGAAAACATCAAAAGATGGTAAAAGGCCTCCGCAGCAAGTTGAACAAACCACCAAATCAACGCTGTAAGCTCTTCAATGAAGCGAATCATGTTCGCATCCTCCTAAAAAAACGTGAAGCTGTGAAAGAGCGACATGCTCAAACAACTGTTAAATATAATTAACATTATATGTAATAGCAACATTATTTGTTACGATGCCAATGCCGGCGGCACATCCACACCCAGGGTGCTTTGCAACGCCTGACGTGTGCTGTTGTTGAGCTTCTGCACTTCGCCTGTAAAGAGCTTAGACGGATACTGCTCAATTTCGTGACCCAAACGATCCGCGCCGGCCGCAATGGTCTGCGCAGGAACTACAGTAAGAGCGGTAATGGTATTGCTTAAACCCCAACCGAGCGCAGCAGGCACCGCCAGGGGCAAGCGGATAGCCGCACCAGTGAGCTTGCCGGCAGCATTCGCTGCGGCAACAACTGGCGCAGTGAATAAATCGTAAATACTCATCACCACCTCGCGGGAGGTTTTGGCGATCGTATGCTCCGGAGTAATGCCCTCAAGCCACTCTTTAGCTCGATCTCCGCTACTCGCGGGACGCGCAAACCACTCTGTGACG
This sequence comes from Candidatus Peribacterales bacterium, assembly GCA_020058765.1. GTDB lineage: Bacteria > Patescibacteriota > Gracilibacteria > Peribacterales > Peribacteraceae > JAGVDM01. The sequence continues at coordinate 48,123 of JAGVDM010000004.1, read as the reverse complement.
TTCTGCCAAATGGATTTTTGTAGATCTTTTGCGTCCATGGATTTTGTGTATTTCATGAATATTATACATTTTTTCTCGTATTTACGCAATGGATGGACGAACGGCTTTGCTCCATAGATTTATTGAAATTTATTCGAATTTATAGTATAATACTCATGAACTTTCCACATATGCCACATGACAAGCAAACAACACACACCGCGGGAAAACAGTGAAGAGTTTCCAGATGCGCAGGAACAAGCTCCTGCAGAGAATTTGCCAATCGAACATCGAAAGATGTCTCGACGCGCATTTGGCAGCTTGTTTACTCGTGGCGCAGCGGCAATAGGTGCTGCGGGTATTCTCGGCTCAATGCCGAAGGGTGCAGAAGCACAAGAAACCCCCGCAACAGAGGCGACATTGGCACAACGACGCAGAGATGCTGAGCACGCAGTTCGAAATAATCTTGATCTCACGCCATTCCGCCCTCTACCAGAAGAGCTTGCCATTCCCCTTTCGGAAGAAGACTGGAAAGCCACACCGCAAGATTTGAAGAAGGAGATTTGGGAGGGGATTTTGAAAGACTATAAATCCGGTGAGCTGACTGTTGAAAAAAATCCCGACGGCACCGCGACAGTCACGCAGACCGCACCAACAAATGAGCGAAACGCAGAGCAGGAATCGCAGTTACTGAATTCAATGTTTGGCAATGTGACGCTGCCTGCAATGCAGGCCGCAAATGCAACAGTCGATCTTGCAACGAATGTTCTTGGGAAATGCCTTCTTGGCCAATCTGAAGGGTGGAAAAAGATACCAAAGAGTGCAAAGCTTGAAGAACTGCGCAATTTGCAAACAAGCCTGCAGTATTGGAAATTTTTGGCTACGGATATGGAACGGTATTTCACAGCAACCGTCGACCGAAGTCTCGACTGGGCAGTATTGGGGAAAATTCTCTACGACGCATCCTCGATTGGACACTCCATTGCAGGGCAAAATGGTTCACTGTTGAATTTACCAGGTGCCGGTTTGGAAGCGGGGAAATCCGCTGTGTCGATAGGAGTGTATTATGGCCTTAAGCGCATGCGCAGAGCAGGTGGATTTCATGCTCCACATGGACTGGAGGGCGCACGTGATCCAGCAAAACTCGATGACAGTAAGCGTACCTCTGCCGAAAAACTCTTATTGAACATTCAAGAGGCACTCAAGCGACTGGATACACAAATTGCAGAACTAGAAATTAAAGAACTCGGGCAGGACGAATATGAAGAGCTGCACGACGAAGCGGTCACAGAACTGCGGAATAACGAAGGAAAAAAGAAAAGCGAACTGAACCTCTCTAGCAAGATTCGTGCATTAGTTATGCAATCAACCACATTTAAAAATCTGCAATCGAGCACTGAGCTTTTGCCCAAGATTATTGATGACATCGTGAGCGACCTAGAAGCCGTGAAGCAACAGCGTACTGCCCCCTAAGTTACTTCTCTTTCTTTCTATGAGACCACGCAATCCTTCCGAAGAGAATGCTGAACAGTTCCCTGAGAATGAAGAAAAGGCATCGCATGAGAACTTGCCGCTTGAACAGCGGTCTATGACCCGTCGTTCCTTTGGAGCATTGCTTGGACGTGGTGCACTCGCTGCGGGCGCTGCGAGTGTACTTGGAGGGTCGCCAAAATCTGCCGAAGCGCAGGAAGCTGTTCGCGACGATACTGTCTACGACAGCATCAGAACGTTATTGAAGCAGGAGAAACCTGACTTGAGTACGTATGTGCCCAATAGCACCGAAGTTGCCATTCCCCTAAGTAAGGAAGACTGGGCCGTCACTCCACCCGAGTTACAAAAGGAGATCTGGCAGGGCATTATCGCAGACCATGAAAGCGGAAAGCTGAAGATGCGACAGAAGCCAGAAAGCAGCAACTTACCATCTGAAGAGGTACAGAAACCCAATAAGCCACGGGAGAACAATCCATATTTTGTGGGCGACTGGCTATTGGGGGATGTGCTGCTGCCTACCATGCAAGGGCTCAATACTACATTGAGCGTGATGTATAACCGCTATGCAGAGCAGCAACGCGCTTGGGCAACTGGAAGAGGCACGAATATGAATAGGAACCAGCTCATTGAGCTTCGTTCACAGATGCAAAATGCACTCCGTCTGAATACTGCGCTACGCATGGGTATGAACGGTGCCGATCGCGGAATGGATGTGCTTGCCGTTGTAAAAGGGGCGCACAATTTAATTGCATGCGTTGGCCTGATGCCGGGAGCAGCTGTAGAAGATGCTGGATCAAGACTCATGAGAACCGGTGCATCGTTAGCTCTCTACGGCGCTGTAAAAGGAGGTCGAAGAGTTGTGGGGCATCATGCGCCACTCATTCATACTGACTGGAGTCGAGACATTGCAAGATTGTCTGAAACTCAACGTTCGAGCGCGGAACAGATGTCCATAAACCTTGAGCGTTCCATTCGCCGATTGGATGGGCTCATCCTGGAAATGGAAATTCAAACGCTGCCAGAAGATGAATATTCGGAAATACACGATGAGGCTATAGATTTTCTGGATACAAACGCAGGAAGACGGAAGAGGGATCTTGCTGCGAACGACAGAATATTGGGGATACTCAACCAATCAAATACATTCCGAAACATGCAGAGCAGTCATGAGCTTGTACCCAACATTGTTGCAACAATTACTGCCGAGCTTCAAACTATCCAGCGCAATCGTCAGATTGCAGCTGTAAATCCCCCGCCTGCACCAGCCGCCCAACCAACGGTAGATCCTTTGGATGGGGGTGATGAAGCTGAAGACCAACGAGACGAGGATGTAGAAAACGAGATTGAAGTAGATGAGGATCCTTTGGATGTGATAGATGAAGATGAAGATGAACCAGTCGAGGATGCAAGCGACATCATCGAATTTGGAGATGATCTTGGAGATGATCTTGTTGAGAGAGAACGCCCTTCGGCAGATGAGGATGATGAACCTGCTGGCTTGCTCGATGATCTAGGTGAATTGGGCGATACGCCAAACAACGACGATGAGACACCACCGCCACCCCGCAGACCAAGTGGCGAAAACGAGGATTATCTCCTCTAGTAAGAGGAGCGACTCCCGCATTTTCATTTTTGCGAGAGAATAATAGTGATTAGCAAAAAACTGGGAACCACGTGTATCACCAGAAGATCATTCTAAATGGAATATTTATTTGAACAGATGCCCGACATGAAGCGCAGCCTGCTCGAGAGCTTGCTGTACGCCAGTTGGCAACAATGGCCATGCATACTGCGCAGCACCCAAGTAGCCGAGATATGCGGCACCTGCACCTAAGCCAAGTCCGATCACACCACCTGCAACACCACCAGTGAATGGCTTCAATGTGTCAGATGCTCCTTTGAAAATGCGAACAGGAAGGGTAATAGGCGCAGCAACAATATGACCAATGTTCTCTGCGCCTTTCTGCCACGGTACTTCTGCAAGTTTTTTACCAGTCCACTTCAGAGCATTAATACCGCCACCAAGAATTTGTCCGACCTTTTCTGTGCTCCATTCAACTGAGCGTGCAACCGGTCCATGTGCCTCACGACGCACAGTACCACTGATACCTTCATACACGTTCTCGACTACGTCGATTGACGCTGTAGGCGCTGTGACAGTTCCGGCAATGAAGTCTGACGCTTTTGTTGCTGCACCAACAACCGCATCGCGTGGGGCGTTATACAGATTTCCTACAACTGGCAATTTCCCCACTGTATTACGCAGTACTGCATCGCCAGCAAGTACACTCACTCCCACAACAGGGTTGAGTGCAAACGCTCCAACTCCCAGGAGTTTACGCATGGGCCCACGTACGTGTTCGTATGAGATATTCCAAATAGAATGTGGAATATCCGCATGATCATCATGCTCGGGAGCCTTTGGAGCATTTTGCTGCTGCTCTTTGAGATGCTCTTGAATAATTTGCTGACGCTGTGCGGGGCTAATGGGTGCAGACGCACCGTCTCCTCCCGGAGATTTTTGTGGTTTAGCGGGCGCAGCATCTGCAGGCTGCTTCTGCTGCTCTGGCTCTGCCTCTGGTGTTTGTACGCTTGTCATAATAAATAGATTTACTTCTGTAGACTTGCGTCAAGATCATCAAAGTCTTTGACATAGCGATCAAAGCGAATGAGCCCTTCCCGCTCACGCAAATACAAGTAGATGCGATCTGCCTCTTCCACAGACAAGTGGAGTACGTGAGACGTTTCACCTTCTACTGGATGCGAAATAGATTTCAATGTTGCGCGCTGAAGAATTTCATTCAGCGCAATGATTTCCAAGTAGCGTGCGTATGCACTGGCAATCTTCATTTTACGCTTACCATCGAGCGTAGATGCATCTGCAGTGGAGTATTCCTGGTATTTTGGTTCACTGGCAAGCATGTGTTCTTTCCAATCCTTTGCACCTTTTTCTACTGTTGTACGAACATCACCACGCAACCATTCGAAGGAAACACCCATAAATTCCCGCTTCTGTTGGAAGACCTGATTAATGAGTGAGCCCGTATCGGGATCTTCGATGAGCACATCCGCAGTAAGCAGTGAAGTACCACCAGGTCCGGTGAACAGTGAATCCAAAGGCAATTTGACCTTTTCCAGACCATCTTGCTTGAACCGCGAGAATTCCTGGCGTGCCTCAACAGCTTTCGTGCTAGCTGCATCTCGCTGTGTTTTGCTATCAGTAACCCTTTGCAGTGCATCGCGATGCTTCGCACGAATGTCTGCAAGCTGTACCATGAACGCTATGCGTTCAGGAATAGTTTCTCGTGCTGATGCTGCCTGCAATAGCGCCTTCAGAGAATCGCCCTCGCCCGGACGCAGCGGTGCTCGTGGCACTTTGCCATCTGCAATTGCCTGCGCGATAAATACATATGTGAAGTATTGCGCCTCTTCATCCGCCAATTTTTTGATATTTTGATCTGCATGACGGACTTTAAGCTGTGCAGTTTCTAACTGCTTTTCCATCTCCTTAAGCTCTTCACGCTTTATATCGGCTTGGTCTTTTTTGCCAGCCCTATCAAGCGCGGCAATGTCGTCTTTAACCTTGCTAATTCTCGTGCTCAGCACTGCATGCTGAATGCGATGTGGTGATGCTTCATTTTTAATCTGTTGTTCTTTTGTTGTAATTTTCGAATGTTCTGCCTGCAGGGTACCAAGTGGCGTATTGAATGCCAGATCGTAATGCTTGTTTATGTCTTTCATCGCCTGCTCTGCTGTCTTGAAATCCAATTCAGCATTAGCCAAAGCGGCATCTGCAGTGGCTGCCTGCGCTTCACGCTTCGCAAGTTCGGTATCGTATGCCGTCTCGCTCATTTTAAACTTTGCCTCATGTGCTAGCTGCCTAAACATGTTGGACTTCAGCATTTCAAGCACCATGCGCTGTTGCGAAGGTCGAAGATCGTCAAACGGTACATCTGGCTCATAGAGAGCTTTTGCCAGTTGTTCCTTGTACGTATCCATGATTGTCTCTGGCTCTTTGCCGGCAGGAATTTCAAATCCAAATCCTTTGGAACGTTTTACAGGGAAGAAGGTGCTCAGCGTATACGGTCGCGACACATCGCGAATGGCATACTGCCCATCTGGAGACACGAATGTATCCATTGCATGATCTTCTACACCTGCTTGTTTTTTGGCATCCGCCTCATTGAGCGTAACCATATAATCCACACCCACAACATGCATAATGAGCTCCTCAACCGGGCGAAGCATGTAGTGCAGTTCGGGAATTGCCAGGATACGCTCATGTGCTTTGTGGAGAGCATCCAGACCATTTGCGGTAATCGTGTACCCCTTCTCTGCAATAAATTCGATGGCCTCACCTCCCTTTACAACAATAGTGAACCCAAGCTCTGTACCTGCTTCGTATAAGAATTTCCACGTAGCCTGGAAATCTTCTCGAAGTTCTGGCTCAAGTTTGTGCCAAGTAACACGCAAGAATTTTTCGAGCGTTTCGTACGTATCGAATACCCAATCTTTTCCTTGTTCGTAGTACTCCGGCATCTTCTCTACCAAGGCTTCGCGTCGAATATCGATCGCCGTGTAGCCTTCTTTCAGTTTGCCGTAGACGTACTCGGTACTCTTGCCGATGCTGCCTGCAAGCCACTCTACAAATGTGCGATCTTCAGTAATGGCTTCTGCACTCCCTGGAGTGCGAGCCTCGTTGATGATCACATCGAGCATGGTGATCGGCATTTTTGAGCGATCACGACGAGGATCGTCTTTGTGATACTCGGTCATGTCTACGTAATGCTTCTTAATGAAATCTGCGCCCTGCTCAGCAATGCTCTCGTAGTCGCCGCCCATTCCATTGAGCTGAGCAACGTCTACACAGAGAGATTCAAATGCAAGGAATGCCACCTCATACGCATCGTTCATCTCCTTCTTATTCCCCATGTGCTGCCAAATAGCCATGGTATTCAAGTTGGCTGGCGCACCCTGGGTGTAATCACGATGGCCTTTACCCTTCACCTGTTCACGCCATGCCAAGAGCTCCTCCACGCGAATGGGATTATCGCGGTCGGTGAGCTGTTTGATGGCCTCGTGCCCAGCGTTGGTACCAAGTACCTTATACTTATCGATCGCTGCACCACGACGGCGGAAGCGCTCGAGTGCTGTTCCGCGCTGCTCTTTGCTCATGAACGTAAGGTGCTGGCCGAGCAGATCTTTGCCTGTTTGCTTCTTGTACACGGTGTTTGCCACCATAAGAAGCGGTAGGCCAACCAGAAGCTTCTTACCTAGTCCCCCTTTGTTCCACGCAGACTTCATAAGCCACAGACCAGCAACGATTGCCGCAATGACTTTTGCTTTGTCCACGTTATCGCCCTGCCAGAGTTCGCCAAGCGTATCGGCAATTCCGCGCAAGCCCTTCTCCATGGGGTCCTGGAGCAATTCGTACTCCTTGTTCTGCTTGCCTGCTGCCACTTCCTGTTGCGACTTGTAAATGAGGTCGTTCTGAATTTGGCGAACGTAGAGGTTCGCATCTTCTACTTCGATCACTTGCTCCACACCATTGAAGTCATATTTTTGTGACTTCTTTGTTACGTAAGCTGTAATAACTGCATCAGCACCATTGCCGTATAGAATCGCACGAAGTGATTCTTCGATGTATGCGCCATCATCCTTTGCAGGATCATCAATGTGCCATCGGCCAATCTTGCCTGCATGGCCCATGGATTCCAGCACCATGAGTGCATCTCGCTTTACCTTGATATCGCGATTCTTCGCCTCATCAAGAATGTCTGTATGCGAAAGCTCCTGCACGCGACTGATTGTTGCAAGGTACTGCTGCAATGCTGTGCGATCTGCCTCTGGTAGATCTGCAATGTAGGCATCGATGACTACACGGCGGGCATCGTCATCATGCTCAGAGGCAGAAACCTGCCGCATGAAATTCACCGCCATGTCCAAACCTCCTTCTCCTTTATTCATCGCCAGCCAGAATGCAATTTTGCGCACATCAAGCGGGCGCTGCTGCCAATCCGATCGTGCATTGAGCGTATCAATAAGGTAGAGCGCTGCATCGCTGAGTGTCTCGGCACCCTTGTAGTGATCCATTGCTTCCGCGGCAATATCCACCGGGAGCAATGCTTTCTCCATTGCCGTCTGGCTGCCTTCCAGTGACTTTCTGCCCGTTTGGAAGAACTTCTCGATTCCATCGAAGGAACCGGTAGTGCCTTCTATGGAGCCGATAGCTGCGGAAAGTGCATCCTGCTTTTTGATATATTCCCGAATGGTTGGATCTTGCTCCGGATCGTACGCAAGCTTGGGAATCGAACGAACATACTCCCACCAATCTTGAGCGGCATCTGCCACGGTAGTTTTGGTTTCATCCCAGAGCTTGTCCACCGTGACGCCAAGCTCCTGCGTATCCACACCAGTAGCCTTGATCTGCTTAAGCATGTTAAGCGGCTCACCATCCCAGGTGATACCAAGCCCTTTGAGCTTATCGAGAAGTACTTTCTCAGGCTTTGTAGTAGCGTCGTGTTGTACGTAGAGGCGACCATCTCCGCCTCTCATCAATGTGTTATCGTCGATAAGCTGCTGGAGCTTTGCTTTCGCCTCCTTTTCAAAGGAAATGTGGTCTTCTTTTTTGGGGTTTGCCGCATTCGCGTCTTCATGATTTTTTGCGCCGTTCTTCGTATACAACAGAAAAGTGACCAACTGAACAAAACGGTCTTCTTGGACTGCAAGTTTCCCATTCTCCTCCTTTGTGCAGATCTTAATGATCTGCGAAAGGTTCTCTTCGAAAGGTTTATCCAGATCCAAAGCAAGCAGCTCATAGAGCATCGCTGTGCTCACCGGTTGCAGATCCGGCCGCTGCAGCTGCTGCACCACATCTGGTGGGAACTGCGAACGCAAATACATGTCCTGTAGCGAAATGCCTGGCCCCTTGTCTAAGAAGCGAATCGTGTCGCCCGTCCGTTCATCTTTACGAGTGAGACTCTTGATGTACACCATCAATTCGTCTTTGTTGGTGCGGCGCTTTTCTAGCTCTACCAAATCTGGCGTAAAGCCGAGAACCTGGAGGTCAATGAACAGCAAGCGAGCGTTGTACTCGCCCTTTTTGTCCGTTGCAGCCTGACCCACAAGCCATTCGGCATTGTAGCCGCCGAACTTGAGCAGATACTTGCGGCGAGGCTCTGCATGATCACGAAGGAATGCCCGCTCGTCTTCGTTGATGGTTGTGAGTTTCTTTTTAAGCTCAACAACAACCGCATCGAGATTTTTGCGATCTTCCTCGGAAAGTGAAATCTGCTCCTTCCACTCGGTTTCGAGCTTCTTGAGCTTGTCTTCTTTCGAAAGCTCCGCGAATGCCAGCTCATCTTTGAGCGCTTTTGGATCTCTGCCTGCAGCCTCTTCCGCTGCGATTTTCTTTTTGAGTGCATTCACTTTCTCTGCACGCGTTGCATCTGTTTCTGCAACCGCCTGTTGCATGCGGATGAGCATGGCATCAATGCGCTCCGTGAGTTGCTTCTGCTCAATCACATATTTGCCAAGCACATCGGCAACATCTGTATCGATTCCTGCTGCAGCTAGGTCTCCCTGCAGCGGTCCACCAAAGGCTTTATCATAATCTGCGATCGCCTTCTTCCAGGCATCCAATTGCGAACGCAACTGTTCGAGCAATGCCTTGGCTTCTTTGGGCGAGCGGTCTTTGAGACGTGTAAATTCCTCGTTCGCTTTCTTGAACGCAGGGTGCCACTTCTCTGCGGTAGCCATCAGGCCACCAGGCATCCACTGCACGCGATTACCTCCTTGCATCTGCGTGCTCGCCATCAACATGAAGCGAGTCCATTTATCCACGTACAGCGTGTCGCGTTTGCGTTCATCGTTCGCTGTCACCTGATTCAGCTTGCTGTACACGATGGTCGTAGACTTTTCCATTTCCTGTCGATCCTCGCGCAGTTCAGGTCCACTGACGGATTCCGGTACGCGCTCAAACGCGAGACGGTGCTCACGTTCTGGGGAATCCGGAGAAGAAAATGTTGGGTGTGTGTTCCGCATGGAATGCGAATAAATCTCAATAGTGTACCTCAAAAACGCTTTGGCTTCAAGATCGAAGTGAGCCCTTCCATACGAGAATCGTCGCAAGCGGAACGACTAGGAAAAGCAGCCACCAGTCAGAGGCGAAAGAGGAAGCCTGTTCAGCGGAATATGCGGGGAGGAAACGTGCAAGATTCCGATGAGAAACAGGCAAAAGAGGCTGATTTTCGCTCAAAGATACCAGAGGTAATTGAGGTACATTTTCGTAGTGTGTTGTGAGTGCGTTTTGGATTGCTGAAATTTTTTTTGTATACAAATTTTGTTCAGTATTTGTGATTGTGCTCTTCTTTATGGGCTTTTTAGGATTTTTAGCCACAAGCGATACCACTGCCCCCGATGTAGTCGAAAGCACTGTTTCATTTCTCTTTGGCAGGTTCTGTGTGCCCGGAGTAGGGGCATGTTCCCAATGCCATGAATCGCCAAACATGGCATAGGAAAGGGCTTCTTTTGAAGCCGTATATTCGACAATCTGCGAGAACTTTTCCATGCCATCAGGTGCCAACAAACGCACGCTATCTCCGTCGTTGTTCAGCGCAATATTAGTGATATTTCGATGCAGAAGCAGGAACCCGTTTGCTGCGATTGCATAGGCATCGAGTGAAAAGGACGCACTCCCGCCATCGCCATCATCAATGCTCCATCCACACAAATCGATCGATGTACTTGTGGGATTCGCAAGCTCAATCCACTCCCCTATTGCATCATCTCCGGCTGGATTGGGTAAAAATTCAGAGAGCACTACGCCACCGTTTTCCGACGGGATGCATCGTGTTTCTTCTGAGTTTTCCTGTTCCTGCTCAACCGGGGGCACGACCGGAACAACCGTCTTTGGCGGCTCTCGAACTTCCACGATAAGCTGCCTCTCAACCGCGGTGCCACAGGCATCTTGAAAAACGAAGAGGACGCTGTAGATACCGCGCTCCGTGAATGTATGCGACGGCGGATTACAGCTCGCGCTCGTGAAACCATCGCCAAAGTTCCAGCTGCAGAGCGCGCCTGCACTTGATGTGTTGTGCAGTAACCCCTCAAGATTGAGTGTCGTTTTTCCCTCTGCGGTTATGAGTGTCCCATGCTGTGTGGCGTTGCTCACTGACTGTACAGCGATGGACACATCTGGAGTAACAACGATGTTCTGTGAGCCCGGGGTAGAACGGCAGAACGCACGCGGTGCGTCTTCCATTGAGAGCCTTCCGAAGCTAATGCCATCGAATGCTTCGGGATAGATAATGGAATCTTGCTGTGCATCATTCGAAACAAGCGAAATCGTTCCGCCAGCATTTGGAAGTGTGAAACCAAAATCACGTTTGTGTAGGAGTGTGTACGCACCGGCTTCGAGTACGTATCCGGATGCAGACTGTGCCGAAATGGGAATGATCTTGGTACCCACTTGCAATTCCCATCCGGCAATATCCACTGCTCCTGAGCCGAAGTTCCGCAGTTCGATCCACTCGGCATCGTCGGAACCGATGGGATTTGCCATAATTTCGGAAAAGTACACGGAGGCTGGTACAGCATCTGCAAAAGCAGATGACTCACTCGATGATTCTGAGGAAGATGAAGAAGAAGTGCTCTCTACTTCTGGAAGCGGATCGGGCTCTGGAAGTGGAGTGTCAACATGCAGAAACCCAGGTGAGCCGAGCAGCGGTGCAGCTGCATCGATGCCCACGCTTGCACGTGCCGATTGCCAGTTAGTAATGACGGACCCGGGTGCAAGCACATCAATACGCTCCATAGTTGCACGCGTCCCCGTGCCGGTTGCACTTACGCCTGCAAAAGGTGCGCCGATGCCGTCATCTACGGTATCCACAAGCGATCCGCTTGCGTCGTACAGTCGCAAGAGCAGTTTGGTATTGGGCAACGATAAGCCGCTCGTCACGAGATCCGGCGCCTCCAAAACACGCGATTGCCCTGCTGCATAATTCGCGATGATGAATGTATCACCTGGCATGAGGAATGTTCCTGTTGCGAATGTGGCGATGACGCGCTCTGTGCCATCACTCGCTTGGCTCGTGAGCCACCAATCGGTAAGATCGGTTGCCGACTCCCCTACTCCGGCTACCTCGATCCATTCATCTGCAGTGCTGAGATCGGATCCCATCCAGCAAACTTCGCTAATAACAGCGGATGCATGTGCGGTTCTTGCCGCGAGCACCAGTGCGACGAACACCACAAACGACAGAGCGTGGCTATAGAGTTGCATGCGTACAGAAAACCATAGGCACATGGCGTTGTGGCGGCTACACGCGATGAACGTTTTGCTGGTTGTATACAACCAGCTTCTGTTTGCCCCGTATTTCGTTCTGCAGTACCAAAGAACTGTTTGGGATATTTTCCATTTTTACGCAAGTCCAGTTTCGCCAGTATTCTCTGTTCGATCGCTTCTGGAAGCCACAAGCAGCGTCTGGCGCCTTTCGCTGCCACTGGTATACTCCAAGCGTTCCCTTCAATGAACTCCGCACCCTTGCGGGCGTTTCTCCTCTGACATTCGACAACCATCCCATGACACCTGATACCGCACTCGTCATCGGCAAGGAGTAAATCGCATACCGCAGGGGGCTGATCTAGATTTTCTGACCCCCCATTCTATGGACACTCTCACCATAATTCTTGCACTTGCGGGCTTTGGCCTTGGCTTGGCCGCGGGTGGATTCTACTTCTCCAAGAACAAGAAGGTTTCGCAAGCCGTGCAAACACAAATTCGTGAACAGGAACAAAAGCTTTCTGACCTCAAGCGCCAAGTAGCTGATGCACAGGGCATGATCAAATCGGCAGAGGCCGAGGCGCGTGCCACTGCAAAGGAAGTCTTGAGCGAAGCGAAGATTCGCGCAGCGGAAATTGAATCGAAGATCGAAGCCGATCAGGCGCGCCTGGAAGAAAAAGAGAAAGGTCTCGACGAAAAAGTGCGCGAGATCGAGCGTCAGCGCACTTCGCTGGCTAGCAAAGAGGAGGAAGTCGCCGGCCTCAAAACCGAGCTCTCCGCTGCAGCGTTGGAGCATCGCAAAGCGTTGGAGCAGATGTCCAAGCTCTCCGAGGAAGAAGCAAAGAAACAGCTCTGGGAAGAACTGAAAGATGAGTACTCCACGTACTTTGCAGGTCAGGTGAAACTTCTCAAAGAGCAGGCGAAGGAAGACTACGAAGAAGAGGCAAAGAACTTGATGGTCGAAGCAATGCATCGCTACGCATCCGAAGTAGCGAGCGAGTCGACCTCCACAATCGTGCAGATCCCGAGTGACGACATCAAAGGGAAGATCATCGGTAAAGAGGGTCGCAACATCACAACCTTCGAACAGCTCACCGGTGTCGACATCATCATCGACGACACACCGGGGGCAATCATCATTTCTGGTTTCGATCTTGCCCGTCGCTACGTAGCAAAACTCGCAATGGAGAAGCTGATCAAGGACGGACGCATTCAGCCTGCTCGCATTGAAGAAATAGTGGAGAAGATGAAAGCCGAAGTGAACAAGATGATGTTGGAGTTCGGGAAGCGTGCAACCGCAGAACTGGGCATTACAGGCTATTCACAAGACTTACTGAAGATCATTGGTCGCCTGCGATTCCGCACAAGCTATGGGCAGAACATCCTGAAGCACTCGGTGGAAATGGCGAATATTGGACGCATGCTTGCCGAGGAACTCGGAGCAGACGTGCAGACCGTTGTTGAGGGCTGCTTGCTCCACGACATCGGTAAAGCGCTCGACCACGAAGTCGCCGGAACACACGTGGAGATCGGCGTGGAGATCTGTAAGCGTTTCAAGGTACGCCCAGAAGTGATCCACTGTGTGGCAGCGCATCATGAAGATATCCCTATGGAGTCACCAGAAGCATTCATTGTTGCCGCGGTGGACGCCATTTCCGGCGCACGCCCTGGGTCGCGCAAAGAATCCATTGAGGCCTACATCAAGCGCCTTAAGGAGCTTGAGGAAGTCGCGAAGAGCTTCGACGGCGTCCTGCGTGCATTCGCCATCTCCGCAGGTCGTGAGGTGCGTGTGTTCGTGGATACCGAAAAGATCAACGACCTTGGTCAGGAAGAACTCGCAAAGAACATCACCAAGAAGATCGAAGCCGAGCTTACCTACCCCGGCGTGATTAAAGTCAACGTGATCCGCGAGAGGCGCGTGATCGAAACAGCAAAGTAGTAGAACTATTGGCATACAGGGGTCTCCGCCGTGAGCACCCCTGTATTTGCTTAAAAGCTAATTTAATTGTATAATATTTACAAATACACATTAGATTCTATGTCGCTCTTCTTCGCATTGGTCATTGGCCTTCCTGCACTAGGACATGCGTATCTCCCTGCACCACAGGAGCTCCTTGGTTTAGCGCTGGATCCTGAGCTTGACCCACTGGTGATGGAACAGATGCAAGAGGAGGACGCTGCGCCCGCAGAAGAGCCAGAGCCAACGTGGGAAGAAGATGCCGCCCTATGGGAAGCAGCCAATGATCCACTCGTGCTTGATGAGCAGATCTTCGATGAGAACGGAAACTGGATTGATGATGCCGACACAAGTGTGAACTTTGCGGAGTTGGCAACTGAAGAAGAAGTGACTGTGCCCCCGGTAGAAGTGCCGAAATCAACGCCTGCACCTGCACCAACTGTACAAACTACAACAATGGCTCCAGTGACTCAGTCGAATGGAAAGCCCGTGCTCTATAGAGGCGGAAAAGTGTTTGATCCGGGAATAGGATTCCATGCCGCAGCAGAAGAGGAACCTGCACAAGAGCCTGTGGAAGAAGCCGTAATTGTGGAGGAAGAAGTGCCTAGTGACACAATAGAAGAGAGTGGCACTGGTAGCAGCATCATTGTGGAAGAAGACGCAATGACCGGTGCAGTGTTAGAAGATGAGGAAGCGCTGACAGCAACAGGTGCTCTGCAAGAGAATGAAGAGGCGAAAGAAATGCCGATTGCAGAAGAGGAGGAAAGTTCGTGGCTGACTGGCACCCTCATGAGCGTTGCGCTTGCCGGAGGTGCAATTGCGCTCGGTGTGGTACTGCTCGTTTTCAAGGGCAAAATGGGCGGCATGCGCCGCAAGGCAGGTGCCGCTGCACCGGCGACAGCAGCAACAGACGTTCCCGCTGCACCAGCACCAGAGGAATCCAAACTCCAACAGGCGATCGACGAAATGCGCGGCAAGCAGTAGATGACTACGGCAACGCGTAGATCTCTCTCTTCTTCTCATTTGAGCGAACAAGACGATCGCGCACGAGAGCGGAAAGCAATGATCGCAACCATTCGTCATGCTCACTCGGTGACCAGTCAATGCATACGTGCTGACCGATTGCCTCTAGCGTGAGGCCCTTTGGTGCATCGCGCAGTGCTTCTACGATCCGACCACGGAAGATGCGATTGGGGACAAACGTAGAGCCAACATGCCTGCCAGGTTCTGCCTTTTTCTTTGTTCGCTTGAGCATAGGAACCCTGTATGCAGCGAGACATAGACCCTTGGCGGCAAGAGGGCATTGATCCCATTTGGGACTGCGCTTGGTGCATACGATAGAGCCAAAATCCATGAGTGCCGCGTGCCAGTCCGCACTGGTACGCTCAGGATGCTGCATTGCCACTGTGAGCACATCGTCGGCAAGCTTGAGTAGGAACGCGTCGTCACGCGGCCACGTACCGTCTGCACGCTCCGGCCCATAGAACACACGATGCAGAATACGACGAATGTTGGTATCTATGCAGGGCGTAGGCAGATAGAAAGCAAAGTTGCGCACGGCAGCGGCTGTGTAGTGACCTATACCTTTTATAGAGAGCAGTGCATCCATGTCCTTGGGGAAGATACCTGCATGGAGCGTACGAATGGTTCGAGCTGCATCACGCAACCGCAGTGCCCTGCTGTTGTACCCCATACCGCGCCACGCACGAATGATCTGTGCGTCGGTTGCATCAGCAAGATCGTTGAGTGTGGGGAAGATATCCAAAAACCTGCGATAGGTTGGAATGACGCGAGGCACTTGCGTTTGCTGCAGCATGATTTCGGAAACGACAATCTTGTACGCACGCTGCGTATCATCAACATCGGCTAAATCCCGCCACGGGAGCTGCCGCTTGTGGCGATCAAACCAGCGCCAGATCTCGGTTACAAAGCCATCAATACGTTCACTACGTCGCACGTCCGCCAGTGTACCAGCTTGCGCGGACGAAAAATTAGCGGTCTTTCGCAGCGGAAACTGTTGACTCTCGCGGCATACGAAACGTAGACTGCCCGTCGCGATTGAAGCTCTGCTTCATTCTTCCGATATCTTTCTCCATTTTCCCCTCTTTCGACATGGCAGACAGCAAGAAGTTCGACCGCTCGAAAACGCACGTGAACGTCGGTACCATTGGTCACGTTGACCACGGTAAAACGACGCTCACAGCAGCGCTTTCCATCAATTTCTCGCCGGAAGGGGAGAAGAAAAAGTTCGAGGATATCGACAACGCCCCAGAGGAGAAGGAGCGTGGTATTACCATCTCCACCTCTCACGTTGAGTACGAATCCGACAAGCGCCACTACGCGCACGTTGACTGTCCTGGTCACGCCGACTACGTGAAGAACATGATCACGGGTGCAGCGCAGATGGACGGTGCGATCCTGGTGGTATCTGCTGCAGACGGCCCAATGCCTCAGACACGTGAGCACATCCTGCTCGCTCGTCAGGTGAACGTGCCGTACATCGTGGTCTTCTTAAACAAGGTAGACATGGTGAAGGATCCTGAACTTCTCGACCTCGTGGAGGTAGAAGTGCGCGAGCTCCTCAACAAGTACGAATTCCCTGGCGACACCACTCCAATCATCCGCGGAAGCGCGCTGAAGGCAGTGGAAGGTGATCCTGAGCAGGTAGCGAACCTCAAGAAGCTGCTCGACACCCTCGACACGCACATTCCTGATCCAAAGCGTGAAACAGATAAGCCTTTCTTGATGTCCGTGGAGGACGTGTTCTCCATTAAGGGTCGCGGCACCGTTGCTACGGGTCGTATCGACCAAGGTATTGTGAAGATCAACGAAGAAGTAGAAATCGTCGGTATCCGCGATACTCGCAAGGTTGTGGTGACGGGCGTGGAAATGTTCCACAAGCTCCTCGACCAGGGTATGGCTGGCGACAACGTTGGTCTGCTGCTCCGCGGTATTGAGCGCGAGGACATTGAGCGCGGTCAGGTGATCTGTAAGCCTGGTTCCATTAAGCCACACACGAAGTTTGAGTCTGAGGTGTACATCCTCACCAAAGAGGAGGGTGGTCGCCACACGCCGTTCTTCAAGGGATACAAGCCTCAGTTCTACATCCGCACCACAGACGTAACGGGTGCAGTGGAACTGCCAGCAAACGTAGAAATGGTGATGCCTGGCGACAACGTGAAGTTCATTGTCACTCTGGGCGCTCCAATCGCCTTGGAAGAAGGCACTCGCTTCGCTATCCGTGAGGGCGGCCGCACTGTTGGCGCCGGCGTGGTAACGAAGATCGTTGAATAATTTGCACTGTAACGAGGTGGGGCGGCCTCTGGTCGCCCCTCCCTCGCTCCCTTTTTGCCCCCTGTTCTTTCTCCCCTCCTGCCCATGAGCCCCACGACGAAGAAAATGACAAAGAAGCCTGCAGCCAAAAAGGCAGCGGCCTCAAAGACCGTGGAAAAAGAGCCGGCAGCCGGGAAGAAGAAAGAATCCAAGGGGATTTCGTCGATCCGCATTCGCTTAAGCGCGTTTGACCACGTGATCTTGGACGAAGCATGCGCAAAGATCATTGAAACGGCTGAACGCAGCGGTGCTGTGGTGCACGGTCCGATCCCGTTGCCTACCAAGATCCGCAAATTCACGGTCAACCGCTCCACGTTCGTGCACAAGAACGCACGCGATCAGTTCGAGATGCGCACGCACCGTCGTTTGATCGATCTGCGCGAGACCACGTTCAAGACTGTAGAAAGCCTGCAGAGCTTGAGCCTGCCCTCCGGCGTGGACATCGAGATCAAGATGGGATAAAAGGAAGGTATGTCTGCCTTCCTTACTGTCGCCATTATCCACTTTCTGGCCGTGGCAAGCCCTGGACCGGACTTTGCTATTGTAACCAAGAACGCGCTAGCACATGCCCGAAAAGCAGGTGTATGGACTGCGGCAGGTGTGGCTCTGGGTTTAGGCGTGCATACGGCCTATTCGCTCCTTGGTATCGGATTGATTATTTCGCAGTCCATCCTGCTCTTCAATATCATTAAATACGTTGGGGCTGCATACCTGATCTACATAGGCATACGGGCAATACTGGCAAAAAAGCATGTGGAGACCGGTTCACAAGACCATTCTGACGTACGCAATATCTCGGCTTCTGCGGCGTTCATGCAGGGGTTCCTTTGCAATGTACTCAATCCAAAGGCAACACTCTTCATGTTGGCACTCTTCACGCAAGTGATCGACCAATCAACGCCGTTAATTGTGCAGGGAATGTACGGTGCCTATATGAGCATTGCGACGTTCCTATGGTTTAGCACACTCGCCTCGGTCTTCTCGATGCACCATGTGCGCTCCGTTATTCGTCGGGTGCAGCACAGAATCGAGCAGTGTATGGGTGTATTTTTGGTAGCGCTCGGTCTGAAAGTTGCTCTTTCTGGCCAAGAGTAAGCGCTATTTCCAGCCCCTGGCCTTTAGGCCGTTCTTGGCTGCATCCTGCTCGGCCTTCTGCTTACTGTTGCCTTTGCCCTCGGCGATCTTCTCTTCGCCCACGAACACGGCACACACAAATGTCTTATCGTGATCGGGTCCGTCATCCGCAATCACATCGTAGTGGGGAGTAATGCCGAAGAACTCCTGCGCCTTCTCTTGTAGGAGGCTCTTGGTATCCTTGTCCTTGCCCTGAGCAAGAAGCGCACGAAGCCGCACCAGAATAAATTGTTCACAGAACTGCTTTGCCGGGTCGTACCCTTGATCAAGAAAAATAGCTCCAATAAGGGCTTCTAGTGCGTTTGCCAGCGTGGACTCTTTGTTGCGACCGCCACTCGCCTCTTCCCCGCGGCTCATGTGCAGGTATTCACCAAGCTTGAGCTCCGCCGCCACACGCGCAAGGTGTTCGCCCTGCACTAAGGCAGCACGCCAACTCGTGAGTTCACCTTCGGTTTTCTCTGTGTACTGAAAGAGGTGCTCGGTTGCTACCAGCTCCAAAACGGCATCTCCGAGGAACTCTAGGCGTTCATTGTGACCGCCAGCTCTACTGCGTCGCACAGCACTGCGGTGCGTAAGCGCCTGATGCAGGAGATCCTTCTTGCGGAACGATATGCCGATGGTGCGTTCTAGGAGAACCGGTGACGCCGAAGCATCCATATGGCCGGAGTGTAGCCCGCCGGATGGATCCGGCACAACAGTCGCTTTTTTATTACTTCTGGTTAGTTTTTGCGAGTGCATTGAGCACTCCGTTCACAAATTTGCCGCTTTCGGCTGTGCCGTACTCCTTGGCAATTTCAATTGCCTCATTCATGACTACCGCTGGGGGCGCATCTTTTGCGAAGAGCAATTCGTACGCACCAATCATGAGGGCGCAGCGCGCAATGGGGTCCATACGTTCCATTGACCATCCTGGCGCGTGCTCCTGCACCACGGTCTTGAGCTTCTCTTCATGATCAAGCACGCCGCGAAGCAACGATTCAGCAAATCCAGAATCAAGCTCACCCAGATCCTCAGAATTCATCACAAGTGAGCTGCGTTCGTCTATAGGACGCAGATGCCGCTCGAAGAGCACCTGCATGACGGCAACCCGGGATAGATGGCGCTTCCGTGCCATGAACGCGGTAGTGGGGAAGAACTACGCCTTGATCCTCGTGATGCCCTTGAGCGCCTTATCGCCCTTGTTCTTCGGCTCTGCCATGACGGCATATGGCGAATTCTGGCGTTCCTTGAGACGCGAAGTCTGCTTGCGGACGTACTCGGAGTACTGGGCACGCCCAGAACTCTTGGCTCGTCGTTTCTTTGGTGTAGGTCGCTTTGCCACGGAAAATCAGAGGAAAAATCGCCCACAGCCTAGACGAAATAGCATCGATGTAAAGCCAATCCACGACATTCTTGATGCCTACTGTGCATCCCCGGCACTCGCATGCAGGGTGTATTTCTGCGCCAGAGTCCGCGGAATCGCACGGTAGCGGGAGCGTACAAGATTCTGCACTTCACGACCGTCGGCGTACTGCACGGTGTGTACCCAGGCAATTTCGTTGTGATTCAAACCATCGAGTGGCACGTCACTCATGTGCGCAGTGCTAGAGAAGTACGGTCCACGCAGATCGACTGTTCTGTCGTCATCTGTGCCGTAGATGTGCACATAGGCATCGAAACCGTCATCGTACGCCTGCACAAGCAAATAGTTGGGCGTGTCGTTCACGAACGTCAAATCCTGCTTCCCAGGGAAGATAGTGGCATCGATACCCACGCCATGCTCCTCGTAGAATGTAACATACAAGCTGTGTGCCTTGCGCTCCACAGGCACAAAGCCCGCATTGAGCATTGCACGGAACATAGTGGTGGAAGCCTGGCAGATGCCACCCCCCGGTGCATCTACCAGATCCACACCATTCTCGATCACCTTGGCCATGTACCAACCATTACCGGTGGTAACAGGACCTTCGAGCATTTGATTGAACGAGTAGGTTTGCCCCGGCGCAACAACCGTGTTGTTCACGTGATCACGGAAGGCCTTCTTTACGTTCTGAATACGACCCCATCCGGATCCTTTGTAATTCGACTGACCAGTGGCAAGCAGCGTAAGCGCTCCAAGATCCTGACCCGATGCATTGGCAATTTTCCCTGCTACAGCATCGATCGGAACAGTAAGGGAGCCAGATCCGCCGGCGAGCAGCGCGTTCATCACTGCGCTAGCCGCGGTTTCTTCATCGAGCACTTCGCCCGGCTTGGCCACACCGGTCGTATGTGCACGAATCACACCTTCACCTCGCTCTTCGAGCTTTTCGAGCACGACATCCTGCGGCGCAATCAGACGTGCACCGAAGTGTTCGTGGATACTCGCTCGAATAGCATCCTTATCGAGCGCAAAGACAGCTTCTGTTTTGCTAAACGTTGGACGGATCCACAGTGGATACGCCTGTGGCGTTGCATTCCATGATTCGGAAATACCCCCTCCCTGCCGCTCAAAGACAACAGCTATTTTGCTGGAGAGCAACTGCTGGCGCTGCAGCACTGCCTGCTCCAAGCGCGCCTGTGGGGCAACGGGCTGACCGTTGCGCTTGAGGCGCTCGCCCATTCGCAACGCAATCCGAGAGGCGAGCGCGCTCCCCTGCTCCGGCTCCTGTGCATCTGCGGCATCCGGCGTACGAAGAGCGCTTGCGAGCACTCCATCTTCTGGAAGCATTTTCGCCATACCGCTCACGCCGCAAAGAAAAATGCCGACTATCGCTAGGCACTCCAGCGAAACTCCTGTCATGCGCTTACGAAGCGTATCTACTGCGGAAATACCGCGGATATTCATGTTCATGATGACGGGTGTTGGTATGAGAAATGACAAAAATATTATACTATATTTTTATCATTTCGTCAAAACTTCCGATGGCGCGCTCTACCTTCTGTCTCCCGAGAGCGCGATCATGAAGCGCACGAGTGACACAAAAAGGTTGAAGATGTCGAGGTAGAGACTGAGCGCAAGCATGAAAGGATTCGCTCCCACTTTGCCCAACTCCTGAATGCGTTGCATGTCGTAGGCGGTGAAGAGCCCGAACAGGACGACACCGAACCCCGAGAGGAACAATTCGAAACGCGGAGTCTGCAATGCGGGAACGAAGTACTGCAGAATGGACATGCCTAGTAACCCCAGCAGCGAAAGCATGAGCATGTTGCCGAGCATGCCCAAACGGATGGATGTGGTGCGCGCCCAGAGCGCGGCAGCAAGCGACATGAAGGCTGTTGCAGACAATGCATTGAGCAGAATCGATGGTCCGTTTTCGTACCCGGTCATCACCATGCCAATGAACGGAGCGATCGTGAAACCAGAGATGAACGGGAACAGACCGAACAGAACATAATTGAGTGGACTGCGATCCATCCAAAATGAAGCAGTGAAGAGCAAACCAAGCTGCACAAGCAGCAGCACCATATGCAAACCCGCTCCCAGGAGCATAGGCGCGGCGATGTTCCCGGCGTATACACCGAGCGCCGTAATGAACATGGCAAATGCGAACAAGCCGTACACTTGGGCTTCCGTAGAAGCATCGATTGTGACTGGACGGCTACGGGATGGGGAAAATTCGTACTGCATAGTACGAGAATTGTACGAGTGGACGGGGTGGCATACAAGGAGAAGGCATCTGGCATTTCTCTTCATTTTCCGCTAGAATAATAGGATTTATGTCACTTCGACTCCTCCTTACCGTTGCGCTGTTTTCCTCACCTATGCAGGTGCTGGCAGGCTCGTTCTCTGTAGATCCGTGTATAACCGGAGAACTTTCGTGTGTATCGGAATTACCGTCGCACATTGGCACACGAGTGATCCCCGCTCTTATGACCGCCTTTAGTGGCATTGTGTTTGCAGCAGCCGTATTTTACGGGCTGAAACTGGCAGCTGAGAGCCGCAAAGATGGTGCCGTGAGCGAAGCCGCGTTGGCCTACGGGCAGATCTTCGCGGGTGCGGCGATCTTCCTTGGATCCGTTGCGCTCTCCAATGCGTTCGGCACCGTGGGCGTGATTAACCCCCAGACGGCGGAGACCGGAATTCTCTTGGGAGTCGTGGCATTCCTCATGCGGACAGTCGGCGCAGTGCTCATACTGAATATTGTCATTCAGAGCTTCCGCATGATCCTTGCACAGGATGATGGAGGCATATCTACCGCACGTAATAATCTGCTATTCAGTTTTATTGGAGCAGCAATCGTCATGCTCGCAGCGGGCATTCTGAATCTTGTACGCCCAGGCCTATTCAATGGTGGAATTAATGCAGAGTTCGTCGGAATTGCGAACTTCATCGGCGTGTTCTTCGGTGTGCTCGCAGTCGTCGCCATCATCGTTGCGGGCATTATGCTCATCGTATCGATTGATGAAAGCCTCAAGGATCGCGCGAAGCAAATCATTATCGCATCGCTCGTAGCAATTGTCGCCATTGCCGTGTCGCTTGGCCTCATCCAAATCCTTGTTCCATAACTTCTGAATGCTCCTCTTTAGCATCCTGACCGAGCTATTTCTGCCCACTCTCGCACTCGCGGGCGGTGCTGCCCAAGAAGGTATAAATGCCGCGAGCGGCACGCTCCCCTCGCTTGCGGCCCCAGAATTCGGCACCATAGCTGGAGTAGTTGCTCTGTACTTCGTTCCAATTGTGAATGGAGTTGCGATCACGGTTGTGGTGGTGTCGGGATTTATTACTGCCCTGAGCCAGAGCGAAGAGCAATTTGCAAATGCCCGCCGCTCCATGATCGGCGGCGTGATTGCCATTATTCTCGTGAACGTTGCTGAGCCGATCCGCCAGGCGCTTGCTCCAAGTAGCGGTTCTGTGGGTGTTACCGTGACATTCGGTGATATTGGAGATGAGTTTATTGGAGTCGCAGACTGGCTCACGTCTGCAACAGCAGTGATTGCCGTGCTCATGATTATTGTAAGCGGCATTCGTACTGTTGTGTCCTACGGCAGCGATTCGGGCCTTCAGCACCTCAAGCGCACCGTATTGGCGTGTATCGCAGGCTTCACCATCATCGCGCTGCGCTTTGCCATTGCCGAATCTCTTACGGTTACAGGTACACCAGGCACGCTTACAGCGGCAATCATTACGGCGGTGAATGTACTACTAGGCTTCGTAGGATTGCTCGCGGTCATTGTGATTGTGATTGCAGGCATCATGATGATTGCCAACATTGGGAATGACGATCAGTACCAAAAAGCGAAAAACCTGATTCTCCGTGTGGCAATCGGCCTCGTTGTCATCATCGCCAGTGCGGCTATCATCAATCTTGTGTTCGTGAGTTAAGCAGAAAACGACTCACCACCTTGAGCAAAGCAGAGCAATTTTTTCTTGCAAGTTTTTTGCATGTAGATAGAATAGGGATATGCAACGCACGACCGAAGACATCATCCGACAGGCAGGCCTGCGAGCAACCACGCAGCGCAAAACCATTGTGCAAGGCATAGAGGTTCTTGGCTGCGCAAGCCCACGCGATATAGAAACGTGGATCGCGAAGCACGGTGTATCGATTAATACCGTTACGGTGTATCGCGTGCTTGAAGCATTGGAGCGTGTAAAGCTACTCCACCGCCTCAGAGATGGACGTGTATCCCTATGCTCCATGCCCGATACGCACGGTCATCACGCCATGCTGCACTGCACACAGTGTGATGCGGTCACAGAATTCCACGATGAACGCATTTGCAAAAGTGTAGGCGCACATGCCAAATCTTCCGGGTTTTCCGTAGAAGCGCACAATACGGAAATCCTTGGTGTATGTACGCAGTGCGCATAACTTCCTTTCTCTCCCCATGAACTCTACAGCCCTCTTCACTCTCGCGAGCGTCCTCATTGTTAGCCTGATATCGATCAGCGGCATTCTCCTGTTCTCGCTTCACAGAAATTTCAAGGATCAATGGCTACTGCCACTTGTGAGCCTTTCGGCCGGAACGCTACTGGGAACTGTATTTTTACACATGATTCCAGAAATGGCCGAAGAACCAACATTCCAGAACAGCTTGATCCTGTTGCTTGTGGGTATCATTGGTTCATTCGTCATTGAGAAGCTCATTCACTGGAGGCACTGCCACCACATTCACTGCGATGATCACGTACACCCGATGGGGCTCATCAACATTATTGGAGATGCTGCGCATAATTTCATTGATGGTACGTTGATCGCCGGGAGCTTCCTTGTAAGCCCTGAACTAGGCATTACCACGACAATCGCAGTGGCACTCCACGAAATCCCACAGGAAATCGGCGACTTTGCCGTGCTGCTCTACAGCGGCTACAGCAAAAAACGGGCGCTGCTGATGAATGTACTTGCAGCATCTACAGGTGTACTTGGAGCAATACTCGTGCTGATTACCAGCAGCTCCGTGGAGGGCTTGGGCGATATTCTGCTGCCACTTGCTGCGGGGAATTTCCTGTATATCGCCGGTGTTGATCTGTTGCCGGAACTGCACAAGGAAACACGATTCCGAAACGGCATGATGCAATTGGGATTCCTGGTAGTGGGGATCTTGATCCTCTACGGCCTTGTGACAGCGCTGCCGCACGCAACCCACGAAGAATCTGTCTACGATGCGCATTATGAAGTGGAAGGAGAACAGGAGGAAGACCATGACCCGGATCATCTCTTTGAAACAGAAGAGAACGACAGTATCGTGACGTCGTGAAGCTTCTGCTCGTAGTGCTCACCGGACTGATCGGGGCTGTATGCACGCATAGTGCCGGTGCTGCAGATGTGATGCAGGAAACTGTGTACCTGCGAGGCACTGTGGTGTCGCAACAGGGAGATGCCCTCGCAATTGTACTGCCAGATGGCTCCCAGATTGTTGTGCCGTTTTCCGCAGAGAGCGCCCTGGAACCCGATGCGCCAAGCGCAGGGCAAAGCGTAGTACTACAACGCTTCGTGCGCATGGATGGCTCCGTGGAACACATCATCATGGAGCGTTACCGCTTACCGTGGATTGGAATTTTTGCAGGAATATTCCTGCTCCTTGCGGCCGTAATAGGGGGCAAAACTGGCTGCCGTTCTGTAGCAGGGCTGGCACTAAGCATTGGCATTCTTACCGCACTTGTTCTCCCCGCTATTCTTGCGGGCATGCCTCCGCTCCCCGTGAGCGTGGCTGGTGCTGCACTCATTGCATGCACTTCTATTTATATTGCGCACGGCATACGTCGACGAACGACGCTTGCACTCATTGGCATGTTGATCACACTTGCTGTGGCGGTGGTGTTCGCGATGTTGGCTGTACACGCCATGCAGCTCTTTGGCACGGGATCCGAAGAAGCGCTGTTCCTGCAAGGCAGCACGTTAACAGTGGCGCAACTGCGCGGATTACTGCTCGGCGGTATCGTCATCGGTACATTGGGTGTGCTCGATGACATCACCACGGCCCAGACCGCGGCCGTGGAGGAAATCAGCAGAGCCAATCCCCTACTGACCTTCCGAGAGCTCTACCGAGCCGGGAATTCCGTGGGCAAGGAACACATTGCATCACTCATGAACACACTCGCACTTGCGTACGCTGGTGCGTCGCTCCCTCTGCTGCTCCTGTTCAGCATCGATGCAGATACACCGCTTTGGGTGATTCTCAATACACAATTCCTCGCGGAAGAAATCGCAAGAACAATCGTAGGCAGCAGCGCGTTGATTCTTGCTGTGCCGATTTCCACATTCCTGGCTGCGCGATCATTCTCCAGAAAACCACCCGCGCCAGATCCTCACCGTGTACCGTCACTGCACACTCACTAAGGAGTTACTGGGACTGCCACGCTTTCTGTAGGTACTCCTGCACGCAGCGTTGCGCACTGAAGTAGCCGAGTAAGCCAATGGAGCGCTTCATTCTACGAATCCAACGCTTGCGATCCTTGTACTCGTATTCGTGGAGCACTTCGAACTGCAGCTGGGTGTAGAGATCTTCTGCATCCACTTTTCGGTGTTCAGTTTCGTTCTGGATTGCGCCGGCCAATGGGCCAATGCGCCAGCCGGCTTCTGGATCGCGCGCATAGGCTTCTGCCCACCAACCATCCAGCGTGGAAAGATTGAGCACACCGTTGAGACATGCCTTCATACCCGATGTGCCCGATGCCTCCATGAGGCGTGTGGGAGTGTTGAGCCATACATCCGCACCCGATACGAGGAGCTTCGCAAGATCGGGATTGTAGTTTTCCATGTAGGCAATATGCACAGTATCGCGCAATGAATCGGATCGTTCGATCATGCGCTGAATCACGCCCTGCGAGAACGGATCACTGGGGTGGGCATTGCCTGCATGAATGATCTGTACACGTCCGCCACAGACTTCCTTGAGACGCTCGAGGTTGGTGTAGAGCAATTCTGGCCGCTTGTAGGGCACTACGCGGCGT
Source organism: Candidatus Peribacterales bacterium (assembly GCA_020058765.1). GTDB lineage: Bacteria > Patescibacteriota > Gracilibacteria > Peribacterales > Peribacteraceae > JAGVDM01. The sequence continues at coordinate 21,591 of JAGVDM010000004.1, read as the reverse complement.
GCGCTTGCAATGGTGAGGTGATGCTCTCTGAACTCCTGACCAGTGCGCGCTTTCACTTCGGCAAGTAACCGACGTTTGGCGGCCATGTGTGCCTGCCACAGCTCATCATCATCAAAATCGCGACAGTTGCGCTCGAGCACTGTGGGGTCCTCGCGCCAGCCGGGCGCCTGATCATCGAAGAGCTGCTGCATTTCTGGGCAAGCCCAGTGCGTGTGGTGAATACCATTGGTAATGGCGTCAATCGCGTGATCGGGGAACATTGCACGCGACACCTGACCATGGATCTGCGATACACCACAGACGTACCGACTCAGATTCATAGCAAGCTCCGTCATGGAGAGGCGCTCATCGCCTGCGAGTTTGCGAATGTGCCAGGGCAGCATGTCGCCAACGACGCGCCATGCAAGATCGTAATCAAATACGTCGTGCCCCGCTTTCACCGGAGTATGCGTTGTAAACGCGCAGAGTTTGCGCACGTCATCATCAATGAAATTCCGCTCCCGCAGCAGCTCGAGTGTGAGGAATGCCGCATGACCTTCGTTCATGTGGAATGTGCCGATATCGTTGTAACCTAGGGCTCGAAGCATGCGCACGCCCCCAATGCCCAGCACGATTTCCTGTGAGAGGCGCATGGTCCCATCACCACCATAGAGCTGATCGGTAATCGCTCGATCTTCGGGAGTATTCCCGGGGAGATCGGCATCCAAAAAATAGATCGGCACACTGTGACCGCCGCTCTGCAAATCAAGTTTCCAACAACCCACGCGTACTTCCCTCCCCTGCACCTGCACGGTGACAACTTCTGGAAGGCGGGTGAGGAACTCCTCTTTGTTCCATGAAAACTGCTCATACTCCTGGCTACCGTCTGGGTGAATCTTCTGGCGCAAATAGCCATGCTTCCACCCCACGGTCATACACGCCGCTTGCACCTGCAAATCGGCGCAGGAACGCATGAGGTCACCCGCGAGCATACCAAGACCGCCGGCGTAGGTCGGCATATGGCTCTGCAAGCCTATTTCCATGGTGAAGTACGCGACGGTGAGTTGCATGTGTTTGTATGATTATTATACAACATTTTTATCTATTTTGGAACACTGAACTTCGGGGTGCCGTGTGGAGAAGGAGTCGGTACAATCGGCTGGAATGACGACAATTGATCCACACATCTTTCGTGCATACGACATCCGCGGCAAAGCCGGGAGCCAAATAACAGAGGAAGCATGTGAGAAGATTGCCCAGGCATTCGGCTCCACCGTGCGTGAACTCTACGGCATTGATCATCCCAAAATCGCACTGGGGCGAGATGCACGAACGCACGGCCCAAGCTTTGAGGAAGCCGCATTACGCGGCTTACTTGCCTGCGGCTGCCATGTAATCCGAATAGGGCAAACACCAAGCCCAGTGAACTACTTTACAGTGTGCAACCGCGAGCTGGATGGCAGCATGCAAATCACTGCAAGCCACAACCCTGCGGAAGACAACGGCATCAAGTTGCAAGTCCGCCATGCAGAGGCACATGCGGGTGACGATCTGCAAGTACTTCGGCAGCGGATTGAACGCGAAGATTTCCTCTCTGGTACGGGCTCACAAGAAACCACCGATGCTGTAGAACCGTATCTTTCACACATCGCAAAAATGTTCCCAAATGCAGGCAAAGACCTGCATGTAGTAGTGGATGCCGGCAATGGCGTGGCAGGACCCGCCTACTGTGAAGGGCTCCGTCGTATTGGCTGCAAGGTGAGCGAACTCTATACCGAGCCAGATGGCACATTCCCGAATCACCCGGCAGATCCAAGTAAACACGATACACTGCGTGAACTTCAGGCATTGGTGCAGAAAGAACAGGCTCATATTGGCCTCGCATTCGACGGCGATGGCGATCGCTTAGGTGTAGTCGACGAAATGGGCACGATCCGATCAGCGGACGACATTCTGCTGCTGCTCGCGCAAGATCATCTATTGCGCCACAAGAATGCCCCAGTGGTATTCACCGTCAGCAATTCCGGTGCGCTCGAGAGTGAAATCCGTGCATGGGGCGGAACACCGATCATGTGCAAAGTTGGTCACTCATTTGTGGAACACGCTATGCGTGACCACCAATCCCTCTTGGGTGGTGAACAGTCTGGACACTTCTTCTGCGGCGAGAACTACTTCGGTTTTGATGACGCGCTTGTAGCGGCAATGCGCGTAGTGCAAATCTTGCACGCATCCGGCACCCCATTTTCCACGCTCTTCGCTACTTTCCCTCGAGTGTACCAAGCGCCGGAGCTGCGGCCGCATTGCGACGACGCACGAAAGAGCACAGTTGTTGCGAACGTGATTGAGCACTTCAAAAACCGCTTCCCCGTGAATACTCTGGATGGTGCACGAATCGATTTTGGTGATGGCGCATGGGCAGGCATTCGCCAGAGCAATACAAGCCCCAAGCTCTCGATTGTGATGGAGGCGCGCAGCCCAGATGACTTGCAACGCATAGAATCGCTCGTTCTCGAACATCTAAAAACCTATCCCGAAATCGACTTGTAACCCCTGACGGTCGAGCACTCCCGTGGTATACTGAATGTGGTATGTGGCCATTTCGTAAGCAGAAGGTTCCCACTCCACGAGGCGCATTGCGAGAAGTGGTTGCCGGTCTGATCATCGGCGGAGCAATTGGTTCTATTGTTGGCAGCAAGGTGCTCGAAAAGGTCGAGCGCGAACACAAGGAGTCCGACAAAGACGACCCAGAAACCGAAGAGAAATAAGCCTTATTCGTCGAGCTCTCCGGCAAGGCTTGTTTCCATGAGCGTGCGCAGACGGCGCGGATTGCGTGACTGCGTGAGCGCCCACATAAGTTTTACTGTTGCACACTCGTAGGTCATATTCTTTCCGGAAATAACTCCGAGCTGCTCGAATGCCATCTGCTTTCGGTAGCGCTGTAGATCTACATGACCACGGAGCGCCTGCGAGGTAATGACGACGGGGATATCTTGCTCTGCGACCTTTTCAATCCACGGGAACAGTTTTTCGGGAATCATACCCGGACCGTACGTGCGCAGAATGATGCCGTGCGGCTTGCTCTGCATCACCGCATCCAGATATGCATTGCTAATGCCTGGATGCAGCGTGACCATAACAACGTTTTCATCGAATCCAGGTTTGCAGCTGAGCGTGCGTTTGCGGCGAACCATGCGCAACGGAGACAGCGTAACCGTGGAATTAAAGAGCACCAACTTGGGAAGTGTGGGCGTATCGAATGTGCGGAAAAGCGATTGATCCACCTTCTTCACACGATTGCCGCGGAAGGCCTGTGGGCCGAGCACAACACACACCTCTGCAATATCTAGTTGCGCAGTCCGGATCGCATAGATCAAATTCATGCGTCCGTCGCCGGCAATATCGTTGATGGGCAAAATCGCTCCGGTAAGCACTACTGGCTTGCTTAAGCCCTGCAGTGCAAAGCTCAATGCTGCAGCCGTGTAGCTCATAGTGTTTGTTCCATGCACTACCACGAACCCTTCGTACTCGTCATAAATTTCTTGAATGAGCTTCGCCACATCGGTCCAGTGCTCGGGGGCAATATCGGATGAACCAACGTTGGTGACCGAGAAAAACCGCAACGCCACTTCGCGCTGAAGCTCAGGGAGGAACCGATGAATTTCCGTGAGTGACTCAATGGGCTCTATGCGCCCGGTTTTCTGATTCATTTGCATTCCGATGGATCCACCGACGTACAGGAGTGCGATTTTCGGACGTGCCATGATGAGAACAAGTACGGGAAAAAGTTGAATCGAGTGTACGCGAGCACTGTACCGGAATCGAGTGCAATATTGCTACTTTGTCAATCTTGAAGCCCTAAAAGGCGTTCTACCTCACTTATTGCCTCACGAATCTTCCCTTCTCGGTTGATCACACGCTCATCGCAATTCTCTGCATACTTCAACTCGTGCTCTACACTCGCAATTCTGCGCGTGAGTTCTTCGCCAGCAATCGGTGCACGTTTACGAATATGTTCAATGAGCTGCTCCTTGCTCTCCGGCAGGATGAAAATGGACTGCAGTGGATAGAGTGCTTCGCTCCCGCGGAAGTGGCGATGACTGCGAATGCTATCAAACCCCTGTACGTCGACTTCGCGAATGACAATTTTCCCCTTCTCAATGGCCGGGAGAATTTCGGATGCGATTGTGCCGTAGCGTGCACCGCCATGCACCACCGCCCATTCGAGCAGATCTCCTTTTTCAATAAGAGCATCAAATTCTTCTTCCGTAACGAATTTGTAGAGCTCGTCACTCTCCCCTGCCCTGCGTAGGCGTGTAGTTGCTGAGCGTGGAAAGACGATTTCTGGATGACGCTTTTTCAACTCGCGCAAAATGACACTTTTCCCAACGCCACTGGGGCCAATAATGAGGACGAGTTTGCCCGTCATTGCTGCCATCCTAGCGCAGGGTGACCATTGCCGACCAGCCCGGTTTCTGGTAGAATATTTGGATTTGTTCATTCGCAAACACCGATGCTCTCCTTGTAGGGAGAAGCGAGAAGTGACACCAGGAAACCGGCGGGTTGCGTGGCTCCGGCTCCGCAGTTCCATTGGTACCTGGTCCTCCGCTTGGACGCAGTCCAAGCCCGGACCCCGCAGGGTGTTCGCGCCAAGTCACTTCTCGCTTCTCCCTGCATCTGCGCGTTGACCAGCGCACAACCACAAACACACACGCGTCGTCTCCGAACGCACCTTCGGGAACCCCCGCTCGGGGCAACGGGCGATTACACAAACACACAGGGCGGTACGGCCCACTTCCGTGCCACGAGCAGGGAGCTCGCAGGTTGGTCACCTGACACCCGCAGTACTTGTACTGCGGTACGGGCATTCGCCCCGATCTCTGGGCGAATGCCCTTTTTTATTGCACAAAAAAACCACCTTTCGGATGAAAAAGTGGTGGAGCTGAGGGGATTCGAACCCCTGACCCCTTCCATGCCATGGAAGTGCTCTAGCCAGCTGAGCTACAGCCCCAAAAAATCATGGTGCGCCCGGCAGGATTTGAACCTACGACCTCCTGGACCGCAACCAGACGCTCTATCCGGGCTGAGCTACGGGCGCACAAGAGAAACCAAACGCCTCCGTACGACGAGGCGACGCCAAGCGTAGCATCGCCATGAAGCGTGTACAACGGACTTCCGGACTTTCATAGAGGTGCAGACTCGGCTTTTTTTCTGAGCCCGGGTGTCATACAGTGTAGCCACTATGAAAGTTACCTTCCTCCTCGGCTCCAAGACCGACATCGAGTTTACTGAGCAAATTCAAAAACTTCTAGAAGAGTACAGCGTGCCCTCAGAGATCATTGTGGCATCTGCTCACAAGGTTCCAGAGAAGGTGTACGAAATAATGGAGAAGCTGAATGCAGACCCTCAGCCACAAGTGGTGATTACCGTTGTAGGCATGAGTAACGGTCTTGCCGGTGTGGCTGCAGCAGGTCTTGTGCATCCGGTAATTAACTGCCCGCCCTATGCGACTCTAGAAGAATACATGGTCGATATTCACTCTTGTCTGCGCTATCCATCCGAAGTGCCATCCATGACGGTATTGAGCCCAAAAAATGCGGCACTTGCTGCGATCAGAATTCTCGGCGAAGGCGATAGCGGATTGAAGGAGAAAATGGCTGCTCGAATCGCCAAAGTGAAGTCGCAGTACTAACACGCCATGGAACTCACCCTCGATACTCTCCAGGAAACACTCAAAGCCTGGAACGGCTGCGCGCTGGCAAACGGCGCGAACCCTGTACTGGGTGAAGGGAATCCTCATGCCGAGGTGATGTTCATTGGTGAAGCACCAGGAAAGCGAGAAGATGAAATGCAACGACCGTTCGTAGGGCAAGCGGGGAAGCTACTCGATGAGTTGCTCGCAAGTATTGGGTTTGCGCGGAAGGATGTGTACATCAGCAATGTAGTGAAGTACCGACCGCCAGAAAACCGCGACCCAACCGACGAAGAGAAGGCACAGTGCATGCCGTGGCTCATGCTGGAAATCGCACTGATCAAACCAAAAGTGATCGTCCCGCTCGGACGTCATGCTCTTGGGCACTTCTTTTCCAAACTGAGCATTACCAATGCCCATGGCACAGCGCAAAAACTCACCGACTCAATCACCGTGTTCCCCATCTATCACCCTGCAGCAGCACTGCATAACGGCGGACTGCGTGGGGATTTGTTCCAAGACTTCGCCAACTTGAAAGCATTTCTGGATTCGCAAACCGCATGAATTCCCTCCTGTTTGGCGTTGCTGTATCGGCACTTCTCTCTATTACATCGTTGCTGATTGTACTACTACGTGTGAGCCCGCTTACCGCGCCAATGCAGGCGCTCTCTGCATTTTTTGTAAGCATGTTTTTGAGCATCACAAGCGTGAGCATGCTGCTGCTACTCTTCGCATGGAAGCGCATCCCCCACCACACGTGGGACACGGCCACGCTGGTAAGCGTGAGTATGCGGCAAGCGATCTTCCTTGGCCTGGCTGCCGTGATTGCCGTGCTCTTTCACCTGCTCGGACTGCTCACTTGGTGGGTTGCCCTTATGATCTTCGCCGTATTCGTGTTCATCGAAATGGCGCTACTGCAGTAGCGAAGCACTCAACAACGCTCTACCATAATCACCGATGACTCCTTCCACAGACTGGTCAGCCTACGGCAAGCAAATCGAGACCGCGAAGACACTCGCGGATCTTGAGCAGGTAGAATTGGCAATCTTCGGCAGAAAGCAGGGTGCTATGACACTCGCCATGCAGCAGCTGCGAGATGTGACCCCAGAGGAGAAGAAAACACTCGCAAAAGAGCTCAATGAGCAGAAGCGCACATTGGATGAATCCATTGCTGCAAAACGCAAGGCGCTGCAAACGCCTTCTGCATCGAGCCTGGCAAATGACGATGCTATAGACCCAACATTAGAGCTCCCTGCACGTGAACGCGGTCACCTGCACCTTATCCCTGAGTTTATCCGGCAAGTGGAAGAAACATTTGGTCGCATGGGGTTCGATGTGGCCTACGGCCCAGAAGTGGAGGACGAAGAAATGAACTTTGACCTGCTCAACTTCCCCAAGGAGCACTCCGCACGTGATGCACAGGATGTGTTCTATGTGCAGAAGGACGCCCCGAAGGACAATAAGTGGCTCCTGCGTGCGCACACATCCCCTGTGCAGATCCGCTACATGCGCGAACACAAGCCGCCGTTCCGCATGATCTGCCCGGGTCGCGTGTATCGCAAAGATGCCGATGCCACACACTCACCCATGTTCCACCAGTGGGAAGGATTGATGATCGGCAAGGATGTGAGCCTCGCAAATATGAAAGCGGTGATGGAAACAGCAGTGCGCGAGCTGATTGCTCCCGATGCGAGCTTTCGCTGGCGCACCGGTTACTTCCCGTTCGTGGAACCGGGCTTGGAAATGGACATGCGTTGGCAGGGAGAAGACCGCCAAACACGCGAAGGCGCGTGGCTGGAGATTGTCGGCTGCGGCATGGTGCACCCCAACGTACTCAAGAATGTGGGCATTGACCCCGAACAGTGGCAGGGTTTCGCATTCGGATTCGGTGTGGAACGCATGCTCATGATCAAACACCAGATCCCGAGTATCAAGAGCTTTTACCAGGGTGATCTGCGGTTCCTGCGGGCGTTCTAGGAATTTGCTATATCATTATAAATTTGTTATAATATTAATTGTTCCTAAACAAACACACATATGTTCAACCTCGATTCAGCACACTTCTTCCGAGAGCACAGGCTCATCTTCAGAGGACCAGAAACACCGAAACCGGCAGAGCAGGCCCAACAGGCTCCGAACCGGAAATCTGAACCAGTAAAATTTGAGGTTACAAAAGAGCAGTGGAAATTGAGGGATAGTGAGCACGAACGCATCAGAGAGATGGGCGCGAAAGTCTGGAAAACAGTCGAAAACCATGACGACTTAAAGGGTTGCGAAATGTATACGCAAGTAATGCCTTCTTTTCCTAACGACAGGCTTAGCTACAAAATTTTTATATCAAAATCCATACAAGGCGGTGGTTTAATGCCAATTGAAGCACATTTCATTGACCGGAAGTACGCAGATGGGCCAATCCCCAACGCAGAACTTGAGGCAGCTGTAAAAGACGCCATCAATTCGGCAATCAGAGAAATCGTCCAGCTACGTTTAATTGGGGCACAAATCGACAATCAGTGAAAGAAAGAAGACCATGGGAATTGATCCCGAACAGTGACATGGCTTTGCCTTTGGATTCGGCGTGGAGCGCATGCTCATGATCAAACACCAGATCCCGAGTATTAAGAGCTTCTACCAAGGGGATCTGCGGTTCCTGCGGGCGTTCTAGATTTCGCGACGAGGCAGTTCTTCCGCGGGAATCAATTTGTGCATGCGCGGCGGATGGCGCACATCCCAAGCGCGTTGGCGCTGCTGCTGCAGACACATCTGCTTTGCACGACGCACGGCCGCCTCCTCCTGTAGGACTGCATGAATATCCCGCCGAATGCTCTCTAATGATTCATCATCTCCAAAGATCGCATCGCGATCTTCCGGCGTAAGCGAAGAGACAATGGCGTCCAGTTCGATCTCCTCAAGAATGTCATCGAGTGGATTGTCCCCGTCGCTCGTGTCATCGAATGCAAAACGATCTGTCATCGAGGCAAATTTCCCATGTTCCTTCTCATATGTCAAAAATGCCGCCTGCTCCCCGGGTGGGGAAACAGGCGGCGATGGTCCTCCTTTCAGTTGGAAGGCTTTCGAATATAGATAAAAGGGTTAGCTCTGATGCTTCGTGGACCAAACCGTCGTGTAGGGCAGATCGACCCAATCGAACAACGTGCTGTGAGCAAAGTCTTGATCGCGCCACTTAATGGCGCCACGGTTCAGACTTAGGCCCACTTGCATGCTCGCATTCAGATCGACGCTCAGGATATTAGCCTGAGCCACAAACACTGCACTACTCCCCGCATCGATTGTCGCATCAATGCCAGAACTCGCCACAGTACTGTAGATCACCCGGAAATTCCCAGTGACCGTCGAGCTGACAATCGGAATGTAATCCAATGTCGTCACGATGTAGTTACGATCAACGATCGTGGAGTCGGCCTTGTTATAGAGGCCAAACCCACTGGTATCGAAGACCGTTCCCATGGCGTAGTACTCGAACGACAACTGCTCAAACAATGAACGATTCGTTCCAGCATTGAAGTTCGTATTCGTCTTCGTTGTCACGCGGTACTCACCACTCGCGACAACGCCGAACGGAACAGAGCTTCCATGCGGAGTCGAGCTCGCATTGTCGAACGATTCAAATTCAGACATCACCACCGTGTGAGGGCGGCTCACGATGTCATCGATGATCACGTCGATATCGTTGCTAGAGATATTGCCGCGAGCCATCACTTGATCGACTGCAATGGCAAATTCGTCACCCGAAACACCGCCTTCGCTGTCGCGTTTGACCCGTGCGCGGATATCCAGATTCTCTTCGATACCTTCTGCGATAACGAGTTGCCGGTTCTGCATATGCAGACCGAAGTCGTCACCAGGCAGGGCGCCTGCACGCGATGCGATACCCACGAGCACACCTTCGCGGAAGACTTCCAGCCGATCAATCGAACGACTCTGGCCTTCCACATCGATACCAACGTAGTAGATATCAACTGGGCCCAATCGCGCTTCAGCCCTAAAACCAGCAAGCGTATCGCTCTGAGTTCCACCCAACACCTGTCGCTGAGGCACCGGAGTGGTGCCAGGCGATACGTGCAGGGCTTCGCTCTCGTAGAAGTACCACGTCGTCTGGGGGGCGTGAGCGATGTCCCAATGGACGGACGCTCCGGTATCCAGTTTCTCCACAGAGAGGCCGGCGAGACCCATCTGCAAATTATGACTGGAAAACGCACTCCCAACATTGCCGCGAACCTCGAACAGCGTGTCGGTAGTAACGACGTAGCCACCACCCAGAAGATTCTGGAAGTTGACCTGCGTACTCCCGAGCGTCGAGGCATTGTCCTGCACGATCGTATCGACCGAGCCGGAGTTGTCGGTATCGACCCAGAGCTGCCACTGGCTGATGTTGTACACGTTCCCTTGCGAGGCCGTGTACACAACGCTTGTGAGCAACAACGGATCGGTTCCCGACGGAGCTGCACTGAAGCGGCCCAGCACAATCCCTTTTTCATTCTCGACCGCACTATCCGTACTGGGTCCTGCCAGTTCCCGCGTGAGCAGGCGATCTGACTGTTCAATCTTGTGCGTCGGGTTGTCGGCGCCAACGGTGTGAACCGGGATCGGTCTGTGTAGCACACGACCCCCGAACCACCACGGCAGCGGCACCTGCGCACTCATTTTACCTACCGCATCCCTAAGGCCGATCTTCTGCGGTGTGATGGCATTCTCCCGAATATCGGCAGTCACCTGTAGCGGCACACCACGCAGGTTGATACCCAGCCCAGTAAAGAACCGGACAGTGTTCGCCTGCGGGCGGACGTCACGAGCGATGACCGTTTCGTAGATACCATCGGTTCCGGGGCGACCGTTGCGACCGACGAGGTCTGCACGGAGATCGAAATCTTCGATGCCTCGGAAGTTGGTGCCCGGCTGAGCTGCGAAGTACAGCGCGTCAAGCTTGGCATGCTTGGTGCCCGTAGTATACGCAGTCAATTGGGACATCACTGCATCTTGCTGGCCAGCCTCGAGAGTTTGCCCATCGAGGTGGTGTTGCACGAGCAGTCCAACATCGCCTGCCATCGGCAGTTTTGCTTCGAACGTTTCGAACAGCAGGCGACGGTTGGTAGAACGAGCAGTACGAGAAGACTTGGAAACCATCATGATATTTTCCCCAAACGTGAAAGAGTGAAACGAAAAACAGGTACACGAGAAAACCCACAGCAACTTACTCAATACTCCTTTTCTCTATCGAAAGCCTGTGGATTGAAAGGTCGCAGGCACTCACAAAAGCAAAGAGAACGCCCCTTTGCCAACCATGCGTGAATGCCGGAATAGTGTACGTTTAATTGTACGTTTGTCAATATTTCTTTATTTTGTCAAGCTTCAGAGAAACGGCTATAAAGCCGCGTTTTCTTCACTCCAGCGCTCTGGCCCTTTGGAGAAAGTACGTACTTTGCCGATATCCTCTATGGAGAGCCTCCCCTGCTCTGCAGCAACATCGAGCAACGTGCCGAATGTGGAGAGCGGATGGAGCTGCACACGAGCTTCCTGTGCCTTCTCTGCAGACTCGTGGAGCTCATAACTAAAGATCGCTACAACGTCTGAGACAGTAGCCTTCCCCTCTTCGCGCAGGGCTTCCACCGAACTCACGGCGCTGCCACCTGTGGAGAGCAAATCTTCAATGAGCACCACATGACGATCTTCCAATGCTGCGACATCGCCCTCAATACGCTTTTTGGTGCCATGCTCCTTGACCTTGGAGCGAACGTATACAAAGGGCAGACCGAGTTTTTCTGCTACGAGGGCAGCCCAACCGATCGCGGCTGTAGCGGTTCCTGCAATCACATCTGGATCGACATGCAGGGCATTCACGCGTTGCACGAGCGCGTCGACCACGAAGCGCCGTGCTTCTGGGTGGCTATAGAGCATACGGTTATCGCAGTAGATAGGACTCTTGATACCGCTTGTCCATGTAAACGGCGGATCGATGGAGAGCTTCACCGCGCCAATATTTACGAGGAGTTCTGCAATGCGTTTGCCGTGTGGCATAGAGGAAATGAGGAGGAGTGCGCTTGACGGTACCACGACGAAAGCCGAAGCTGCAATTCCGTGATCGACCACGCACTGGAACAACGGCTGCACACACTGGTGGATGTGTTCCTCGAAGAGAATGCAAAAGTGAATTTATCGGCGTTCCGCACGCCAGAACTGTGTTATGAGGGCAACGTATTGGATTCGCTCCCTGCGCTTGAAATAGAGGAAATTCAAAAGCTGAAAGAAGGCGACGCACTGCTCGACATTGGTACCGGCGGAGGCTTTCCGCTGCTGCCGCTCGCAATCTGTCTGCCACATGTGCGCTTTGTGGGTATGGATTCCACACAGAAGAAGCTTGATGCCATTGGCCGGATCGTCACGGCATTGGAACTCCAGAACGTCGAGCTCGTCTGCGGTCGTGCAGAAGAACTCGGGCACGATGCAGCACACCGCGCCCAGTACGCAATTGTCACAGGACGTGCAGTGGCGCCGCTCAACGTATTGTTGGAATTCGCAGCGCCGTTCACGAAAGTCAACGGCCATGTGATCGCCTGGAAGAGTATGCATTTACAAGAAGAGCTACAGGAATCACTCCGCGCTCGCAGTGAGCTGCACTGTCATCTGACACGCACGCATCGCTACAGCCTTTCTAAAGATTTCGGCGAGCGGCAACTGCTTGTGTTTACCAAAACGTCAAAAACATCAGCTGAATACCCGCGTGACATTGGTATTCCCAAAAAGCATCCCCTGCTCTGATATGCCAAAACGCTATACCCCAAATGACGCATGGAGCCAGCGCGCAGCGAAGGAAGGCTATCGTGCACGTTCGGTATACAAATTGATTGAGCTCAATGAACGCGAGCGTTTACTGAGACCTGGGATGACCGTGCTTGATTGCGGCGCGGCACCTGGGAGCTGGTTACAATTCACCGCACAACAGATTGGACCAAAAGGTCTGGCAATTGGTATCGACCGTACGCCAATTGAACCAATAGCGGACAATGTTCGAACGATTGAGGCCGACATCACCGATGTCGATGCAGTGCAATCTACACTCACAACTCTAGAAATCGATCGAGTCGACTTGGTGCTTTCGGATCTTGCGCCCAACACCAGTGGCGTACACGACGTAGACCAATGGCGTTCGATAGAATTGAGCCAGGCAGTGATTGCGATTGCAGAGCAATTCCTTCGACCAGGCGGCGCGTGCGTGATCAAAGTGCTACGCGGTGAGGATTTTGATGCGTTCTACCGTGAACTGAAGGCAACATGGAAAGATGTGAAAACAGCACGTGTGGAAGCCACCCGGGATCGCAGCACGGAGGTGTATGTCATCCTTCGCGGAAAGATTCGCGCCGCCTAGGGCATCGCCTTACAACATTGCGCGAGCCTGACAAATACACACCGAGACAGATGCACTCTATACTCGGCGTGTGATCACGATCGACAATCTTACCAAGCGCTTCGGCGCACGCGCAGTCCTTGATGGAGTAAGTTTTGCCGTACGACCGAATGAATTCGCCTGTATTACCGGCCCAAGCGGTGCGGGGAAGACAACCCTCATGCACATTCTGATCGGTGCAGAGGCATTCGATCAGGGATCGGTATCTATTGATGGCGTGGAACTACGCAAGATTCCCGCGCATGCGCTGCAGCTCTATCGCCGCAGGCTCGGCATCGTGTTCCAAGATTACAAGCTCCTGTGGAACCGCACCGTTGCAGAGAACATAGCTTTTCCGCTCGAAATTTGCGGTGCGAGCGACAGTGCAATTACTGCGCGGGTGCAGGAAGTGCTTACGCAGATGCAACTGGAGCCGCAAGCGAACGTGCTGTGCCATGCACTTTCGGGCGGCGAAAAAGCACGCACCGCTATTGCACGTGCGATTGCACACAAACCCATGGTGATCTTGGCGGATGAGCCAACCGGGAACTTGGATCCGGAAGAATCTATGCGGATCCTGCACCTACTCAAAGACATTCACGCCGCAGGTTCCACAATTATTTTAGCAACGCACGATACGCATTTGGTGGACGCATTGCGCACACGTGTGATTCGTTTGGACGCAGGGAAAATCACCCGCGACAGCGTGGGCACGTACCATGCAGAAAAGAAGGAAGACGCTCCGGCTCATGCGGCAGCGCACCATGCAAAACACGCCACGCATGCGCACAAGCACGCACCAGCGAAACACCCACACGAGAAGCACGGTGGCAAAAGCAGCGTGAAGATCATTTCCACCTCGCGTTAGAGCGTTGTTTCGGGTGGAGGCGGGAGTGGTGATGCTGGCTCGTGCTTCTGTTCTTTTTTGACCTGCTTTTTGAATGCACGGACGAGTTGGCCCGCACTTTCCGAGAGCTCCACACTGTTGTCCCGCACGGGGAAGAATCGAATGAGCAGAATACTTACAAGGAGGGTGTATCCCATTTCTGGGAGCAAGAACCACATGGGTATCACCGATCCAATTGCGAGTAGGACTACATCGAACAGGAAGATTGCGAAATGGAGCAAGATAAGCATTGTTATCATGCAGCCACTCTTGAGTGGCCGGAACATGGCCAAGAGCGCACCGATGGCAAAGACGAGCAGGAGCACCCCAACGGACATAGAGAGGTGTACATGCGCAACGTCCGGATACCCCTCAATATCGAAGAACCAACCGATCACACCTGGCTCGAACAAGAACAGGTACCCGTACCCAAAGGTAGCAAGGGCCACGAAGAGCAGAATTGCGCGCAATACGGCGGTAGACGGTCGCATAACGGGAAGAGTACACCAAAGCAGCGAAGGCTGCTATGCTCTGCATCCAATGACGACCTACAAAGATGCTGGCGTGGACATTCAGGCGGGAGACCGCGCATCCCGCAGTGCATATGAACATGCCGCTTCCACCTTTGCCTCCCGCAAAGGGATGGTGGGCGAGCCAGTACTGGAGCACGATGGTTTTGGGGGACTGCTGAATATGGGTGAGTACTATTTGGTGCAAACGGACGATGGCACAGGAACGAAAATTGATCTTGCCTACGAAGTCGGTCGCTTTGATACCCTTGGATACGATCTGCTCGCCATGGTGGTGGATGATGCCGTGTGTACAGGTGCGGAGGTAATTTCCGTCTCCAACTGTATCGATGTTCCCAAAGTAGAACCGCAGATTATTGACGCCTTGCTGAAGGGTCTTGCAGAAGCATGCACCGTACAACGCGTGGTAATCCCCGCAGGCGAGATCGCAGAAGTGCCGGGCGCAGTAACGCGCGCGGTGTGGAGCGCAACCGCGGTGGGAGTAGTGGCGAAAGATCGGGTGATGCAACCCAAGACAATCAAGCCAGGCGACGCAGTAATCACCCTCCGTGATTCCGTGGCTCGCAGCAACGGATTCTCCCTTGTACGAAAAATCCTCTCCGATACGCACGGGAAAGAGTGGTGCAATATGGAATGGCGCAACGGCACAACATGGGGGCAGATTCTCCTCACGCCAAGCGTGATCTACCATGCCGCAATTCTGTCGCTCATTGGACGATACGGAGAAAAACGAGCAGTGGATGTGAAAGGCATCGCGCACATTACGGGTGGCGGTATCCCCAGCAAATTCCGCAGAATACTCAAGGCAACAGGCTTCGGCGCCACTCTCACCGATTTGTGGGAACCGCATGACGCCATGAAAGATCTGATTGCACTTGGCTCTGTGCAAACAGAAGAAGCGTACCGAACATGGAACATGGGCAACGGCATGATGATCGTTGTGGATGAGCGCAACGTGGACGAATCCATCGCACTGCTAAAAACACAGGGAATCGAGGCGAAACGCGCAGGCACGATCACCAAAGATCCCACCATCGTGATTTCTGCTTGGGATGGCGCTGAACTACGAGTGTAATCCTTTCGATTCATACAGCTATTGTGCTTGCGCGCGCATCGCGCTTAGAGTGAGTCATGCGCGAGTTTCCAACGACACCCGAGAGCGCCGCATTCCGCCTCCCATCATCGGACACAGTGTGTACGCGACGGAATCTGCTCAAATTGGGTATAGCGGGCTTGCTTGTGCCTGCACTTTCTTCCTGTGCGCACAAAGATGCGGCGATGAACATCGTGACCACACCGGCATCGAAGCCAGAAAAAGAAATCCCGGTCAGCTTACCTGCTCTCGAGGGGCGAGAGAGTGTAGTAGGTATTCCGTTCCATCTGCAGTTGCATGAGAACGGCACATGCGTGTGGGAAGGCGATGTGACGTTCACGTCGCCCACAACAATACGTATTGGTGATGCCCAGTTTAGCTGCGAATCGATTTCCACGAATGACGGGGTATGCATCAATGTTGAAGATGCAAAAAGCATGCTGACCAATATGGGCGTGCGTGCCGAAGGCGGTCTCAAGCTCCATGCCGACCTAGGGAGCATTACGCTTGATGAGCACTCGCTTGCACGAGCAGGGCAATCGCTGGATACCAGTGCGCCCGAAGATGCCGAAGTGTGGGTGCACGGTATCCCTTGCCGCATCTCACATCCGCTCAGCATGAAACCCATGGAACGCACCGTGAGCGGACGGTTTCGGCGTCTTGCGGAGTGATTTCTTGACAGCACAAGCCCTACCCGGAAAAATGCACGCGCACATGACGCAGCAGAGGGATCTTCTCCTCGGCCTCCTCCAGAACCTCCTCCTTATAGGGGAAGGCAGGCTGCGCGTGTAACGATACGGTAGAACTACCGAAGCGAGCCTCCCTTCCAAGCAGCGGAGGCGTTTTTTTGTATTTTCCTTTTCCCCTTCCCATCATGCACAACGCAATCGAAACAATAACCAGAGACGATACTATCGTAGATGAAGCAGGCCGCTACGGACCGGATGAACGTGACCAGATGTACCGCGTCACCGGAAAGAAAGTGATATACCCGCGCACAGAGGAAGCAGAAACACCGGTGTACGCGTATACGCCACACAAACGTGATTATCTGAAACAGGGCTGGGAGCACAATGATCGGATCGACCGGATATTCAATGGGTCGCAGGCCGATCTTCCTCAAACACCCGAGGAAGCAATCATGCTCATTCGCGACCGCTTCGGCTGTGTGTTCCACATGCTCCCGGAAACCCTGCAACGCAATGAGCAAGTACTGCTTGCAGCGGCTGTGGAGTCATCAGGGCATACGCTCAAGCAAGCGCCAAAGGACGCAGTAGAAGCACTTCCACCCGCATTCTTCGTAGCAGCGATCCAAGCGGGAGCGCGTGCATGGGTACTGCAGCTCCCGGGCGTTTCCGATGCCGTACGAAATAGTGAAGATGTGCAAAAAGCGGTTACCACACAGCAATCACAGGACGCAGAGCGGCGTGATGCATTGCAGCAATCCTAGTAGAACTGCTGTGCTTCCCACAGCTTGCTGAAGAGGCCCTTGCGTTCGAGCAGGGCCTCTAGGGTTCCCTCCTCCATCACGCGCCCGTCGCGGAGCACCACAATCTTGTCTGCATTCTGAATGGTGGAAAGTCGGTGGGCGATGACAATTGCGGTTCTGCCCTGCACGGCGGCATCCACCGCCTCCTGGATCAAGCGCTCGGTTTGGGAATCGAGGGAGCTCGTCGCTTCGTCCAAAATAAGAATATCTGCTTCCTTTAGGAGAGCGCGCGCAATGGAGATGCGCTGCTTCTCTCCGCCGGAAAGACGCACACCTCTGTCCCCTACTTCGGTATCCCATCCTTTGGGGAGGCTTTGTACGTACTCTGTGAGGCGCGCCTTCTCGGCTACCTGCGCTAGTTCCGCATCCGTCACATCGCGATCCAAACCGAAAGTGAGATTGTAGCGCAATGTTTCGTTGAAAAGCGCCGGCTCTTGGCTCACATAGGCCATGTGGCGCTGCAGCGATGCGTGGGTAAAGTCGCGGATATCCTGACCATCGAGCAAAATAGAGTTTGGCTGCACATCGTACAGGCGAAGCAGCAATGTAACGGTACTGGTTTTGCCTGCACCGCTCGGGCCCACAAGTGCAACAGTAGAATCCTTCTGCACATCGAATGAGAGCTCCTTGAGCACTTCTTGGTCTGGCTGGTAACCGAATGTGAGATTGTGGAACGCAATGCCTCGCTTGAGACCCATGAATTCCTTGCTGCCCTGCGGAATGATGAATTTGCCTTCATCGTCGAACATGCGCAGCAATTCGGATACCGGTACCGCATACTCTGTGAGCGAAAGACCTGCTTTGCCCAGCTCCGCAAAATGCGGAAGCATGCCGCTTGCGGCGTAGAAGAAGATTGCAATCAAAGAAATTTGCTCCACGCTGATCCCCTGCACCAACGATCCACCAAAGATGAGAATAGCCAGGAACGCGAAGAGAAGAATGAGCTTCTGCATGGGTTCTGCCAGACCATGAATGAGCTGCAGCTGATACGTAAGCTCTCGGAACCGATCCTGCATGCGCGTGAAGCGCTCGAGCATGCGATCCTCATTGGCGTAACTTTTTACCAATGCAATCCCCGTGAGCACGTTGTATCGCTCCTTGCCAAGCTGCACGAGCAACTGGTGGCGCTCCTCGGAACGTGTGCGGATTCCCTTTGCCTTGAACCGAATGCCAATGGCAATCACTGGTGCTGCCAACGTTGCCAAGAGCGATAATTGCCAGGAAATAAAGAGCATGATCGTGAAACGCGCCAATACTTGAAACAGTGAATTGGCAAGCACCTGCATGACATGCAGGAAGAACAATACCTCTGTAGGGTACGACAGGA
Source organism: Candidatus Peribacterales bacterium (assembly GCA_020058765.1). Taxonomy (GTDB): domain Bacteria; phylum Patescibacteriota; class Gracilibacteria; order Peribacterales; family Peribacteraceae; genus JAGVDM01. The sequence goes on along the minus strand of JAGVDM010000004.1, from coordinate 3,196 downwards.
CTGTCTGCAATTTCCCCTGACTCTCTCGATCGTAGAATTGTTTTCCGAAGGACAGATATCTGCGGTACAGCAGTGTGCTCACGCGCTCATGGAAGAGTGTATTTCTATACGAGATGAACACATGGTTCCCATACCAGATCAAATGATAGAGAAGCTGCGCACAGACCACGAAAAGCACAATAACGAGGAACGTCATCCTGTCGTTCTGCACGGCACCAGTGAGTCGGAATACCCATGCAACTGCCGTACCGAGAACAGGTGTAGTTGCAACAAACGAAAAATCCCCAGATGCTACACCGCGTGCAATTGGCACCAGCAAACCGAGGCCAATGCCCGACGACGCGGCAGAAAGGAAGGTAAGAAGCACCGGGAAAAGAATGTGATGCGGCCTAGCGCCCATCAGCTGAAACAATTCGCGCAGTTTGCGGTATTTGCGTGCGATATCCTCCCTATGCATACGAGTAAACGGCAATGACATTTGCCACATGATAGTGACAGAAACGAGACACGCGCGCCACGGAACAGCGAGCTATTGCCTTGGCTGGCTACCGTACCCGACAATATCGGCATGCGACCAATTTTCGCCGTAGCTCTCTGCATTGCACTCTCCGCATGCAACCCCGTATTGCCCGCTCCTACTACAGTGGGCTCTGGCACGGTGGTTTCGCTTGGTGCAACGAGCAGTGCAGCAACGAACACATTGAGCTCTGTAATGCCCGCCGCAATGGAGAACGATACGCACGTCTCTGTGCGGAAAAAAACCACAGCGCAAGACACACCCAAAGACTGCGCCGCACTAGGCGGCACGCTCCGTACGGAACGTAAGCCGCCACTGGGAACAGAGTTTCTCGTCTGCCTATTGCCAAATGGCCGACAGTGCGAAGCTAGTGCACTCGCAAATGGCCGCTGCCCCGCGCACGGGGTGCACGTTGCAGGTGCAACACCGGCAGCGCGGTACTGCATGCTCATTGGTGGGCGATATCGCAAGACCGGAATGGACGGTGAAGAGCAGGGCACATGCACACTCGCCGGGGCGAGCTGCAATGTGTGGGAATTATGGGACGGTGGTTGCAGATTCTGATACGGTGACCGCCCATGTCACCATTCCATACTCTCACCCCCGGCCCGCAGGTGCCTGAGCGCATCCACGTGCTTGTGGAAATCCCCAAAGGATCGCAGAACAAATACGAGTTCGACCATGAGCTCGGCATCCTCAAGCTTGATCGCGTTCTCTTTTCACCTTTGCACTACCCGGGTGATTACGGCTTTGTGCCCGGTACGCTTGCGGAAGATGGAGACCCGCTCGATGCGCTCGTGCTTGTTACGCATGCAACCTACCCCGGCACACTCATAGAAGCGCGACCAATTGGCATGCTCGAAATGATCGACGGCGGCGCACCAGACGACAAATTGCTCTGTGTGCCCGTGCACGATGTGCGCTTCGATACCATGCGCGAAGTGACGGATATCCAGCAGCCGATCCTCAACGAGATCGCACACTTCTTCCAGGTCTATAAAGAGCTCGAAGGCAAGAAAGTGGAAATCGCCGGCTGGAAGGACCGCAAGGCAGCAGAGGATGTCATCCGGCGCTGCGTGATTCAGCAGTAAGCGATTACCCGCCGAAGATCTGCCCTAGGAACCCACTCCCCTGGCTGCGATGTGGCGCACGGAGGAAGGGATTGAGCGTTTCTGCAAACGTTCGTAGGTTACGTGTTTGCATGAGGATCGTGCCCGGCCCTTCGAACTCCACCGAAAGACCTTCGCCCGTGGTGACCATATCGGCAATCCCCTTCCCCACCCGGCGGATCTCGTAGGTCATGGAACTGGGGAACGCGACAATGTGGCCGTTATCCACAATGAAGCGCTCTCCTTTTTTGATCTGCTTGTGCACGATGCCGCCAAAGCTGGAAACGAACATGGTGCCAGTACCGCGCGCCTTGATCATGAAGATGCCCTCGCCGCTTACAAACCCTTTCCAGCCTGTGAACTTGGCGTCGGTCTCTATACCCGGCTCTGCGGCCAGGAAGGAACCGCCCTGCACAATGTATTCATCACCTTTGAGCTCAATGGATTCCAAATCGCCAGTGGCGCGCGGAGCCAAATACACTTCGCTCTCATTGGACTGCGCGGTAATAGTAGTGACAAAGAAGCTCTCACTTGTGAGCACTGTGCGCTTGAGCGCTTGGAATAGGCCACCTTTCATAGTGCCCGTAATGTGTGCCGTGGCATCCATGGCAAGCATGGCGCCCGATTCGGCGTGGATTTCCTCGTCTTTGTTAAGCACACAACGCAGCGCGCTGTAGCTCGGTCGCTGAATGATTTCGTATTGCATACATGCAATCTAATCCCTGCAAAGTGTGAGCGCAATCACCTGCATGCATTCAATGCACTTGCTATGCGAGCAGATATGGAGAGAATAGAGACCACTATGCTCGAACTCATCGCAGGATCCACCATCGTCGCTCTCTATTTGAATCAAGTAAGCACCACGGAGATCAACGCCGTGGAGAAATCGCTCACGCCTGGCCAGCAACAGGAGCTGCTGCGCGTATGCGAGCGTGAGGACACCAAAGATTACGAACGCTGCAAACTGCGCCAACTCGCACGCACCAAAGTGACGGGCGGTAAGAGTAAGCCAACAGGGGCGTATGACCTCTATGATCAGCAGGACTGGAGCCAGGGGCGCATGCGTGATCGTTTGCAAACCCAGCGCACGTTGGACAACCGCCGCCGTGCTGCTGAGCGCAAGACGTACAAAGAATTTACACCTGCGGAGGATCACAACACCGCTCGCCGCTCATACCTGAACGACTTCAAAGTAGAGCAGCTGCGCTGCATGACCGAAGTGCCTCACGGCCGCCCAAGGAATATTTGCTTGGATACGCTCCGTAACAAGATCCGCAAGGAAATGCGGGCGACAAGCGGAAGTATGAAGGTCATCGCGCCAGAGGAAGAACAGGAGTAATCCTGAATTTCCCCAAGAACGAATTGTCCTGCGCCCTTCCGGGTTGCTAGGATATCCCGGCATTGGGGAGTCGCCAAGTGGTAAGGCACCTGCCTCTGGAGCAGGCATTCGGGGGTTCGAATCCCTCCTCCCCAGCCAACATACACGTGGCCTAATTCGTACGGTCTGCCTTCGAGGAGAAAAGACTCCTTGGCATATACAGACTTAGGGCGTGACAAACTCAACAGACGT